>JACAVV010000005.1 GCA_024648695.1 Nitrospina sp.
TTTCCAAATCCACTTTTTATTTGCATCTTAAAGAGTGTGAGTTTAGGTTTAATCATAGAGATCAAGATCTCTATAAATTGCTACTAAAAATCATCAAAAAACGACCTCTTAACTAGTCTTGTACCTTTTAGAAACCTCATGAACATTTACAGGCGGATCAGTTCATGAAACTCTCCCATAAACATCCTGCAATCTGACAATATCGTCTTCCCCCAAATAATTGCCGACTTGCACTTCCACCAGCACCAAAAGATCTTTCCCAATATTTTCGAGACGGTGCTGGTCTTCAGTTTGGATGTAGGTCGATTCGTTCCGTTTGAGAATCAACTCAC
Organism: Nitrospina sp.; assembly: GCA_024648695.1. GTDB lineage: Bacteria > Nitrospinota > Nitrospinia > Nitrospinales > JACRGP01 > JACAVV01. The sequence goes on from JACAVV010000005.1 coordinate 333, forward strand.
GGTCACCGTTGATAACCTTAGCAGTGCCCTGGACAATCACCCAGTGTTCGCAACGGTGATGGTGTTTTTGTAAACTGAGCATGGCTCCAGGTTTAACTTCGATTCGTTTAACCTTAAAGAGTTTACCTTCATCCAGAACCGTATACGTACCCCACGGACGGGAAATCGTACGGTGGAACTTGTAAGCATCATGACCTTTCCTTTTAAGATCCTCAAATACCTTTTTCACCTCCTGGGAAGAACCTTTATCCGCAACCAGCAAAGCATCCGCAGTGTCAACGATAATCAGATTTTCCACGCCCACTGCCGCCACAACATTGCCATTGCTCTTGACATAACAATTTTTACTGTTTTTAACAATCGCCTCCCCTTCTATCCGGTTGCTATTGGTATCAGGAAGGGTCAAATCACCAAACTCGCTCCAGGAACCGATATCGCTCCAACCGATTTCGCAGGGAACGACTACCATATTATCCGATTTCTCCATCACCGCAAAATCGATGGAATCTTCAGGAACACAATTGAAACTATCATCATCCAATTCGATTTTGGTGAAACCTCTGGCTTGCGAATGAGCGGATCGTTCCAGGCATTCTCTTGAGGTGGTTACGATTTCCGGGCAATGTTGTTCCATTTGTTCGAGCATGGTTCCTGCGGTAAAACAAAACATTCCCGAGTTCCAAAAGAATCTGCCAGATTCCAAATATTCCTGCGCTTTGGCCAAAGTAGGTTTTTCAACAAATCGGGTGACCCGCAATCCTATCCCCGATGATGTGCAAAGCGAGGCGTCAGTTTCCCCCTCGATGTACCCATAGCCTATTTCCGGAGAATCGGGTTTGATGCCAAAGGTAACAAGATTGCCCTTTTCAGCAAGTTCAGCGGCAGTCTTCACGGCTTCGGCAAAGGACACCTGGTCTTTAATAATATGATCGGCAGGCAATACCAGCAATACAGCTTCTTTACCATAAGTTTGCATTGTTTGAAGGGAAGCAGAAGCAATTGCTGCCGCTGTATTCCGACCGCAAGGCTCAAGAATAAACGTGATGGATTGTTGAATCTGATCAAGATCCTTGATCTCATCTTCAATTTTGAAAAGTAATTCGCGATTGGTCCCGATCATCAGATTTTTGACATGGGGTAAGGTAGCCCCACGCAAAATGGCTTTCTGTAGTAAGCTTTCGCCATCCCCGAATCGAATAAAGGGTTTGGGGTGCATTTCTCTGGATTCCGGCCATAAACGGGAACCCGAACCCCCGCAAAGGATAGTTGGTATCAAATTCATGGATTAAATAAGAAAGCTTTAGGGGTTAAGGTCGGTTACACCAGAAAATGGCTTGGTGTTTTAATAAAACTGAGGCCTGGCAATAGGAGATTATGGACAATAAGCCAATACCCCTTAGCCATAGAAGTAAGGGAACATACATGACTTTTGATCAATTATAAACAATTGCCATCAAATAACAACCTCCTTTTTCCTCAACCTTATCCGGGGTGACCATCTTAAGTAGAGTATGCATTTTTCTGCAGACCAAACATTCACCCAACCTAAAATGGTTTCCTATTGTGTCCAATGGTATGAGTGGAAATACTCCTATTCGTGGCTTGGGTAAAATGGTTCCACCAACTGATGGCCAAGCTCAATCATCTGCGTCCAGCGTTTGTAAAACCGATTCAATCACCGCGGTCAATTCGGGTTCCCACTGGTTGATATCGGCGTCGGCTATATCCAAAAATGAAAAAACTTTTAGTGCGCATACCGGGTTCTCTGGTTCCAGTCCGTCACCGAAGCCCCATTTGAACGCCAGATACCGTGCTAAATGTATGACTGCGGTTAAACTATCAGATACTTCCCCCTGTTCCGCTATAAAGCCTTGCTCCAGAACTTCGATGAGCAGGTTCGGGAAACCCCATTTCGCTCCCAGCAGAGCTCCGATTTTAGAATGGGATATGCCCAACATATTTTCTTCGGCTTCCTTCAGGCGCCACCCTTTAGTCTGCGCACACTGAACCGTTTCCTTCATTACCATTGGCTGTACAACCGCCAGGGCAATTTTGCCAATATCATGGATCAGTCCGTTGGTGAAGGCCACATCTGCTTCCAGATTGGAGAAATGGGAAGAAAGGTTTTTTGAAAGTATGGCAACGATGGAACTGTGAAGCCACAACTTGTTAAAATCGATTTCCGATTCCAGGTATCCCTCCCGGTTGAATCGTTCCAGAACCGGAGTGGTCAGGATCATATTCTTTATGGCCCCGGGGCCTAATAATCCGGATGCTTGTTGCAAGGAGGCGATCCGCGAAGGGTATCCGTATAACGGGGCATTGGCCAGTTTCAAAACCCGGCAGGCGATTGCCGGATCGTATTGAATCATTTTGACGATGTTGTAATCCATCGCCGAAGTTTTGCCGACCTCTTCCAGGACGCCGGCCATTTGAGTCGGTATGGAGGGGAGACTATCGAGGGTTTCGATCCAGTCCCTGTTCATGCCCGGGTGTCCCCGCAAACGGTACGATTGCGCCCGCTTTGTTTGGCTTCATACAAAGCCTGGTCCGCCAGATCAAGCAACTTTGCCGGATTCATCGTGATCTCATCATATTCCGTCACCCCACAACTGATCGTTACGTTAAAAGGACGGCCTTCATGCACGAAGGGGTGGGAAGCCACTCGCATGCGAATACGTTCAGCAATTTGAAAAGCCCCTTCCTTCCCAGTCTCAGGCAGAATCAAAACAAATTCTTCACCGCCATAACGCGCGGCTATATCGTTGGACCGGCATACTTCTTTCAAAATTTGAGCCACATCAATCAGGACTTCATCACCTTTGGCGTGACCAAAAGAATCATTAACATTTTTAAAATGATCCACATCCAGCATTACCACTGACAAGGGGGATTTGTATCTTTGGCTACGAACGCATTCGTTTTTCAAGACCGATTGCATATGTTGATGGTTGTTCAAATTGGTCAATCCATCGGTTAAGGACAAGGTCTCCACCCGTTCAAATAATAACGCGTTACTGATGGACAGGGAAAGGAGCTCGGTAACAGTCAAAACATAATCAAGATCTCCAACATTGAATACACCTTTCTCATTGTCATTCAGATTCAAAACGCCGACGATCTCGTTTTCAATCATTAAAGGTGCGCAGACAAAAAACTGGTTATTGAATAAAGGATTCTTCTTACCGTTAAAATATTTGGAGGTGGAAAAATTCGTTTCCAGAATGTAACGACCCTCTTCCAGGGCATCTTTCATGGGTCCCGACTCGTCCAGATAAATACTCAATCCGGACTCCAGGTTGGGATGATTATGGCAAGTCAAATTCAAACGCCTTTTACCTTTGTCGTATAAAAATAAAGTGAAATAACGAACGTCAAGAATGTAAGGCAATTTCGCAACAATTACTTTTTTGATTTCTTCAAAGTCCAGTAGGCTGATGCTTTTTTGCAAGTAAAGAAGCTGGTCCAGTTGCAGAAGTGAGTTTCCCAACATCTGGTTTTGCTTTTTATGCAATCCATTGATGAGATACATTTCACTTTGTTTCAGTTTTTCGCGCTTTACCGTTTCCATCAGCTTGCTTTCAAGTTCCTGAAGGGTTCCAACTTTTTTATTATGTCAATTAAATGACAATTCCTGGATATTTCTTTAAACATGCAAAAAAAATACCACCACTGAACATTTTTTCTTTAGAATTATAACCAAGGTTTCTCAATAAAAACATTAATTTAATCAATATCCTGGCTTTTTTCACTTTGCAAGAATTTTAAAGTGGTACATTTCTTGTATCATTTGACTTAAATGATAATTTTGAACAGGAAACCATGTTTTTCTCTGGAAAATCAATTCGAATCCTTTGCCCTTTCCTGACAGCAATCGTTTTTTTTGCTACAGACACTTGGGGACAAACGGCGAGTCCCGATCCTGGGGAACCGGTTTTGGTGGAAAGCCTGATAATCGGACCGCATCCGGAATCCACTCGTATTCTGATCCACCTTGACCGTGAAGGGGCTTATCGGGTTCGCCCTGACTTCGAAGGCAAAAGAATCTTTCTTTATGTGGAGGATTCCAAATTGGGGCCACGGGTGCATCCGCGAATCTTCAAAGACAAAAACCTGGAAAAAATTGAAGTGTTCCAGTTAAACGATTTTACGGAAATCACCTTTTACCTGAAATATAAAAACACTCGCTTTTTTCATTTTCAACAGGCATCTCCGCATCGCATTGTTCTGGACATCAAAGGCTCTGCTTCGGCTCCTTTGAATACCCGCATTTCTCCAAGAGAAAAAGCGGAAGAAACTCCGGCTTCGGATTCTTCAACCTCTCCTTCTGCGGATAAGGAATCTTCTCAACCTGAAAAAGACTCTTCAGGATTATCGCGGAAAAAACGGGATAACCTCCTTCGCGAAGACCTGCAAAACAAGATTCGCTATGGATGGGACGATTACATTACGGCCTTGAAAACTTTTCAGGCAAAGAAATACCCGGAGGCCAAAAAACTGTTTATGAAATTCAGAAAGGACTATCCCAAAAGTCCTTACCTCGAAAATATTGCTTACCTGATGGCGGAAACGGAGTTTCAAATTGTTTTCAAAGATCCCCATCCTCTATATGAAGATACCTTAAAAGCATACCAGTTTGCGATTCGAAAATATCCGAAATCGAAGTTCAAGGATCATGCTCTCATAAAGATGGCGGAGATTTATAAGGAACTGGGCTACGTTCTGGAAGCGCGAACGCTTTACGAAAAAGAAATCAGAAATCCCCGAAGCATCTACAAAAAAAGCCGCGACCTGGGTCTGGCTTCCATGTTGTTTGAGCAAAACCGTTTGATGGAAGCGTACGACGCTTACCAGAGGTATCTCAAAAAATTCCCCAGAGATTTAGATGCGCAGAAACGGGTGTTTGAAATCGCCAATCAGTTCTACCTGGAAAACCGTTTCCGCAAGGCGCTAACGATTTTTGAGGAAGCCAACAAACGCTGGCCCGATGCGGTAAACAACACGCCGATCACCCACTTTTATATGGCGGAAATTTATTTTCGCCAACAAAGGTTTAAGCGGGCGCGCAAACATTATTTCGACTATTTCAACCTGGATCCGGAAACGCCCGAGGCGCATTGGGCACTCAACCGGATCGGCGACTCGTTTTTAATCGAGAAAAACTTCGCTTCCAGTCTGGCGGTGTTCGATCAATCTTCAAAAAGAAATCCGGATTCCGCCCCGGCGCAATACGCCACGATCCGGCTGGCGGATATTGGACTGCGCAATCCGGCTCTGCCCCTGCGTGATGTCATTTTCGACGTGACGCCGTATTACAAGCCCTTCGAAACCTATAACAGGATTTCCCAAAACGCATCCACGCAAATCATTCTCGCGGAAGCGACCTTGAGTCACGGCATGGCCCTGTTACAGGAGCAGAGGTATCTGGAGGCCATCAAAAAATTCAAACAACTGTTGCCGCTCGACCGCGACTCCAAGTTTCATATTGAGGCACGCAAGTTCATTCGGCAGGCGCTTATCTTTATGGTGGACCGTTATTCCAAACAAAAAGGTTACTTGCCTATTTTGTACGCCTTCACCGATTACCAAAGCCTGTCGCTGGAAGAACTGCAAAACCCGAAGACGATTTTGCAGATCGGGGAAGCGTTTCAGGCCATCTCCATGCACCAGCAGGCGGCGCTATTTTATGAAAAAGCTAAAAAACTAGACACACAGGGACTCTTCACCGATCGCATATTTTTGAATCTGGGCAACCTGCACCTCGACCGCAAAAATTTTAAGGAGGCGGCGCTGGTGGCGAAAACATTCATCAACCGCCATTCCCGAAGCAAGTTACTGCCCTCGGCCAAAATGCTATTGGGCGCGGCGTTACGTGGACAGGAAAAGCCCAAACAGGCGCTAAAGATTTATCGGCAAATGCTGGACAGGCGAATGGGAAACAAAGCAGAGGTTTCATTTCATCTTGGTGAAACGTACCGTTCGCTGAACCAGTTGACCAATGCAGTCAAGGCATATCGCCAGGCCATCAAGGGACACGACCGGTCGGTCCGTCGGGTGCCGGACTATATTCCCAAGGCTTATTACAATCTGGGATTCGCGCTCTACAACACGCGCAAGTTCAAACAGGCGTCGCGCATCCTCAAACTTTCCAGGGACATGTTTCCGGAACACTGGATCAATGACTGGAACCGTTTCCTCCTTGCCGACAGTTCTGAAAAACTGAACCTCAAGGAGATGGCGGATTCGGAACTGAACGAATTGATCCAGTCGGAATCGGCAGACGATGTTTTGAAACAGGTCGCCAAAACGCGCCAAAAGGTGCTGGCCTGGGAAAAAGAATTCAAAGAACTCCTTTAATTCACTATAATGGAATTCAGTTCTCTCTTTTTAACTCCGTGGCCTATGACTGAAACCAGCAACGACGAACAACGCCGCAGTGACCTGGAAATGCTCAATCGGGCATTTGCCTCTTTCAACGAGGTCACGCAACAGCTTCAGAATTCCTACGACAAACTGGAGAAGCGCGTTCAGGAACTCAACCTGGAACTCGCCAACAAGAATAAGGAACTGGAACACAACCTGCAAGAAAAGGAAAAGGTCAAAAATTACCTGAATAATATTCTGGAAAGCCTGACCTCGGGAGTCATCGTGGTCGACCAGGAGTTTCAGGTGACCACTTACAATCCCGCCGCGGAACATTTGACAGGGCATTCGATGTCCTCTGCGCCGGGGCGCTATCTCGGCAGTTTGTTCGATACGGATGTGTTCGAACACCTGATCCAGGAGATTCAAAGCGAAGAGGCAGGACCGTTTACCGTCGACCGGGAATGGCTGAGGCCGTCCGGCGAAACTTTCAACTTCCGCATTTCGGCGTCACCGGTCATGGAACAAAGTGGCGCGCGCATCGGGACGGTGCTGGTCCTGCAAGACCTCACGCAGGTGAAACGCCTCGAAGAAGAAGCCGCCCGGAATCAGCGCCTCGTGGCTATGGGCGAAATGGCGGCCGGGATCGCACACGAGATCCGGAATCCTTTGGGCAGTATCGAACTGTGCGGCTCCCTGCTCAAAAAAGATTTGCAGGAAGACGAAGACAAACTGCCTCTGGTGGAAAACATCTGCAGTAGCGTCAGCAATATGGACCGCATCATTTCGAGCTTGCTGATGTTTGCCAAGTCGCCGCAACCGTCGCGGCAAAAATGCGACCTGAATGCGCTGATGGAAGAACTGCTGGAATTTTCAGCCAATCTCGTCATCCCGGAAGAAATACGGATTCAATCCAATTTCGAAGCGGGTCCCATGATCGGCATTGGCGATCATGACTTGCTCAAACAGGTTTTTCTGAACCTGATAAGGAACGGCATTCAAGCCATGCCGAATGGTGGCGAATTGAACCTGTCTACGAAGAGGGCGGTGCAGGACCCCGACTTTTCCAACGCGGAAAAAGAGCCGCGACATTACATTGCCGCCACCGTCTCCGATACCGGCGAGGGCATGCACCCGGAAAAACTGCGCAAGATTTTTCATCCCTTTTACACCACCAAAGACAAGGGCACCGGACTGGGCCTGGCCATCGCGCACAACATCATCAAGGCGCATCAAGGCATGATCGATGTCGACAGCCAACCGGGCAAAGGCACCCGCTTTACTGTAAAAATTCCGTGCTGGAACGAGGTCCTCGATGAAGAATCCCGCTGAAAAACGAATCCTCATCGTCGACGACGAAAACGAAATGCGCGTTGCCCTGAACGCCGCACTCAAACGTGGCGGCTACGACCTCACGACGGCCGAGGACGGTCGGCAGGCCTGGGACATCCTGCAGGACCAGCGCTTCGACTTGGTGATCAGCGACGTGCGCATGCCGGGAATGAACGGGCTGGACCTGCTGAAAAACATCAAACAGCAGGAGCATCCGACATCGGTCCTCATGATGACCGCTTATGGAGACATCGACAATGCCGTGGAAACCATGAAGGCCGGCGCTTTCGATTATCTGCTCAAACCCTTTTCGGCAGAAATCCTTGAATCCGCAGTCAACCGCGCCTTGCAGGACGCCAAAGATCCGCCTCCAACGGCTAACAAACCCGCGCAGGAAGTGGAGGGAGTCCGACGCGAAGACCGCGAAATCGTAACGCAGAATAAAGAGATGCGCAAACTGTTGGCCTTTGTCGAAAAAATTGCCTACAGCAAATCGACCGTACTGATCTCGGGAGAGACCGGAACCGGGAAAGAAATGTTCGCGCGCTTCATCCACCAGAACAGCCCGCGCGCCGAACGGCCCTTTCTGGCCGTCAACTGCGCCGCTTTACCCGAAGGCCTGCTGGAAACGGAGATGTTCGGACACGAAAAAGGCGCGTTCACCGGAGCCACCACGCGCAAGGACGGTAAATTCGAGTTAGCCCATAAGGGCACCCTGCTATTAGATGAAGTCACAGAGATGACTCTGCCCCTGCAAGCCAAACTGCTCCGCGTCTTGCAGGAACATGAAATCGACAAGGTAGGCGGACGCGAACCGATCCCCGTCGACGTACGCATCATCGCCACCACCAACTGCGACGTGAAACAACTGGTGCAGGAAAAAAAGTTCCGCGAAGATCTGTACTACCGCCTGAACGTCATCCCCTTGGCCTTGCCCCCCTTACGCGACCGAAAAGAAGACATCCCTTTCCTATGCGACTATTTTCTAAAGCGCCACAGCAAGCGCGAGAAAAAAAACGTCGCTGGAATTTCCGACAGCACCCTGTCTTTTTTAAAAAACTACACTTGGCGCGGCAACGTCCGCGAACTGGAAAACGTGATGGAACGCGCCGTCCTCATCTGCCAGAGCGACACACTGGAACCCTCCGATTTACTCATGGATGACTCACCTCCCACCACAGAATCCGGCACCACCCCAAACGCCACCCCCTTCCGCGGCACCATATCCGAAATGGAAAAAGAGCTCATCCTGCAAACCCTGGAGGAGTTCCAGGGCAACAAAACCAAAGCCGCCGAACGCCTCGGCATCAGCATCCGTACGCTTAGAAATAAATTGAATGAGTATGGGAGTTGAGGGGAAGAAAAGGAAGAGCGCTTAGAATGAATTAAACTCACAAAATAATGAGTTAATATTGAGCTTCTTGGTGGAGTTTTTGTTCAGTTTTAGAAAAAAATAATTCTTTTTTGGGGCCTTGACAAAACCGCCAAATTGGGAACTGCCTTTATTTATTAGAGCTTTCCAAATTCATGTTTTGTCGATATTCGCCAACGAAGAATTATACAAAAAAAGTGGTCTTCCAACTCACCTGAAACTTTGAGCTTTGGCGAAACATCCTAAGCCATAACATCGGCCCCGGGGTACGCTGGATATGGACCTAACATATGTGGCTTCCGATCGGCTGGAGGGGACAGATTAATCTAAAACCACTTTATAAGAAATTACCCTGCTTGCATTTGAAGGATCGGTGGAGTTCAATAAGACTTGCGCTCCACGGGTTTTGGCCAAAGTTCTGATTGCGTTTAGGCGATCAACCCCTGACTGGCCAAATATTGTTTCTCGGCCGCTTCCAATTTCTTGAATGGACCATTTCAACTCACATGGGTGGGTTCTTATAACCGCTTTAAAGTCAATTTCCCGGGTCATAAATTATCTCCTGTTTGTTTTCGGATCAAAAATCTGATTGACAATCTCACCCACCTTTTATAACATGGAATGTATCAATTTGATACAAAATTATGCCAAATAGAAAACGGACAATTCCTAAAGATCAGGCAGGGCACATATTTCACGACGCCTTTATTTCCGGCATTGTAAGTTATACCAACCACGCGCTGAAGGAAATGGAGGAAGATGGTATTGATGCTGTCGATCTTTCGAATTTGGCAATGAACGGGGCCGTTTATGACCCGCCGGAACCTCACATCCAAACAGGAAATAATATTTACCGGATGGAATCCAAGTGTTTAGGGATTATAGCGGCGTTTCAAATACTTGACGTAAAATCAAATTCCATAAGGATTGTTACAACGTTTAGAAAGGATACATAGTTTGAATGTTTGGTAATGGAGGTCAAGCAACATGAGGTGTTATGAATGTGGGGGGGAACTAAAAAAAACAAAAGGTACACACCACTACAGGGAATCGGGGCTCGATAATATATATTTAAAGAACATTCCAATAAACAAGTGCAAGAAGTGCGGCGAATACGAAATTGAGATCAAAAACACTGAAGAATTACATATTCTGATCAGCTTTGCCTTGATGTTGAAACCCGATGCTTTGATTGCGAAAGAAGCTCGATTTTTCCGGAAATTGCTAGGCTACACCGAAGAACAAATGGCAAATGCCCTGGGAATAAAAAGAGTGACCGTTTCAAGATATGAGACAAGCGACAAACCATTAAACCTGGAACGAGATAAACATTTAAGGCGTTTTTTCCTTGAGAAAAAAGGGAAAAAGTTTGTCAAGCATCCTTTCATTCGGTCGGTTATATCGACCACTATTGAAAAAATGCCAAGCAAAGAGAGAAGGATAGAGTTCGACCCGGAAGATTGGGCAGTCCCTGCGTAAAAAAATATTTCTGGTTTTCGGGTCTTGACAAAAACTCAAAGTTGGGAACTACCTTATTTTACTAGAGCTTTGCAAAAAAAGGTTTTGTTAATATTTGCCACAATATAAATGGAGTTTTGGGATGTTGACAATCCCACAAATTATTTATAGGGTAGGTTGAGCATTGGCATTTCGAGTTTTTTTGCCGACAAATACAGGAAACCCCGGTTATAAGGAACCGGGGTTTCATTTTTTTAACATTAGCTTTGAGCAAGCTAACGGTAAGGCTTTACGATCGTACCACAGCTTTCGCTCTCAGCCAATCAAAAAAGGAGTAAAAGCTTTATGACCTTTTTCAATTTTAGTGCAAAATCAACCTGTCCCAACTGCAAAAAGATTCACACTGGTTTTAGAATCCCATTCTCAACCTTTGGCACTTATACCTGCATAGGATGTGGAGCAGAAAACCATTTCAAGGTTGTTAATGAAAAAGGGAAGGTTTTTTTGGAAGTGATCGACTCTATTCTGTAAAGTTTAAAGCAATTAAACCCGGGCGGCACCCCGCCCGGGTCCCCCAAATTCATCTGAATCTTTAAGCTTCCGGTTTTTTAATCTTATTTTTAACCTCATTTGAGGCTGTTACTGCCCAAACATCCCCGCGCCGCAGGTCATTCCGCCTTTGAGGCCTTGAACCACCCCCTCAGCGATGGCGCAGACATACCTTGCAGGGTTTCGCCGCTGATTAGTTGTCCAGCACTCCCGATGCAGGTGCTGGCTTCGAAATAGACTTCCATCTCCCCTATTACCACGTCGGCTTTGACGTCTTTGAAATCCTTACCACTGAAATCCTTACCACTCACTATATCGAACTGACGGTCTTCCTAGTCTCGGAATTTGGCCTTTAAAGTGCCATAGTTTTGAGATCCATATCACTAGTGTCGCCCGTATACGCGCATCCAGCCCTCTTATTTTAAAAGAGAATAAGGGGAAAATTTTAAGAATTTTGAATTTAAGTTTAATGATGAGTTTTTGAAGGAAGCTAAATGCTGTGATTTATTTTGAGTTTTTAGAAACAAGACACATTTCCTCCTAACCCCACTGAACAACCTGCAACAGATATTACGATCGGGTGATCCTCAATACAAACCAATGACTGAGAGCAACCTGCTACTATTTTGTATACTGGAATGTTATCTTTTGAAGACGTATTATAAAGTTTTTTACCAACCTTCAGGGCAATTTGTTGGGGGTAGGTGAAGGCTCCGGGGCTTTCCGGAATAAATGCAGGCCCCAGGTTTTTCCTTTCTGAAAATTTTTACTATCGAACCGCAGGAGACAGCGTTATGGATATTTACACCAAAAGCCTTTTAACGATAATAGCGATTTCCCTATTTTTGATTGGAATCAATCCCTGGATTAAACCCACCGATGTTTTTGCGCAGTCATCGGACTCTGCCTATTTTGACAAAATATTAAAAGAGTTAAAATTGATCTCTCAAGATATCCACCAAATCAAAAACGGGCGTTGCTTAAACAAAAAACTTTGTTGAAATATCTTCGCGAAGTTTATCAGACCAATGCCCTGGAGTAGCCTTGAAGATAACTATTGAGGGTTAAAAATAAATCCTGAATAAGGAGTAGTCAAAATTCACCCTCACCCCCACCCTCTCCCGCCAGGGGAGAGAGGGTTCTCTTATCCATAACTCGGGTTTATTAAACCCTGAGTCTGGTGGTAGAAGGATGGCTTATCTTGACATGATAGGTGGGAACGTTAAAATAGATTCTTAACCCCAATGTTCAAGGTTTCTTTTAAAAAGGTATTGTATGAAAAAAACTATTTTGTTGTTGACTGCTCTTTGGTTTGCTTTCGCCCCGCTAAACACGGTTTTTGCGGAAGCCGACAAAAAATCATCTCCCTGCGGAGAACGGCCCACCACCATTTGTACTATTGAGATCTGGCTTGCCCACAAACAGAAGAAACAAAACCGCGAAATTCGAAAATTCCTGAAATCGCAGAACCTCAAGGTCCTGCGGCACACGATCCAATACTGGAAACCTAAAGGGGGTCATCCGCCGACCAATGTCGCCATTGGCAGTGGACTCAGCGCTGAGGATGCCCGATTGGTCATGAAAATGGCAATCAAATATAACGACAAGATCGAATCGTTGGTTCTGCAGGCCTTGAATCCGCCAAACTATGCGGCGATCGCTACTTCGGCCTGGGATGAAAAGTCGCAGATTCCTGTTTCTCCTGAGGAGCTGGAAAAGTTGATGGATGAAAGTCTGACGACCGAGGAGTTTCACAAGCTTTACATTACACTGACCAAAGAAGAAAACTACAAACCCGACTTCTACTAGGCAGGGGACGCCTGCAGAAAACTCCGCGCAGGCAACGCCTGCAGGAGGCACCGGCCGATTGAGTATGAACTTATGTTTTGTTCTACCGGCCGGGGGAAGGCAATGCTCGATTTATTATAACCGTGTGGCTGGACTCGCTTCGCTCATGCGCCGCGCATGAGAAGCAGGTCGCCCTGGTTGTTTGCCTTAGAATGGTAAAGGGTCGTGATTTCCGTGCAATTCAATATGCCCCGTATGAGCATAAGGAATCTTATACTTAATGGTTTCGACACAAATCCAGCGTGTATGGGAAATCGGGGTTTTCTTCAATTGGGGGAACCTTCATGGTTTCCTTGTAATGACCCATCGGTTGAAAGCGCGATAAACGTCTGCCTTCCGCCTCGTTTTCGTTGACAGGAAACGTTTCGTAACTTCTTCCTCCGGGATGACTGACATGGTAAGTACATCCGCCCAGGGAGCGTTCATAACGTGCGTCCAGAACATCGAATATCAGCGGTGTATGCACCGGTACTGTCGGGAGCAGGCTGGATGGAGGTGACCAGGCTTTGAAACGCACTCCGCCCACATACACACCGCTTTCCGAGGTCGGTTTCATGGGAATCCGCCGACCATTACAGGTGACGACATGGTGGGTTTCCTTGAGTCCTTCCACCCGGACTTGCAGTCGTTCGACGGAAGTATCCACCGAACGGCTCACCGTTCCCTGGTACATCTCTTCCCCCAACACGGTCCAGGGTTCGAGGGCCATTCGCAGTTCCATATGAATCTGTCCAATCTGAGCCGAACCGTACTCTGGAAACCTGAATTCCAGGGAGGGACGAAACCAATCAAGTTCAAACGGATACCCCCCTGCCTGCAATTCCCGAATCACCTCTTTGAAGTCTTCCCAGATAAAATGCGGGAGCATGAAACGGTCGTGAAGCTGTGTTCCCCAGCGAGCCAGACTGGCTTTATACGGATTTTGTCCAAACCGGGCAACACAGGCCCGAATCAACAAGGCCTGCAATAAATTCATTTTAGAATGAGGTGTCATTTCAAACCCACGCATTTCCACTAGGCCCAACCTGCCTCGTTCGCCTTCCGGATTGTATAATTTGTCAATGCAGATTTCAGTCCGATGAGTGTTTCCGGTCATATCGACCAGGACATTTCGAAACAAACGATCCACCAACCAGGGTGAAACCTTGTCTTTTTCCGGAATATTCTGAAAGGCGATCTCAAGAGCGTACAGGGAATCCATTCGAGCTTCGTCAATGCGGGGAGATTGGCTGGTCGGGCCGATATATATGGATGAAAACAGGTAAGACAGCGAAGGATGGTTTAGCCAGAAAGACACCAGACTTCGCAAAAGGTCCGGTCGTTGCAAAAATGGGCTGTCGGACGGTTTGGGTCCTCCAATGACAAAATGATTGCCGCCGCCTGTACCAATCCTCCGACCATCTAATAGAAATTTGTCGGAAGAAAGACGGGTTTGGCGCGCTTCCTCGAAAAGAGTTTGATGTATTTCAACCAACTCCCGCCAAGATTCCGCCGGATGGATGTTCACCTCCAGTACTCCCGGATCGGGGGTTATCTTGAAATGCTGAATCCGCTCATCCGTTGGGGGATCATAGCCCTCAAGCACCACGGGAGTTTTTAACCTTTCTGCAACAGTTTCTATGGATGCCGTCAAATCGAGAAAGTGCTCCAGATAATAAAGTGGGGGTAAAAATATATGCATTGTGCCGTTCCGAACTTCCATACACATCGCAGAGCGGATCAATCCCGATGTGGGATGTCCCGGATGGTCCGGTTTCGCCTGCATGTTTTTCTGGACAGACTCCCGCAGGGTTTCCCAGGTGGGCAGATCGTCTGATTCCTCGAAATGGCTGGGCTCACTCAACAGTTCGCGGGTTTCTTTCGGATGCTTCGGCAAACGGTTTAGGGGGAGCCGAAGACCCACGGGAGAGTCACCCGGAATCAGAACCAGGCGCTCGGTGCGAAATTCCCATCGGTTGCTGATCCAACGGTTTTCCACCAGAGAATAATGAATCGGCAAAACGAAGCCGACAGGATCATTAAGGTTGGTTTCCAGCAATTTTTGCAATCGCTTTCGCTCGGTTTTTTCAAAAAGGTCCGCCTCTAAAATCTCTCCCTCCTGAGGCAGTTTTTGTTCCTGCCAAAGGTAATAAGGCGCATCTTCATGTGCAGGCATGATGAACCGGGTGGAAATTCCCAAAACTTTGGATAATTCATGGAAAAAGTTTTTGGCTGTATCGAGATTATGTCCGTGATTCTTCTCTATGTCTGACAGCAGTGTTTCATTCTTCCAAACAGGCTCGCCATCCTTCCTCCAGTAACAACCGAGGGACCAACGCGGGAGGAGTTCTCCCGGATACCACTTGCCCTGCGCGTAATGCAGAAGGGCACCAGAGGAGAAACGTTTTTTGAGGCGCAAAAGTAATTGGTTTCCCATGTCTCTTTTGGTAGGACCAAAGGCGGCGGTTTTCCATTCTTCACTTTCCTTGTCGTCTACCGAGACAAATGTGGGCTCTCCGCCCATGGTCAACTTGAATCCCTTTTGCTTCAGGTCCTGGTCCACCTTTTCACCAAGGAGATCGATTTCAGCCCATTCCCGATCGCTGAAAGGTTTGGAAACCCGACGGTCTTCATGAATGCGCTTAACCATCATTTCATGATGCAATGTCGATTCGCAAGGTTCCACACCCCCGGAAATCGGAGCGGCACTGGAGGGACTGGGGGTGCAACACAGAGGGATGTGCCCTTCTCCAGTAAACAAACCGGAGGTAGGATCGAGACCTATCCATCCCGCTCCCGGGAGATACACTTCGGTCCATGCATGCAAATCGACGCAATCCTCTTCAACTCCCGAAGGCCCATCCAGGGATTTTTGATCCGCTTTAAGCTGGATAAGATACCCGGATGCAAACCGTGTCGCCAAACCCTGGTGCCGTAGAACCTGACAAAGCAACCAGGCCATGTCCCGGCAGGACCCTCTTTTCAACTTAAGGGTTTCTTCGCAGGTCTGCACGCCGGGTTCCAGGCGGATGATATAATTGAGCGCCTGATTTACGTGTTGGTTGATTCCAACGAGATAAAGGTTTGTGGCTTGTTTCTCGTTGGGCAATGTCTTTAAAAATTCATGCAGAAGTGGACCCTTTTCTTTAATTTCCAGGTAGGGAATCAGTTCCTCCGCAAGCCAGGGCTCATATGTAAAGGGAGATTCGGTGGCGCTTTCTTCAAGAAAAAAATCAAAGGGATTAAAAACTCGAATTTCACTTATTAAATTCACTTCTACTTGAAAGATTCTGGTTTTTTTTGTGAAAACCAGTCGGGCCAAATGGTTTCCGAAAGGGTCCTGTTGCCAGTTTATGAAATGGTCTTCAGGAAGGATCTTGAGGGAATAAGAAGGGATGTTGGAGCGGGCATGCGGGGCCGGGCGAAGACGGATAATCTGCGGCCCCAGATTTATAAATTCATTGTAGGTATATTTCGTCAAGTGATGCAGGGAAACCGTTACGGTCATTATTTTTCCTATTATAATGATTTGGATGGAATTGGGATTTTTTTGTTGCCTAAAAATAATATCAGGTATAGTAGATAGAGAGATTATATATCAAAAAATTTGATAGGCGATATAGAGAACTATGTTCGGAGAAATTTTAGCACTGAATTTTGATTGTATGGGGTCCCCTTCGATTATTTTCCCAACGGACGAAAATACCAAAGCTTTAAAATCATCAGGGTGGGGATTTGCCTGGTATCCCAATGATGACTATGGGGCCTCCATAGTCAAGGATGGAATGGCCAAGGATACACAAACGCTTCTGGATATCCTTAAGGATGGGACCAGTTTTCGTTCCACGATGTTCATGTGCAAAATCAAGGGAATGGGAAGGACGTACACCCAAAACGAAAGCCAACCCATCAAGCGAAGTTTTGGCGGCTATGACTGGTTATTTATGCATAATGGGCAATTGGATTCAGCCGGTCTGCGGGAATTATATCCTGATCCGTCAGGCAGTCTGGAACCTGTTGGAAAAACCGATTCCGAACTGGCCTTTTGTTTTTTGCTGAGCAAATTTACGGAAGCTGGCGCAAAAGCCCTGACAGATGTTGAATGTGCCACGCTTTTATCCTGGCTAAGACAGTTGGATGAGTTGGGGAGCGCCGACATCATCATGAGTGACGGCAGAAGCATGGCCGTTTATCATGGGAAAAATACGGAAACGAATCTTTATTGCCACAGGGTGTTGCCTTCCGAAAAGCCGCCGGTGTTTGAGTCAGATATGATTTGCCTGGACCTGGAAGACCCGCGGGACTCTCTGCGTACGGTTTTTATGGTCACGTCTTTTCCGTTTAACCAGCTTGCCGGTTTTAACCCTATTGAGCGGGGACGTCTTCTGATTGTTCGCAGAGGCGCCGTTTATTTTGACAGCTTCCCTGGCAAACCCAAAATCCCGCCGCCGTACCTCTCTTCAGCAATTTCAGGGTCGAATCCAGCAGAAGCCAAAATGGAATCGGGTGTGTTTGTTCCCCAGCAGGAAGAACAATCACAAACAAGCCCGCAAGGTGTTGCTGGTGAAGAGGAAGTGGGTGCTCAGAGTTTTTCCAATATCATCAATATCAAGTCACTCACCCATGATATTGAGGGGGTTCCTTTAAGTTACAGGTTTTATGATATTGCCCATGTAACCAAATACAAATATTCCATTCCCGTGGAGCACAGCTCTCATACATTTCGTTTGCAACCGGTGGAGGACACGATACAGGAAGTGGTCCACGCTACCCTTGAACTTTCCATTGACGGGAATTTGTTGTCGTTCGAAGATGTGTTTGCGAATAACGCGATATTTTATGACATCACGCAATCCTATTCGAAACTGATGATCAAAATGAATAGCCGGGTTAAGGTTTATGCCAGTCCTCCGGACGACCACAGCAAGGACATGCGCCGTTCACAAATTCCCCTGGTCTGGATGCCCTGGCAACGTCAGATGATGCTCCCTTACCTGTTGCCTCCTGAACTCCCGGAAACGCAACTCAGACAGTTGACGGATTACGCAATGAGTTTTGTGGAACGAAACGACTTTCTGCTGATTGACAGCCTTGTCGACATAAATAAAAAAATATACGAAGATTTTTCTTATGTACCGGGAATCACCTTTCTGGAAACAACAGCATTTGAGGTGTTCTCGTTGCGAAAAGGGGTTTGTCAGGACTTCGCCAATTTATTTATCTGCCTGTGCCGCTTGTTGAATATTCCTGCGCGCTATCGGGTAGGCTACATCTACACAGGCGGCGATTACGAAAATAAAATACAGTCTGATGCCTCCCATGCCTGGGCAGAAGTTTATCTTCCGTATTTGGGCTGGAGAGGTTTTGATCCCACCAACGGCTGTATAGTGGCCCAGGACCATGTTCGCATTGCCTGCGGGCGTAACTATCGGGATGCAACCCCTGTGAGCGGTACTATTTTTAAGGGCGGGGGCAACGAGGAACTTCAGGTTCAGGTCCAAATCAAAGAAGTTTCTTCCTAAACCGGGTTTCCCGATAACGTCCTTTTTTCCTTCCGATTTTTAATCAGAAGATTGAGGACTCGGTTTTGCTTGTAAAGAGTTCAAGAAACTTCATTCCTTTAAAAGAATTTCCCTTTTTATTCAATTTGGGGCTCCAAACCGCAATGGCGTATTCTCCGGGGTGAATGGCAATGATACCTCCTCCAACACCGCTTTTCCCGGGCAATCCAACCCTGAAAGAAAACTCGCCCGCTTCGTCATAAAACCCGCACAATTGCATTATGGCGTTAATGCGTTTTGACTTGCTTTCATTGGTGACTTTCACCTTTGTCAATGGGTGGGTACCTCCTGATGCAAGGAACAAAAATACCCGGGACAATTCTTGGCAAGACATGGTAATGGAGCAAATGCTCAAATAAAAATCCAAAACCAGATCGATTTTATTTTTTATATTTCCACACTACTGTCCGGGGAAATTTTTAACATTGGGTTGATAGTCCAGTATTAAAAAATATTTCATTGTTTTTTAAGGAGTTACCTGTTTTCGATCCATGCTGTCCGGGAAAACCTGAATCTACATCCCCTGAAAGAGTTTTCTGAGATCGCTGAAAATCCTTATCAGTGTGGGAACAGGCATTTACAGCCATTTTAGGAGCTTATTCGTGCTGTCCGGTTAAAAAACAGCCCAATTAAGCCTCACGTTTTCAAAGAATATTTTGATTTTCCCCGGACACTAGTGATATTTCCATGATCTTTAATCAAGTTGATCAACGCCGCGTTTCTATGGTTCTTGTTCCTTTCTGATTCAAAAACCCGGTCACAATAATCGATATTGGTGATTCCTGAAAAATGAGTGATGAATTCCAAAAACTGCCGCCTGGGATCCTTTAGATGGCTCACAAGAATGTCACAAACCACCAAGGCGCCTGCATTGATAAAGGGATTCCGGGGAATGCCCTTTTCCAGTTCCAATTGAATTAATGAATTGAAAGGTGTGCCCGAGGGTTCGACACCTACCCGATCCCAAAGCTTGTCCGCTTCCAGTTCGAAAGCCAGCGCCAGGGATAAAACCTTGGAAATACTTTGAATGGCAAATTTTTCCTTGTAATCACCCAAGCCGTAATTTTTTTGGCCCAGTGTGGTGAGATGGGCTCCGAATTTATTCGGATCTACCTTTCGTAATTCAGGTATGTATGACGCCACCTTACCCTTGTTATTCAAAGCGCTTAACTCTGCTGAAATTTCTCCAAACAGTTTTTTGTAATTCATAGAGTTGTCTTTACGGTCCTTTGTGAGTTTGTCTATATGGGGTTTTGGATTGAAAATCAGAACAAAATTTTCAATTTTAATTTCCAGGTTTACTCTTCTGAACTTTTACCCTGAACTCATCCGATTATGCCATAAACACTTTCAGGTTTAGCGTGCAAATCCTCAATGATATCCTGAAAAACAGACATGCTATGTCGCTGGGAATGCCTGGAAGACTTGGACCATTGCTTTTCATATTTAATTTTTATAAAATGCCCTACATTGTGATCATAGAAAAACCAGGGGTTTTAAAACTTTGTTTTATTACGATAAAATTGACAAAACCCTCCGGATTTGGTAGAAGCTACTCTCTTACCCGCGTTTTTTTCCTTGGGATATGTTTTTCTTTAGATTTACATCTTTTTCTGCCCTGTGGTATGGACAGGTTTGATTCTGCCCAGGATTGGAAAAAATTCCAGGACACATTTATAAATTGTTTGGCAGGGTCTTTCCCGAGAAAGGCCGGCTGTACTTATTTGCTGTGAAGGATATTTTATGTTGGACCTAGCATTTGCCATGGCACCTCCTCCGGAAGGTGCAGAACAGGGACCCGGCGGTTTTCTGGCTATGTTCCCGCCTCTGATCATGATGGGCCTGATCTTCTACTTCGTGTTGATCCGGCCACAACAAAAGAAACATCAGGAACAGAGAAACATGCTGGACAGTTTGAAGGAAGGTGACAATGTGATCACCTTGAGCGGTATTCATGGCACTGTTCGCAAATTGAAGGATGATGTGGTGACTTTGCAGATCGCCGAAAATGTCCGCATAAAAATCAATCGCGCTTCAATTGGTGTGCGGCGGACTGAGGGTCCTGGAAAAGAAAGTGACGAACCGGAAAAAGAAAAAGATGATGACAAGCAGGCTCAAGCTAAAGATAAAAAAGACAATAAAAAGAAAAAAGGAAAGTCCAAAGGATAAATTGATATGTATCGAAACCTGAAATGGAAAATTCCTTTGATCCTGGCCACCATTCTGGGTGCCGCCTGGCTGGCTTATCCTCTGGATAAAAAGATTGCCCTCGGACTGGACCTTCAAGGAGGCATGCATCTGGTCCTTGAAGTGCAGGTGGATAAGGCCGTGGAAGCCAGTCTGGAACGTATCGGCGACGATATCAAACGCGAAATCCAGGAGGAAGATATTGAACTGGATTCCATCACCCCTGATTTTAAGGCACATCAGATCCGCGTGACCGTGGTGGATGCTATGGACATCCCGACGGTGGAAAAGGTCATGGCAAATTACCCGTACCTGGAGAAAAAAGAGGTCACCAAGGATGGGGTCGAACTGGTTTTCCATATGGATGATAAGGAAGCGCAACGCATCCGCGAAAATGCTGTGGACCAGGGACTGGAAACGATTCGCAATCGCGTCGACCAGTTTGGCGTTTCCGAGCCCACGATAATGGTGCAGGGCGAGCGGCGGATCCTGGTTCAATTGCCGGGGATCAAGGAGCCGGAACGGGCAATCAACCTGATTGGTAAAACCGCGCGTCTGGAATTCAAAATGGTTAATGAGGCCATGAGCGTTCAGCAGGCCTTGGGTGGAGCCATGCCGGAAGATAGCGAAGTTCTCTATCAGCGCCAGGAAAACAAGGAAACGGGTGAGATCTCGAAGAATTCGTTCCTATTGAAAAAGAGAACGGTCCTGACTGGAGAAACGCTCACGAGTGCCGAGGTTCGATACGATTCTGAATTTAATGAGCCTTATGTTGCAATCAGCTTTAACAGCGTGGGTGCGGCCTTGTTTCATCAGATCACCGGTGAAAATATTGGCAAACGCATGGCCATCGTTCTGGACGATAATGTGTATTCGGCTCCTGTGATTCAGGACGTGATTCCTGGTGGTCAGGCGCAGATCACAGGTTCCTTCACCACTGAAGAGGCCAAAGATCTGGCGCTGGTGCTTCGAGCCGGTGCCTTGCCGGCACCTGTGGTTATTCTGGAAAACCGTACCGTCGGACCGTCGCTTGGGCAGGACTCCATCGACAAGGGAGTCAAATCCATCATTTATGGGAGTGTGATCGTCGTCCTGTTCATTATGGTTTATTACCGTTTGTCCGGTGTGGTGGCAGTAGTGGCCTTGTTTTTGAACCTGGTGATATTGCTGGGCGCATTGGCCTATTTTGGTGCGGCGCTCACATTGCCCGGAATCGCGGGCATCATCCTGACTGTGGGTATGGCGATCGACGCCAACGTGTTGGTGTTCGAACGTATTCGTGAAGAATTGCGATTGGGTAAAACCGTTCGCGCCGCAATTGATGCCGGGTTCGCTAAAGCGTTCCGAACCATTGTCGATGCCAATGTGACGACCTTCATTGCCGCCATCGTTCTGTTTCAGTTTGGTACCGGTCCTATCAAGGGATTTGCCATTACCTTGTGTGTCGGCATCGTTGCCAGTATGTTTACCGCAGTGTTTGTCAGCAGAACCGTATTTGATTCGGCAATGAGCCGCAAAAAAATCAACCGTTTGAGTATTTGACCCACTAATTCCCAGATTCCCCTTATAAAGAGCTTATGGAGATCATTAAACTAAAGTCCGAAATTAATTTTATGGGGAAATCCCGCTACACTCTGATGTTATCGGGACTCCTGATTGTTGCCGGGATTCTTTCCATCCTGTTCCATGGGGGATTGAAGTATGGAATCGATTTCTCCGGAGGAACTCTGATTCAACTGAGATTCGAGTCGGCTCCCTCTTTAAAAAGTGTACGGGATGGGTTGTCTGCATTAAAGCTTGAAGGAAGTACCATTCAGGAATTTGGGTCTCCAAAAGATATCCTCATCCGCATTGAAAAATCCGAGGAGAAACTTGAAGCCATTGGTGCCAAAGTCCAGAAGCAATTGGAAGAAACATTAAAGATTAAAGGCATCACCGTGGAACGTGTGGAAATCGTGGGTCCCAAAGTAGGAAAAGACCTGCGCGAAAAAGCGGTGCTGTCCATCATCTACTCCCTGATCGGGATATTGGTGTACATTTCCTGGCGCTTTGAACTGCATTATGCCTTTGGAGCCATTTTAGCGCTGGTTCATGACGTTTTGGTAACCACAGGTGTATTCTCGGTTATGAACAAGGAATTCGACCTGGTTGTTGTCGCCGCGTTTTTGACCATCATCGGGTATTCCTTGAACGATACCATCGTAATCTTTGACCGCATCCGTGAAAATCTGCGGCGGCGTGGAAAACTGAGTCTGGTCGAGATCATCAATACCAGCATCAACCAGACCTTGAGCCGAACACTCCTCACCTCGGGTACGACTTTGCTGGTTGTGTTGGCGCTGTTTTTCCTTGGTGGAGAGATTATTCACGATTTCGCGTTTGCCTTGATTATTGGTGTGATAGTTGGAACGTATTCCTCCATTTTTATCGCCAGCGTTTTCCTGATACAGTGGGAAACCAAAATTCGTCCTCAAAAAAAATAGGCCGGAAACGTTTTCGGTCCTATGGCTTTCCGCTTTGCCTTCCCCTTTTTTAATTTGCATGCGCATGAAGAGCGTGCTAAATTTTTTAACAATCAGCATTCTTCTTGCGAGCGAAAGCAGACCGCCCGAATTTAGTCGCGCGATGCCTTTGAAGTCTGTTTGAGTTTTGCCACAACATCTTATTCATCCCAATGCACTAAGCAGGCGCTATGAACCCTCAACTTCAGCATTTGATTGATCTTCAGGAATCGGACCGCATCATAGAAGAATACAAAGGCGATCTGGAACGCATCCCCAAACAGGTGGAGTCTGCCCGATGCCATTTGGAGCAGAGCGAAAAGGAATTGGCAGAAGAGGAAGGTAAACTTTCCGCTTTGAATAAGGAACGGTTGAAGCTTGAGCAGGATGTCAAAGAAGAAAATGATCACATGGCGAAGGTGAAACAAAAACTTCCATCCGTAAAAACCAACAAGGAATACACTGCGATTTTGGCTGAAGTGGATTCTATCAAGGAAAAAGTCTCAGCCCTTGAAGACCGGCAATTGGAAATCATGGAAACGCTGGAGACACGTGAGCAGGAGATCCCCGCCTTCAAAGCCAGAGTTAAGGAAGAAGAGGAAAAATACGGGGAATACAAGGCGCAAAAGGAATCAGAACGGAAAAGGGTTGAAGAAGAACTGAAACAGGCCCAGGAAAAGCGCGAAGGCCTGATCAAAAATATAGAGCCTAAGTGGGCTAAGCATTATGAGCAGGTTTTAAAATTGCGGGGAAGCCTGGCGGTGGTGGCCCTGGATGGAAATATATGCCTTGGATGCCATCAACAGATACTGCCGCAGTTAGCCATTGAGGTGAAGATCGGGGAGAAAGTGTTTGAATGCATCCACTGCAACCGCATCTTGTATTGGGTGCCAAAACCCGAGCCCGAATCGGAAACGGCGGTACCGAAGTGAACCGGGTGATCGCTTTCCCTTCTTTATGGAACGGAAAGAGGAAAGTCCGGGCTCCATAGAGCAGGATACTCCGTAACGCGGAGTGAGGGCGACCTTAAGGAAAGTGCAACAGAAAGTACACGGCCTACCTGGGCTCCCTGCCCAGCGGCAAAGGTGAAATGGTGAGGTAAGAGCTCACCAGTGTTTCTGGTGACAGGAACAGCTTGGTAAACCCTATCCGGAGCAAGATCAAATAGGAAAGTGTTTGAGGGCGGCTCGTCCGATACTTTCGGGTTGATTGCTTGAGCCTGTCGGCAACGGCAGGCCTAGATTGATGATCACCGCTCCAGTCTTCTGGAGAACAGGACCCGGCTTACACGTTCACTTCGGTACTGCTTTGGATTCAACTATCTTCAAAGATCCAGAGTCACGTCCCCATTGGGGCTGGTACAGCAGGTCAAGCACTGTCCGGGTTCCGATTCTACATCGGGTTTCCATATATACGTGACCTTTCCCTCAATAAGATTCACAGTGCAATCTCCGCAGGTTCCCGCTCGGCATCCAAAGGGGATTTCGAATCCATGGGATTCCGCGAAATCGAGCAAGGTTTCTTTGGCAGGATCCCAATCGACCGATTTACCCGATTTGGCGAAGGTCACCTTAACAGGCAAATTTTTATCTGACATCAAGCGTCCAAAGTCAGGTCGGTAAGGGGAAAAGTGCAACACGTCATGTGCAGGCCGGGCCCACGTGGTGACTCGGGTTTCGCGAAATAAGCCAACTGGCCTTCCAGAGTGAAAGTACTGCAGGTACCGCATTCCCCGACGGTGCAACTGGATTCGATGATAATCCCATGCCGTTCCGCAAAATCCAGCAAATTGCGCGCTTCAGGGTCCCAGGGAACCGTTTTGCCGGATTTTTTAAAGGTGACTTGAATCACTTCACTTCAACTCCTCAATGATTGTTCTTATCCCATTAATGGCCAACAGCTTTAGATTAAAAAAGTCGTGGGATCAATTTGTAAAGGCAATCATTGGTTTTCCATCAAAACAATTCATATGGTGTTATTCACCGAGAGACTTCCCCTCAGTCTATGATTGATTTGATCCTTAATCTGGACTTTGTGACCTAATCAGGCGGATACTGTTTCCGCGCCAGGAACCGGTGTACCTTTAAGAAGCGGGTAACCCATCTCTTCCCGTTGGCGGACATAGCCTTCTGCGCACAAACGTGCCAGTTTACGGACACGCCCGATGAACCCAGTACGTTCCGTAACACTGATGGCTCCTCGAGCATCGAGTAAATTAAACGCATGCGAACATTTCAGCGTGTAATCGTAAGAAGGTAAAACCAGGTCTTGCTCCAAAGCGAGATTGGCCTCGGCTTCGTACATGTCGAACCACTGGAAAAGACGGTCCTTGTCCGATCCTTCGAAATTATAGCGAGAAAACTGTTTTTCGGTTTCCAGATGCACATCACCGTAAAGGACATCATCGGTCCATTGCAACTGGTAGACATTGTCGATGTTCTGCAAATACATGGCAATGCGTTCGAGTCCGTAAGTCAATTCAACCGTGACCGGTGCCAGATCAATACCCCCCACCTGCTGAAAATAGGTAAACTGAGTGATTTCCATTCCATCCAGCCAAACCTCCCAACCCAATCCCCAGGCTCCCAGAGTGGGCGATTCCCAATCGTCTTCGACGAAACGGATATCATGCTTCAACGGATCAATGCCAAGACCTTTCATGCTTTCCAGGTAAAGCTCCTGAACATCATCTGGCGAGGGTTTAAGGATCACCTGATACTGATAGTAGTGTTGTAGTCGGTTAGGATTTTCCCCGTAACGGCCATCGGTAGGACGCCGGGACGGTTCCACGTAAGCGGCAGAATAGGGCTCGGGTCCAAGCACCCGAAAAAATGTCGCAGGGTTGAATGTGCCCGCGCCCACTTCAATATCATAAGGCTGATGCACCACACACCCACGCGATGCCCAGTATTCATTAAGAGAGAAGATAATATTTTGAAAATTCATAGTGCCAGCTTTGTAACAAAGTATTTTGAAGATGTCAAACTTCATTAGAGCCAATAAGATTATATCTTTTAAGATACTTCCCTGGGGCAATTTTCAAACAATATTGATTCTTTATTGTTGATTAGGAAAACATCCTTGTTGGAAACAATTTTTAACCCAAAATATTATGCCTGCCGTATCACTGGCATAATAAAAATTCATGAATCGGGTATAGGAAGGGATTAGACGAGTGGCAAAAAACAGGAAGGCCATTTAAACCCCGAATAATAAAATAACCAATGGTACATTTATGCTATAAACAATGTGGTGTTTCACTGCTCGAAGACCTGCAAAACGGGCCTGTGAACAACAATTGGATGAGGAATTTCCGGTGATCGCCTCGCGGGCGAATTTATAAGGCGCGAAAGCTCATGGGTCGATGAAGCGGCTTTACGCACAGATTGTCAATACGCAATAAGCTTTACCCCAAAGGGGAAAACGCCGGTGGAAGATAATAGCCAGAACGAACCTATGCCCAAATTCATTTTCAACGAAAAATACATTTCGCGTGAACCCACGGTTCTAAAAAATCATACCCCCATCAGCACCACCACCATTCACGGCTGGCCTTCCTTACTCTTTGGGCTTCCTTTTCTGATAGCGGGCCTTGCCATTCTGGGCATCTCCGGAGGCTTTATTGAAGTCGACCCCGGAAGTGTTCATGCGCCCATGTGGGTTATTGGAGCGGCGGGCTCCATGTTTTTTTTCGCGGGGATTGCATTGATCACGAATGGCATCCAGGGGATCAAGCGGCAAAAAATTGTTAAGGAGGGTATACGTTCCTCCAAGTCGACTCCCTGGGACTGGGACTATCCCGAAGACTCTCATGGTGTAAGCGAGAAAAAAGGCAAACAGGTTTTGAACTATTTTGTTGCCGCCCTGGCCTTCGTGGTTTTTCTGGCGCCTTTCAACTGGTGGGCGTTTGTTTCCGATGAAAGCAACGGTATGATCATCTTCGTTGTCGGTTTTTTCGATCTGATAATTCTGTTTGTGATCGGCCATTTTTTTTACAACTTGATTCAGTATTTCCGGTTCGGGTCCAGCTTCCTGCAATTTCACCGATTTCCCTTTTATCTGGGAGATTCCTTATCTGCAGTTCTTCTTGGAATGCCCAAAGGGACGCAGATAGATATGATCCGCCTGCACCTGCGCTTTATAGAAGAGCGCTACGAAACCAGTGGAAGCGGACGCAATCGGACGCAAAGAGTGGTGCCCTATCAATTGTATGGAGACACTCGCAAAATAAGCGGCTCCGAATTAGACGACCGGGGAGAACTGAATATTGAATGGCAACTTCCACCAGATGAAAACTTTGAATCGGAAATGAGCCGTCGTCCCGCCTGCTATTGGGAGTTGGATATAGATGCGGAACTTCCCGGAGTCAATTACCACGCCCGTTTCCTGCTCCCCGTATATCGAAAATGATGAAACGCGTTTTCTTAAACAGTTTACTTCCAAACTGAATTCAGCTCCCCATCGTTGTGAAAATTTTACAAACCAACCATAGGTTTACATAGAATGAGAGTCAAAAATAGTGTATCCTGAAAAAATACAGGGGAAAAACGATTATTGCGTTCTATGCCTCCGGGGCGGGTTCCTATCGGACCAAATTACCAGTGATCATTTTTCAAAATTGATTGGTCTCAAAATGAAATACTTATTGCGAGGATCGTTGTTTTTCCTGATTGTTCTGGTTTTCCCAAGTCTTCCAGCGGAAGCGGTGGTCTACCATCCCCTACCCAAAGTTGAACATCCCGCAAACAATCCCTGGTCCATCGAAAAATTCGAATTGGGTCAAAAGCTTTTTTTTGACCCACTACTATCTGGCGACAATACCATGAGTTGCGAAAGCTGTCATAAATCCGACAAGGGTTGGGTTGACGGTTTGCCGCGAGCCGAAGGTTTTCAAGGGATGGAACTGGGGCGCAACACACCTACCATTTTGAACACTGGATTTATGAAATTCCAATTTTGGGACGGTAGAGCTTCTTCTCTTGAAGGTCAGGCCACCCAACCCATTCAATCCCCTGTTGAGATGAATCAGAACATTGATGAATTGATTCAGGAACTGAGAGCCCAATCAGATTATATACAATTATTCAAAAAAGCATTTGAAAGCGAAGAGATAACTATCGACAAGATCGCGAAGGCCATTGCCGTTTTTGAGAGAACGATTGTTTCCGGGACCAGCGCTTATGACCGGTATTGGCTCGGAAACAAAGAAGCGTTGTCCCCAAAAGCTTTAAGAGGTATGAGTTTATTTTTTGGAAAGGCCAAGTGCTCCATTTGCCATACGGGACCCTTTTTCACGGACAGCCAGTTTCACAATATTGGCGTTCCTCCTCTAAAAAACAAGGATAAGGGCCGAAAAGAAGTAACCGGCGAAATTTTCCATGAAGGCGCTTTTAAAACTCCGGGCCTGAGAGATGTCAATTTAACGGGTCCTTATATGCACAATGGTATCTTTACTACCTTGGAACAGGTGATCGAATTTTATGATCAGGGAGGAGTGAACGATTCCAATAAAAGCCCGTTCATTACTCCCATTGGACTGAATACTCATGAAAAAGAAAGTTTGTTAGAGTTTTTAAATTCACTTACCAGTGATTCAGGTGACACATATCAGAATACAGCGGAACCCTCATCCATAGACCCTATTGAAAAAAAAGTGCCTATTCCAACTAAACGTGTAGATTAAGTATGTCAATGTTTTCATCTGCGGGTTCCGACAACCAACAAGCCACCGATTCTAAAAGAAAACTGGCGACACCCGTATTATCTTCTTTGGGTTTGTCTATCGGCGCTTTGCTGGCGGTATCAGTAGTTGCCTTACTGTGTTTAACTGCTGTGGAAGGCCAAATCAAGGAGAAACTCCGTACTGGGATGCAGATCTCATTGGCTCGATCCATCAAGATGTTTAAAATTTGGGAAAGGGATGTGGACTCCAAAGCCAAATCCATTGCCCAGGATAGAATTGTTCAAAACTATTTTGAGATATTCCTGGATGGTTCCCGGTTATTTCCTGACACCCATCTTAAAGAAACGCATTTGGCCCATCTTATTAATTTACGCAATTATCTGAACCCTAAAATCGAACAAAACAGATTTTTTGGCTTCGTATATTTAAACACGAGAGGGGAAGCCCTTGCCGCTTCTGAAGACCAGGCGATGGGACATACCCATCTGATACAAAAGGCCGAAAAAGGTTTTTTTGATTTAGCCATGATTGGTAACACCACATTGGCCCTTCCCTTTAGATCAGAAGCTCCACTTTTGAACCAAAGAAACGTCTATGAAGAAAAGATCCCCAATATGATAATAGCAACTCCTGTATTGGGAGAAAAGGGGCAGAAAAAGGGTATCCTGGTTCTTCGTATAAGGCCAGAGGAGGTCTTCACCCATATTTTTGAGATCCAGCGCAGTGGTAAAACCGGGGATTTATTTGCTTTCAATAAAGAAGGCCTGTTGATTTCTAAAAGCCGTTTCGATGATCAGCTAAATGCAATGGGTGCATTTTTGGAAAATAAGAAAGAGGCAACTTCAATTCTCAACGTTTATTTGCATGCCCCAGGTAAGGGGAGTGGAAGTGGCCTGCAAAATCCTTCTTTACTGAATCATCCCCGTTGGACCCGGATGGCGCAAAGCGCACTAAATGGAGAAACGGGCTATGATTTCAAAGGGTATCGTGACTATAGGGGCGTGAAAGTGGTTGGAGCCTGGTCCTGGCTACCGGAATTCGGCTTTGGGGTGGCTAACGAAATGGATTATAGCGAGGCATTCGGACTCAATTTTTATCTGCAAAAATGGTTCACTCTGTTATTCGGGTTTTTATTTCTTACGTCAGCCCTTGCCCTGTTTTTTGGACTCCGACAAAGAAAAACCGAAAGAGAATTGATCGAGGCAAAAGACTCTGCAGAAAAAGCCAATGCCGCCAAATCAGAGTTTTTAGCCCGAATGAGCCATGAACTAAGAACCCCCATGAATGCCATTTTGGGTTTCACCCAACTACTCAGCATGGACACTAAAAACCCTCTTGCCCCTCAACAAATCGAAAATTTAAACCGGGTCAGTTCGGCTGGGAAGCACCTGCTTGAATTGATCAATGAGGTTCTGGATCTATCCAAAATCGAATCGGGCCAACTGGATTTGATGATCGAAAGAACGGACCTTCTTCCCATCATTCGAAACGTGATGTCCCTTTCACAACCCCTGGCAGACCAATCGGAAATCGCTCTGGATTTTGTTGAGCCAAATACAGATTTTTTAATCACGGAAGTGGATAATCTACGATTCAAACAAATTCTGTTAAACCTGGTTTCCAATGCAATCAAATACAATGTGCCTAAGGGTCATGTCGTCGTCACGATAGAGATTATTGATAATTTCTGTATACGCATCGGCGTTCGTGATACCGGTAATGGAATTCCACTTGAGAAACAGAACAAAATTTTCAAACCCTTTGAGCGCTTCGACAAAAATGCGGAAATGATTGAAGGTACGGGCATCGGATTGATCATTAGCAAGCATCTGATTGATCTGATGAAAGGAACGATTGATTTCGAAAGCAAGGAAGGTAAAGGCAGTTTCTTTTTTATCGATCTTCCTCTGATCGACCAAGGTGAACCGGATCCAGTTTCAGAAGTCTCGCCAAAAACAAAAGACCTTTCTGAAAAGGCATACGAGAATGGCCATAAAAAAAAGATCTTGTACATTGACGATGTTGAAGCGAATATTTTTTTGGTAAAAAACATCCTTTCCAAACACCACCACATCAGTTTCTTGTCCGCTTCCTGCGCTGTTGAGGGTATCGAAAAAGCCAGGGTCGAGATTCCCGATTTGATTTTAATGGATATTCACATGCCGGAAATGGACGGTATGCAAGCATACAAAAATCTCCGGACTTGCCTGGAAACCAGGGAAATTCCCGTCATTGCATTAACAGCTGATGCGATGGGTGGAAAATTGAAGAATGCACTTGATATCGGTTTTAGAGATTACATCACTAAGCCTATCGATGTCCAAATTTTCATGAATTGTATCAATAAAGCCCTTAATTAATTTGGACGAAAAGCGCAATACTTGAAATTTTAATTTTTCCGTGCAATGAATTTCCGCCTCTTTCATAAAAAAAGCCATCCTTTTAAATTACGGGTATGGTGATAAAATGCGCAGTCACCATTAAAGTATTTTTTTTGCTCTGCACAGTTAAGGTCCAAAGCAATATGGCTCCGCTTTTTTCCCGATTAGCTCACATTATAATTCTGGGTACGCTGGGTACTCCGGCATTTGCGTCGGATACCAAACCATGGCTTTTCGCCGAGCAGATGGGACTGCCCGAAACGTTTTCTTTCAAAGGTGAATTCCGATCCCGTTACGAAACTTTGGACGAACAGTTTCGGCGAGGGAGTTCCGGAAGCGATCAAATACTTTCCCTTAGGACTTTGGCAGAGTTGCAGGTTCACCTGCATCAATCCTTGAAAGTCAAACTGGAGTTACAAGATGCGCGGGCGAAACTGGTGGACCAGGGTTCGGCCATGAGTTCCAGCATTGTGAACTCTGCGGAATTGCTGGAAGCCAATATGGTTTGGACTGCCAAAAATTTATTCACCCCGGGAAGTGTCAGTGAACTGCGAGGCGGTCGTTTCACGCTGGACCTTGGCAAGCGGCGCTTTATTGCCCGCAACCGGTTTCGCAACGTTATTCAGGCATATACCGGAATTGATTGGAAATGGACGGCTAAAAACGGAATCTGGATAAGAACCCTGATCACTCTGCCGGTCAACCGCGAACCGTCGGCCAGAACGGATCTGTTGGAAAACGATCCTTCGTTCGATGAAGAAAAATTCGAAACGGTTTTATGGGGCCCGTACCTTCACCTGCCCAACCTGCCGGCAAACCACAAGGGAGACTTTTTCTTTTTTGGTTTCCATGAGGAGGATGACGACGATTTTCAAACGCGGAACCGGGAATTTTATATGCCTGGATTCCGATTATGGAAACCGCCGCAAATAAACGCATTTGACTACGAACTGGAAAGCATGTTCCAGTTCGGGACCGTTCGCGCTACCAATTCACCCGCAGATAAAAACGACCTGGAGCATTTTGCTTTTTTTCATCATTTCCAGTTCGGGTACAGTTTCGATGCCCCTGGAAATCCGCATCTTTATTTCGAATATGATTACGCCAGTGGCGATGCAGATCCCAACGATGGAAACAGCGGACGTTTTGAACGCCTGTTTGGTCCTAACGTCTCCGAGTTCGGTCCCACCAGCATTTACACGGCTTTCGTACGCGCCAATATCAACTCGCCGGGATTACGGTTAAAAATTCACCCTTCTGAAAACCTGTCCGCCTACTTTTCTTACCGTGCTTTCTGGTTGGCTGAGGCGCGCGACGCATGGCAAGGGTCTTCGCGCTTGCGGGACGTTTCTGGAAACTCGGGAACTTTTCTGGGACAACAGTTTTTAATCAGGGGATCGTGGAAACTGCATCCCAATATCAAGCTGGGGTTTGGAATAGCCTATCGGGTGGATGGGGAGTTTCAGGACGAGGTCCCCAATGGTCCGCGAAACGGGAATACCTTATTCTCTTATCTGGGAACAACTTTATATTTTTAAAAAACAGCGACCATGTGGAAACGAATAAAAATGTTTTTGGATTCTCATAAGGACCCCTTTCTAAACCGGGTTCCCTCTGTTTTTTTACGCTCAAACCCTGAAAAACGATTCGACGATTCCCGGGTCGCACAACTGCCCCACATGACTCTGTCTCTTACGGCAAAGGAAGGAATGCGCCGCACCTTTCAGGGACAGGGTGACCTAATTCATGATTACCGTAGCGAGTCCGTCGAGGGAGATCCGGTGGTCATTGATGAAAGCACCGGCCTCATGTGGCAAAGGTCCGGTACTCCCAACAGTTGCCTGGTTCGCGAAGCCTTAAAGCAAATTCTTTCTCTAAACTACAATGCCTACGCGGGTTTTAAAGACTGGCGTCTTCCTACTTTGGAAGAGGCGGCGACGTTGATCGAACCCCAGGCCTGGAATGGAGTGGTTTATATCGACCCCGTGTTTGATAGCTGGCAAACCCATATTTTGTCAGGAGATCGCAATTTGCAGTATGTGTGGTATGTCGATTTTCAATACCGCAGTGTGGCGAACGAACATCAGTCTCAATTAAAATGTTTTTTAAGAGCCGTCCGGTCACTGGCAGAACCGGTGAAACCTGCAAGCCCTCTTGAAATTATCGAGACGTATGCCACCGAAAGGCTTGGCCGCACTTTGAAGCCTGACGAACTCAATACCATTCGCAATGCCAACCTCCAAACCATGTGCGAAGGCGTGGACAACTTTGTCCACGATGCTGACTCACCATATGAGCTTGAATGTGTGCTAAGGGAACGGGAGGAGGAAATGCACCAACGCTTCGTCAAGTACATTTCCGAAAATTTCCAACAAATTGAATCCGTGCTGGGAAGGCCATTGAATCCTGTTGAACAATACGGTTTGCAACGGCTGGAAAATATTTCAGCTTTCAAAGAGTATATGCAACAACTGGGGTCCGCCGACGATCCTTGCCGGCTCTTCGAAATATCCCTGTCGCAATGGAGCCAGCCTCATTTGCCGAAAAGAATCAAATCCATTCAGTATCAAGGCAAGCAAGTGTCAGGCGGTCGATTTTTTTTCCTTTCCCTTGAGCGTGACGTCAACCTCAGCTTTGAAACAAGCAACGGTCTGCAGGATCGTGTAAATCGTTTCTGGGATAATTTCGAACATCTCAAACCTCAAGTTCAACAAATCCTGTCACAAGTTTTACCAGAAGATGGTCTGGATTGGAAAGCCTTGTCGGGATTTGAGAGTTTGCATAGCTTGTTTTTCAAGGTTCTGAATCTTCCCTGGGACGATGTAGAAATGAGCTTCGAAACCGGAACCCGAAGTTATCTGGTGGGCATCGTAGAAAATAAAGTAGCTTATGTGGATCGGTGTGATCCGCCGAAAGGGACCTCGCGAAAACGTTTGTGGGGAAAAGGAGGCGGCCGCATCCGCGCTATGGATCGCTGGAAAATTGAATTCGTGACCCTGCGCAGTCGCGATTCCTATTTGGAATCCGACTGTCAGTACGAATACCGCGTCATTCATCGAAAAACCGGCAAGGTGTTTAAAACCTTCTGGCGGGACGAATACCAGAACAGTCAGGGGAGCCACGAGGACGGAGTTCGGAACGTTTCCTTTTCAGAAGATGGCAATACTATCATAGCCCTCTACGAAGATGGCCATAAAGAAACAGTGACCTTGCCGCCCGATGATCCTGACGAAAAGAATTAACC
Organism: Nitrospina sp.; assembly: GCA_024648695.1. Lineage (GTDB taxonomy): Bacteria > Nitrospinota > Nitrospinia > Nitrospinales > JACRGP01 > JACAVV01. The sequence goes on from JACAVV010000005.1 coordinate 34,791, forward strand.
TCAGATCGGGATCAATGCGGTTAATCTGCATTTATTATTTAAAAAATAAAAAGGTAGGGTTCGTCATCTTCATCCCATTCATAGGGATACCGCCACGGATTTTCCACCGTATAGCCATTCTCTCAATGCCTAATAAACTTTATTTCAGTATGACTTTGAAGGAATCGCGGTATTTATACGTTTCCAGCTAATTTCTTTTTCCAGGTTTTTTTCTTCCTGATTTCCCAAAGCAAGTAAATTTAAGGCAGGGTTTCTTTAATATTCCGCTTTTTCAGCAACCTTTGTGGGCATTCCCCTAGGTTTTCAATTGATATTTTTGAAAACTATAAGAATTGAATGGGTTTATTTTCGGATAAAATATTTTGTGCAAGACCTTTGTCCTTAAAAAGTGTTAACCCTTCCAGCTCGTCATCTCCAAAATCATAAATAATCTTTTGACACAAATAATCCATGCACTTTGGAAGACTGATTTCATATCGCCTGGCCAGGGAGTCCAGGTTATTATTCAACCAAAAGAGGCTTTTCTTTTTGGCTGAATGGATGGCCTCTTGTTGATTTGAAGTTAATGTTATCTCCTTGTGGACTGCCACTACGGCGTGAATAAAGGTTTTGCCCGTCTGCCTGAACCATTCTTCACTAAGATCGTAGATTTTTGTTGGAAAAGAAAAGGACTCGGTTCTTAAATTTAATGCCGGATCGCCGATGATCAACCCGGCATCGTGATTCTTTAACATTTCATCAGGGTCGGGTGCGAAGACTTTGAAATGAATATCTAATGGAAACTGGGATGCAAATAAAATCTTGAGCAGAGCTACGGAGGTTTTAGACCGGTTGTCCAGAGCCAGAGTCTGGATTTGGTTCAAGGGTTTTTTGCTCACTAACAGAACGGTGTCTACGCGCCCTCTTGAGGCAATGGATATATTCGGTACGAGAACATATCGGTCGGCATTTTTCAGGTATTCAATGGAAGGGATCATTGCCAGGTCCAGGTTCCCGGAATGAAGGCTTTTTGCGGTCTCTGAAGGTGACTGGAGGACAAGCTCGAATCTTGCAGATTCGGATCGATTACGAAGTCCTGCCAGTAGTGGCTGGGCGTTGAGGAAGTCGTGGAAACCGAATCTTAGTTTTTTTTCAGGCATGAGAAATTTCGTGGGAAATACCTTTTTTGGTGTTTTCTGAAATAAAGGCTATTTGTAAAAATATCCTGGCATAAATAAATCGTTTTAAACTTTTGATAAAAAATTAAGGGTAAATCACTGATATATTTGCAATCAATAGTTTAACCCCAGTTACAGATCAATGCCGTTAAGTTAGGGAACCACCTTTTAGGACCACTTCAAAAATGCTGAAAATTAAATAAAAGAACCCGATGTGGTAGATTCACTTAATTTTCTGGAATATTTATTCCCTTGTTTAAATAAGTAAAAAAAAACCGGGATGGGACCTTAAAGGCCCATCCCGGTTCAGATGCTTTAAGTTTAGATAAACAACGGTGCTAAAACAAGAGACACGATAGACATCAATTTGATAAGAATGTTCATCGCAGGCCCTGATGTGTCTTTCAAAGGATCACCTACGGTGTCACCTACTACCGTGGCTTTATGGGCTTCAGATCCTTTACCGCCCAGCGCACCTCCTTCTACATACTTTTTCGCGTTGTCCCATGCACCTCCAGCGTTGGCCATGAACAGGGCCAACAGTACACCAGACAGGGTGGCGCCTACAAGCAAACCACCTAAAGCATGAACGCCAAAGCCGAATCCCACTACGCAGGGTGTCACGATCGCAACCATTCCCGGCAGTACCATTTCTTTCAATGCGGCCTGGGTACTGATGTCAATACAACGTGCGTTATCTGGCTTTCCCGTACCTTCCATCAGGCCCGGAATTTCTTTAAACTGCCGGCGAATTTCTTCCACCATCAGGAAGGCGGCGCGGCCAACAGAATTCATGGTCATTGAGGCGACCAGGAAAGGTACACAACCACCGAGCAACAATCCAACGATGACTGTGGTTTGAGTGATGTCGATGGAATCTATTTTAGCCGCTTGAGTGAATGCAGAGAACAATGCCAGTGCTGTCAATGCGGCGGAACCAATTGCGAATCCTTTACCGATCGCGGCAGTGGTATTACCCAAAGCGTCCAGGCCATCGGTAATCTTTCGGGTTTCTTCACCCAATCCAGCCATCTCGGAAATTCCACCTGCGTTATCTGCAACGGGACCGTAAGCGTCAACCGACATGGTGATTCCAACCGTACCCAACATTCCCACTGCGGATAAGGCAACGCCATAAAGGCCGGCAGAGTCAGCGGCAAAGATAATGGCGATAACGATCGCTATGATTGGAGTTACTGTACTTTCCATAGCGATGGCCATTCCGGTGATCATTACAGTCGCAACACCGGTTTTACTGGATTCAGCGATTTTAACAACGGGCTTACCGCCTGTGTAATACTCAGTAATCAAACCGATGGCAATACCTGCCAGACAACCCACTGAAAGAGCGATACAAAGTTTCATGGGGAGACCCATGACTTTGATGACCAGAAAGGAAATCAAAAGCATTGCACCTGCACTGATGAATGTGGTGTAACGCAAAACATCTGCTGGATCCAGGTTTTTTAATACTCGAATGGACCTGATACCGATGATGGATGCAATCAATCCAACCATAGCAATGATTACCGGAAGCGCCATATATTCGAAGCGCATGGTAGCCATTCCGGCACCAATAGCCAGCGTAGCGATGATGGAACCAACGTAAGATTCAAAAATATCAGCGCCCAATCCAGCTACATCTCCTACGTTGTCGCCAACGTTATCTGCAATAACACCAGGGTTTCGGGGATCGTCTTCAGGAATGCCGGCTTCTACTTTACCCACCAGGTCGGAACCCACATCAGCAGTTTTTGTATAGATACCACCCCCGATTCGTGCGAACAACGCTATAGAACTGGCACCCATGGCAAATCCGCTAATAACGCTTGAGGATTCCCCTCTACCAAAGAGGAGAAACAATCCTCCCACACCTAACAAGCCGAGGCTGGCAACACACAAGCCCATAACAGCTCCACCATTGAATGCGATGTCCAGGGCTTTTGCCTGTCCGCCATCGGTGGCGGCCTGAGAGGTCCGGACATTAGCAGTTGTGGCCGCATTCATTCCGAAAAAACCGGCCAGCATGGAACATGCGGCACCTACTAAATAAGCAACTCCGGTCCAAAACCCGATCCAGATTCCTTGCCCCATGGTAATGAGAATGACGAGCAAAAAGAAAACCACACAAACGAACCAGGAGAGGATTTTGTATTCCCTGGACAGGAACACCATGGAACCTTCATGGATCGCGTCAGCGATTTCGACCATTTTCTCGTTACCTTCCGGTTGGTCGTCAACGTACTCAAAGATTTTCCAGGCGGTGATCAGCCCGAAAAAACCGAAAATGATAGCGAGATACGAATAATATTCTGTTATATGAAATGCGGCAAAAATGACATAAATAATGGCGGCAGAGACGATAAATAATATCTCTCCCTTGTATTCACTCAGCATTCTTTATCTTCCTCCTCAAGTTGGGGTCTGTTTTCTAATTCTTTGATGGTCTGTTCTGTAAGGTCCAGAGCGGTTTCTATGATTTCGTTCACCTGGCTCCATTCTTCTTCTAAAAAGGGAGAGAGGACATAATCCACTATGTCTGCCGGATCTTCCGGCCTCCCAATACCAATCCGTATTCTGGTAAACTGATCCGTACCCAGCAATTGTATGATCGACTTAACACCTTTTTGCCCAGCATCTCCACCTTTGTGCCGGACTTTTATCTTTCCCAGAGGCAGGTCAATATCGTCGTAAATGACGATCATATCCCTGGACGTAAGATTCAGGGTTTCAAGTAATGCTTTAGCCGCCTGGCCACTGGCATTCATATAAGTCATTGGCTTGGCGGTCACTATCGGTACCTTTCCAACCTTACCTTTTCCAAACAGGGCGTTGAAACGATGCTGGGTCAAGGCGATTCCCTGTTTTTCCGCCAGAGAATCCAGTACCAGAAAACCCATATTGTGCCGGGTCAGTTCATACTTTGGGCCGGGATTGCCCAATCCCAAAACAAGATACACGAAAAACGCTTATCAGGATTCGGGTTTGGCTTCTTCGGCGGCTTTCTCTTCCGTGGCTTCTCCCTCTTCTTCTCCCTCTTCTTTTTCTACTTCTATCTTCTCCAAATAAAGTGTGACTACAGGAGAATGAGGGTCATCCAACACCTGGACACCATCCGGGAGTTTCAAATCTTCAATACGCACCACATCCCCCAACGCCACATCCGCCATGGGAACCAGAATTTCTTCAGGGATACTTACAGGCAAACATTCGACGTGGAGTTGCCGCGCAATGTGGTTGAGTACGCCACCCATTTTTTCAGCCGGAGAGTGGCCCTCCAGTTTGCAGGGAACAACTGCTTTAACGGTTTTGGTTAAATCAACCTCCATAAAGTCGATATGGGTCCATCCCGGCTTCAGCGGATGGCGCTGGTATTCTTTTACAAGGACTTTCCGAGGGCTTTTGGCGTCCCCGTCCAATTGCAAATCAATCAGAGCATTTAAGCCCTTTTCAGATAGCAGTTTTTTGAGTGATTTAGGTTCTATCGTGACAGCAACATTATCTTCATGGCCATAAACCACGCCGGGAAGTTTGCCTTCAGCCCGCAATCTGCGACTGGGGCCTTTGCCGATTTCTTTTCTGATAGTACCACTTAATGCTGTGGACATTATTGAACTCCTTTAATCAAATAAAGAGCTGACCGAAGTCTCTCCGTGAATTCTAAGGATCGCTTCTCCCAACAAAGGTGCGATCGATAATATGGTTACTTTTTCATTTTTCGCCAAATCCCCAGTAAGAGGGATGGTGTTGGTGGCAATGACCGATTTGATCGATGAGTTTTTTATCCGCTCGTGGGCCGGACCCGAAAGCACGGGATGCGTGCAACAGGCATAAACCGATTCCGCACCTGCCGAGGTGAGGGCATTGGCCGCTTCCATGAGAGTGCCTGCAGTATCGATCATGTCATCTACAATGAAGGCTACTTTGCCTTTAACGTCACCGATAATGTTCATAGCTTTTGCTTCGTTCTGGATTTCACGCCGCTTGTCAATGATTGCCAGAGAGGCCCCCAAACGTTTTGCAAAAGCCCGCGCCCGTTCCACACCACCAGCATCCGGTGAGATGACGATTAGGTTCGGGATGTTCAATTTCTTGATATGGTCAATCAAGACATTCATGGCGAACAAATGATCAACCGGAATGTTGAAAAAACCCTGAATCTGACCTGCATGCAAATCAATTGTCAGTAACCGGTCCGCTCCGGCTGTTTGTAATAAATCCGCTACCAACTTGGAGGTGATGGGAACACGAGGCTCACATTTGCGATCCTGGCGCGCATAACCATAATAAGGAACCACAGCAGTAATCCGTTTGGCCGACGACCGTTTTAAGGCGTCGATCATAATCAACAACTCCATTAAGTTGGTGTTGCCGGGATAACAGGTGGGTTGAATGACAAAGATGTCCCCACCGCGCACGTTTTCTTCGATGCGCACATAGATTTCATTGTCGGAAAAATCTTTGATGACTGTTTTTCCCAATGAAATCTTCAGGTACTTACAAATATCTTCCGCCAGCGTAATGTTGGCGCGTCCGGAAAATACCACTACCCTGCCATTGCTATCCATAGCAACTATCCTGAAATAAGGCTGGGGCGGGAGGATTCGAACCTCCGCATGCATGAACCAAAATCATGTGACTTACCGCTTGTCGACGCCCCAATAAATTGAAATCTTTAAACAAACTCAAAAATAAAATACCGAAACTGATTTTCACAAAAGCCCACTCAACCCTCTGCGGGTCATGCCAGAATTTTCAATAACATTATGTAGCAAAATTCGATTGTATTACCCTCATTCCAACCTGGCAAGGTTCAGGCCAATAATCTCTATGGGAATTCAAACCGATTGTCCTCAGTTCGCAAGCCACGGATGCGATGGCTGGAAGGAACCCGGCATGGCGATTCTCCGGCAGAGACTGATGATCCTCAAAACAGGATTTATTCAGGAAAATCAATCATTTCCTTTGGATACAGTTCGGTGAGACTCCCAACTGTTTGCGTATTAAATAGATCCCATTTTTCGTCTCTTAACTTTTCGTAAGCCGCCTCAGCCATTTGGGGATCATCAAAAATACCAAATACTGTGGAACCGCTACCTGATAAAAGCGAACCTCTAGAACCCAGGGCAGACAATCGGTTTTTTATATGTTGTATTTCAGGAAACCTTTTAATTACAACAGGTTCCAAGTCATTTGTCAAATGCGCCCCGACATTTGAAATGTCCGATTGAGAGAAAAATTTTTGCAAAATGCTAATATTATTTTCCCCCTTTGTCAACTTTAAATTTAGTTGGGAGTAAACCCAGGGGGTAGAAATTGGAAACCTGGGGTTAATCAATATAACATTAAATTTTTTAGAGGGTTGCAAGTGCGACAAGCGCTCACCGCGGCCGCGGCCCAAAGCACATGCGCCAAACAGGAAAAAGGGTATATCCGACCCTAATTGAGATGCAAAATCCATCAATTGGGTCCGGGATAGTTTTAAATTCCATAACAGGTTTAACGCCAGCAAAACACCCGCCGCGTTTCCGCTTCCTCCACCCAATCCCCCTCCCGCGGGTATCCGCTTTTTTATTTTAATGGTAACGCCAGAGTAATCTCCGGGACAATGATCCTTTAATATTTTAGCTGAACGATAGGCCAGATTTTCAGGTCCGTCAGGAATTTCGGGGTGGTCGCAAAACACACGGATGTCACCTGGGGTCGATTCGACTTCCACTTCGTCAAACAAATCGACCATTTGGAACAAAGTTTCCAGTTCATGAAAACCGTCCTGCCGTTTGCCGCTTATATGAAGTCCAAGGTTAATTTTGGCGGGGGTTTTGAACTTAAGGCTCATAGAAAATTTTTCGGGGACCCGTTCCTGATTGGTGGTTCCTGAATCAGGACGACTCTATTCAGAGTCCGTAAACTCCTCTTCCAAAAGGACCGGAGGTTCAGGCTGTTCACGGATTTCACCTGTTTCGACGGGAACTCCGGGGGCGTAATCTCCAGGATCAAGCGGAAACTCCGTTTCTAACTGCCCTGTATCAGCCGGGTCGGGGGATTCAACATCGGGTTCAGGGGACCCCGAAGGTTCGGCGGGTTCAATGGGTACCGTGCTTTCCTCAACAGGTTCATCAGAAGCGGGTTCTTCAGGTGCCGCATCTTCAGGAGGTTTCGATTTTTCAGGTTTCCGTTTCTTTTTAGGAAATAATTTGAAATCTTCATCCGAAACATCCGGGTTGATTTGCGGGTTCTTGAATTTAACAATGAACCGTTCCTCTTTCCCCGGACGCATGATATTGATTTTGTGTGGAAACTTTGTACTTTCGCCTTTAATTTCCTGATAGTCACTCCAATTGACCACCACCAGATTTTGCCCATTACGGGTGAACACCCATTGGGTGGGATTGAGGGTGGTAGCATCGATTTTTATTCTATGGGAATCGGTTTCCAGAAAACTTCCGGTATTTAATTGATAGGTTCGGCCACCAGGCAACAATTTGGCGGAAATCGCAAAGTGCTCATAAAGCCGGGGAATGGTTCCTTTGAAAACGGGTAAAATGTCCTGGAAATCGAGTATGGTTCCAAACGTGCGATACATCGCTTTCCAGACTTCTTTTTTCTTATAAACCTTTCCCTTGGAAGGCTGATATAAGAGCAAATCTTCCTTGTGGTGGATGAATACTCCAATGGGCTGTCCAAAAGGATTGAGTGTATCCATCCGAAGAGAAGATTCACCGTCTATGATCAAAGTTTGCTTGAGAGTACGTTTTTTACCCTGGAGCTCAATGGTTGTTTTGGCAATGGTTTTTATGGACTGGACACTTTTATGTTTTTTTAACAGATTTTCAAGCAGGTCCTCGGAAGTTATGGAGCTTTTTTGAAAATGCGAGGGGACATTGACGGGTGCTGATTTGGTAACGCATCCGTAAAAACCCAATAGCATTCCTGTAAAAACAAGCAAGGTACCGAAACGTTTGGATTTCGTCCTGATAGAACGATGCAGATGAACCATCAGAAGCTGTTTTGCCTGAGAAGTTGCTGAACTTTTTTGATTTTCTGATCGAGGTCAGCTTCGTTAGGCAATTCCAGATTTTTTTTATCCTGCTTGATCCGGGTAAGGGTTCGGCTGGACCGCCAGGCTTTATGGGCTTCGACATAATTACGTAACTCAAAATGAATGTCTCCCAAATGGTCATAAAGCACTGGGTCCGGAGGCGTGTAAATGATTGCTTTCTTGATTTGTTCCAGAGCTTTATCATGCTCACCCATTTGAAAATAAATCCAGCCCAAGCTGTCCAGAAAATAACCGTTGCGAGGTTGAACCTTCAAGGCTTTCTTCAGATGTTCCTCGGCTTCATTCAACTGGGTTCCCTGAATAGCGTATATATATCCCAAAAAGTTATGAGCATTGGAATGCAGGGGATTGAGTATGATGGTTTTTTTCATGTTTTCGATAGCGCCCTCCAAATTGCCTGTTTTTTCCATAAGGGCACCGAGATCAAAATAGTAACTGGCGTTGTTGGGATCCAGCTTGATGGCCGCTTCCATGTATTGGACACCTTTTTCATGTTTACCCACACTGGAATGGGCCAGAGCCAGGGAATGAAACAAGCGGCTGTTGGTTGGATCAAAATGGGCGGCCTGAATCAGCAATTCTATGGCCTTTTCCGTTTGTTTGTTCATGCTATAGAGGCGCGCGGTCTGCAGGAGGGCTCCCATGGATTCCCTTTCCTCCGCCATATACAGGTTCATTTCCTCAATCGCTTCGTCCAGGCGGCCAATGACTTCATAAATTTTTGCGATCAAGACGCGCAGATCATTTCTTTCTTCAGGGGAGGAGACCAAACGGAATTCATCCAGGGCTTTTAAATAAGCGGCTTGCTCAAAATAAATTTTTCCAATTTTCAGGTGAATGGAAGGGTCATTTTCTATGGGCGGGTTGATCTCCGGCTTGAAAGTTTCCTCTTCAAAGGCCATTGCCGGTTTGGGGTCTCCCAAACGGGATAAATATTCCTTCACCTTCAAATTTTGGGGATTGAGTTTCAATACGATCTGGTATTCCTGCCGGGCCAACCTGAGATGCCCCAGGTTTTCAAAAATCCAACCTAAATAGGTTCGAGCAGAATTGAAATTAGGCCGCAGGGCAAGAACTTTTTCCATGTTGATTTTTGCTTTGTCGAATCGGTCCTCTCGAACAAAGGATTTACCCAGATAGTAATACCCTAGTGGATTTGACGGCTCCAGTAAGACCACCTTTTGGAACATGGGTGTTGATTTGTCGTACCGTCCCATATCCTCATAAATAATGCCGGCCAAAAGTATCGAGCGGGTGTTTTTGGAATCCAGTTCGAGAGTTTTTTCGTATTGTTCCAGGGCCTTTTCTTTTTGCCCTCTGCTGGACAGGATATCTGCATATATTTCCCGTATATCGTTGTTTTTGGGATAGCGGATGAGCGCTTCCCGGCAAAACTCAATGGCTTTATCCATTTGGTTGGTCCTTAACAGAAGCTGGGCCAACCTGACAGAAAACTCTTCGGTCTCAGCATCGTATTCCACTAATTGTTCATACTGGAATGCCGCGTCCTTGAAATCGCTTTTTCTTAAACTTTTTAACGCCATTAAATAATGGTAATACGCCCGCGGATCCTTAAAATCTCCTTCCGGTTCAGACATCGTCTGGTTGCGGCTTTTCTCAATGGCAAGAGAGTGGCTAAGATCAACTGAAGAACTGGATGCCACCTGAAGCCTGGGTGAAGATTCCTGCTCTACCGATTCATTGGCTTGCAGGGTTGAACAATTCGATATAAAGACCACGCTCAGCAGTAAAACCGATATAAAACGGATTTTTTGGCCGAGACGGTGGAGTATTTCTTTCAATGATTCCTCTTTGATCATGCTAAGGCTTCCTTCCAGTTCTTGCGGGTTTATGTGGCTTCTTGTAGTGGAATCGGTTTGGTTAGATTTCGCAATAGGTTTGTTTGGAGGGGATTTGGTAATCAAACCCTCCATAAACCGGATTCGGGTAAATGGATCTCCCTGATTTTTTATTTGGCTCAGTATGCGACGTTCCAAAGATTTAATGGCAGGAATCCAATCCTTGTTGGAGACCTGTAGGTAGAGGGTTTTCTTTGTAACCTGAATGATCCGTGAAATCGATGCCAATTGTTCCCCAACAGCCAAACGCCATTGCAGGTTGAACCATTCGAGTTGGTCCTCCTTATTGGAATTTATTTGGTTTACGGTTCCGGAAAGTACAGAACCCAGGGTCGACCAGGTTGGCTTTGTTTGCCGTTTGGAACTCGTCATCATTTGGTCCTGGATTTTATTTGACCCATAGATTCATTTTAGCTATGTTAGCGCTCAAGTTAAAGAGATTTTTTACTGATTTCAGGGCTATTAGTTTTTAGGGTGCCGGAAAGGTTTGCCCGGTTTTCCTGATCGATTGGGATTTTACAGATATATCATCCTGGTGAACCGGATGCGTTTTACAATTATTAAACTTCCAGAATCCTTTATTGAGGACAGGTTATGATAGATCTCATGGACCCGGAAAAAAAGTTGGAAATGTGCCAGGTACGGGTTCAGCAGTTGGAAACCTGTTATAAAATCAATTCCCTCCTCAATTCGGAATTGAACCAGGCCAGCCTCCTGGATACCATCATGAACATCGCCAAACAGGTGATGGATGCCGATGCCAGCAGTTTGCTCCTTATAGATAAAGAGCACGGCGATCTGGTTTTTCAAGTGGCCTTGAGTTCTGTGGGCAACCAGTTAAAAACCCTGGCCCGACTTAAAATTGGTGAAGGCATCGCAGGAACGGTTGCGGAAACTGGTGAACCTGTAATGATCAAGGACGCCTATGAGCATCCCAAATTCAACCCTGCTTACGACAAGAAAACGGGTTTCCGGACAGGATCCATTCTTTGCGCCCCATTAAAGGTTAAGGGAGAAATCATCGGTGTTTGCCAGGTCATCCATTCCAAGGATAATGGCAAGGTGTTTGTGGGCCCGGATTTGGCCTTGTTCCAGATGTTTTGTGACAGCGCCGCCCTCGCCCTGCAAAATGCGCGCATGCACCAGATGATGCTGGAAAAACAGCGCATGGAAAAGGATATGGAATTTGCCCAGTCCGTGCAGGAAAGTTTCTTGCCCGCATCTCTTCCGCAGATTGAAGGGTTCTCCTTTGCCACTAAAGCATTGCCCGCCAGAGAGGTGGGGGGTGATTATTATGACTTTATTGAGTTCGAAGGTAATAAGGTAGGAATTCTTCTTGGCGACGTATCCGGAAAAGGAGTCCCCGCGGCACTCCAGATGGCGCGTCTAATGAGTGACTTTAGATACATCGCTCATTTAAAAAGCGAACCCGCAGATGTTTTGACCGAGGTGAATAATATCCTTTGTTCGCGTTCGTATCGGGGAATGTTCACTACCGTGATCTATTTACTGCTGGATAAGGCAGAAAAAAGCTTAAAGGCCGCCAATGCAGGACATCATCCAATTTTAGTAATAGGCGAAGACAAACAGATTCAGGAAAAAGTTCCGGCTAGCGGCTCTCCTTTGGGTATTCTTCCCGATTCCCAATATGGTCAGGAAGAAATTTCTCTGGATTCTGGAGACCAGATTTTTTTATACACCGATGGTTTGATTGAGCCCAAAAACAAAAATAATGAACAGTTCGGTTTCGAACGACTTACAGGTCACCTGCAAAAAAATGAAGAACCGCTGGACAAGGCGCTGGATCAATTAGTCGATTCCATCAATCAATTCACCGGCAACCAGCCCCCCTTTGATGACCTCACCATAGTAGGATGCCAAGTCAAGTAAGTGTTTTTGGGAATTTTCCATAAATCCCCTTACTGATGCCCAATGGGGTGAGAAATCCATTCTATAAAAATTGGCAATCTCAATTTTTCTGGCGTAATTCAATATCACACTCCGATTTCACAATAGGCTTATAAATTCATATTATTATGAATTCTATTCGCCTGATGAGCCTTTAATTTAGAAAGGAAGGTCGCTTTCTATTCCAACCCAAATCTTTTAGCGAAATGGTATCATTTTAATAAAAGAAATAAATTAGAAAGGAGGCATCCACATGGGTTCTCAAATTTTGTCCTTCAGAAAATTCTTTAAACCTTTGGTCTTTTTTTTACTTTTTTCTGGCATTTGTTCTGGATCGGCTTTGGCCGGTTCCTGCAAGGAAATTTTGGGTGAATGGGATTGGTTCATTGGCGGTACCGCAATTTTTTCCGAAGACCATCAAGCTCGATTCGTTCCTGGGAATTCCATGTTCCCTGCCGGTTTGGGAAAATGGGAATGCAATCCCGATACCGGTACCTTCAAAGTGTTTTGGAATAATGGATTTCAGGACAACCTGACCGTCTCTGCCGATGGAAACAGAGTTTCAGGTCCGGCCAACACGGGTGCGATGGTGAGCGGAACCCGTAAAGGGGTGGAGGTCAAAGAGCCCGACGCCAACTGTAGCACCGTTCCCTATATACTGGGTCAGGGGGCATGCGGCCTATTGACAGCTGGAGATGTGTGCCAGGCGATGAACGAGGTCTACTCTTTTCCCAGGCGCATTACAAGCGATCAGGCAGATATATGCCGTTTCAAGGGAGTTCAACTCGGGATGCCGCTGGTTGAGATTTCCTACAGCACCAGCCTGGGTACAGATCCGGTTCAACTTCACAATTTTTATCGAAAAAACCGTCGGAAGAGCCGGGGGTTTGTGGATTTGCCAAAACTGGGCGATGACGCCTACGCTCTCCTCGATCTGAATCAACAGAGATTAAACGTTTTCGTATTAAAAGGAACAGAAAGTTTCACCCTGCAAATTTCCGGACGTGATCGATTGCGGACCTGGAAGCGAGAAAAAATAATGGCTTCGGCAAATGCCATGGCCAATAAGGCACTCGGCCGGCTCGGACCCAGGGTTCCAAATGATCAGTTTCTCATTGGCGGATCTTCACAGTCCCTGCCCCCCGAATTACGCCCGCCTTCGGGTTCAGGGGGCAGTATGCCCAGCGGTTCGGGAGGACAACCCTCTTCTGCAAACCCCATCGGTTCGCAGGGAAAAGACGGAATGGACGATGTTAATAACCTCTTGGATTTGCTCCCTTGATTCCTGAATAAATAGCTAATCCAATTTTTGTGTCGAGCAGGAGAATCCCTATGAAAAAGTCAACGATACTGACAGCCTGTATTTTTTTCATCGCATCCTCTGCCGATGCCGGAATGTTGAAAGACTGGCAAAACTGTAAATCCAAAATCCTGTATACCGTTAAGCGGAATCAGTTTGTTACCGCAGACCAGCAATATTGTGCAGGCCTGGGTTTGGCTTTCGGTCGCTGGGGAACTAAGGACAGGAACGGAGCTGTGGAATGGTATCAGAAGGCCGCCGCCCAGGGTCATGCAGGAGCCCAGGTACTGCTGGCCTATTCGTTTGAAAAAGGCTATGGCGTCAAACAAAATTATAAGGAAGCCATAAGGTATTACAGTGCCGCCGCGAAACAGGGCAACGAAGATGCCATGTACAATATGGGGCGATTGTATGCAGGCGGACGGGGAGTCGATCCAAGCATGCCGATCGCAATTCGCTGGTATACCGCCGCCGCCAAACGGGGGAGCGACGACGCTAAAAAAGCTTTGCGGAAGATAAAATCACCAGTGAAGCAATGGCCCCGCAAGGACCTCTTCGATAAAGGTGTAGCCCTCTATAAAGATAAAAAATACGAAGAAGCCGCCACCCTTTTTCTACAAGCCGCAAAGGCTGGAAATGCCTTGGCTCAATTGCAAATCGGGTATCAGTACGAAAAAGGCGAGGGTTTGGAAATCAGTAACGAGCAGGCTTTCAAATGGTACAAGCTTTCAGCGGAAAACGGGGTCTCCACAGCACAAGCCAATTTAGGCTATATGTTTGAAGATGGACTTGGAACCAAAGAAAATTGGAAGCTGGCTCTTTATTGGTATAAAAAGTCCGCCGCGCAATTCAACGATCTCGGACAGTTTCGACTTGGCCGAATGTACCAATTCGGAATGGCGGTTCCCCAGAACACAGACACCGCCCTATCCTGGTTTTTAAAAGCATCCGCACAAAACAATCCGCAAGCGCGTTACATTGAAAAGCACATCAGCGACGGAGGATGCATCGGATATCGCAACGAGATAGAATTTTCCAATTACATGAGAGTGTGTGCCGAGCCGCGCGGAAAAACGTTTTACACTTCCGGTCAGCGAATGGCCTGGTTAGCCAAAGAGTACGCAAAACTTCCACCCATTTCGTCGTCCAGTCTGCCCTCGTCATCGAGTAGAAGCAGTTCGAACAAGGATTCGCAGGGCGATTCCTCCAAAGGTACAGCATCACAAAACGCCTGGGGCGCCGGTGATACGGACGCCTACAATCGTATCCAGAACGGCACCGCCACCTGGAGCGATAAATCGCGTTATGGATATTGAAGTGACAAATGATGGGAGATGGACAATGCCAATTTGCCAAATTCGACCTGATTAAGAAAAAGTTGTTCCAGGGGCCTAACCACAATATTCTCCTTCCAGCGATTTTTTATAGCGGGCTAATGCCATCAAGGGAAAGAACTGGCGGTACATGTGGTATTTAAGATAAAAATGTTGAGGGAATCCGGTGCCGGTGAATTCGTCTTCCCACCATGATCCGTCGGGGTCTTGCTTCTTCAGCAGATAATCGATTCCTCTTTGCACTTCTTCGGACGATTCTTCTTTCGCGGCTATCAGTCCCATAAGCGCCCATGCGGTTTGTGAAGCCGTGCTGTTGCCTTGCCCGCGCAATTCGGGTTGCTCATAACTCAGGCAGGTTTCTCCCCATCCTCCGTCTTCATTCTGATGGGTTTTCAGCCAGGTTACCGCTCGTCGTATATAAGCTTGCCCCATGTCTTCGCCAATAGAACGCAATCCGCTGAGCACCAGCCAGGTGCCGTAGATGTAATTCACGCCCCAGCGCCCAAACCAGCACCCATCATGTTCCTGTTCGCTTCGCAGGAACTCGAATGCATGTTTCACGCGGGGATGGTCGAGATAGCCTCCCAGCCGACCCATAAACCAAAGGATACGTCCCGTCACATCTGCCGTCGGAGGATCGAGCATGGCGCCGTGGTCCGCGAAGGGAATTTCATTCATCAGACGATTGTCGTTATCTTGATCGAATGCACCCCAGCCGCCGTTTGAGCTTTGCATACTCAAGAGCCAAACCAGCGCGCGATCGAATTCGTACTTGATTTTTTCCTCATCAGGAAATTTCACCCGGTTCAGGAGCATCAGTATTTCCGCTGTGTCATCGCAGTCCGGGTACAATTGATTAAAAAACTCGAAGGCCCAGCCGCCGGGTGGAGTGTTGGGATTTTTCACCCGCCAGTCGCCTGCTGTGCTGGTCACCTGTTTGGTCAGAAGCCATTCTGTTCCCTTGACTATTTGGGGATGGTCTACAGGCAAGCCGGAATCGAGCAAGGCGTTGCAGGAGATCGCCGTGTCCCACATGGGCGAGACACAGGCCTGAAAAACGATATCTTTTTCATCTTCGCTGACCACCAAAAAGCGCAGGATCGCCTCCCAGCTTTTGACAATTTCCGGATCCGTATTTTTATAGCCCATGGCCTTGAGGGCAAGAGGAGAATAAATCATTGGAGGTTGAATACCGCCAAAATCACCTTCTGGTTCCTGATGCTCCAACAGCCAGCGCAATGCTTTATTTAAAGCAAAGCGGCGAAACGGTTTCCAAGGGCATTTGCCGACAAGTTTGACCGCACCATTGAGGCACAGAAAAAAGTTGCGCCAGGTAAATGTTTCTTTGCTTTTTTCGAATTTCAATGAAGCGTCGCCTTCCGGGAGCAATTCGGAAATGGCCAATTCAGGCGCAACCGGTTTTACGGGTTTAAACGCGGCAACGATAAGAAGCGGAACCACCGTACTTCGGGACCAACTCGACATTTCATAAATATTAAAGTAGCTACCCTTTGGCAAAAGCATGGCCTCGACAGGAATGGCCGGAATCCTGTCCCAGGAGATTTGGCCCAACATGGCGAGGAAAATCCAGGTAAAAACACGGCACTTGGGCACTCCGCCCAATCGCTCGATACACTCCCTGGCACGAACCATTTCGGGCCTTTCCGGTGAAACGCCTGCCATCTTGAGAGCAAAATAAGCTTCCACTGAAAAACTGGCATGACTGGGGTTCCCATAAAACAATGTCCATCCACCATCTTCCTGTTGCAACTTGAACAGATAATTCACGATTTGTTGGGTCAATTCAGGATCTTCAATGTCCATCAAATGCATGAAAAAAATCAATTCGGAAGTCACCGACACATTCGATTCCAGCTCAGACACCCAGTACCCCTCCTGGTTTTGCTGAGATAAAATGAAATTTTGGGCGCGTTCCACAGCCTCCTCCAGGTCCGGAACGGTTTCGGATACGGGACCTGAATAAGGCAAAGACAGGACAGATGGGACCCGATGCTTGTGCGCCATTTCTCTGGAATAATTGATGGGTTTCATAAATTCAGGTGGAAAAAGGTGGTTAAAACAGGAAAAATCGGGAATAAAACCGGGTTAAAATAACCCAATTAAGTTGAGAAATAAAGCTTTAAAATTCTACAAAAATAAGAATTTTCTTATGGCCTCATGTTATGATTTTCATCTTAATTGGTAATATCCGGTTTGAAAAAAGAGGTCTATTAATTAATTGAAAAGTTCATGAAACAGACGGTTTCAATATCCATTAAAAACTGCAACAAAATAATCAGTCTCGCCGGGCTATTCTATTTAAGTGCCTGCATCAGCTCCCTTCCAAGATGGGAAAGTGAGGGTATGCAATGGGTAGCATTGGGATCCGGCCTGGGGATGTTCTTTCTAATTCGTTGGGGATATGCCTATTGGCCGGGAATTTTTCTCGGAACGTTTGCCTGGAGCTGGACCTCACACGCCTGGCTTGCTCATCTTGAAGGTTCGAGTCATATTCTGGCATGCCTTTTAATGGCATTCACCCAATCAGTTCAGGCTTTGGTGGGCGCACTCGTATATAAACGCATTTTCCCACCCCCGGATTTTTTTAACGATGTAAAACAAGCATCTTCTTTTATTGTGTTGTGTTCCGGTCTGGTGGGATTCGTTTGTCCTTTAGTGACGTTGACGTTATCTGGCATTCTGGGGATTGAAAGCTGGGAAAATTTCCAATTCAATTTAACAGAAGCCTGGCTGGCAGAATCTACCGGCATTCTTGTAATGGTACCTACTTTATTAGTTTGTTTTCAAACAATAGAAAAAAGGTCCAAACTTCGCTTTAATCCTGAGATTTTAGTTTACGCAGTTATTTTATTTTTCACATGCGTTGTGATTCGCGAAATCGGAATGGCCACTGAATCCTTCGCTCCTCTTTTACTGATATTGCCATTTCTGGTTTGGGCGCCATTCAGGTTCCACATTGCAGGTGGGTTGCTCACCAGTTGGATCGTTTCCACAATTGCCATCTATTTCTGGCTGACAGGATCCAGTCCGTTTGAATTCGGACCCAAAAACCAGTCCGGGGTTTTATTACAGAGTTTTATTTGGCTGGCTTTTGGATTGTCCCTGATCCTCTCCGGAGCTTCAAGAGCCCAGAAAAAAGCCCAGGAGAAACTCAAGAAATCCAATGAACTCCTGAATGTAATCCGCACCGTCCAAACTCAGTTTATTGTAGAAACCCATCCTAAAGAGGTTTTTGAATACCTTTTGGACAAATTTATTCATTTAACCGAAAGCCAATTCGGGTTCCTCGGCCATGTTCTTCAGGATGAAAAAGGAAACCCTTACCTGAAATCCTATGCAATAACAGATATCTCTTGGAATGAAGACACTCGTAGCCTTTATGAACAGCAGGCCAATCTGGGAATGGAATTTTATAATATGGACTCGCTTTTTGGGGTTGCGATCACAAGTGGGGAACCAGTCATTGCCAACGACCCCAGGAACGACTCTCGAAGAGCCGGAATCCCATCCGGCCACCCTCCACTGAATTCATTTTTAGGAATACCCATTCTTTGTGGAAAAGATGTTATTGGAATGGTGGGTATTGCAAATCGAATGGATGGATACGCCGAGGATATGGTGGATTATCTGGAACCCTTTGTGAGCACCTGCTCCCAACTCATTCAAGCAACCGAAAGAGAGCGTATGCGAAAGGAAACGGAATCTCAGCTCCGATCAGTTGCAGAAAATATTCCCATGCTAATAGCACATCTTGATTCGAAACTTAGATTTCGGTTCGCCAACCAATCATATGAAAGGTGGTTTGGACTACCTTCCGAAAAAATAATTGGTAGAAAAGTCGAGGAGTTAGTGGGGCATGAGGCGTTCGATATTATAAAATTTTACCTTAATAAAGCTTTGAAAGGTGAACGCCAGGAATTTGAAACCTTCATCCCTTACAAATATGGGGGCAATAGAACGGTTCATTGCGTTTATGTACCTGATAAAAACGCGAATAAAGAAATTGAAGGTATTTATGTCTATGCGAATGATGTTACAAAACTGAGAAAAGTTGAAAATGAAGTCCGGAATCAGGCCCAAAAACTTCAGGGCATTTTGGACCACACTCCTGCCGTGGTTTATATGAAAGATCTTGAGGGCAGATATCTGTTAGTCAATAAAGAATATGAACGATTGCTGAATTTAAAAAATGATGAGGTTCAGGGCAAAACCGCCTATGAAATATTTCAAAAGGACCTCGCAGACCAAATTGTTGAAAATAACCGCTCGGTGCTAAGGGACCTGACCGCACAAAAAGTTGAAGAACGCATGATCCGGAATGGAACTCAAAAAACGTTTCTTTCGATTCAATTCCCCATTTTTGGAGAAAATGAAGAAGCCTATGCTATCTGTGGAATATCCACCGATATCACTGAAAAAAAAGCCGCCGAAATTCAGTTGGAACAGTACAAAACCAAATTGGAAGAAATGGTTAAAGAAAGAACCCTGAAATTAAGCGTAGCAAACGAACGCTTGAAAAATGAAATTTCCGAGCATCGGAAAACGGAGAAAAGACTTAAAGAAAGCGAAGAATATTTTCGAGTGATGGCAGATTCCCAGCCCGCGCTGATCTGGGCCTGTGATGCCAATGGTTATTGCAATTATCTCAATCAGGTCTGGTTAAATTTTACAGGACGATCCTTCCAAGAGGAAAAAGGCGATGGGTGGGCGCAAATGGTACACCCGGAGGACCGGGAAAATTGCTGGAAAGTGTTTTTGACCAGCCTTAAGAACCGCGAAACCTTTCAGATCGAGTATCGCTTGCTACGGGCCGATGGTGAATACCGCTGGATTCTCGATTCCAGCCGACCCCGGTATCTGTCCAATGGGGAATTCGCAGGATTCATCGGTTCCTGTCTGGATATTACCGAATTGAAAAATGCTGAACAGGCATTAAAAGCAAGTCAGGAAAGCCTGAATTATGCCCTGGAAGCCTCTGGAGATGGACTCTGGGATTGGGATATCCAATCGGGCCAGGTCTACTTCAGTAACCGGTGGCTGGAATCTCTGGGCTATACTCGGGGAGATTTCCCTCCCCATGTGGACTCCTGGAAGAAACTGATCCACCCGGAAGATATGCCCAAAGTGACGAAAAGGCTCGACGAGCATTTTCAAGGTATCGCTCCGGTTTATTATTGCAGAAACAGGCTTCTCACCAAAGACGGAGAATGGTGTTGGTTCCTTGACCGTGGCAAGATAGTGAAATGGAGTGAAAACGGCAAACCCTTGCGGATGGTAGGTACCGATACAAACATCACTGAAATCAAAATGTACGAAGATGTCCTGGTGACCTCCCGACAGCAACTCAGAAAACTGAATAACCAGATGCAACAGGTGCGTGAAGATGAAAAACGAAGGATATCCAGGGAAATCCACGACCAGTTGGGACAGTCCTTGACCGCACTCAAACTGGATGTCACATGGATAAAAAAGAACCTGCCAGCCCCATCCTTCGGGATCAACGAAAAGATTCAGTCCATGCTTTCTATAATAGAAAATTCGATCTATACTGTGAGAAGAATTTCTTCTGAGTTGCGCCCGCAGGTTTTGGACATATTAGGTCTGGAAGAAGCGCTTAAGTGGCAATCGAACCAATTCAAGTCCAATACGGGTATTAAAGTTTTACTGCATATTGAAATCGATTCCAAAAAAATCCCGCCCGAACTGGCGACTCATTTGTTCAGGATTTTTCAGGAAGCGCTTACCAATATCACACGGCATGCCAAAGCCACTTGTGTTAACGTCGATCTGGAGTGTAGCGAAGAAAGAATTTATTTCGAAGTACGGGACAATGGGGTAGGAATCAATTCTGAAAAAATAGAATGTCCGGACAGCCTGGGATTGTTGGGCATCAGGGAACGGGCATTGATGTTTGATGGAAACGTCCAAATTGAAGGTGAGGAAGGAAAAGGTACCTCTGTAAAGGTCAGTTTTCCATTGCAAACCATTGAATTGAGAGCCCCGGTATGAAAAAGATAAAAATCATAATTGCTGACGATCATGCAATAGTCAGAAAAGGTCTGATTCAGATTATTTCTGAAACCCCCGATTTCGAACTTGTTGATGAAGCTTCCGACGGCAACATGCTCCTCGAAAAAATAGTCCAGCATGATCTGGATATAGTCCTCCTAGATATCGCAATGCCGGGGAAAACCGGGTGGGAGGCTATTTTAGAGATTAAAAATCATTTTCCGAATCTTCCTGTATTAATTTTAAGCGTTTCTTCTGAAGAAAATTACGCTATTCAATTTTATAAAGCCGGAGCCTCAGGTTATATCACCAAAGATGAGGCGCCTGAAGAATTAGTAATCGCCATTCGTAAAGTAGTTTCAGGCGGGAAATATGTCAGCCCTCTGTTTGCAGAAAAATTGCTCACCTGCCTTGAAGAAGATAATGAACGCCCCCCCCACGAAAACCTGTCGCCCCGTGAATTTCAGGTTCTGGTCATGATTTCCTCGGGCAAAACCTTGACGGAAATCGCAAAAGAACTTTATTTGGGCATTCCCACCATAGGCACATACCGCCGTAGAATTTTAGAAAAACTGGGTTTGGATAATACAGCTCAAATTATTAAATATTCGTATGAAAACAAAATAGTTTGAGCTGACGCTAAAGGGTCCTTGCCTTTATTTAGTTCCCCTAAAAATCAAAACATTTGAAATGTTTTTTCTACAAAAAACTTAAAGTAGTTTTTACAAAGAAAATACTTTTTTGTTGATTGTATTGGTCGGATTGGCCCTTTTACAATAAACCCTTAAAAAATAAGCCTTTCCAGGCGGAGATCGCTTTATAAATTTTGAAGGCACAAAAATTGTTTTAGCCCAGCCGGTCTTGTGGCTTTTAAACTTGAGAGTTTTTTTAAGGCCACTGTTCTCATTCAGATATATCCTTCTCCTTGCGCTTCGGTGGGTTTAATTTTTATCGTATTTTTTGCGACCATAATCGTTTTTAACGTTAAATAGGAATTGGAAATTATTTACCATTTGGGACCAGGATTTAACAGAATTTTGACTGGTATTTTTTTGGAAGAACTTCCTTCCCCTGGGAATATGTAAAATTCCTTTTTTGATCCCTGAAGGAATTAATTCTCACTTGGAAATACAAACAAACTTTATGATACAAAGTAAAATTCTTTTGGCAGATCCCCATGCCATAACCAGGAAAGGTTTAGCTCAAATTATTCGGGAAACTCCGGATTTTGAATTATCGGACCAAGCTACCAACAAACAGGAACTGTTGGAAAAACTGGATCTGCTCAATCTTGATATCGTTTTGTTGGATGTATCGACCTCGGACGAAACCGATTGGCAAGTGATCTTGGAGATCAAAGCTATATACCCCGATCTTCCGGTTATCGTATTAAACTTTTTGTCGGACGAAAAATCTGCCATCCCCTATTACAAAGCAGGCGCGTCGGGATATTTAACAAAAGAATGTAGTGAAAAGGAACTGGTTACCGCTATCAGGAAGGTAGTATCGGGAGGAAAATATGTTAGCTCGAAATTTGCAGAAACCCTGGTGGCAGGGTTGGAGGACGACGCGAATCGCCCCTTGCATGACACCCTTTCCCCAAGGGAATTTCAGGTTTTGGTCATGATATCCTCCGGAAAAACCCTCACCCAGGTGGCAAAAGAGCTGAATTTGGGAATCCCCACCATTGGTACTTATCGGCGTAGGATCCTCGAAAAACTTGGATTGGAAAACACCGCCCAGATGATCCGATATTCTTTCGAAAATAAAATCATATAAAACGGGCAGAATGAGTCATGACTACTGCAAAAATTGAGTAGGGTTTCAAAACCCCCATTAATAAATTAAAATCATATCAGAGTGATGTCCCTTTCCCGGGCAGTAGTGATTTCGTCCAGGACAGAATCAACAAAACTATGAAGGCTTGATATCAGAGGTTCAGATGCATTTAAGTGTATTTTCTCGGCCAGAGCTGAACAGGATTGAATGGAAAACCCTTCGGAAGGCAATTTCAGGTTGGTCCATCCAGATTCTATTGCCAGACTGACCAGAACCTCAGCCAGTTCCTCCTTTTGCTCATCCGTTCCGTGTAACCAAACCCGGTTGATCTTGTTTTTTATATCGCTGGATTTCATCTTATTATTTTGAGAAATATAGAGGTATCAAGCTCTCCAGAATATCTCAACTTATAAATCAACACTGATTCTAGCACAATAATTATCCAATTTTGGTCTCCCTGAATAAGGAAGAGAGCACACCATTTTTAAATTCAGTAGAACATTTATTTATATCATTGACATCTTACCTCCCTTTCATTATGATAAGCCGCTTAACTCTTATAAAAATCAAAAGCCGAAAATGGTGTTTTTTTAGATGAAAACTTATTTAGCAAAAAAAGAAGATGTTCAGAAAAAATGGGTGTTGATCGATGCTGAAGGCAAACCCCTGGGCCGTGTTGCGGCCAAAGCGGCGTCTATTTTAAGGGGGAAAAACAAACCCACCTTCACTCCCCATGTCGATACTGGGGATAACGTGATCATCATCAATGCCGGTAAAGTTAAATTGACTGGAAACAAAACGGCAGATAAAACATACTACCGCCATTCCGGGTTTCCTGGTGGAATCAAATCGGTCACAGCGAGCCAATTGCTCGAATCAAAGCCGGGAGATTTATTAAAAATCGCTGTCAAAGGCATGCTTCCCAAAACCCGATTGGGACGCACTCTATTTAAAAATGTAAGGGTGTATTCGGAAGCGGCGCATCCACATACCAGTCAATCTCCGGAAACGGTGACGGTTTAATTTATTACAGATCACTCCCCCACAAGGGAAACGAGGAAATTTATGGAAGACAGGTTTTACGCAACAGGAAAAAGGAAAGAAGCGATTGCCAAAGTTTGGATTCAACCGGGAACTGGCAATTTCACCATCAATCAAAAAGATGCCAGCACTTATTTTGGCCGCGATTCTCTGGAAATCAATGTCAAGCAACCCTTGATCATTACCAATACTCATGAAAACTATGATGTGTCGGCAACAGTTAAAGGAGGCGGTTTGTCCGGCCAGTCCGGTGCTTTGCGATTGGGTCTTGCCAAAGCCTTGACCCAGAGTGACCCTAATTTCCGAATCACGTTAAAACGCGCCGGGTTTTTAACTCGTGATGCCAGAATCGTGGAAAGAAAAAAGTATGGCCGTCCTGGGGCTCGAAAACGATTCCAGTTTTCCAAACGATAATTACAAAGTTTACGCAACCCAACGGAAGGCCTGAAAAGGCCTTCCTTTTTTTTTGGCTAAAATATGATTGATATCAGCATCGCAGGGGCCAGTGGCTATACCGGACTGGAATTGATCCGGCTCCTCCTAAAACATCCGGAAGTCCGGTTCTCCACTCTGACTTCAGAAACTTACGCGGGCAAAAGTATTGCCGAAGTATTTCCTTCCCTGGAGGGACATATCGACCACAAGCTGGTCCCTCTTTCGGAAAACATCGGAAATACCTGCCATATCCTGTTTCTGGCCTTGCCGCACACGACAGGGATGAAGTGGATGCCGCAGTTTTTGGCAAGCCCGTGCAAGGTTATCGACTTGAGCGCAGATTTCAGAATCAAATCCGCCGAAATTTTTGAGCAGTGGTACCACACGCCGCATCTGCAACCGGATCTCTTACCGAAAGCAGAATACGGCCTTCCGGAGTTCCACCGGAACGCGATTCAATCAGCGCGCCTGGTGGCCAACCCAGGATGTTACCCGACCAGCGTGATCCTGGGGCTCGCGCCTTTAATCATTGAAGGTTTGGTGAACCTTGACAGTTTGATCGCAGATTCCAAATCCGGTGTATCCGGAGCGGGACGCAAAGCTTCTCTGTCAACCCAGTATTCCGAATGTAACGAAGGCGTTTCGCCTTATGGACTGGGCAATCACCGCCACACCCCGGAAATCGAACAGGAACTCACAAGATTGGCCAACAGAGATTTAAATATCAGCTTTTCCCCGCACCTGATTCCAATGACGCGGGGAATGGAAAGCACACTCTACGCCAAGTTGAAAAAAGAAATAAGCACCTCAGCTTTGCAAGAGATCTACCAAAGGTTTTACCAGGGCGAGCCTTTCGTCCGAATACTAAAACCCGGTTCCTTTGCGCGCACAGGAAACGTTGTCTACTCCAATTATTGTGATATCGGCGTTACGGTGGACTCCCGAACGGGACGCGCCATCATCACCAGCGCTCTGGACAACTTGATTAAAGGAGCCTCCGGTCAGGCGGTGCAAAATATGAATATCATGCAGGGATTCGGCGAGCGAACCGGCCTCGATTTCCCAGCAATTTTTCCATAGAGGACGTCATGTCGAACAATCCAATCCCCTCCGTACCCGGATTCAAAGCCGCGGGTATTTCCTGTGGGATCAAAGAAAAAGGTTTAAAGGACCTGGCCTTGATCATTTCGGAAAAGCCTGCCGTCTCCGCAGGTGTGTTTACCTTGAACAAAGTGAAATCGCCTTCGGTACTGTGGTCCCAAAAGGCAGTCAAAAAACAGCAAGCACGGGCCATCCTCATCAATAGCGGCAATGCCAATGCCTGCACCGGACCGCATGGTGTCGAAGCCTGCAAATCGATTGCAGAACATCTGGCGAAAATTATCGATGCAAAACCTGGCGAGATATTATTGTCCTCCACGGGAATCATTGGTGTGCCTTTGCCCACAGATAAAATTTTGAATTCACTTTCATTTATCAGTCAAAGGGCTTCCCGGACAGGATGGCAAAACGCCGCCGATGCGATCCTAACAACCGACCTGGTCCCTAAAACCGCCAAGGCACGTGTTAAATTGGGAAACAAAACTATCGAAATCGGCGGGTTCGCAAAAGGGTCCGGAATGATCCACCCGAATATGGCCACGATGCTGGGGTTTGTCTATACCAACGCGGCCATCGATGCAAAAATCCTGCAATCCGCACTGAAGGAAGCAACGGACCTTTCCTTTAACAGCATTACGGTGGACGGAGATTGCAGTACCAACGATTGCGTCCTGGCCTTGGCCAATGGCGGAGCAGGCAATACACCGATTCGAAGCAAAAACCCAGCGTACAAAGCCTTTGTTCACGCGCTCACAAAAGTGTGCCGCAAATTGGCCGTCAAGATTGTAGAAGATGGCGAAGGCGCGACCAAACTGGTGACTGTAAAAGTGTCCGGAGCTCGTACCGACAAGGATGCAAAGCAGGTTGCCATGACTGTGGCCAATTCCAAACTGGTGAAAACCGCATTGTTTGGAGAAGACCCCAATTGGGGACGAATTCTGTGTGCCGCCGGGTATTCCGGTGCGGGACTGGTTGAAGACAAGGTCGACATTCAATTGAACAGATTGCCTCTGCTCAAACGCGGCATCCCTTCGCCGGAAACCTCCATGGAAAAACTGGAAAAAGCCATGCGCGACAAAGACATCGAAATCGCTTTGAATCTCAGGTTAGGAAAAGGCAAAGCCGAGGTATACACCTGCGACCTGTCCTACGAATACATCCGAATCAATGCAGAATACACAACCTGATTTTTGAGTTTTTTTTGGTAAAATTCTTTAAAGATCATAGCCCTCTCCTCTGTCGATGAAGATCAAGGGGAAATTATGATTCTTCCCGTTTTAGACCATTCAAGGTGTTCCTTCGGACTCATAATTTTCCGACACTCCTTTAATTAGTTATGCGAAAATACAAGAGAAGGCTCTGCCTCACCTTAGCCCCCTCCCTTAGGGGGATAGGGTAAGTTTTAGCGCTACGGTTTTGAAGTTTCAGGCAACTTTCAGCCACTTGTATTTTGAGTGGTTTCTATTTTGCAGAGATTATTTTCGACTTTCATTAGAGGAGCAAAGCCCATGGATCGCAACCAAGGCACCTCTTCGCAACAGGCTGAGCCCAGCCTCGAATCCCGTAACCGCAAATCAGCCACCGAGGACGATTTCCAAATAAACGCCCCTTCCCTCACTTTGCCCAAGGGCGGTGGTGCTATCCGGGGTATCGGTGAAAAGTTCGCCGCCAACCCGGTCACGGGCACAGCTTCCATGACAATCCCGATTGCGGCCAGCACAGGTCGTGCGGGGTTCGGTCCGCAATTGTCCCTGTCATACGATTCCGGATCGGGCAATGGCCCGTTCGGATTAGGGTGGAGCCTGTCGTTATCCTCAATCGCGCGTAAGACGGACAAGGGATTGCCGACCTACCGCGATGGGAAAGAGGCCGATGTGTTTGTCCTTTCCGGCTCCGAAGATCTGGTGCCCTGCCTAAAAGAGATTGCCCCCGGCGAATGGCAGGCCGAAGAAATACCGCCGCGCCGTGTCGGCGGTCAAACCTACACCATCCACCGTTATCGCCCACGTATCGAAGGTTTGTTCGCGCGTATCGAACGCTGGACGAATCAGGCCGATCCCTCCGATATCTCCTGGCGATCAATCTCCAAAAACAATGTGACCGCCTGGTACGGCAAAACGCCGGAAAGCCGCATTGCAGATTCCGAAGATCCCCGCAAAATTTTCCGTTGGTTGGTTTGCGAAACATACGACGACAAAGGCAATGCGATGGTTTATCGCTACATCGCGGAAGACTCGGCTCAGGTTGACGTGTCACTGGCACACGAAAGAAATCGTACCGCCGCGGGACGTTCCGTCAACCGGTACCTTAAACGGGTCCAATACGGCAACAAAACATCGCGGTTGATCCAACCCGATCCCGCCCAAATGGATTGGTCTTTCGAATTGGTGTTCGATTACGGTAGCGGTCATTATCGTGAGTTGGATCTCGACCCTCAGGTACCATCTGCACAGCAACACCGCAAGGTGGAGGCGGCACTCGAAGCAGGTGATCAGGATTGGCCAGTTCGACCCGACCCCTTTTCCGATTACCGTGCTGGATTCGAAATCCGAACCTATCGCCGTTGCCAACGTGTGCTGATGTTTCATCGTTTCGAAGAGTTAGGAACCGAACCCGTTCTCGTCCGCTCCACGGAATTTCAGTACAACGATCTGGACACCACCAATCAACACACAGTCGCGGAAACCCTGCAATACCCAGGAAGCACGCGCTTTGCGTCTCACCTTCAGGCAGTGACCCAATCGGGTATGGTGCACCAAACCCATCAACCCATTACGCCGACGGATGTTGAAAACAAAAACGGTGCCCGTTACGTGACCTACATTAAAAAATCCATGTCGCCCCTGCAGTTCGAATATAGCAAAGCGGCCATCCAGCAAAAGGTACAAAGCGTCGATACGGATGATCTGGAAAACCTGCCGCAGGGTCTCGACGCTGGGCGCTATCAGTGGATCGACCTCGATGGCGAGGGCACAGGTGGAATTTTAACCAGACAGGGTGGCGCCTGGTTTTACAAACGCAATCTCAGTCCGTTGAATGCAGAAAACAAATCGGGCTCAACCGCCGCGCGGTTTGCTCCAGTCGAGCGGGTCAATTCCCTGCCCTCGTTGGCTCCTTTTGCAGGGGGACAACAACCTTTTCTCGACCTGGCCGGTGACGGCCGGATCGACTGGGTGAATTTTGATCGTACCGCTCCAGGGTTTTTCGAGCGCAACACGGAAAGCGGCTGGCAGATGTTCCGCCCGTTTGAATCCTGGCCCAACATCGACTGGAACGACTCCAACCTGCAATTCGTCGATCTAACAGGCGACGGTCACGCCGATATTCTCATCACCAGGGACGATGTTTTGGTCTGGTATCCATCTCTTGCGGAGCAGGGATTCACAGCCAGTGAAAAAATCCAGCAGGCCCTGGATGAGGAACAAGGGCCAAAACTGATGCTTGCCGATGGAACCCAGTCCATTTATCTTGCTGACTTGTCGGGGGACGGACTAACCGATCTCGTGCGAATCCGCAATGGTGAGGTTTGTTACTGGCCGAATCTGGGGTATGGTCGATTTGGGACGAAAGTGACGATGGATAACTCCCCGGTATTCGATCAGCCCGACCAGTTCGATCAACGCCGCATCCGCCTCGCCGATATCGACGGATCCGGTGTCACAGATATTCTTTATATCCGGGAGGGCATGGTTTGTCTGTACTTTAATGAGGCCGGCAATCGCTGGACAGACGCTGAAGTCCTGAAGAACTTTCCTCAAATCGACAATCTGTCTTCAGTCGTTGCCGTGGACCTTCTCGGTAACGGCACGGCGTGTCTGGTCTGGTCGTCGCCCACCCCTTCGGCCACCGGCCATCCTTTACTCTACGTTGATCTCATGGGCGGGCAAAAACCGCATTTGCTTGTCAAAACGGTTAACAACCTCGGTGCGGAAACTCGAATCCATTATGCGCCGTCTACCCGGTTTTACCTGCAGGACAAACAGGAGGGAAATCCGTGGATAACGCGATTGAACTTTCCGGTACATGTTGTCGAACGGGTTGAAACATACGATCACATCAGCCGAAACCGCTTCGTGACCCGCTACAGCTACCACCACGGGTATTTTGACGGTACGGAACGCGAGTTTCGTGGTTTCGGCCGGGTCGATCAGATAGACACCGAGGAATTCGCCGCACTCAATACCGATAGCTCATTTCCAGAAGACGGCAATATCGATGCCGCTTCGCACGTTCCACCTGTAAGGGTCCGCCGATGGTTCCATACCGGGAGCTATCAGCGTATGGGTCACATCAGCAAACAGTTCAAGGAAGAATATTATCGCGAACCCGGGTCGACCGATGCCGAATTCGAAGCGGGATTATTGCCCGATACGGTCTTCCCGCCCGGCCTTTCCGCAGAAGAACAACGGCAAGCGGCCCGTGCCCTGAAGGGAACATTGCTTCGACAGGAAATTTACGCTCTTGACGGTACCGAAAAGGAAATTCATCCTTATGCTGTCACGGAACAGGATTTTTCTATTCGAACCCTGCAACCGCAAGGCGGCAATCAGCATGCGGTCTTCCTGACGCATCCGCGCGAAGCGACAAAATTCCAATACGAACGCAATCCCGAAGACCCGCGCGTGGAGCAGGCGCTCACCTTGCAGGTGGATGACTTCGGCAACGTGATGAAATCAGCCAACGTTGTTTATGGTCGCAGTCAACCGAGCAATGACCCGCAACTCGGCCCGAAGGATCATCTTAAACAGACGCGAACCCATATTATATATTCGGAAGTGGATTTCACCAATGCCGTTGATGCCGAAAATGATTACCGTGCGCCGATTCCCTGGCAGAAACGCGATTACGAACTGACCGGCTATCCGCTTTACGGAAATCAGGACCGTTACAAATCCGGCGACTTCGTCAGTAACGGTGTTTCACCGAGTCTGCTATACGATTCCGAAATTCCATATGAAAACTCCACAGGTTCCGGACCCCAGCGGCGCCTCGTAGAACAGTCGCGCACCCGATTTCGTAGTAATAGTCTCAGTCAGGTACTGCCGGACGGAGTCATCGAAACCCTTGCTGTTCCCGCTGAAAGTTACCGGCTGGCCTTCACTCCGGGACTGGTTTCACAAAACTATGGGCAAACCGGTCTGCTTGCCAATCCTGTAACCGTCATGAGCGGGAACGGTGGGGATCAGGGTGGCTATGTCGATCTCGATAATGACGGACATTGGTGGGTCCGTTCGGGCAAAAGCTTTTTCGACAGGCTCGCCGACCACAGCAATCCTTCGCAAACTGCGGCCCAGGAACTGGCGACCGCGCGGCAACATTTTTTTCTACCACAAAAGTTCGTCGATCCTTTCAACGCTGTGACCACGGTGGAGTATGATTTTTACCAGCTAGCCGTCATCCGTACCGAGAATTTCCTTGGAAATGAAACCCGGGCCGAAATCGATTACCGCGTATTGCAAACATGGGCGATCACCGATATGAATGGCAACCGCAGTGAAATGGCATTTGATGCGCTCGGGTTGGTATCCGCCTCAGCAATTCTGGGAACCAATCAGGAAAGCGGTGACAGCCTGCAAAATCTGGTGATTGATCTTACTGAAAAGGAAGTGCAGAATTTTCTGCAAGACCCGCTGGCTCTGGCCGCATCACTTCTGGGAAAGGCTACTGTCCGCCTGGTTTACGATGTCGACCGCTACTTCAACCAGGGCAAAGCGGCGGTGTCAGCGGCTCTGATGCGGGAGCGTCATGTAAATTCACCTAAAGCAGGGCCTTCGCCTGTCGAGGTGACATTCAATTATTCCGATGGCATGGGTCGCAATATTCAATCCAAGATTCAGGCGGAACCCGGTCCGGTAGAACCGGACAGTCCCGTTGCCAACCCGCGCTGGATTGGAAGCGGCTGGACCATTTTTAACAACAAGGGACAACCGGTCCGCCAATACGAGCCGTTTTTTACAATCGAACACGATTTCGAGTTTGCTCACATGGCGGGCGTCAGCCCGATTGTATTTTACGATCCCCTGTCGCGTCCGGTCGCGACCCTGCACCCCAACCACAGTTGGGAAAAAAACCTGTTCGATCCCTGGAGGCACGAGTTCTGGGACGTCAACGATACCGTTCTGCTGGACCCACTGGCGGACCCCCATGTCGGTCCCCACTTTGCGCGTCTGCCGGAGGACGAAGTGACGCCCACCTGGTACCAGCAACGAAGCGCCGGCGCATTGGGACCGGCTCAGCAGGAAGCCGCAAATAAAACGGCGATACACGCGGCCACCCCGACGGTGATCCATCTCGACAGTCTGGGCCGCACGTTTCTGACCCTTGCACACAACCGTTTTGAACGGCAGGGCAACCTCATCGAGGAGTTCCATCGCACCGGGTTGGAACTGGATATCGAAGGTAACCAGAGAAAAGTGATCGATGCCCTCGGCCGGCAGGTGATGGTTTACGATTACAATTTGCTGGGGGAAATCGTTCATCAGATTGGAATGGATGCAGGGGAGCGCTGGTTGTTGCAAGACAGTGCGGGAAACCCTATTCGCGCCTGGGACAGCCGGGGCCATAGTTTCCGCAACGAATACGATTCCCTCCGTCGTCCTCTGAACTTCTTAGTTTCGGGAACCGGCAACCAAAGTGATCCGGATGTCTCTGGCCAGGACATCCTTTATCAGAAATACGAATACGGCGAAGGTCAAATCGATGCGCAACAACGCAATCTGCGAGGTCGGGTGTTGCAGAGTCACGATGGCGCGGGGGTGATGACTCATCTCGAGTTCGACTTCAAAGGTAATCTTCTGCAAAGCACCCGGCAATTGGTGGTTGATTACAAAAGCGCGGTTGACTGGAGTGCAGTGGTTGCTCTGGAACCGGAGGTTTATTTACAGCAGGCCCGGTACGATGCCCTGAATCGCGTTGTCGAATCGACCTCTCCCGATCAAAGCGTTTTAATTCCCCGGTACAATGAAGCGAATTTGCTGGACGGTGTCGCCCTGCGGATCCACGGCGGCAACGCGGTCACTGATTTCGTCAATAACATTGACTACGACGTCAAGGGCCAGAGGCAACGAATCGAATATGGAAATGGGGTCACCACGGCCTACGAATACGATCCGCTGACTTTTCGCCTGACCCGATTGCTGACCTTGCGCAATAACCAGGCACTACAGGATTTGAACTACACGCACGACCCCGCCGGAAATATCACACGCCTTGAAGATGATGCCCAGCAAACCGTTTATTTTGATAACATCCAAACGGATCCGCATAACGATTATATTTATGACGCAGTGTACAGATTGATTCAGGCCCAGGGCCGCGAACACCGGGGCCAGCAGTCTGCACCGCAAACGTCCTGGACTGACAGCCCCCGCATCAATCCGGCCAGCCCGCGCGACGGACAGGCGATGGGCACGTACACGGAAGATTACTGGTACGATGCGGCGGGAAATATTCAGAAACTGGTTCATCAGGGAAACTCCGCTTTTGGAAACTGGACGCGTGACTACGCCTACAACGACGCGAGTCCGATCAACATCAACGAAACCGGCAACCGGTTAAGTTCGAGCATCGTCGGAAATAATAGCGAAACCTACAGTCACGATTCCCATGGGAACATATTGAACCTGCCTCACCTCAATGCCATGCGATGGAATTTCAGAGATCACTTGCAGGAAGTGGATCTTGGCGGTGGCGGCACGGCGTATTACGTGTACGACGCCGACGGCCAGCGGGTGCGCAAGGTGATCGACCGACAAAACGGAAGTCGCAGGAACCAGCGTGTCTACCTCGCCGACCTCGAAATCTATCGCGAGTATGCGGGGGACGGCAACAACGTTACTCTGGAGCGGGAAACCCTGCACGTTATGGACGACAACAATCGCATCGCCCTCATCGAAACGCGTACTCAGGGCGACGACGGTTCAGCGCAAATGCTCATCCGTTACCAGATGAATAATCATCTCGGTTCCAGCGCGCTGGAGTTGGACCGAAATGGCGCGGTGGCCAGCTACGAGGAATTCTATCCCTATGGCAGTACGGCGTATCAGGCGGTCCGGAACCAGACTGAGGTGCCGTCCAAACGATATCGGTTCAGTGGCCGAGAACGGGACGACGAAACCGGGTTGAACTATCACGGCGCGCGATACTACGCAAGCTGGCTGGCGCGTTGGGTCAGTGCCGATCCGGAAGGGTTGGTTGACGGTGTCAACCTTTATGCCTATGTGCGGGGGTCGCCTGTGATGTTTCACGATCCGGCCGGTACCCAGTCGGTGGATCCAAACAGCCTGACCGACATTGGAGTCTCGCCCGAAGAATGGAAGAAACTTGTTTCCCAGCGCAACCTGTGGGAACGGGAACTGAACCAGTGGGAAAAACGGGCATCGGAAATCAACAACACCCACAAGCGCGGATCGGCCGAGTGGAATGAGAAGATGGCCTACGTTCAGCCGAGGATTGCCGAATCCAGGAAAAAGCTGAAAGCCGTCAAGAAACGAATTCAAACGATCGACGAAGCTCGCCGGGTGCGGCAGTTCACCCGGCAGTTCATCGCCAAGGGCGGGTTCCTGCAAACGCCAAAATCGGATTCCGCCTCCGGGAAGGTGGGTGAGTCGGCGGAAGGCACCGTCAACGCGGCACCCGATTATGAGCCGGGATCCGATCTGTCGGATCCGCGGCTTGGCCTGTCCTGGGGTGGAAAGATCCACAATCCTCAAGTGCGTGACGAGGCCTGGGTGCGCGCCTTGCTTGCCCAGTACCGATCGGATTTGGACGGGGCGATTGCTCCCGACCTGACGCTGTTTTTTCGCCACAACGCCCTCTCGACATATGACTTTCATTTCCATCCCGAATTCTGGGACGACACCTTTCACGTGCCCGGTGTGGGCCCGATGAAATCGGATGAGTTCGGAAACTTCATTGCCGGGTATGGCGCAGGCGCGACCGATTCGCCCTGGGGCAACCTGCTCGGCGTGCGTTTGGCAGGGGGATTTTTTGGCGCCATTGCCGAAATAGACGAACCCAACGGTGCGGAATGGCGGTTTCTCGGCGACAACGCCAACAGCGTTAAACGGATCACCCAGGGATTCATGGCGGCTCAAAACGACAGGGCGGATATGGGTCCGGTGGTCCTGGAACAAAAGGCCGGGGAATACACAGTCTATATTCATCAATCCAGACCACCGACCCTGTTCGACCGGTTCGCATTGTGGATGCTGGAGTAAAGGGGGCGAAAAGGGGTTTTCCCCCGTCGATCATGTCAGTTGTTAACCAGGGACAGAGGAGCGAGTAAAAAATGAACCAGATTTTAAAAATCATAGCTCTCAATGAACGTTCTCACAGCGTGCGTCTGCTACACCACGTGCTGGCGGCCATGGGGTTTGCGGTCACTAATCAGGAGTTGGTCGAGGGTGAAGCCGGAAGCGATACGCTCCGGAAAGTCCGTGCCCTGCAAGCCAGGCTGGGTGTGCGGGCAGACGAATCGATGCTCGTGGACGCGGCCACCGTGATGGCGTTTGAACGAGAGTTGAAGGACCGTGGACTGATGGCGGCAGACCGATCATTCGTCGTCACCGGTACAGTTTGGAAACGCACAGGTAAAGTCAGCAAGCAACAGCGTTTGCTGGCCTACGATTTAGATTTGCGCGGTGTTGCGGCTTACCGGGATATCAATAAAGTCGAGGACATCGATAAAAACTTTGGTTTCGAGTTTTTAGGAGAAACCCGTACCGGTAACGGCGGCAGTTACCGGGTGATGTTCTGGGACTGGCAGTATCGCCGTGCCGAGCGCAGGAAAGCTGACGTTGTGGTGTTCGCTGTCGATAATGAGGACAAAGTCGCCGGACGGTCCCGCATGGTTCATGTTGAAGACTATAGCGATTCGGGTCTTGCCCGCGATGTCGACATTTCTCTGATGAAACTCGGCGACCGCACTGAATACGATCAATTGATGGTCCAGTTGAATCGCTTCCTCTCCGAAAACAGAACAAGGCTGGCCGAAATTGCAACGTCGCGTGAGCAGATGGTCTTTACGGCCAATGAATTGGATGTCGATGTGTCGCGAATCCACATCGCCGCGCGGGCGGAGTTGCTGACACGGGAATGCGAACGCCTGTCACACGAACTGCTCTACGGATTGGGACGTCAGGGGATCCGGCCCTCCTGGGGAGTGTTGTATCGGAGCCGGGACGATCAGTTACGCGAGGCCATTGACCGTTCGGTGACACAACGGATCATTCAGTCAGTGGACGATGCCGGGATCGCAAGGTTTCTGAAAACCCTGAAGGAATGTACCGAAAAAGCTTTGCTGAACGACGACGAAACAGGTAGCACGGTGAATGCGATGCTCCGTGATGTCCTGCCGGAGGAACGCCAGCGGCGGGCGTTTCTGAACGCTATCCGTGAATTCGAAGGCGACGATTTTTCAGAATTCTGGAACAAACGGTTACCGTCTCACCCCGATTTCCAAAACCAACCCGAGTTGGTGTCCTCCTTGTTGTTGTCCCAGCAACTGACCCTGCTTGCGGGAGGTCATCATCCTATTGTACGTGAACTGGTGACGGAACGGCATTTGACCTCGATTCTCCAATTGATCGACTGGGAGGACGAGGACTGGTTAAACGCCATCGAGAAGGCCGGTGTTCCCGACTTTATTCCGGGGGACAACGACCGGGAGCGTGCGACCCACTACGCGGGGCAAATGCAGGCACTGCTCAACTCGGCGTTTCCAACCGCGCGTATCCTGAAATTGCTCGACGACGGCCAGTTGCTGGCCGGGAATCCTTCCGTCGCCAGAGGCATTCACAAGTTTCTGGTCGACAACGATGCCTTCGATTTTGCCGAATCCCGGATCCATGATTTTACCGCAGAAATCGAAAGGGCCGCGAACGGAAATTTCAGCGAGGTTCGAAGTGGATTGATGACAATCCAGCGCGTGTTCCAGATCAGCACGGATCCGTCCGCGATGCAGGTGTTGATGGAAAACAAACTGACTTCTGCACACAGCATTGCCGGTATCCCGCAGAAAAATTTTATCGATACCTACGGCAATTCTCTGGGCGGCGAGACCACAGCCTTTGCGATCCATCAACGTGCATCCCATATCAGTGCCCGGGCCAATATGAATGCGGCCTACCTTATGGAGCAATCGCATGCAATCACACCCAACGCCGCCTTGGGGCAGAACGACCAGAGCGAACTCAACCAGGCGCTCGAAAACAAAATACCCAATTACTCGGAACTCTTCGGCAGTCCTGACCTGTGCGAATGCGAACACTGCCGATCCGTATACAGCGCCGCCGCCTATTTCGTCGATTTACTGAGATTCCTATGGCGCGGCACCCCCAATGCGAACAATCACACACCCTTGTACATGCTATCCCAGCGCCGGCCCGATCTGGTCCACCTGCCGTTGACCTGTGAGAACACCAACACGCTGATTCCTTATATCGACCTGGCTAATGAGGTCATGGAATTTTATGTCGCCAACGATTCCCTCACCGGGTTTGCCGGCTACGATACCGGCGAGACCACAGACGACGAACTGCGCGCCAATCCCCAGAACTTCAATTTAGAAGCGTATCGCAATTTGAAGGATGCTCCATACCCGTTTACCTTACCCTTTCACCAGCCGCTCGAAGTGATCCGAACCTACAGCGATCACATTACGGTTCCCCGGTATGAAACTTTGAAAGCAGTGCATCCTGAACCGGATGCCGTCACCGAGCGGGCAATTGCCGCCGAATCGCTTGAACTGAGTCAAGAGGAATACATCATTCTTACCGGCGAAGCTTTCGACGGGACTGGTGACACCACGCCGTTGCACTCGTATTACGGTTACGGTGCGCCGGGAGATTTGGAGCAGTTGAGTCCCGTTCGCGAATTTATGCGGCGGTCCGGATTGAAGTACACCGATCTGGTTGAACTGATCCAAACCCGTTTCATCAACCCGTATCAGGGAACGCTGGATTTTGTGAAGGCGGTTTTTTCGTATTCCACAATAGATGCGGCATCTCTTTATAGCCGACTTGAGCAAGTCGAAGCGGGAACGCTAAACCCTGCAAATGATGCAGATATCACAACCGCGCTAAGCGCCTACAACGCCGCCACCGGTTCAGCCATCACTCCGGCGGAATTTGGGCAGTGGGTGGTCGATCATCTGGGAGGGTTTCGTCAGGTGATCACACTCTTCCAGCCTGAATCGACGTGCGACCTGGACACGACGAAAATGAGGACCCTGCAAAGCATCTACCAGAACTTGCCGACCTCGGGGATCACTCCTGAAAGCTGGTCGAAGATGCACCGCTTCATACGGTTGTGGAGAAAGCTGGGCTGGACGATCCACGAAACGGACCTGATGCTGTCGTCCCTGGGAGAAGACGATATAGGGCCCGAATCGATCACCAAACTGGAATCAGTTTTGCTTTTGCAAAAACTGACGCGTCGGCCGTTGCGGGAACTGTCTGTATTGTGGGGGCACATAGGCAGTTACGGAGATAAATCGCTGTACCGCAAACTGTTTCTGAACCGGGCCGTTCAGCAGATCGACGAGGCGTTCAAGCCAGACGCCTGGGGCAACTACCTCACAGATCCCAGTGAAGTTCTGGCTGATCATCAATCGGCACTGCTGGCGGCGTTCAGAATTACGGAAGAGGACCTGAATGCCATCGCCGAAACCGCCGAGGTGATCGATGGCGGCAACTCGCGTTCGCTCGACCTCGCTTCGGACAGTTTGAATATTGAAAACCTGAGTAGCATTTACCGTTACGTTGTTTTGGCAAAGGGATTGAAGTTGCGAATCACCGATCTTTGCAAACTGATCGGTTTGTTCGGGAGCTCTCCATTCAGTGTGTGGGATAAGCAACAGCAGACGTACACTGCCATTTCACCGCGAGACACACATGCGTTCGCTGTTCTGGCCGGGTCTGCCAAGCAAACCGGTTTCAAACCGTCGATTCTGGAATACATTTTGCGTGGCCGGATTGTAACCGACTTCCCTCTCGGGCTTGACAAGGCCAAAACGTTGCAAACAGCTAAAACCGTTCGCGACGCGTTTGCCGCCATTGAACGTGACCATCCGGCACAACTGCAATTGCCGCTAACGACGGAGGTTTTGGAAGCGAAACTATCATTGACCTTTCAACCCGAGATCGTTGCCCGTTTCATCTCTCTCATCGATGGTAACGCCTCGTTCGAGACGGTTACCGACAGCAACCTGAACCTTGTGATTCCGGAAACTCTTGCGGACAAATTTACTTATATAGAAGGCAGTGGCCGCCTGATGGCTTCGGGTGTAATCACTGATTCCGAGCAATCAGTGCTCAAGGGACTGGCCAATGCTAACGTGAACTTTCAGGCCGGGGTCGATGAGCTTTACTCAGCGCCCGATACGTTTCTCGATGAACATTTCAGCGGGGTGTTCGATGATTTGATGGAAGCGAAGGCCGTACTGCTCGACCATCCTGCGCAAACCCCTGCGGTCGACCTCGATGGAAAACTGGACTATGTCTACCGGCATTTTATTCCGGTTTTGAAAAACAAACTGCGTCATGACACGGTAACCCAGCACATCGCCGCGTTGATTGGTCTGGACGAAGAGTTCACCACACTTTTGATCGCCAGGGACATTGAAGCGATCACCGAAAATCTGTCCATCGAAGGGTTTTCTGCGGAGTATTTCAACGATGTAAACTGGAACACCCTTGCCTTCGAACGCGTGGATTCACGCATCGACTTTGACTGGGGCTCGTCTGCGCCGGATTCACTGGCGGCGGATAATTTCAGCAGTCGCTGGCAGAGTTACATCGCGCCTCCTGCCAGTGGAGAATACACTCTGGTGGTGGACGTTGCCGAAGCCGATGAAGCGTTCAGTCTCTATCTGGACGAGGTGCTGATTCTGGAAAAAGCGTCTGGTGACATCAACAGCTCATGGGAAGTGGTGACCGAACTCAATGCGTCGCAGATGCACCTGCTGGTGTTGGAATATTC
The DNA here is from genome assembly GCA_024648695.1 of Nitrospina sp. GTDB lineage: Bacteria > Nitrospinota > Nitrospinia > Nitrospinales > JACRGP01 > JACAVV01. The sequence continues at coordinate 73,778 of JACAVV010000005.1, forward strand.
CGAGTCCTCTCAAAATGCGGCGGTCCGTTTGTCCTGGAAAACTCCTGCAACTGGCCGCGACACCATTCAGCCGTCAGTCGCTTATCCCGCTAACATTCTGGATGAGTTTTATGAACAAGCGGTGGTATTGCACCGTGCCGTACAGTTCATCCTGGGGTTCGGTTTGGACGCCGCAGAGCTAAATCATCTAATCCGTCATCCGGCGGATTTTGACAACATCGATTTCAAGGGGTTGACGGCGTCACATTGGATGCGGGTGCGAGATTATATCGCCCTGCGCGATGCGGTACCACAAGGGCAGGCCTCAATTGTGGATGTTTTTGCCCTGGCCAATACCCCGAGCCCGGTTCCATCAGTCGCCCGCCTGACCGAAACCCTGCAAAGCGCGACGGCCTGGGACGCGGACAGCCTTGAACACCTTGTGACCGGACATTTCAACCTGACCGTCGATGATTTCAAAAACGAAGTTTCGCTCAACCGTGTGTTGGAAGTGATGCAGATTGTCAGGAAAGCGGGAATTTCCGCAAAGACAGTGGTCGAATTGGCGACTCCGGAAATCGATTTTGATCTGTTGAATGAAAGGGCGCAATTGATCAAGAATGCAGTCAAGGCCAGGTATGAAGAATCCGATTGGTTCGAGGTTGCCGGTAGTTTGAGTGACAAACTTCGCGAACGGCAACAAACCGCGCTGGTCGAATACCTGCTCACCCAACCGGCTATTCAGAAGGCCGGAGTCGGGGACGCTGATGCGTTATTCGAATATTTCCTGATTGACGTCCAGATGACAGCGTGTATGGAAACCTCGCGCATCGTGCAGGCCAATGCGGCGGTGCAGATGTTCGTCAACCGTTGTTTGCTGAACCTCGAAAGCGACCGGTCCAGCGGCCAGGAACATGGGGTATCGGCCGGTGCGATTGACAAAAAACGCTGGGAGTGGATGAAAAACTATCGCGTTTGGGAGGCCAATCGCAAAGTGTTCCTGTATCCGGAAAACTGGCTGGAACCAGAGTGGCGTAACGACCGCAGTGTGTTTTTCAGGGATCTGGAGTCTTATCTGGTGCAGAACGACGTCACCGAACGCAGTGTCGAACAGGGGTTTCGTCACTACCTCGCCAGCCTGAACGAAGTGGCAAATCTAGATGTGGTGGGCATGCACCAGGAAAATGATGCAAAGGATAAATTAAAACTTTTACATGTGTTTGCCCGGACCCGTAACCTGCCGCATAAATATTTTTATAGAAAGTGGAGCAAGTACGGCAAATGGAGCGCCTGGGAACCGGTTCCGGTAGATATCCCCGGCGTGGAGGACGGCGGTTTCAGTGGGGTCCATTTGATTCCGGTGGTTTGGAAAGAGCGATTGTTCCTGTTCTGGCCGGAACTGTTTGAAAAGTCTTATGACCAACCTGGTGTGAAAAGCCAGACCGTGGACGGAGCAAAGAATTCGAAGATCTCGGAACTGACTGCAGGGAAATACTGGGAAGTGAAACTGGGATGGACCGAATACGCCGACGGCAAATGGAGCCCCAAACACCTTTCGAAGGAAGGGGCAGTCGTTGCTAACTGGTATGTGGACTACGTTCTGCGCAAGGCGCGGGTGTCGTTTTATGCCAAGGTGAAACCGGACGGTCTTTCCATCAAGATGTGGAACAATCAGTACCTCGGAGTGCTTGCATTCGATTTATCTGATATTCAGTCCGAAATAGTCATAAAATCATGGACCACATCCATGGGACCGCAGGTGGTGCATGAAACCAGTGACAACCCGGAAAATTATTATCCGGCCTTCATGAAACGGGCAAAATACCATTGGGCCAGTCTCGAACTGGAGAATGATATTTATCTCAAGGGCCCATCCCGGCACCAGCTTTTGTATTCCAATGAACGCCCCTACCCGGAAAACAAGCTCCAGCATCCGTTTTTCTTTAACGACAATTACCGAACCTATTTTGTCCGACCCGTAGATATCACGATAAGAAAACGGATTCGCAAACCATACAAGTTTCGGCCTTTCATTCCCGACATCGTTGATGACAGCGGTTTTACGATTCCAATCGAGTTTCCGGACATCGGTCCCGACGACCTCGTGCCCCGTGGCGCGGTGATCAGGAATGTTTCAGGTGAATCGAACGCTACGGCGCCAACGGGGCGAAGAGGACCGGGTGACCTTGCCGGGGGGGAAATACACCAAGCGGCGCGGGTTTCCAGTCAGGTGCAACTGGCTTCAGGTTTCGAAGCGGCCTTTGCCGGAGCGGGAATAACCGCCGCGAAGTTATCGATCTATTTCCGGTTTGACAAGGGGTTAGAGTTCCACACCTTTTTTCATCCGTTTTCCAGCCGGTTTGTCACCCGGCTCAATCAGGGAGGACTGCCCGCACTGATGGGAAGTGACACCGAAGACCCTTCCGATCCCGATGCCATCAAGTCGGATGAAGGCGATACTTTCGAGAATACTTACGATCCTAATTTTTCTTACGGGTTCGTCAAAAGACATTCGAAATTCGATACTCCGCCGAATCCGCGGACGGCTTACAAGGAAAACGTGTGCTTCGATGTGTTTGGCGCCAACAGTTTATACAACTGGGAATTGTTCTTTCACGCTCCGCTATACATTGCCACGCGATTGAGCAAAAACGGCAAGTATGAAGAGGCGATGCAATGGTTTCACTATATATTCGATCCGACAACCGACGAAATGCCGGGACCGGGACAGAATGAAACCGCACGCTACTGGAAAGTTCTGCCGTTCAAAACCACCCCGACCGAAAACCTGGAGAGCTGGTTCAAAAGTTTGTCGCCCAATTCCAATCCCGATACCGAAGACCTGGTGATCGGCGAATGGCGGGACAATCCGTTCGATCCGCATTTGGTGGCGGGCAACCGTCCGCTCGCCTATATGAAACATGTGGTGATCAAATACGTGCAGAACCTGATCGCCTGGGGTGATTCATTGTTTCGCCAGTTCACGCGCGAAAGTGTGTACGAGGCCTTGCAACTTTACGTGATTGCCAACCACATTCTTGGTCCGCGTCCCGAGTTGGTACCGAAACGGAGAGAGGTTCAGGCGGAAACCTATGCGAGTCTGGAGAACAAATGGGACGACTTTTCCAACGCCCTGGTGGAACTGGAAAATATTTTTCCCTATAGCAGTGAAATCAGCGTGACGCCGGATCCCTCCGGACCCGATCTTCTGGGGATCGGGTCGGCATTGTACTTTTGTGTTCCGGCGAACGACAAGCTGATGGAATCCTGGGACACGGTGGCGGACCGGTTGTTCAAGATCCGTCATTGTCAGGACATCAACGGAGTCGAACGCCAGCTCGCCTTGTTTGCGCCTCCGATCGATCCTGCCGCGCTGATTCAGGCAACGTCGCAAGGATTGAGTCTGGGCAGTATCCTGGCCGACTTGAGCAGTCCGCCCCCGATCCACAGGTTCAATTTCCTTTTACAAAAGGCGAACGAGTTCTGTGCTGATGTGAAGTCTCTCGGTTCGGCCTTGTTGTCGGTTCTGGAAAAAAAGGATGCCGAAGAACTGAGCCGCTTGCGCGCGTCGCACGAAACACAGATGCTGGAATTTATCACCGCCATTCGCGAGCGGCAGATTCTGGATGCCAAAGCCAACAAGGAAAATCTTGAAAAAGCGCGCGCCACCGCCGAGTTTCGGTTGAAACATTACACAGCCCTCATGGGGCTTACCGGAACAGAGTCGATTGCGGTACCCGGGGCTCCGAGTATTGGAGCGTCACTCAATGCGGACAGTCCCCTGCCCCCTGACACCAGTATCGTGGAGGTGCAAACCGGAGCGGATGAATCTCTGGTGGACAGTGATCAAAGCGGGATCAAGCTGATCCACCGGGAAGCCGAAGAACTGGAGCAGTCGGAAATCGCCAGCGACTTTCAAGATGCTGCAAACATGACGGAGACCATTGGCAAGGCCTTGTACTTTATTCCACAAGTCGGAATTGCCTCGATGCCCTGGGGTGCGGGCACGATGAACGTTGTGGTCTCTGGCACTTCCATAGGACTGGCGACCTCAGCGGTGGCGAACGGACTGCGCGCCTTGGCGGAGATGAATCGGTACGATGCGGAACGAGCTGGTAAACTGGCAGGGTTCATCCGCCGGGAACAGGAATGGACACTTCAAGCTAACCTTGCGGCCAGGGAAATCGTTCAACTGGACAAGCAGATCACTGCGGCGGACATCCGCATTCAGATTGCCGAGAAAGAACTGGAGAATCATCGTCACCAAATCAAGAACGCCGAGGAAATCGAATTATTTCTGCAGGACAAGTTTACCAATCAGGAGCTTTATCAATGGATGAAGGAACAGTTATTCGCCGTCTACAAACAAAGCTACAACCTGGCTTACGACATGGCGAAGAAAGCCGAGAAAGCTTACAAGTTCGAAATGAGTAACGACACTGCCAGCTTCATTCAATACGGCTATTGGGACAACTCCAAACAAGGACTTGCCGCCGGGGAGAAACTGCAGTTAGCCCTGCGCCAACTGGAGAAATCCTATCTCGAAGAAAATCGCAGAGAACTCGAACTGTCGAAGAGCGTGTCTCTTGCCCTGCTGAATCCGATGGCGTTGATTGAACTGCGCGAGACCGGCAAGTGCACGTTTTCCCTACCGGAAGAATTGTTTGACCTTGATTTTCCGGGACATTACTTTCGCAGGATCGCTTCGGTGAGTTTGACCCTTCCTTGCATCGTTGGGCCGTACACTTCGGTCAATTGTTCACTGAGATTGTTGAAAAACACAGTACGCACCAACACATCGATGAACAGCGCTGGGAACTACGAGCACGAGAACGACGAGGGCCTGTGGATCGATGACGACCGGTTCCGTGTAGTTCACGTTCCGGTGACCTCCATTGCCACGAGTTCGGGGCAAAACGATAGTGGCCTGTTCGAATTCAGTTTCAGGGACGAGCGCTACCTGCCGTTCGAAGGGGCGGGCGCGATCAGCGACTGGATCCTGGAGTTGTCTCCCGAAAAGGGACTTCGACAGTTTGATTACTCAACGATATCGGACGCGATTTTGCACGTCAAATACACAGCAAGAGAAAACGGTGGATTGTTCAAGGAGAAAGCAACGAGCTACATCAAGGATTTTCTGGTCAACGCCGAAGAGCATAGCGAACAACCGCTGATGCGAATGTTCAGCCTGCGGCATGAGTTTCCTTCCGAATGGCACCGGTTTCTGCACCCCGGTACACCGGAAGCGGAACAGATTTTAAACGTTACTATTGGCACGCAAAGGTTTCCGTTTTTTACGCGGGACAATGGCATTGTTGTCCTGAAAATGGAAATCCTCGCTAAAGGCTTACAATCAGGAAGTTATCAATCGATTCTGTCTTATACCGATTTCAACGACGATCCGGTAATATCCGCCGAGATCACCTTGCCGGTAAATGACAGCCTCGGCGGGTTGATTAAGGCAACTCTGAACGTAAACGATGCGGGACTGAATCTGGAAGAACTCGACATTGAAAAGGAGCTAACGCTGAAAATCAAACACAGCACGCAGTTGGATTACACCAGCCTGAGTTCGGACGAATTGGAAGATGTATTTATAGTGATGCATTACAAGCTGAATTCCATCAGTTGATGGAGTAAGGAGGGCTCGAAACATTGCATCCGTTTTCTCTCAACACATTTTATTGGAGTTGGCGTTGATTTATTTTGCTGTTCATGATTGTAGCGCCTAAAGCGAAAAAAGATGTTTTGTGATTTATCCACGTTGTAATGGTTGCCATATATCTAAAAAACGGAACGTCACATAATGACAAATGAGTCTTTACTACTGTGAACCCGAGTTATGGATAACAAGACACCCTCTCCCCCTCCCCTGAAGGGAAAATAATAAGGCCATAGATTCAACTTGCAGTGGTGGTCCAGGCCACCAGTACCGGCTTCGCCATGGAATTCATCGATGACAACCAGGATTCCCGAGCAGTCAGCACACCCGATGTCAGTGGATTGAACTGACTCTGGGGTTTTTCATCCAGACCCCCAATATCAGCTTCCCTTCAAAGAATTAATAGAAGAAAGTAAATTGGTGTCCCCAACTTCAGAAACCTGGAAACAATTATTCAAATTTCTGAAAGATTGGAACGCGGCTTTACAGGACTGTTCTCTTTGAAATGAAAATCGGGTTTAATAAGCTAACATGTGCTACTTTTAAATCGCCTGGTTTTCCTTTCAATCGACCAATTTACTCTAACGGAATGACGTCGAACTTGCCTTTAGTGCGAACGTAGATAATGCACTGATCACTAACATCACACGAAAACTGATGTCCCAACTCTCCTTTCGAGCTGAAATAACTGCCCGGTACCAGGGTCTCGACACCAGTCTCATCCGGGATTTGGTACTGTAATTGACCCTGGATTACAACAGCCTGGAAGATTGCGCCTTTGCCGCGTATCTTTCCGGAGTATCCAGTGGGGAACTTGACAAGTGCCCCGTTCAAATGATCCCCCTGAGGAATGCCCCAAAGAAAGGCCAACTTTGGTCCATTTACAGAAGGACGAATTTCGGATTGATCGATCCAGGTGATATTTGATGCGTCCAACCAAACGATGTTTGAATTTTCGACGTTAACGGGCCTTTCTCCATTATCAAATGCCTTCTCTGTGGGAAGGACGAGATAGGGTCCTTCCTCAATCTCAATGTACGCGAGGCTATTACTACCCTTGGTAGCTGTTATGTGTGCCTCTCCCGCTGGCTGTGTCCAGAAAGATCCCATCGTCATCCACATATCCGCCGCACCAGGATCATCGTTGTGAATGAGACCATTAATGACAATTCCGCGGTAGGTGATATTGTGAATGTGTGGTGGTGACGAAAATCCGTCTACAAATTTAACAAGAAAACCTGACGGACCAGAGCCAGTAAAGTCGCCCCAAAGAGAGCCAGCCTTTGGACCTTTGTCCCCCCGGGCAGGGTTGAGTGGTTTCCACTCAATGTCGGACTTTAATAAAACCTGAAAGTTTGGTTCAACTGCTGGTTCCTTAGCGGTGATATTGTATGGGATTAGCAAGCTTATACAAGAGACGGTTACGATGCTTTTAACGGTTTGCTTGAAGAAATTTCTCATATTGATGATTTTGAAAAGATTGATTATGAAACTTTAAAAAGCTTTTCTTGGTATTTCGTATTGGAAGGCTGGTTTAGAATGGCCACTTTGGGTCGAGTGAAGACTGTTGGTCTGGAAACTTGAAAATCGGCTATTGGACGACAATCGGTTTCACACGAAATAAGTTGCTCGGTTGATCCGTACGATAACCCATAATAACAAAATATTGAAACTTTTGGCCTTTGGATCAACTTATTAAGAGATATACTCGAACCGGAAGAATACCGCCTCCAACCTGGCCTCTTTTTACTATTGGGGTAGTTAGAAAAGAAATGGAGCAGTAAGGAGAGAAACTTCGAACACAAAGAACTTCTTTTTACTTTAGGGATTTAAAGGGAGGGTAAGAAACGAAGCGTCCCCAGCGGGATTCGAACCCGCGTCGCCGGCGTGAAAGGCCGGTGTCCTAGGCCTGGCTAGACGATGGGGACTTATTGTGCCTGCAAAAAAAAGAAAAAGTGAGCCGCGAAGGGCTCGAACCTTCGACCCACGCCTTAAAAGGGCGTTGCTCTACCAACTGAGCTAGCGGCCCACCTTATGGAGCCAAAGAAGGTACCAAAACCCATAGAGCATGTCAATTAAAATAATTTGTCTTGATTTTATTCAACTGCCTTCCTAGAATGTCTTTTCCTTATTATACATTCTTTTACAGGTTAAATTGTGGAAAAAGCGGATAAAATTTGGCTCGATGGTAATCTGGTCCCCTGGCATGAGGCTAATGTTCATGTTCTCACTCATACGCTCCATTACGGCCTGGGTGTCTTTGAAGGCATTCGCTGTTACCAGACAAAACGGAAAAAGTCTGTGGTGTTTCGCCTCCAGGAACATGTCGACCGACTGTTCAACTCGGCTAAAATTCTTGGAATTGAGATTCCTTTTGCTCCAAAGGATATTCATCAGGCTATTCTAAAAACAATTGCTGTCAATAAGTTAGAGGAATGCTACATCCGGCCAATCGCTTTTTTGGGGGATAATGTAAGAGGTCTGAATCCAGAGGGAATTGATGTCCGGGTTGCGATTGCGGCCTGGCCCTGGGGAACCTATCTTGGGGAAGAGAGTTTGACCAAAGGGATTCGCGTTAAAATTTCATCGTTCACACGGCATCATGTCAATATCACGATGACGCGTGCTAAAGCTTGCGGCTATTACATCAATTCTATTTTGGCTAAAGCGGAAGCGGTCCAGGATGGCTATGATGAGGCGATTTTACTGGATACGAATGGTTTCGTTTCGGAGGGATCCGGGGAAAATATTTTCTTTCTGTCCAAAGGTGTTTTGCGGACACCGTCCCTGAGTTGCGCTAACCTTGAAGGGATCACCCGGGATGCTGTCATTGAGATCTGCAAGGCTTTAAAAATCAATGTTCAGGAGGGGCAGATCACTCGTGATGAGTTGTACACGGCGGAAGAAATTTTCCTTACCGGGACAGCGGCGGAGATTACCCCGGTTCGTGAGGTGGATAACCGCACTATCGGGAATGGGAAAAAAGGTAAGGTGACCGATCAGGTTCAAAACGCTTTCTTCGATATTGTCCGCGGCAACAATCCAAAATACAAAAAATGGCTCACTGAAGTTTAAGTCCCCATTTCGGTAGAGTTTGCAAATATTTACGGCTTTTGGTCGATGTCGGTGGCATTGGGATCCAAAAGAATTGAGCGCCCTTAAGTTTATTTTTTTGCTGAAAATTTCGGCAAAAATTTGTAAATACCTTGCCAAGTCGCCACCGAGGTTTTATTAGGAAAAATAAGTTTTGAAATTAGACTTCCTTAAATGCTTTAGGGCTTTTGGATATGAATTTTTTTGAAAAGATCACAGGAGTGTAAGGCTTATGCCAATTTATGAATATGAATGTGAAAAGTGTGGGGTCACCTTTGAAGCGATGCAGACGATCTCGGCCAAACCTTTGAAAACTTGCATGGGGCTGGGTTGCGATGGCAAGGATAAAGGAAAAGTTCATCGTTTGGTATCAGCTTCCGGTTTTATCCTGAAGGGGTCTGGCTGGTATGCTACCGATTACCCTTCTGAGTCCAGGAAAAAGGGCTGGGAAGAAGAGAGCAAGACGGCCAAGCCAGAACCCACCGGTCCGGCCTGCTCGCAACCGGGTTGTGAGAAACCGGCAATGCCGCCTGAAAATGCCAAGCCCAAGCCTGCGGCGAAGAAAAAACCAACTGCGGCAAAAAACCCTTACACAAAAAAGAAAAAGGCTTCCTCCAAACCCACCGCTTGAGGCAGGAATGTTTTAATTTTGGATTCCGCAGACGCGTATCACAACATAGTTTCTTTCCTGACTGACGGAATCCTTCTGGTGTCCGATGAGGCAACCATTACGCTTGGAAACCAGGCCATTGAAGAAATGTTCATGGTTTCCAAGGATTCCTTCCTGAATAAGCCGCTTTCTAAATTGATTCCGGATCACCCGCAAATTCTGGAAAAACTCCGCGACACCTTTGACACGGGAACCACCTTTCGTGACGTGGAATGCATGGGGTTTCGTAAACCGGACAAAACGCATTTCCCAATAAATATTTGTATCTCTCCTATTCTTGATAAGTCAGCCCGGGTTGAAAGTGCCATCCTGCTGGTAAAAGATATGAGTCTTCTTAAAGACCTTCAGGAAACGTCCCAGCAAATAGACCGGATTTCGCATTTGGGAACTTTGGCCCTTGGCATGGCGCACGAGATTAAAAATCCGTTACTGGCGATCAGCGGGTCGGCCCAACTCCTGCGGAAAGAGTTAGGGGATGAGGACCAGGTCAAGTACATGGACATCGTCATTTCGGAAACCCAACGGATCAATCGCATGCTGGAGCGGATGCTGGATTTTACCCGGCCCAAGTCCCCAAGCTTTCAAACCACCAATATCCACAAAATTCTGGAGGATATTATTACTTTGGAAAAGGATCCATTGAGCCAGAAGGAAGGATCCTTTTCCCAGATTTACGATCCCAGTATCCCCACGATTCAGGCCGATGAAGATCAATTAAGGCAGGTTTTCCTGAACCTCATTCAAAACGCCATTCAGGCATTGCCGGATGGGGGTGAAATCCGGCTGGTGACGAGGATCAGTTCGGATTATGCTATTCGGGATGAGAAAAGTCAGGCGCCTTTACTCACGATTGTTGTGGAAATTATTGACACAGGACCAGGTATACCGGAAAAGCATTTGAATGAACTGTTTACCCCTTTTTTTACAACGAAGAAAAAGGGCAGTGGTTTGGGTTTGGCCATTTCGCTTAAAATAGTGGAAGACCACGGCGGAAAAATGAAAATTCATTCTAAAGAAGGTGAAGGAACCACGGTTCAAGTGTTTTTACCTATGCGGCAAAGTTAAAACGCATTTGATTGTCCTGCCAGGGTATGAATTTATAGAGGTAAGATCCGGTTGACTTCATTTATATAATTGTATAGATCATTATCAAGACAAACATTTTGGAAAAGGTATGGGCTCGGAAAATAAAATTTTAGTGGTGGATGACGAGGAAAACATCCGGTGGGTTTTCAAAAGAGCCCTCGAAAAAAAGCAGTGGGTTGTTCATACGGCGGCTTCCGGTGAGGAAGCTTTGGATAAAATACAGGCGAATGAATACTTCCTCGTGTTTTCGGACATTTTCCTTGATGGGATGAGTGGATTGGATCTTCTCCAGCAAGTGAAAAGCTTTGATAAGGCTCCGCGCATTGTGGTGATGACCGCGCAGGACACGATGAACAATACCATCGAAGCCATGCAAAAGGGGGCCTACGACTACATCAGCAAACCCTTTGATTTCGACGAAATTTATCCTTTGGTAGAGCGTGCGTTGGACAGCAGTGCATCGATCCGACCGGAACCTGAGCCGATTGCGGATGAAGATAATGTGACCGTGGAATCGATCATCGGGAAAAGCAAGAAAATGCAATCCGTGTTCAAGACCATCGGAAAGTCGGCCATGTCCGATTTACCCGTACTCAACACCGGGGAAAGCGGAACCGGCAAGGAAATGGTTGCCCGTGCTCTGCACAATTATTCCAGGCGAACAGATAAGCCGTTCGTGTGCATCAACTGTGCGGCCATTGCCCGGGAACTTCTGGAGTCGGAGTTATTCGGGCACGAGAAAGGTGCGTTTACCGGTGCTATCGAAACCAAATTGGGAAAATTTGAAATGGCTAACGGGGGGACGCTGTTTCTCGATGAGATTGGCGACATGGAACTTTCCCTGCAGGCGAAAATTCTGCGGGTCCTGCAAAACAATGAATTTTACAGGGTCGGCGGCAAAGTGCCTATCAAAGTCGATGTCCGCATCATCGCCGCTACCAATCAGGATTTGCAGGCCATGATGGAAGCCAAGCAGTTTCGTGAAGACCTGTTTCATCGTCTCAATGTGATCCACATTCATTTGCCACCGTTGCGTGACCGGCAGGAAGATATTCTTCTGTTGGCCCGACATTTTCTCAAGAAATTTTCCAAAGAATTGGGGGAAGGTGAGATGTACCTGTCTCCTGATGTGGAAGAAATTTTCAAGCGCTATTCCTGGAAAGGAAACATCCGTGAGTTGGAGAACGTGATGAAACGGGCTCTGGTTCTAGCGTCCGAGGGGCCCATTTTACCTGAACACCTGCCTGCCGCTTTCGTGGATGTTTCCGAGTCGAATTCTGCATCTGGAAAATCGTGGGACGAACGATTAGAGAGGCTGGTTCAGGATTATTTAAAAAACCATCCCGATTGGAAAAGTGGAACCGAATTGCATGGCCAACTGGTACAAGCCCTGGAAAAGCATTTGTTCCAGATTTTACTGGATGAGTTTTCCGGCAAGCAAGTCGCTACGGCTAAAGTGCTGGGGATCAATCGCAATACACTGAAACGAAAAATTGATGCTATGGGACTGGAGCCCAAACTGTCTAAAAACAAGGGAGCCCCTCCGGCTTAGCGGATTCGTTTTTCTTTTTGGGGTTCATATAATTTTCAGAAAGTTTAATTGTTGCAAACGATCAACGTATTCTCATTTGAAAGCCCTCTCGGGGTTCCGGTTGAAATTGTCAGGCAAACGTTTTCCGCGGCGTCATCACGTTTCCGCCAAAGGGTTTCGGTGGTGGCCGGACTGCATGGTGATGAGTTGGAAGGGGTTTATATATGCGGCCATTTATCGCGAATCCTGCAGGACCTGAAAAAAAACAAACCACATGCCTTTTTGGGCGAAGTGCATATTTATCCGGCGATGAACCCACAGGCCCTGGGTAACCATTCTCGCTTGTGGCCCTATTTTTCAATTGATATGAACCGCACCATGGGAGACAGGGAGCGTCCCGGCCTCCCGTTTAAAGCCTCCCAGGAAATCCTGAGCGATATTCAAAAGCATTCTGACCTGGCGGTCGATATCCACGCCAGCAATCAATACCTGCTCGAATTGCCCCAAATTCGGATCATTGACGGGTTTCAGGAACCTTTAGTCCCTTTGGCCGAGCTATGCAATATCGATCTGATTTGGGTCCATCCCATGGCCGAGGTTTTCAAATCCACTTTGGGCTATAACCTGAATTCCACAGACATTCCCACACTGGTGATCGAAACGGGTATATGTCATCGCATTCATACCGAATATTGCCAACAGGTTCTAACGGGCCTTTTGAATCTGTTGGTGCGGACCGGAGTTCTGGATTCGCAGGCCGTTGACCTGAACCCTGTCAAGACACCCATATTGGTGAACCCTACGGAAGTTGGGATGGTTCAGGCCAAAACTTCCGGACTATTTGTTCCACAAGCCCAAATAGGTATTCAGGTAAATAAGGGGGATCCGTTGGGTCAGATGCTGGATCCAAAAGACGGTAAAATACTGGAGGAAGTTTCCTTTCCTTTTGACGGTTTTCTGTTCACCTTAAGGCAACACCCTTTGTGCTACGAAGGGGCTCCGCTGGCCCGGGTGGCTTTGGGCAAGACGAGGGTTCTGTGAAGGAAAAATTTTTCACTCTGACCACCCCCCTGGGCCAAACCCTGGACCTCTATAAAATGGTTTGGGATGGCGGCAACACTACGGAAACCTTCACCTTTGTTTCGGGGATGTATGGCAACCAATTGAACGGTATTTATCTGGTCAACCGGCTCAATCGTTTTTTTCAAGAAATAGAGGAAAACCAGGATTCTGAATACTCGTTGGAAGGACGCGTTCAGCTATTTCCCCTGATCAATTTTAATGCCTTTCAGGAGGGCAACCGATTATGGGCTTTGGATAACCTTGATCTCGATCAGGTGTTTCCGGGAAACGCACTAGGTGAGTTCCCCGACCGCCTGTGCCAGAGTCTGTTGCAGGAAACCAAAACGTGCACCTATGCCTTATTGTTTCAGGATTGGGATCCGCATTTTGATTCGGTTCCTCATGTCCATATTTACAAAAAGGACCGTGCCATAAAGAACATGGCCCGCTTTCTGGGACTGGACATTGCAATCGAATCCCACATCACCTCCGCCTTGCCCATGGAATTGTATGCGCATTGGATTGACCGGGATATTCAGGCTCTTGTTGTCAAAGGTGGAAAATCGGATCGGGTCGAACCGGATTTGTGCGATGATTTGTTTTTCAAAATTTTAAATTTGATTGTGGCGACGGGTATTTTGAAACGTCGGGGACACGAAAGCGAAAAATATAAGGTGGCCTTTTTTTCACAGGATCAACTATTGCCCGTAATGTCTCATAAAGGAGGCATGTTTGTTCCGCTCTGTCCTTTGGGAAGTGTGTTGGAAAAAAACCAAAAAATTGGCGATTTGATCAATGTGTTTACAGGTGAGACAATCGAAAGTTTTCATTCCCCGTGCGAGGGAATTCTATTTTCTTTAAGAGACTATCCGGTGATTTACGGAAAGGATACGGTCGCAATTGTTCTGAAAAACAGGAGATTAAATTGGAATTGGACTTCGAAACTTTTGCCAAAAAAAATTGAGCGTAATGATTAATTTCAATCAAGCCTTTACATCGAAGTTACCCTTAAATGTTTATTATCATAAAAATAAACCCACCCAGGGATAAAATAGTTCCAATGACGGCTAATATATTTCCCAACATGTTTTTTTTTCTAACCATGTCGTCTTTCCCACCATCAATGACCGCATAGCGCATTTTGGGGTCCCTTAATTTTGCATCCACTTTTCGTTCATATTTGGCGCAAAGGGTCAGAATTACACTGCCGACAACGAAAATGAAGAATCCAATGACCATATTTGCATTTATAAAGCCCATTACGGGAACCTCCCATTACAATGCCTTTAGAGTTTGTTACCATTAGGTAATGGTAAAGGTAATTATAATAAAATCAAGCACTTTCAGGTGCAAGCTTTTATTGAGCGTTTCATTCAGGCCTTGATGTAAATATTTGAATACGTTAGACTTAATCCCTTACTGGAGAGGGCTTCATTTCACCTGAATCATGTTAAACATTCCCTTATTAATTCTGGATTTAGTTTTTTGACTATGTTTACGACCCCGGGGTTTGAACGCCCGCAATTGAAAGTGGACCAGGATAAAACCGGTTATCGATATTCCGTCGAACCCTTTTTACTGGCAGATTTTGTTTCGCCCGCCCCGGCCTCTCATATTTTGGATGTGGGGACAGGATGTGGGATTCTTGGCTTACTGCTGGCCTGGAAATATCCTGAATTGAAAGTTAAGGGAATTGAGATCCAGGATTCCTTATTTAAGGTGGCCAAGGGCAATGTTTTGGAAAACGGTTTTGAGAACAGGGTGGAAATGGTGCGGGGAGATTTTAGCGATTCCGGAACCTACTGGCCTCCGTGTGCCTTCGACATGCTGGTGAGCAATCCTCCGTATCGGAAAATCAATAGCGGTCGTTTGAATCCTGAAACGGCAAAGGCAATAGCTCGCCACGAGTTGAAACTGACTCAACGGGATTTGATTCTGAATAGCTACCGGGTTCTGAAACCGGGCGGGATACTGGCCTTGATTTATCCGCATCATCGTTTTGGGGAAATTCGATCGGAGATGAGCAGGCATGGGGTTGGGGTATCGAGGGTTCGTCCGGTCCACGGATACCTGGGCGCTGTTGCAAAAATTGTGTTGATTGAGGCAGTAAAAGGTCTTGCGCAAGAATGTATAAACAATCCGCCTCTTTACATTTATAATGAAGACGGATCGTACACGGAAGAGATGAAACGAATTTATGGCTCCTTTAATTATCCTGGCAGGTCCCACCGCATCCGGCAAAAGTGAAATCGCTCTGGATTTGGCCAGGGATCTGGGAAGCGAAATCATAAGCGCCGATTCAATGCAGGTGTACAAATATTTTGATATTGGCACCGCCAAACCCAGTCTGGACGAACGGGACCAAGTGGTCCATCACATGATTGATATCATTGAACCCGAGCAAACGTTTTCCGCTTACGAATTCAAGGAACGGGCTTTGGAACATATAAGCACCCTGACCCAGGCGGGAAAGGTTCCTATTCTGGTGGGCGGAACGGGATTGTATTTGAAGGTGCTGATGGAAGACTTTGGTTGCGGGGTGCCCGTGGACGAAACGATAAAGAATCGGTTGCAAAAACGATTGGAGGAGGATGGTTTGCCTGTCCTCTATGAACGCTTGCGCGAACTGGACCCGGTTTATGCGGCTAAAATCCAGGCCGGTGATCCGCAACGTATCCTGCGCGCCCTGTCGGTTTGTGAAGCCACCGGTAAAGCTTTTTCAGATTTCCACCAACCTGCTGAATCTCCCCTGGCCGATTATCAAACCCATTTCTTTATCCTCGAATGGGACCGCAAAACGCTCTACTCCAAAATCGAATCTCGTATTGATCGTATGATTGAAAGTGGATGGGTGGACGAGGTGAAAGGTCTCCTGTCCAAAGGCTACTCGAAAACGCTCAAACCTTTTCAAAGTATCGGCTACCGCCAGATCGCGGAATATCTGGAAGGCCAATCGACTCTGGACGAGGCGATTAATGAGATAAAAAAGGAAAGCCGGCATTATGCCAAGCGCCAGTTCACCTGGTTCAAAAAAATGCCTCAAGGAACTTCCCTTCCCTTATCGGGAAAAAAGGACCTTGCAGGCGTGAAGGGAAAAATTCTGTCTGGTTTGTCCGGCGCACTTTGCAGTGTAGCCTTTGCATTGTTTTTTGCTTTGCAATTTGCGGCGCCGACCTGGGCTTCGGCTCCAGCCTTGGAAGAGGCTTTTAAAAACATAGCTGTGAAGGAGTTTGACAAGGCGGAGAACCATTTGAAAGCGGTAAGAAAAACTTCTCCGGATTCTCCCGAAAGCAAACGTGCCTTGTTTCTGCTGGGCCAGGTTTATCTTGATAATAACCGGGCCGAGCAATCGGTGAAGGTCCTCAAGCAGGCTTTGAAAGAATACAACGTGCTGGAAGATTATGTCCGGTTCACGCTGGCCAAAGCTTATATTGATTTAAACCAATATGATGCGGCCCTGGAGCAAATTCATAAAATCCAGAAAAACTTCGCCAATAGCCGGGTGTTTCCCCAGGCGTCTTTACTGGAAATCAAAGTATCATTGGGCCAGGGGAAACCGGAGCAGGCGGTGGCATCCATTGACAGGCTCATCCGGTCCTTGTCCAACAAACAACTTAAAAAGGAATACCGGCGCGAACTGCCTAAATTGTTACTGAAAAAATACCAGCAACTGAAAAAAATAAATAAGCCTAATCAGGCTTATAAAGGATTCCGAAAACTGTATCTCAGATATCCCGCCGATTCCATCATCAATGAAGTTCTCGAAGAACTGAAACAGTTTAAGAAAAAAGAATTTCCTCCTGCTCTATCGACACGGGAAACCATCAAGCGCACCCGTACTCTCTTGCGCAATGCCAGATTCAAAGAGGTCGTGGATGAGGTCGAACGCTTCAAAAAAAAGAAAGGAGAGAATTTACCCGGCTCCCTTTATTTTTATTTAGAGCGAGCCCAGAAAAGTCTAATCGGCCGGAAAGCTTCCGTGGAAACCTTGCAGGATTTTATTAAAAAGTTTCCACATCATTCCAGAGTTCAGGAAGCCAACTATGCCATCGCCAAACATCTCTGGAATCTGAACAGGGATTCTGAGGCGGTGGAATATTTTAAAAAAGTTTTGCAAATGAAACCTGAATCCCATTGGGCTCTGGACTCGCATTTCATGCTGGGCCGTTTGTTCGAAGGCAATAAGAAATTTAAAAAGGCAAGCAAACATTACGGTCAGTTGGCCAGGGCCAGTGGATCTTCCGAGTACAAGGAAAAAGCAGCCTGGCGATTGGGATGGATTCCCTATCAGCAGGGGAGATTTGAAGAGGCGGCCAAAGGATTTCAAGAAAATCTAAAGCGGTTTCCGAAAGGTGATCTGGAAGAGCAAAACCGGTTCTGGCTGGCAAAGTCTTACTTGCAATTGGACCGCCAGTCCGAGGGCGTTAAAGCTTTGGCGGAATTGAATCAAAAATTCCCATACTCATATTATGGATTGCGGGCCGGGGAATTGTTGGCCAACGGAAAATACAGGGTCCCTGCAACCGATCCGAAGTCTCCTAAAATTCAAAAAACCAACTATCTTTCTAAAGAGGCCGAACCTGTCGAACCGCCCAGGGCTTTGTCGCCGAAAGACCGATTCCACCTCAACAGGGCTCAGGAAATGGTGAGTCTGCGAATGTTCAAGGATGCCGCGTTTGAGATTCGTTTTGTCGAGAGGCATACCAAAAAGAACCTGTCCGGTGTTTTGTGGCTGGCCGATTTGTACAACGCCTCGCAGGCCTATTCCGAGACTGTCCGGCTCCTTTATATGTATAAAAATTTCATCAGCAAATCGAAAGAAAAAGATCTGTCGCTCCAGTTTTGGCGAAGCCTGTATTCCCTTTCCTATTCCAGTAGCATTCAGCGCCACGCCGACAAGAATAAAGTCGATCCTTATTTTGTGCGCGGCCTCATCCAGCAGGAAAGCCTGTTCGATACGCATGCCCTGTCGCCAGCCGGAGCCCGGGGCCTCATGCAGATCATGCCTAAAACCGGGCAACGCTTGGTGAATACTTACACGAAAACGGATCACTTTGTGGAAGATTCCTTATACGATCCGGAATTGAATATCCAACTGGGAATCAAATACCTGAGCGAACTTATAAATGAGTTCGGAGACAACAAACCTTATTTGCTCATTTCCTATAATGCGGGACCCCATACCCTGCGCCGCTGGCAGAGGCGGTTTCGTAACCTGAAAGACGAGGATGTTTTTGTGGAATCCATTCCCTATCCCGAAACACGGAAATACATTAAAAAGGTGATGCGCAATTATGGTATATTCCGGACTATCTACCCTCTGCCCCACTCTTCGAAAACGGAAACACCCAATGAGCCGACAAAAGATATCAAAAGCTGAGGGCCGGGCAATGGTTTTTCCCATTAAAAAAGCATCCCATGAAATCAACCGTACACATTAAAAGAATCGGCCAGTACCAAACCGAACCCATTGAAAGTTTTTTGCACGACTCCCTGGGGGACTTGTTCTCCGGGAACCCTGGGTTTTTAAAGAATCAAAAGGTATTGCTAAAACCTAACCTCCTGAGGGCGGCGGACCCCGAACATTGCGTAACCACGCATCCCGTTTTGCTGGAAGCTCTGTGCCGGGTTCTCAAGGATTCAGGAGTGGCGTGCATAGACATCGGCGACAGTCCCGCCATGGGAAGCCTTCTGCACGTTGCCAGAAAATCAGGATACGGTCTGCTCGAAAAGAAGTATGGAGTGCGGCTGGTTGCCTTTAAAAATCCGACCTTATTACCTATCGAAGACATTGAGCCGGAAATTAAAATTGCTGGCAACTTATCGGAATACGACGCCATCATCAATGTTCCCAAAGTGAAATCGCATCGGCAAATGACCTTGACGCTCGCGATCAAGAACCTGTTTGGTTGTGTTGTGGGTAAACGTAAACCGGTCCTGCATTGCCTGGTGCAGAACGATAAAATCCGTTTTGGAAAAATACTGGTGGAAATTGCCAGGCACATCGCTCCCGTGTTTACCGTGGCCGATGGCATACAGGCGATGGAAGGTAACGGCCCCATGCACGGCAGACCCTATCCTCTGGGTTTGGTTTTCGTGGCTCAGGACATGACAGCAATGGACCGCGTCATATCAGAAATCCTGCAAGTCCCCTTAAGCCGGGTATTTGCTTTGGAAGCCGCGCATTTAAATGAATTCGGAACTTATGAGTTGAATGACATCCGCTTAAAAGGAGAGACGGACCTTTCAGCCTTGAAGGTGTCTGATTTTCAACTCGCAGATTTCGAAATGGACATATCGTTCAATCCCCTCCGCCTGATCAAATCATATCTCAAACATTTTTACGAAATCGGCGTCCGCGAAAAACTTTCGAGTTGAACTTGTTTGATTGAGGTTTTTTTCATCATCCCTGCAAATTGAATATTTAATGTTAAATTGACCTGGTTAATTTTTTGTTGAGGAAACAAGGGCAACCCGAGGTACGCTGGCCGAATCCAATAATTGTTATTTCTTTGTCACTGAGTTGGCGTTTTTATTGAGTTCAAAACCCCACTGGTTGGAAAGAGGAAATGGGAGAAATCAATTACCAAAGGCAAAAAATAATGCATAGTCACAATTTGCGTGTATGGAGCTTATAATCCGTATTAGTCGTCATCCTTTGGCGCTTGGCCGAGTTGATTTCATCAAGGATAATTATTGGATCGAAACATTATTTCTGTTTTCCAATAAGGGCACGTCCTATAAAATTCGTGTCCTCTCCGAACCAAATGATCCTTTCATTAGCATCGAACATCATATGTCGCACCGACCCCCCGCTTTCCGGGATTTCCGTGATGTTGACGAATTGCTTTGTGGAAGTATTGAATCCCACCAATCGGTTTGGCATGTTTCCAGTTTCGACTACCCATACCTTGTCTTCATGGTCAACGGTCATGGCATAGGGACCTGAATCTTTACCACCGGGCAGAGGCCATTCCTTGAAATCCTCGTTTTTGGGATCAAATCTTCCTAACATTCCTTGAGCATAATCTCCATACCAGACCACCCCATCTGATGTGACTACAAGCCGCCTGGGGAGAGCGTCCTTACGGGGCAGTTCGTATTCTTTCAGTTTCATCGTTTCCGGGTCCACGCTAACTAATTTATTACTCCCGAACAGCGCAACCCAAGGCCGGTTGTGGGGATCCATCCAAATACCATAAGGGCGGGAATTCTGAGTTGGAACCTTTATAAGGCGTACTTCACCCGATTGAGTAAGTAGTTTTCCGATGAAATTGCCACTCTGGACAGTGAACCAAATATCGCCTGCACGATCGAATACCAGCGTGTGTGGATCTTGAGCCTCTTTATGGGGCATTTCGAATTTAGTGATCTTGCCATTATCAGGATCAAGCTTGCCAATATAAGCGTTGCGGTTTCCTGCAAACCAGACAAATCCATCCGCATCAACAATTAGATTGTGGGGCCCTGCTCCACGACCTAAATCGAATTTTTTGAATTTTCCGGACGTGGGTTCCAGGTAAGCGATGTAACCGCCCTTTTGTCCACAGAACCATACACGACCTTTCGGATCGACATAAGGATCTCGCGGCCGGGAATTGTCCCAGGGCACTTTCCACTCTGTAATTGGAACCACTTCCGCTTGCGCGATTCCAACGGCCAGCAGGGAAAAAATGAATATAATTACAATGTTCTTTGGTCGATTCATGATTATTCCGGTCGAAATAGTATATCGATGGCTTGTTTGATAACAGCCACGTGGCGCTTTCGCGATTCGACCCCGTTGTGATTAGGGTCTTCCTTTTTTATCGATATCACAAGGGTTTTAGAGAAAATTAAACGGTGGGTCCTTGACCCCGTACAGCCCCCTCCTCCTTGCCTTATCCCGTCAGGAGAAGGTGCCCCATCCCACTTGGTATAGCAAAGGGTTAAAAGTGGAGTGGATGCTTCTGTATTGCTTCAACTCACCTTCTTGCTTCCGCAGATGGAACAGTACCAACCGCCGAACTTAATGGCGGTCAGGATCCACACGATGATCCAGATTCCCGCCGTCAAAAAGGACAAAATCAGATGAAGTAAATGATTCGTTCCTTTACGTTTCTTCAATACTTTCTTGTCGCAGTCTTTGCAATAACTTGATTTTTCTTCATACGTTGCCATGATGAACCTTGTTCTGATTCCTTTTTATTTATTTTCGATTCCCATTAAGGCGTGCTCATATTTTCTTCTTCAGGCTGAACTCCAAATAGGCTCGCTTTATGATCCCTTTAATGCGGTCCTTCCCTTTCCAGTGTGAATACTTTCCGGCAAGGATCGGGTACACGGCTTCCTGCGTTTCGATCAGGCTTTGGCCTGCTTCCAGGTTTTTCATCACTTCGCGCTTTAATATGATGAAAAAATGTTTCATCTGGATCATTGCAGGACGGCCTCCCACCGGGCCTTCTCCCGGAATCAGTGTTTCCACATCGAGATTTTCCATTTCGATCAGGGCGGACATCCATTCGTCTATATAAGAATCGGCCATATCGGGGAAACAGTTATGAGTGATGAGTCCGCCGGAAATCAGCAAACGCAGTTCTTTCACATAAATGGCGATATCCCCTTCGGTGTGGCCACGCCCGAAATACATGACTTTCAAACGAAACGGTTTCATTAGCAGATCGATCCGCTCGTCAAATGTCAATGAAGGTAAGGTGATGGACACTCTATCGGCGTCCCCGCGGCCTTGTTCTTTCCAGGCTTGCAGGTATTCTTCGCCGTCGGGTCCGCCCAGGAATTTCCATGTTCGTTTTTGAGTGATGAGTGTCCCGAGGGGTTTGAAGACCTGATTGCCGAAACTGTTTTCGCCATGGTAGTGGGTATTGAGGATGTAGCGCACGGGCTTGTCGGTTACGGCACGGATATCTTTCAACAAGGCTTCGGCCTGGGTGGGACCATCTCCGGTATCGATCACCACCACGCCTTCTTCGGTCACGAAGAACGAGGAATTGGAGTGTTCGGGAGCGTCCCGGGTCACCATATACACGTTGGGCATCAGCGCCGCGGTCTTCGACGTTTCCGCCATGCTCGGGGGGGGCACGCTGAATCCGGTCAGCGCAAAACTGAATATCAAAACTGCAAGGGGTCGCAAACGAATCATGAAACTCTCCAGGTTCAAACAGATCTGTTGTTATTGGGTTGGGCGATGATATTACCATTTCCTGAAAATCCCGGCAAGGTCCGGAAATCAGGAAATTTCCGGTTTTAGATGCCAGGACAATATGATACTTTAGGTGGATGGAGAATACGAACAAAAGCAAATACGATCTTCTGATGCACCTGCTGGAGGAGGGCGACGCGATGGTCTGCCTGGACGCGCGTGACGAATCGGTGGATGTGCCTCCCGAACACAAGGACTCGGCCGCGCTGAACCTGATCCTCAACCTCAACTTTCGGCGTCCTATTGAAATCATGGAAGATCAAATCAACGCCACCTTGTCGTTTGGTGGTCGTCCGTACCCCTGCCTGATCCCGTTTAGCACGGTCTGGGCGATTTTCGAGCCGGGCACCAAAAAGGGCCAGGTCTGGGAGGAGGATCTTCCGCAGGATATCAACCTCCTTGAACAGCTCCAGAACAACACCACACCATCCAAACCGCCAAAACCCAAACCCGTCGCCAAAAAGTCAAGTTCGCCCAAAAAATTTGGTACTCCCAAACGCGACCGCAGTCACCTGAGAGTCATCAAATAACCAGGTTACGCCTGGAGGAAGCTCCGGCCAATTTAAAGTGGACGCTTGCCATGTTCCACCGGCCGGGGAATGCTATGCTTTGAGCAGAATAAGCGTGCGGCTGGGCTCGCTTCGCTCACACTCCACTAGGCGTTCTCAGTTCATGGAAAAACTTTTTTTATAAGCCCAATTACGGATAGACACCCTCTCCCCGCCCCGGAAGAAGGCCGGGTGAGGCCGTGCAGAGCTCGGCATTTCATCATAAGGATTTAAAGGAGGGTCAAGGGATTTGCGGCCAAAGGCCCACATTATAGAGTCTTTAAAAAAGTGTTGGGCCCATTTAAGAAGCTTAATTGGTTTTAATTCACTTATCTATAACTCATGTAGGTTAAATCAAGATTCAGACATGTTGGATTCGGGAGAATCGGATTCCGCTTGTGACCCGCTTTCGCTTTCTTGTAACAATTGAAAGGCTTTGGAAGAAAGGCTGACCCGGTCTTGCTGGATTTGGACGGTTTTGGTCGGACTCAACCGGTTCAGGTCGCCGATGCGTTCCTGGGTTTGGTAGACTCTCAATATTTGATTGACGACCGATACCGACAGATCCATGATTTTCGCCGTTAAATATTTTTAGATATCCTGGGCCGCTTGCCCGGCAGGGTTCTGCTGTATCCCTGAAGCATGGATTTTCCTTGCTGAACTCCCTTCATGCGCTGAAACACGTCGTGCCTTTTTTTGAACAGGGTTTGAGTGCAATGCTCTTCCAGTTCAATGATGGATTTCAATAGTTGTTCATTCTCTTCCAATAAACTTTGACTCTCATTTAAAAGCGCTTCTCTGGCTAGTGAATCCAGCGGATCCAGCAGACTCCGGATTTTTTTGTCCATTTCCCCCAGGGCTTCGATGGAGCGGTCTTTTTCCTCAATGATGGCCAATACTTTTTCATCGTTTTCCAAATCGATTGCGTTGCGTTGACGTTTGATCTTGGTGAACAAGTCTTTATACAGTGCATTGGCTGAGTTCAAAGCAGACTGAAATGTTTCGTTTGCCATACAGGAATTAAACCACCGTGATAAGTGTTTGCACTTGCGCTTCAAACGTGGAATTCTCCAGGAAACGCTGAAAACTTTCTGAAAGCCCCTCTGTGTCGTTGGCCCCTTCTTCGACCTCAATCCTTAAAAACTCCAGCGACCCCAGGTCGTTCAGAATTCGCGACAACTCATCCTCAAGTACGGGGATCAGCCCAGTCTCGGGATTTTTTAACAGGTCCAGCACCTCATCTGAATTTGCTGTGAGTGCCTTTTCCAATTCGTTTTCGGAAATGGAAAAGGTGTCATCGTCCACATTTCGAATGCCTATGGAGGAAAGCTTGGACAGCAAATTTTCCGTAGTGCTTTGAAACGGAACGAGCAATCCGTCCCGGATTTTTCGGACGATGTTGTCTACGTTAAATCCGTTCAATGTATCCTTTTCGGTTCCCGTCGACTGGAACCCAACCGCTTGCCGGTTTTCCCGGGTGGCGCTGATGGATTCGATGCTTTGGTTTCTTTGGCTGACTTGTTGCAGGGGGTCACGGGTGTTCAATACTAAATCCTGGCGGATTTGTTGCAATTCGCTATTTTGGGCAAAGGTTTGGGAAAAAGCGAGAGCGTCGTTGATTTGTGTAATGGATTCATTAAAACTTTCAAACAGGGATGAGATTTGACTTAATGCGGAAGATGCATCTACAAAAATTTCCAGGTCGACGGCCCGGTCTCCAGACTGCGACAAGGTCAGGCGCGTGTCTTCAATGGCATCTTCAAAAACGTTGGTCCGGCTGGTTAACCTCTCTCCATCCAACAGAATCTCGGCAGACTGCGTGCCACTGTTAAAACTTTTTACCGGATTCGTTTCCAGTTGCACTTCCTTAACAATCGGTACACCCTTACTGTTTAGCTCGAAAAAACCCAGAGCCAGCAAAACGTCGTCAGGATCCTCCAGGTTGATAGCGCCCGTCTCTCCGTCCAGGTTCTCCAGTTTCAGCCGGTTGCCCGTGATGGACGCTTCCACGCCGGTGGCCGCCGTTCCTCCATCCAGCCGGAAATTCTGGTCCGTATCTTCGTCCGGATCAATCACCCCGTTACCGTTTCGGTCTTCGATGATAAACACCCCTGGCCCGAATTCGGTGTTGGGCGATTGAAAGGTTTCCAGCACGCCGTCATTGTCCACATCCTCATTCGAATCCAGAGACCCATTGCCGTTGGTATCTTCTCCCCGGTTGATTTTGTTGCGGATGTTTACAATGGAATCGGTCGATTCGACATCAACATTAAAACCGTTGATGCTAAAACTTCCCGAGAGTCCCAACTGGCGGAACGGCTGGCTTTGCGGATCGGACACCAATACGCGGTTGCTCGAAACTTGTTGCGGCGTGACCGAAAACCGTTGCAAGGGACTGCCGTTTCCGGTTTCCACTTCGAAAAAACCGCGCGGCGATTGCGAAGACCCTCTAATATTTAACGCGTTGTCCTGGTTCAATTCACTGGCCGTGTTCCTCAGAGTTCTTAAGGCCGAACGAATCGAGTCCAGGCGGTCGAGTCTCAAGTCATCAAATCGGGGGGAGACGGACAGATTGGCAATGGCAGGAACCTGGTTTCGTGCAGAGCGTACCTGCAAAAAATTAATGGCATCCACCACACGAAACCCCGCTGTAGGACCGTTCAAGCGAATGGAAGGGATCTCTTCGGTTTGGGATGAAAAAGCGTTTAATAAAACATCGCTTTTTTTAGCAGAAGCATTTGCCGGATTTCGTAGTCTGCTTTGTGCAGATTCCACCTCGTTGCCCTGTGACGGGGTTCTTAGAATAGACAAGGGTGGAAAAAAATTTTGAGGAAACCCGTTAACTTGCATAATTTTTTCAAAAAAAACTAAAGAGTTAAGGTTTTTTTCCGATAAATCCTATAAGGATAAGAAGAACGGAAAAAAATACAAAAAAAGAAAAAATATAAAACGGGAAAGGCAATAGTTCCCGTGCAAAAGGTTAAAAGCATTTTTTAAACTGCGGCTTTAAAATTGTAAAAAATCAAAAATCCAGTGCTACTTAACCTCCCATTAACGGGGAGCCCCCTCTCCCCATTGAATCACACTTTTCAAATCAATCGATCCACATTTTGACCTATTTCAGTTTGAGTCGATGTAGGGTCGCTTTGTTGTTCCTCAGTATTCTCCTGCTGTTCCTGTTCATTTCGTTCATTCCGGATAATTTGAGCATCCTCTTCCCGGCGAGCCTCATTTTGTGCATTAACGTCCGGGATCGGTTCGGTGCTCGATTGCAAGGACTCCTGAATCTGGGTATCGATGATCGTTGGTGGACTGGTCGGAACCGCAATCGCATCCGAATCGGGAGGTTCCGGAGAATTGTCGTTGTTTCCCCCAATAACAAGGTTACGAACGTCCTGGGACGGCGGCCGGAATCCGGGACCGTCAGCGCGAATTTCCGTTTCCTCATTTTCTTCCCGGTCTCGTCGAATCGCGTTGACACCTGTATCCGAATTGGAATCGACCTCCGCTTCAGCTTCAGCGCCAGCATCAGCCTCTGCTGTCCGGCTTTGAATGGTTACACGGTCCTCCTGTTCAACGAAGGCCCTGTCCGCATCTGCTGAAGCTTGCGCCCTTTGCTCCTCAGCCTGAACCTCTTCCCGGTCATTTTGCCGGATTTCATTCGCCGATTGGCCCTGAAACCCGGAGATCCCCGTATCCGAATTGCCTGGAAAACTTTCAACTTGTGCCATGGTTCAAACTCCCCCTTTGAAAAAGTCGTTACAACTTATTGATTTTTCTAAGGTTGTGAAAATCAAAACTAAAGTATTATAATTTCTGACCGATACTAAGATCAGCTTAGTTTGCCTATAAAAAACGACTAATGTCTTTAGACAAATCTCTACACTATTTTTATCGGCAATAATTCAAAAAACTTTAGCAAATAATCGAAATTTTTTGGTTTTTTTATAGACGACTGCAAATAGACCCCTTACAGACCAAATATAAGGCATTTATTCCAGTTTTCAAGAAAACTGGCGGTCATGCAAATTAATATTTACAGGCATTGTTAATTTTATCAGAAAAAAATTAAAAATTTAACCGTTTTAATCCCACCAGTGGTTTTTTTCCCCGAAGCTTGCCACGAGGCTTCAATGTTTATTCTAAAGATACCCCATCCGCTTGCGGCGGAGTCATTCATTTAGGTAATTTTTAGTTTGTGCTGTTTTTCAGTTGTTTTTTCATTTCGGGGAGGATGGATTGCCAATCCTGATAAAAGGGAAGCGCTTCGTATTCAAGCAAATCGCCTAGCAGTACCCAATCCTTGTTTTTATTGGCTTCCAGCATTTGCGTGGTCAGCTCAAGTAACTGGGTTTTTCGGTCCATCACACTTTTTTCCTTATAAACCATGGTTTCCGGATCCTGTTTCAAGGCATGAATTACAGAATCGACGACTTGGGAAAACCAATCGATGCCATCCACTATATTTATAAAGAAATGGTTGGCTTCCTGTTCGCTACCCATGCGGAACAATTCCGAAGCTTTTTGAATGCCAGGTATGAGCTTGACCAGGTAGCTTTCCGCATTTGTCAAATTACGGATCACCAAATCCTGCAAGTTGGAGATATCCAATTCCAGAGTTTTCACGGAATCGACGGGTAATTGGCGGGTTTCTTCGGAATCGGGCTGGATTTCGCGTCCATCCAACACGAGTTTACTGATGAACGTTCCATGGAACACCTTGTTTTTCAGGATTTGATCGGTGATTTCGCCTAGAGTGGAACCGGAATAATCCTGGGAATGTTCCTGATTGTTGATGATGATTTTCATTAGGCGGACCTTTAAATGGATTCGGGCAAATACAGCACGTACCATTCTATAAGGAGAGGCCTTGCAATGCAATATTCTTCCGGTTGGAGTTGACTTTGAGTGACAAGATCATTGCCTGGACACCCCAAGGTTTTTCATAACTGGATTGACAATTTAAAAATTTAGTTTTACCTTATAATAAGAAATAATCTTACTTTTTTGAGGTGATTCCCATGGTGGATGGCGTTGGTTTTGGCGGACAAAACAATTCCTTACTCAGGTCTCTTCAAATTGGCCGGTCGGAATCCAGTCGCTCCCTGTCCAGCATTGCTTCCGGTAGCCGCTTTACCAATGCGGGTGTGGACCCTGCGGCGCAATCGATAGCCACACAACTGGCTTCCGAAGTTGCGGCATTGTCTCAAGCCGTCAACAACGTGGAAAACGGAGCAAATTTTCTGAATACTGCCGATTCCGGATTGTCCACCATATCCGATCTCATTGGTCGCGGGCGAGAACTGGCTATTCAGGCGAGTAACGGGACTCTCAACGACGAACAGCGTGCGGCATTGAACCGCGAATTCAATTCTATTCAAAGCGAAATCGACCGGGTCAGCAATGTGACCGAATTCAACGGCCAACCTTTGTTGAATGGCGATCTCGGTGCAGGTTCGGCCAATCAGATCGATATACAGGCAGGATCGGGCAACACGCCCAACGACCGCATAAATTTGAACGTTATCGAAAGCACCAGCACGCAATCGTTAAACATCGACAGCCTCGACATTTCAACTGCCCAGGGCGCACGCGATGCCTTTGGCTCTTTGGAGCAGGCGCAGGCCACTGTAATCAGCACGCGGGGCCAGGTGGGAGCCGCCACCAACCGCCTTTCCATCACCGCCAACAACCTGAATACCACCATCGAAAACCTTTCCGCATCTGAATCGCGATTGGAAGGCACTGACATTGCGGCGGAGATATCCAATTTGCAGAGTTCGTTGTTGCGGACCGAAACCTCACTGCGAGCCTTGTCCATTCAAAATCGGCAAAACGAGCAGTTCACCGGCAGGATTCTCAATACCACCGGCTGACCCCTCGGCGTCGGTTTTTTGGCTTTTGCCGACGATTGCTCTTGATTCCCATCTCCTGAAATGATATTTATTTAGGTTTCAAAAATCCCTAAAAACATTTGTACGGAGATGTCCCGATGGAAGTTGAAAAAATCAAAATTGAAATCAGAAAACACCATGTGACTCCTGGCGTGAACGTGCTCGATTTGGTCATTGAGACCGACGAAGAAAAGCTGATCAAGCAGACCCAGCATAAAGACGGTGACAAAGCGTTTCAGAATTTTGTAGAAGAAGCGATTCGCATCGGTAAAGAGTTGGCCTACGCCCGAATCGAGTGATTGGGTTTGGGTGGACTGCTGTGATTGTTGATGGCTAGCGTGTCTATATATTCAGCGGTGAACCCCCTTTTTCCCTTTGTGACTATAAATATTCTAACGGTTTAGGACGAAAGCACCCCCTTGTATAAGGGAGGTTTGTTCTCCCCAATGGATCGACTGGATATCAATCTGTGAAGTTATTCCCTGATTTGAATTAGATCGTATAGATATTCAACCTTTTTGCCCATAATAAATTCCCCGTTTAATTTTTTTGCAAAGTAAAAGATGAGGTTGCCCATCGGCTTCATTTATCCTCCTTATCCTGCTCCACTCCCTCCAGGAAATTGGGATTACTTTATTTTATTTCCAAGTTTAACAGTATTGTTCCATAAATGGTCTCAACCACCTCGCCACAAATGTAGTACTTTCCCTTGTTATAATGTTTGGAATGAGATTAAATTGAATACATAGATTCCATGTTTATTAAGGAGGAATGTATGAAACAATGGCTTATTATGATTTTCTTCATCGGTTTTTTGGGGAATCCAATTACGGTGGCAGGCGACACGGTACTTAACGAGACTTCATCAAACAATTCAAGCATTGAAAATGAATCGGCACCTGATGAAAGGCAGTCGTATCCCGAAATGACTCTCGATGAAGTTGTGGATGATCTGCCAGAGGTGCCAGATTTATTATCGGGCCCGGATGAAGACCTCGATGAGGGGGATCATTCACCTGGAATAGGCAAAATACCTGGGCCGGATGGAACTATCGGTTCTTCCTCATATTCCTGGCAGGACCAAAGCAAAACGGGTATTCAATTCAATGACCTTTCTGGCACTTCCGGCGGACGTTGATGGATTCGATTCGGAACCAATCCTATTTTTCAATTGTAAACTTATCTCTATGATCGATTTTAATGAATCTTCTGACCGCTTTCGGCGTTTGGCGGAATTTACTATCGAACGAGCCCAGGAGGCCATTCTATGGGCAGACTCTAATGCTCGCATTTGCAGGGTCAACGAAGCCATGTGCCGGGCCTTGGGTTACTCGCGGAAAGAATTGTGTGAGATGTCCATTGCCGATATCGACCCGGACTATCAGGCGGAAGATTGGCCTCGCCACTGGCAGGAATTGAAATCCAGAAAAGCGATGACTTTTGAGTCACAGCATCGAACCCGGGACGGCCGTATCTTTCCGGTGGAAGTTTCGGTCAACTATATCGAATTCGAGGGCGAGGCGTTCAGTTGCAGTTTCGCGCGAGACATTTCCGAGCGCAAGCGGCTGGAACTGGAACAGCGGTTTTCCTTAAGCACCATCGAAGCTTCCCACGATATGATTTTCTGGTATGACGAGGAAGCCCGGGTGCACAGGGTCAATAAAGCGGCCTGCCGCATCCTGGGCTATTCGCGGGAGGAATTGGAATCGATGTCGATCTATGATATCGCGCCTTTATTGACCAAAGAATACTGGCAGGAAATTTGGGATCAGCTTCGCTCCAAAGGCCGGTTTCATGTGGATGGCACCAACCGCACCAAAGGCGGGCATTTGTTTCCGGTGGATGTGTTTGGGTATTACCTGCAGTTTGAGGGCAAGGATTATGCGTTCTCCTATGTGCAGGATATCACCGAACGCAAGAAAAATGATTTCATTCAACGCTTTTCCCATCACACCATCGAAGCGTCGCAGGACATGATTTTCTGGTACGACGAGGAAGCACGGGTGCATCGGGTCAATCAGGCCGCCTGCGATATCCTGGGTTACAGCCGGGAAACACTGGAGGGATTCAGAATTTATGATATTGCCCCCAAGCTTACTCCGGAGGCGTGGAAAGAAAGCTGGAGCTTGTTACAAAACCAGGGTCGGTTCCGTCTGGAAAGTGTGAACCGGAAAAAAGACGGCACTTTGTTCCCTGTTGAAGTGTCCGGTTATAGCATTGATTTCGAAGGCGAGAAATTTGCCTTTTCCCATGTACGCGATATCACCGAGCGCAAGGAAGCCGAGCAGGCGATGAAACAATTGACGGTGGAAAAGGAACGGTTTGAATCTGAACTGCGCTTTGCGACCCAGGTGCAGGAGGGCTTTCTGCCGCAATCGCCTCCCCGAACGCAAAACTTTGTATTCGCCGCAAAAACGTTTCCCGCAAGGTTTGTGGGTGGCGACTTTTTTGATTTCATTCCTTTGCCAGGAAGGCGGCTGGGAATCGTTTTGGGGGACGTGTCTGGGAAGGGTGTATCCGCGGCTCTTTACATGGCGCGGCTATTGAGTGATTTTCGCCATCTGTCGCAAATCAATCCCGAGCCCTCCCTGGTGATGCAAGCTGTAAATGCAGTCACGCACGAACGTTCCCGTCAGGGCATGTTTGCGACGGCGGTATACCTATTGCTGGATCCGGAAGCTCGGAAGCTTGAAGTAGCCAATGCGGGGCATTACCCCCTTCTTATTAAAAACGGGTCGGTGGAATTAAGCTCTTTTGCGCCAGCGAGCAGTCCGCCTTTAGGGATTTTGCCCGAAATTGAGATTCAGTGCGATGCTATTAATTTAACCTCTGGCGATAATGTGTTCGCCTATACTGATGGCGCGATTGAGCCGGTCAACAGTGAGCAGGAGGATTTTGGAATCGATCGCCTGAGGGCTTGTTTGAAATCGCATCAGGGGGATCCAGAATCTTTTATCTTAGCATTAAAATCCGAGCTCGACCAATTCACGGGACAAGCCTCTCCCTTCGATGATCTCACTTTACTCGCGTTTAAAGTAGAATGACTACCTGGCTCTCAGGATAACTACGGTTAAAGTTTTGGAGAAGTAGTATTTATCCAATTACTGGAATCCAGAAGAGAGCGTTGGGAAAATTTCCGCTAAATCCTGATTTAAATCGTTAAAATTCTTTTCGAGAGAATTCCAAAGTTTTCGAGCCTTATCCAGATCATTCGCCTTCGATACCCGTTCCATTCGAAACGCAGACTCTTTCAGCCGAAGGGCCGCGATATTGGCGGCCGCACCTTTCAGGGCATGGGCTTGACGTTGACAAATTTGAGTGTCTCCATCTGCCAAAGCCTTTTTAAGGCTATCCATATATTTGGGGCTGTCCTTTAAAAACACAATTAAAATTTCCCGGAACAATTTTCTATCGCCATCGCAAATCTTCATCGCGGAATTTTGGTTGAAAATGGGTAATTGAAGATCTTCTATAACCGGGGCGGGATCTATTTTCCCGGTTTTTAATAGTTCCAGCAGTTTTTCCAATACGAGAGGCTTAGGAAAGGACCCGTCGATTTGTTGCAGGTCCAAAAGGTTTTCTCCGGTTATGCTCATCAAACCAATGATAGGAACTTTTTCCTGGGTCTTTTTATGCAGGTCCTGAATAGCCGCCACTGCGTCTCCGGCCCCTTTTAAAGTATTGCCAATAAAAATATAGTCGAGAGAACGCGATTGGCAGGAGCTCAGGATTTCTTTAACAGACCTGCAAAACAGAATTTCGTGGTCCTTTTCATAAAGGGCTTGAAAGCACTGGATGGTTGCGGGGTCCATGTCGTATACAAGAAGATTCATAGGGCCAGAATGGTTTCCTTAAAATTAGTTTGAGGCCTTGATTCAGGGTAATCCCCTTATTTTAACATGGACCGCAAAAACGAGATTTGAATCGTTGAAACCCACCACTCAAGGAGCTATAAGACTCTATTCCGATAACTCATTGATTCTTTCACGGATCCGTTTCAATTCCTTGCCATAGGATTTGTTTTTTGGTTCCAGAGCGACTGCATATTTAAGCTCGATTTCCGCGTTGAACCAATCGTTGATAGATTCGTAAGTCAGTCCCGCATACCAATAGTAACGGGCTTGTTGAGGTATCATAATCTTCCATAGTTCCAATTGGTCGAGGGTTTCCTCGAATTTTCCCTGGTAGGCCAGGGCTACCATCCATTCCGCATACAGCGTCTGATTGTAGCGATCCACTTTCATGAACTTTTCCAGAACATTCTGAGCTTGTGAATAGTTCCCTCTCTCATTGAACATTTTGGCCATCCAATAGACATAAACTTCCGCTAACCAGGTTTTGGAGAAACCATTTTGAAGCAATTCAATGGCCTGTTTCAACAGATCTCTTTTATGTTCACTAGATGCCAGGGCCAACTCCCGATAGGCCAGGGCTTGGGAATAGCTATATAATGTTTCAAAAGGAGCCCAGGTTTTTGCATTTTCATAATATTCGATCTTTTCCAAAGTCGTTTCGGCTTTTCCTGCCAGGGTAAAATACCTGTCGCCAAGGAAAAGAGCGGATCCCAAATAAATAAAAACCGTGGACAAAGCGGCCAATACAAAGGGGCCTGAATTTTTTAGTATCGATTGCAAGCGTATACCATGAATAGTCTTTATGGGCTCTTGTTTTGTTTCTTCAGTTTCTGTTTCCAGAATAATCACCAGTGCGGCCAACAGATGGAAAAGGAACAGGCTGGTGACATTGTCGAAGCTTGGCAAGATCACCAAGGCGTACGCCAGTGCCATGGTGCACAATCCGAGACCGTAAATTCGGTGCGTCCGGTTCCTACTGCTATCGGCAAGTGATGTCCAGGCCGATTTAATGATAGCGAACAGAAGGCCCAACCAGGCGATCAGACCAAGGGTTCCCTGAGTTGCCCAAATGTGCAGGTATTGGTTGTGCGCGCGGTCGTGATTGACCAGTGGTTCCTTTAAAGCCAATTCCAGGCTTTTATGAGGAAGAAACGCCACCCGAAAGGTTTCGGGTCCGCTTCCAATCCAGGGATATTGGCGGGCCAGATCCAGGCTTCCTTGAAACAATTGGTAGCGGGCGGTCTTATCGAACTTCAGCAAAGTAGCGATGCGGTCTTCGTATTGCGGCAGGATCTGGAACACGGTCAGCCACACTGCGAGCATGGTGGCGACGGGAAGACCGATCGATACCCACGGGCGCTTCGTTGAATCGTCCCTGCCTCGGGGTAAATGAATCAGGTAAAATATCAGAAAGCAGAGAAGCGCCACCGTAAATGCGACAAAAGCGCCTCGGGAAAAGGTTTGAATGAGTGCCCATGCCATCAGGGCTACAACCGCACTCCATATAATCCGTTCCCCCCGGGTTTCGGAGATTAAAATCAGGACGGCGCTTAAAGGCAACACCATCGCGAGGTAGACGCCCAGGTAAACCGGGTGGCCCAGGGTGGAAGAGACGCGGTTGAAAAACTGTTCAAAGACCTCTTCAAATCCCAGCGGAAAAATTCCCACCGCTTGAAAACTGGCGTGCAGGGAAATGACGAATCCGGTGCAAGCCACCCCGAGGATCACCCAATGAATATCCCGAACACGAATCCATGCAAGAAAGAACATGAAAAAACAAAGGAACATCGTCATGGAGATCAGTCCCGTGTTTCGTTCGTATCCCCCCAAAATGCTGAGTGTGGGAATGGCTGAGAATATGCTGGAAATGAGAAAAGAAAAGTAATAGGCCAGCAACCACAAACTCACAGGATGTTTCGAACAGCGCCGCAAGTGACCCGGATCTGCGTCCAGATTATTTATTTTCGAAGCCGCGAACAAACAAATCAATCCGCAGGAAACCAGTAGAAGACTGGTCTTGGGGATTTCAAAAACCCGGTGCACTGACCGGCTGAACAGCAGAGGCGTGAGGACAAGGATTGTCAGTAGGAATCGAAGCATGATGAGCCGAAAGCCAGGATGGAACAAATATGGGTGGTCCCCGTAGTGTAAGGAAGTTTAAACGATTCTAACCCCAAGTTACGGATCAGAATACCTTATCAAAAGGAAATTGAACATTCTAGAATTAGGAAGCACGCTAGGGAACATTTCCAAAGCGTGTCGGAAATCAGGAGTAGCCCGGCGTCAATATTATGATATCAAGTAGGCTGTTGAGGAAGATGGATTGGAAAGCCTTCCGGAGAAGTTGCGTCGAATGCCTCGCGTAGCCAATCGGGTGATGGAAGAGTCATAATTCCCCCTCCCTCTCTTCCCCTCTCACTCCAAAAGAAAAGGTGTCATACTGGTCCACTAAAAATGGAAAGCCCCTTCCCAAATAACCATGCAGGGAAGGGGCTTTGCTTGCTATAAAGCTAAATCATTCAGGAACCGTTTTTCCTATCCTTGGTCAAAAGCAGATCCTTAAAGCCTTGCGCCATTTGAGACAACTCGGATGCAGAGTTTTGTATTTCCATTACGCCCGAGGAGGTTTCCCTGGCGGCGTCGGCTACACCCGAAATGTTGGACCGGATTTCATGACTCTTGCTGGCGGCGTCGGTAATATTCCTGGACATCTCGCTTGTCGTCAGGGATTGCTCTTCCACGGCGCTGGCGATTGAGTTGGAAACGTCGTCTATTTGCCGGATGACTTTGAGGATCTCTTCAATAGCCAATACCGATTCATGGGTGTCGCCCTGAATGGTCTGGATCTTGTTCGAAATATCCTCTGTGGCTTTGCTGGTTTCCTTGGCCAGTTCCTTAACTTCATTGGCCACCACCGCAAACCCTTTGCCCGCTTCACCTGCCCGCGCCGCTTCAATTGTAGCGTTCAGCGCCAACAGATTGGTCTGTTCAGCAATGGAATTGATCACCTTGATGACCTCACCAATTTCGCTACTGCTATCACCCAGACGCGAGATGGTGGTGTTTGTGGTGCTCGCCGTTTCAACCGCTTTAGCGGAAATCTGGGCGGCCTGCGTGGCGCTCTGGGCAATTTCCTTGATGCTGGCTGTCATTTGTTCCGATCCGGCGGCAACCGTTTCCATTCCTTTGTTCACACCATCGGAGGCAGTCGATACCACGGAAGCTTGGGCGGCTGTCTCTTCTGCGTTTCCTGCCATGGTTTGACTGATTGAATTCAGTTGTTGAGAGGCCATGCCCAGTGCTTCCGCACTTTTCTCCAACTGTTTCTCTAATTCAATTTTTGGCGTGATCACTCCCCAGGACAACATGGGCCCGATATACTCTCCCGCATTGTCGTAAATCGCTTCTATTTCCATTTCAAGTATTTCAGGTCCCAAGTGGACAATCGCCTTATGGGGCAGGTTTTTTGGATTGGAAAGAATGTTTCTTTGAAACTGGGGATCCTTATGAAAACGGTCTATATTCTGTCCCGCAACCTCTTCGGCCTTAAGTCCTATAATTTCTTCAAAGGGCTTTAAAAGCTTTTGACCTGCCGGATTGATGTATCGAATATTGAAATCCAGATCGGCAAACATGATGGCCGCCGGATTATTCTCCATCATGCAATTGACCCGTGCCATTTCAATATCCGCGGCTTGTTTTTCTTTGGTCAACAGGATCATGGAATTCAATGATTCCTTGAATTCGCCCTTTTGTTTACTAATATCAACATCTAAGTTGCCTTGCAAAATCTTGGAAGAGGCATTGATGAATGCTTTGAGGTCAGCTTGCATATTGTCGAAGGTATTACCCAACAAACCCAATTCGTCCGCAGGCATTTTGAAATCGGAAGTTTCCTGCAAGCGGCCCTGAATGATATGGTTTGCGCGAGTCACCAGATTAAGGATCGGTTTGGAGAATCTGGATGCGACAAAAAGTGAGAACACAACCAGGGCAATCACCAGAATAACGATAAACCCTATCGTCCAGGTCATCATGGCGTCCAGGGATTGAAGCGCTTCATCCCTGTCAATTTTTGCCATAATCGACCACTTAAACCCTTTTATATTTACAGGACCGAAAGCTCCAAGAACAGAAGCGTTGCGGTAATCATGAAAAATGTCAAAACCCTGTTTTCCGGAAATCGCTTCCTGGGCACCTTTACTTTTGATTTCATTTTGGGAAATGGATGATCCCAGCGCTTTGGAAAATTTAATCACCTGCTCCGGAACGCCCTGCTCCTGGAGAATCTTGAAGTAGTTGTCAGAATCCTGAATCAGGAAACGTGAATTGTTACGCATTTTGGAATCCTTGCCCACGATATACACTTCACCGCTTTTCCCCAGACCCACTTTTTCCCAGGCCTTGTTACTGGTGATCAAATTATCGATCTGGTCGATGGGCGCCTGAAAGATCAAAACTCCCAGTAAAGTGGATGCTTCATAAATCGGGACCGAAATAAAAGCCGCCGCGGCATTGTATGAGGGCTCATAAGCGGCGTAATCTTCCAGATAAATTTGACCCTCTGACAGCGAAAGCGCTTTCTTGAAGGAATTCCCTATGCCCGAATTTGCATAAGGCCCTGTGGTTAGACTGGTGGAATAGTCGACCTCCTTGAATACAGAATAAACGACATGACCGGATTCAGGTTCCACCAGAAAAATGTCGTAGTAACCGAAATTTTCCAGAACGTTGCGGATGACCGGGTGGTATTTTTTATGATGCTTACTGTACTGGCTACCATCAGGGGCGAAATCCAGGTTATGCTTTTCACCAATAGGTTGCGGGTTTTCGGAAATGTAGAGGCTTTGAAGAATTTGCGAAGTCTTACCTTTGGGAAACCAAAGGGACTCAGAATTTCCGGGAGCCTCCGGTGTATTCTCCATTTGATAAGAGTAACGTTCCTTCAATTTTCTTTTTTTGTCCGGCGTAAGATGCTCTCCCAGTTCCTGTTCTACCGCAAAAAAGGATTGCGTGAAATCTTTCATTGCAGATTTTACAATTTGATCCTTTGCCAGGGTGTTGGCCTGAAACCGGATTTGATTGAAATAGTTTTCTATCTGAAACTTCTTTTCCTCGCGCAAAGAGACAAGTCGCATTTTGTTGGTTTCTATCAGTTCCTGTTTGACCTTGCTTATAAAAATGCTTGAGAACAAACCCAGTGGAACCAATCCTGCAATGATTAAGAAACAAATCACCTTTTTGCGAATGGTCCAGAATCCAGTGGTATTAACTGGGCCGGCCTTATAATTTGCGTCAGATTCACTCATAGAAATATTTTTCATCATTTCGCTCTTTCCTTTTAAAGAGGTTTTATTCATTTCAGATATAATACGGCAAAACCTCTTTTAAATAAACATTTATTTTTAATGTAAATTTAAATTTGTCATAAAATCTAAACTAACATGTTATTTTTGTTTTAGATTTTATAAATTCTTAATAAATATAATATTATGAGTATTTCTAAACTTTGGAAAACCCGGTTCTTTCCAAATTCATTGTTTTTTTTGCCATCCATCTATCAAAATTCTGGATTTTTTTTGTCAAATCTTTATATAAAATAATTAAAAGAATAGATTAATTATTTGTCTTATTTTTTATGGTTAATACGCTATTATTTTATAGAAATTTAATCATCCTGGCTCGTCTCATTTCACAAGGAAGGCCATACATGGACCAACCCTGATAAGGTACTGATTTTAATAGTTTGCCAGAAGACTCTCGAAATCAGGTAAGATGCATGGTTTTAAGATATTTTTTAGTGCCCATATGGCAAAAAAATAAATAAAATAGTCACATGAAAATTTGCAAAAAAACTCAAATTAAAGTATAAATTATTAGCATTTTATTGAAAAATCAGCGATTAAACTTTTATTGAGAACAAAAGGAGAGAGATATGTCGATTATTTTAAGGTCGGTTATGGTGATTTTCCTTGCGAGTCTCCTGAGCGCGTGCGCCTCAATGCATAGTGATAGTGCGGGGGATGGAGAAGGTGCTAGAGGGGTGACCCCGATGAAGTACCAGGGTAGTTGGAACGATGATGCTATTTTAGCGGCAGAAAATGAAGCTCCCTCGGTAAGGGTTAAATCGGTAGAAAAGGCCAGTAATGTCCAAATGGAAACAACAAAAGGGTCCTCTATGGAAGGCTCCAAAGATGGTGGTTCTATGAAGGTTAGAGGCTCAGATCACGGTGGGTCAAAGGGTGGCAGTGGAGTTCGAATGCTTACTCACGAGGA
Organism: Nitrospina sp.; assembly: GCA_024648695.1. GTDB lineage: Bacteria > Nitrospinota > Nitrospinia > Nitrospinales > JACRGP01 > JACAVV01. Next base: position 112,632 of record JACAVV010000005.1, read on the forward strand.
TTACCACAGAATTGGCGTAAAGGAAACCGCAGACCATCATAATCACTAATAAGAAGATTTCTGATTTTTCTCTGCAACGCCGCCCTCTGGTTCAGGAGGGCGGTTTGCCAGGGGAAAGGCCTCCCCCTTTTATTCCTTTCTTTTAATTTTCATTTTCAATACACATTCAATCCTCTTCAATTTCTGTTGCCACATTGAAATTACTCTCCGCTCGCAGAAAGAAACGCGGTCGAAATAAGGAGTCAACCGCGCCCCGGAAAATGGTCCATACAGGCCAATCACTTGAGTCCAGTGGTTTGCCATTAAACTTCAGACAAATCGGCTTCCGCCGAACTGGTAGAACATAGTGCCGGCAAGCATTATCCCCGCAAAAGCCCAAACCCATCGAATGAGAGTGGATGCGAAAGGGGATGGCTTTTCACCCATACTAATGGGCTGACCTAATTAGAGTTAATAATTAATTTTTGCGTTGGGGCAATGATCACCTCATTTGCTTAAAGTGCGGATATATAATATTAGTTGCCATATTTGTTCATCATTTAAATTATCAAACGAAGGCATGGCACTACCTGGAGACCCGTTTTTAATTATCCAGAAAAGTTGGCCGTCGGGCAGACCGTCCATAGTTTCCTTGCAAGTGAAATTTCTGGGAGGCGGAGTCAATCCTCCAGCCATCATACCCAACCCGTCGCCAGAACCATGGCAGGCGGTACAAGAGGGTTGTGCATCAAGTTGATAAAGAAGACGGCCTTTTTCTATTTGGTCTTGGGAGTTCTCAAGCGGATTGGATTGATTATAAAGGAACTCCGGCGCTTTTTCCGTCGAGCGGCTTTGCGGACATTGCGCATCCTCCAAACTTGCCTGTGCATGGTGTCTGCGATGCATCCAACCGTGGCGACCTCCATGGCCTCTCCTTCCCGGACAGCCCATTCCTTCTTCATGAGGAGCAAATCCTTGCCTGCCACAATGGCCTCCACGTCCCCGGCCTCTATGGGCCATAATTGTTAGCGGCGGAACAAAATCCGAAATTTCAACCAGGATACCGCTTCGATTTCCATTGGAAGGATTTTCCAATCCATTCACTTCATTTGCCGTGAATGCAAATAAAGCCAGGCTAAAGACCATCAGAAAACAGTACAAGGCGCTTCGTTCTACATTTTTCATATAAACCTCCAGTCAAAAAGAAATCAAACCTCAAGCGGTAATATTTCGTTTCCGGTCAATTAAGATGATCACAAAGGTTGTGAGCACGGCCACGGCCAATAACCCTATTGCCGTAAACAGGTTGGTCAAAAGTTCGGGGGCGGCCAGGAGTAAAATTCCCAGAAAACCCATCATACAGCCGGAGAGCAATTTTAATATCCGCCCCTGGCGCTCGCTGAGTTTCCTGCTTCCCAGAGCGAATATAAACAGTATCAATATGATCAATAAGGGAATCACATAAACGAGATTATAAAATGCCAGATAAAGATAATACTTCATCAAGGGCAATTCATTCAGCGTCAGAATACGGGTGAACACCATAGGAAACCCAAAGGTGCAAAGCAGTTCATAGGCATTTGCAACAATGGCCAGCACGACAGTGCTTACCAACAGGGTGGGCAGGCTGGACGCTCCCGTCAACTGCCGCATGCGTTCAAATAGTTTTGGTTTTGCCGTGTCGGGAATCGATAGGGAAATACCCTGCCGAAACCAGAAATAATCCTTGATGTTGATCGAAGCGATGAAAATGCCGAGCAGGCCCGCAAACCGCGTCACCCATTTCAGTTCCTCCAAGACCAAAAAAAGGTTGAGCCAGGCCGCCATAAAAAGGAAATAAACCAGTCCCGAACAAGCAATAAAAACGCCTCCTATCAACACCATGCGTTTTCGACTTTTTGCATGAATCAATAAGCTCAACAAAAACAACAAAACGAAAAAAGCGCATGGATTAAAGGCATCCACACCAGCGATTACCAAAGTCAAAACCGGCAGAGTGGTTTTGGAAGCATCCAGTTGGCCCCATAAAGGCAGGGTGATTTTGTTTGACTCGGTAAGGTTGGGCGTACCGCTTTGGACATCAGTGCCTTTTTTTAAAATTCTTTCCTTACAGGATTCTAATTGGCGAACCAGGTTGTCTCCATCCACCTTATCGGAACCGAACCCCAGAACAAATTTTTTACAATACACAAATGCAGGGACTGCCAATCGACTCTGGTTCATACGCTTTCCCATCTGTATAAAGCGTTTTCTGTTTTCGGGATCGCTATCCACTTCCATAGAATGGAGCTCTAACCAGGGAGTGACGGGACCCAGTTTGGCTAAAAAAGCTTTCGCTTTCTGGCAATGGGGGCACTGGTTCGACCAGAAAAAATACAGATTGACCTTTAAATTGCCCTCCAGATCCCAATGGTGCCATTGGATCGCTTCACCACTCTTTGTATTCGGTGCAGACGGGTTCCCCAAAATCCCGTTTCCTGACAGGATTAAAAGAAAAATGGCAATTATCAGGACTTTTTGAAACAGGCGAATTCTCGTTAAAATGTTCATAAACGGTTTTCCTTTTGAGGACATCCTTTCCGGATTTTCTAAAAGATGTCGGAAAACATTGCCTTGTTTTAGCAAGAGTTTGTTAGTTATTGGTTAGAATTGAAAATAACAGTATCCCGTATCCGGATTTGTGTTACCATAACAGTACACAAAGTTGGTGAAATAGGATTTTTCCAAAATTGTTTAAGGATCCAAAGGGGTCCGTGTATTATCTAGCGTTATATTAGGAGTAGTATTTATGTCAGTAGGTGTAGTTAAGTGGTATCACGCCAATACCCGCTCGGGATGTATCGAGTCGAATGGCGAAAATGTTTTATTTTTTCATCCTGATGGTAAACAGTTCCGCGAAGGACAAGCTGTCGCGTTCGAACGTATCGAAAGCCATCAAGGCCCGCAAGCGTGTAACCTCGTTATAAAGTAAGCGGACCTACCCAAAAAGTTAGTGTACAGCCCGCCTGGGTTACTTCCCACGGCGCGGCAAACGCTAATTCTCACTATCGAAGCTTTCTCTTCCCTCAACGCAAAAAATTTTCCAGCATTAAATCAAAAGGATCATTGCTGTATTTCCAGTTGTGTCCATTTTGAACCTGTGGCCGAAACGTCCGTTCCTGAAAAACAGATTCTCCCAACGGAACTGACTGCTTGCTTCGAATGTCTAATAATCGACGCACCCGTTCGCGAGTGGGAGGATGTGTTTTCATCAGAGCCGGCTCGGTGACCTGATAGCCCTGGAACAGTAAGCGCCGAATGAACCCGTATTGAAACCGGTCGATTTTGTCTAATGCCGAAGCCAAACCTTCAGGATCTCCAGTCAATTGAGCAGACCCCAAATCAGCATCGTATTCGCGGGTTCGGGACAAAGTGACGGTTAACAGTTGACTGATGTAAGGCGCACCGATCAATAAGCCAATAACCACCCAGGAAATGAGAATCTGATTCGCGAGAATGAAAGGCAGATTCAGAATCAGCAAAACCTGGCCGATGATGGACAGCATACCGGTAACCCGACTCGTCAATTCAGCAAAACTCTGCACCTTTAAATCACCATGGACGAGGTGGCTTATTTCGTGTCCAAGCACCCCTGCCAGTTCGCGTGAGTTCAGGTTGCGGAGCAGTCCGTCGGAAAGCGCAATGGCGCTATTGTCCGGGGTACCGACCACAAAAGCGTTGATTTGTGCCGAAGGCTGATAATAGATTTCCGGCATTACAGGCAGTTCCGCTCGTTTGGCAAGACGATAGACCAAGGTATGGACCTCGGGAACTTGATACCGGTCCAAAGGCTGACACTGGTACATGCGGAGCACCCAGCCAGGAGATAATCCGGGAATCAAAAAATAGGCACCCACAACCATTCCCAAAACAAGAACAGCCATTGCAGGTCCTGCTAAAATCCACCCCAGACCGGCCATCAACCCCGCCAGGGCCGAAACCAGAATTGCGGTTTGCCCCCCAGCCAATAGTTTATGTTTGATCCATTCCTCGCGATTCATAACCTCACCTGATTCCAGAAATTATTGTTCCCTCCTGTTATTTTAATAAGATCGCGAAAGGAAAAAGTCCAGATTTCTTAGGGTGTTTATTAACTGAGGGGGACACCACAGATTGTCATTCTTTGCAAGGACAATGGTTTCAACGTTTGTTGGATAGGGAGTTTTTTTGAGGATAAGAAAAAAGTTTTAAGCTGTAAATAGCCCAGAGTTATTGGAGTTTTTTCCTAGAAAACCCATCTCCAAAAGCATTCCATATTAATAAGTGTCTCCCCAAAAGACTCAAAGCTTTGATGCTCAAAAATTTTTGGTGCTGACCTTGACGCCTCATTCTTTCAGTTTTATGTATTTTGCAGAGAGGGAATACACCTCCAAAAAAATGGATCTTAAAGATAGAGGGGGAAAATTATCCCCCCCTGTAAACTCAACCGATAAAGGAGACCGCCATGTTTGTAAATCGAATCAGTCCCTGGGAAACCTGGGATCCCTTTAGGGAAATCAACCAACTGCAAGAAGAAATGAACCGGAACTATCCGAGCTTTCGCAATCGTCGATCCGCTTCGGCTTACCCCCGGTTCAACGTTTGGGAAGGAGCCGACGGACTCGTCATCACCACCGAACTTCCGGGCTTGACCGTCGATGATATCGACATCTCCGTCGAAGGTGATGTCCTGACCCTCAAAGGTGAAAAGCATCTACCGGAAATGGATGAGAAACACAGCTTCGTTCGAAAGGAACGCGACTTTGGAAAGTTTTCTCGAACCGTACGTTTGCCGTACCGGATCGACCCCAACGGTGTTTCCGCCAAATTCAATAACGGTGTGTTGACACTGAAGCTGAATCGTCCGGAAGAGGAAAAACCTAAAAAAATTCAAGTCAACGTAGAATAAAAGAGAGGAGATTATCCCATGACAAATACAGAAGTCGTTGAGAAAAAAACCGAATCCGCTCCTTCGGAAAAAACGGAGCACCCCGGTTACGAAGGCCAAAGCTATTTGCCTAAAACCGATATTATCGAAACTGTGGATGGAGTTACCATTTGGGCCGAAATGCCTGGCGTTGGAAACGATGCAGTGGATATCGTTCTGGAAAAAAATGTCCTGACTATTGAGGGCCGAATTCAAGAGCCCGCAATTCCTGAAGGCTATGGACCCAAAGGGCATGAGTATCCACTGGGCCATTATTACCGGACGTTCAAGCTGTCCAACGAGTTCGACCGCGACACAATTCAGGCCCAAATGAAAAACGGTGTCCTCAGCGTTACCCTGCCGCGGCATAAAGAAGTCGCGCCAAAACGCATCGAGGTCACTCAGGGTTAAACTGTGTTATCGTTTATCATGGAGGAAGCGTCATGAAATTCAAGGACCTGATTCCCTGGCATCGGGAAAAAGAGAACGGTATTTTCAAGCATGAAACCGAATCACCGTTTTTCGCCTTGCAAAGGGAGATGAACCGCATGTTCGACGATTTTTCAAAATCCTTTTTCGACACTTCGCCGGACCTCAAAGGCATGGACTTCCATCAAGGCGTCACACCAAAAGTTGACGTCGTGGAAACCGAAAAAGCCGTAGAGGTCACCGCCGAATTGGCCGGAATGGAGGAAAAAGACATCGAAGTGAACATGAATCACGACATGCTGGTCATCAAAGGCGAAAAGAAAGCTGAGAAAGAAGACAAGAAAGAAGGCTACTACTTGATGGAGCGTTCGTACGGTTCCTTTCATAGAGCCATCCCCGTTCCTGCGGGAGTCGACTCCGATAAAGTAACAGCCAAATTCAAAAACGGCGTATTGAAGGTCACTTTGCCAAAAACCGAGGAAGCTCAAAAGGATTTTCACAAAATCCCCGTCTCCAGCAATTGAGCCACTTGGTCTGGTTAGGCAGACCTGAATCATCCTGGGGCAATGTAAACTGAAAGTAGCATTGCCCCTTTATGCACTTACATGATTGAATCCACCGACAAGCAAAGCAAGACAGGTTTCATAAGGTCCAACTGGATTTGGGCGGTCACCGCTTTGCTGTGCCTGGTGGTCGGCGTGCAAGCCGGACGCCTCCTGCAACAATCCCAACAAGAAGAAACCAAAGAGCCGCAACTGCTTCTGCAAAAGCCGGAAGGATTTGAATTCAAACTCCCGCTAGACCACCGCGATGTTTTCAAGGAGTTTGAGTCCATGCAACAAGAAATGGACAGCTTATTCGAAAACCGCGCCACCCCCTCCTTTGATCTAAAAGAAGACAACACCCACTACCGGGTCACCTTGAAACTACCAGGCCTGAACGAAAGCAAAGTGAACGTTTCGGTAGAGGAACAGACCCTGAAGATCTCCGGTACATTGGAAAAGATAGAAGAGCGCGAGGAAAAGGGAAGAAGTTTCCGAAGCAGTAGCACCTCCACCTTTCAAAGATCCGCCACCCTGCCCGGTCCCGTAAAACCGGACACATTAAACGTGGATGCCCAAAAGGACATACTAAGAATCACGATAGAAAAAAAATAAGGTCCTTCTCTTGAAGTGAGAGGAGGGTTCTATTAATCGATTAAATCATTGTCAGCTTCGAGTGTGGATTTATAAGGCATGTTTGGCCGCTTTGGCTTTTGGCGGGCCGCTTTCAGGATATCTTTCATTGGTCACTGATCCCACTTTAAATTCATTTTGTGATCGCCTCTTGTAATACCTTATTTTGTTCTCGCTCATTTTGATCTTTGCGAATGAGGCCGCAGATGTAATCACTGGCATTACCGTATTGACCTCCATCCACCTGAGCTTCCTCCCACGCTTTCATTGGATCGGGTAAGGAAACTCATGGTTGCCATATAAAATTCCTCCTTTTACTTTAATAATGGCAAACTTAGCCAAACCCTGTTAACTGTGTTTATTTGACGGGTAGCAACTCAGAATCAAACCAGTTCCATGAAAGAGTTGATGCGTTTGGGGACGTCGTTGTCATTGTGGCGGTTATTGCGGTCGATGAGGATGGGGTTTATTCCGAGGCTTTCCGCACCACGGATGTCGGCGGGGATTTCGTCGCCGATGTGGCAGGCGTCTTCGGGGGCAACACCGCTGCGTTTCAGGGCGGTCTGGAAAATATGGGGATCGGGTTTGGCGGAACCGACTACGGTGGAGGCCAGAACGAAATCGAAATATTTATCCAGGCCCATATTGGCTATTATCGTTTCCAGCCGCGAATCCCAGTTGGAGATGATCCCCAGTACAATTCCGCGGTCCTTCAATCGGTTCAGGATGTCTGACTGCAAAACGTCTTCATACACCCGCCAGCTTTCACCTGATTCAAACACCTGGTAGATGTGGTCGAAGTAGTCATCAAAACGGTCGAGTCCGCCGACGGAGTCGAACACCCGTTTCACCAAATCGTACCAGAATTGGCGTTCGATTTCGGGTCCTTTGGACTGGCCCAGCGATTCCATCCCGCCCATTTCTTTCCAGGTGCTTAAGAAACGTTCGTTGAGTTGATCGGGAGAACCATGAAATCCATGCGGGCCTGCGTGTTCGGCGTAAACATGGCCCACTGAGGGATGGACCCGAAGCAGGGTGCCACCCACATCAAAAAATACCGCTTTGAATTTTTCAAGAAACATAAGGAATAAATGGAAAGGTAAAAAGGAGCACTCAGGTTCGCGGTCCGCGGCGCGCGGGCAGATCGAGTTCAACCACACCGTTTTTGAAGAACCGACCTGGAAAATCCCGGGTCGGTGGCGGATCGCATAAAACCACACTTCCGAAGCCGGTGTTTCCTCCAGGCGTGGCCTGGTCAGGCTTCTTCCTGGCACATGCTGACGAAAAACAGGATCAAGGCGCTGATACCTGAAAAAACGTACAGGACAGTGCCAATAGTTTCGCCGCCGAACATATCGATGACATGAACACGATGATCGACATAGCTAGTGTAGAACAAAAACACAAAAGATGCCAGCAGGCCGGTTTTGAATTTACCCCAGATCATAAACATTGCAATGCCGATCAACAGAAAAAGTACATGCGCTAAAGGAAGGTTGAAAGAATAATTTTCCATAATACCATTGAGTTGATGAACCCAATCCATAGGAACTTTAGAAGCTATATCCATTTCAATCACCTGTTAGAAAGACCGGTTAATAATTGTTATATACTGGGATTAAAGCAATAGTTATGCCAAGACCAAAAAACCTTGAAAAAACAAGGCCGATAAAGACTGCAAATCCTTTAATTTAAAAGCCTGGCACGCCATACACTTCCTCGACACTTTAAAAAAACAACTTAAAATACATTGACTGTAATCATGTGAATTAGTATAACATTTATAATTTTTTAAAGTTTTTATTAAATTTTTTACATTGGTTGGCAATGGTTTTTTTGTTTATCTCCCATCAAGACAATTAAAACATCCTTAGCGTAACGCTAATTCGACTCGAAAATAGAACCACCAACGTTCAATATTTTATTGATATCATACCATTGTATGCATGACAACACTTCCAGGGAATTGAATTTTAAGTACTTATCTGAGGCAGAAAATGATAGGTAAACGTAAGCTCAGCAATCAGGAAAAGTTTGAAATCGCGATGGATTTATTGTCTGGAAATCTGTCTCATAAGGAAGTTTGTGTGAAATATAAAATCAGTTCAGATTACGCCTACACATTGAAAGACAAAGGTCTAGAGTTAATGAAACGAGGAGGTGCCAGTTCCTCCAGTGTTAACGAACGAGTGATTCAGGCGCGGAAAATTACAAGGGCACAGAGGACAAAGCGGATCCAAGCCCGGAAAAAAACACCGAATAGCAATCCTGCACAAAGTTTTTTCTCATTCCTGCCCCTGCTCCATGCTAATAAAAATGGGTCAGAGCCTGCTTTCAAATCCGCAAAAATCCTTGTAAGCTATTGATTTTTATTGTTTAATAGGTGCCATAAAAATCAGTTTAATATTGTGCGCTTGAAAACTCATTCATAAAATTTTTTTGGGAGGCAGGACTTATGGGTGGAGGCGGACCGACTCGAAGGCCCAGAAGTGGAAATTCCAGCCCACCACAACCTATGAGAGTGGTGCAACGGGATCCTGAATTGGACAATCGAAGAAAAGATTTACTTCAACAAGTTGAAACCTGTGTATTGAACGGTGGAGGAAAAGTTCGCAGAGTCAAGCGAAGCTCGGCCACCTGGAAAGACGTTCATACCAGCAAGAGTGTGCAAAACCGTGATTTTGTTGCCTTTGCGCTTGTCGGTGGAGCGGTTATCGCTGTCGCCTCGGCCGCGGCGTTTGCGGCCATCGGCTGGTGGGTTTTGATACCAGGGTTCTTTCTGGCCATCCTGATTGCTGTAATCAAACACTATCTCACCAAACACTGGACCAACAGTAAAGTGGTTGCCTGGTTGAAGGAACAGGACGAGATCATCGCCAACGGCGGAACCATGCGCGACCCGGACCTGGAAAAGGATGGCTACCTGGTCGAGTGCATGCTTGAGGTTATGACTCTCAACCACAATCGCCTCGAAAGCAAGCTCGAAAAATATTACAGCGGCAGTTACAGTCGAAAAGCCAAAAAGTTCTTCCGAAAGTCCTACGAAAACCTCGATGAAAACCGCATGAAGGAACGTCTCAAACAGGCTTTCGAATTAGCGTTCGGCCAACAACCCTTAAAGCTTGGCCAATCCCTGTCCGGTTCCGGTTGGGTGACGACCAAATTTTCCAAGAAAAAAGGGTGGGGCGGCCTGATCGGATCATCCGTGGAAGGTCAGGATAGTGATGAAGATATTTTAAAACTGGCGATATTGATTGGGCGCGAAAAGGCATACATCGAGTTTTGTCAAAATTATTTCGAATTGTTGAAGGAAAAAGTCGAAGGCTTTTATGGTGATATCGCTGATACCGACAAAGCCATTTCCAAGTTTATCGACATTCAAATCTCGTTCAACCGAAGTCACATGAATTGCTCCGACAAATGTTGCTTCGGGCCTCAGGAAGAGAATCTGGTATTCTCTCCTTTAACATCCACCGACACCACCGGAATGAGTACCGGCCTGCAACGGGTAGAAACCCATTTACAAAATATTACGGTTAATAATGTAGGTGACCTGTCCCGGGCGCTCGGCGACGAAGAAGACCACCTGGACAACATTTCCCAGGGAGCCGATCTCGCGGCGGACACGGTCATCACCAGCGTGACCGAAGCGATGGAAAGTTTCTTTTCAGAAGCCTTTCAAGAGTCCGCCGGAGGCATGGCGGCGGATCTGACCATGTCGCCGGTAGGCTGGGTATTGGCGATTGCCATTGGCGAGGTGATGGAAAGTTTCACCGTCAACCGCCCCACGTATAAACAGGTCGGCAAAATCCGCAATGCCTTGCGCGATGATGTGGCGGATCTGGATGATGCGGTAAAAAATGCTGTTAAAAAGGGCAAGGCCAACATGTTGCAAAGGGCTCTTAACAAAACCCATTCTCACTACATGACCCGTATGAACAAACGGGCGGAGAAACTGAAGGCCGCCTATGAGGTGATGAAAACCAAAACTGACGGCGTCACCCCGTTCATGGAACGCTGGGTGTATACCTGTGACGACGCGGTCCGGCTGGCGCGCTATTTGATGAAGGTGTACCATTACTCGGAAAAAACCCTGTGCCATATCATTTTTCTGCGTAGTGCGGTGAATGTCATTCGTAAACGACTCGGCGCTCTGAGGGCAATGTCCAACACGCCCACTCCACCCCCGGCACCACCGACCAACCCTCCAGGTGGTAATCCATGATTTCAGAGCAATCGTAATGACTGTATCAAAGGTGCATCCATGAGACCATTCCAGGTGGCTGTCGTGATCGCGGCGGCCACCTTATTTTTATTAAAGCCTGTTTGGGCAGATATGAGCCAATCCGAAGATTTCACGGATTTGAGTCTTGAAGAGCTCATGGAAGTCCGTGTCAGTTCGGTTTCCAGAAAAGAAGAGCCGCTCCTCGAAGCGCCCGCCGCGGCTTTTGTCCTTTCCCAAAAAGACATCCGTCGTTCGGGAGCGACGACTATTCCCGAATTGTTACGCATGGTTCCTGGCGTTCAAGTGGCCCAAATCAGCGCCAACACCTGGGCCATTTCCGCTCGCGGATTCAACAATCGCTTTTCCGACAAACTCCTGGTCTTAATAGACGGTCGGACGGTTTACTCCCCATTTTTTTCGGGAACATTTTGGGACGAACAGGATACCGTGATCGAAGACATCGAACGCATCGAAGTCCTCCGAGGTCCTGGGGGCACGCTTTGGGGCGCGAATGCAGTTAATGGCGTCATCAACATCATTACCAAACACACTGAAGACACTCAAGGGGGGCTGGCCTCTTCAGGTGGGGGTACGGTTGAGAATGGATTCGCCACCGTGAGGTATGGAGGTGCCCTTGGAGAGACGGCCGGCTTCCGGGTCTATGGCAAGTATTATGACCGGGACGAATTCGAAAAACGCGATCCGCTCAACCCGCCGGAAGACGGTTGGAACTCAGGTAGAGGCGGATTTCGCATCGATTGGGACGCTTCCGAAAATAATGCCTTCACCTTTCAAGGCGATTATTACAATGGCACCAGCGATCAAAGAGTTCAGGGTGTGGTGAGTTCTTTAACCGCCCCTTTTACTCAGTCCAGGGATCAAGAGGTCGATATTGAAGGAGGCAATTTTTTGTTGCGGTGGAACCGGAAAATTTCAGAAACCTCCGACTTTAAGTTGCAAACGTATTACAACAATCAACAACGCTCCGGGGATTCTGAAGATTTCAGTTTAAAAATTGATACATTCGATGTCGATTTTCAGCATCGGTTTGCATTGGGGTCGCGTAACGAGATTGTTTGGGGCGCCGGGAGCCGATTGATCTGGGACACTGAAAACACCACCTTCCAATTGTCGATTGACCCGGATGATGATTTCAATTACAGGTACGACGGATTCATTCAGGATAAACTTTCCCTGATCCCGGACCAGTTGGCTTTGACCGTAGGATCCAAATTCGAGATCAATTCCTTCACCGGTTTCGAATTTCAACCCAACGCCCGATTGTCCTGGACTCCTGACGACAAACATATCCTCTGGGCATCTGTATCCCGTGCGGTGCGGACTCCCAGCCGATCCCAGGACGCATTGAGAAGCAACCTGGAAGTACGTTCCCAGGGGAATAATTTAACTCTGGTTTCCTTAATGAGTAATGCCGGTTTTGATTCGGAAGACTTGCTGGCAATTGAAGCCGGATTCCGATGGAAACCCCTCCCAAAAGTCTTTTTTGACATCTCTGCTTTCTACAATTTTTATGAGGATCTGCTAACGCTGGAGCAAGGCTCGATATTTTTGGAATCCAGTCCGGCCCCGCTCCACGCAGTGGTTCCGATCACCTTCGATAATAAAGGTTCCGGTGAAACCTATGGCCTGGAAATGGTTGCCCGATGGAAACCCTTTTCCTGGTGGGATCTTGAGTCCACCTTCACCTGGCTGGAAATGAACCTCGATTCTGATAGAAGCAGTACGGACGATACTTTGACCAAGGTGACGGAAGACCGCAATCCGAACTTTCAGGGAACCCTGAGGTCCATGATCGATCTACCCCACAACCTGGAGTTCGATACAAATCTGTATTTTGTGGACAAGCTGGATAAGATGGATGTTCCCGCCTATACTCGAGTCGATCTGCGATTGGGTTGGAAACCTGTGAAAAACCTGGAATGGAGCCTCGCCCTGTTGAATCTGCAGGATTCGCAACATGCGGAATTCAATTCTCAACGACTATCCAACCTGACACTCTCGGAAGTCCCTCGAAGCGTTTACAGTAAACTCACCTGGAGATTCGAGTAGTCTCTCCCCTAAGGCAGAACAAAATTCCATTCAAAGATCAGGGTGTCTTCATGTCAGAACTTTAAAACTCACTTCCTTGACTTTTAGGGGCAACAAGGATAGTAAAGCGTAGAGGAAGATGGCCATACCCAGCATTTCCAGGCTTTCCTCAATAGTGGTCATCACCGTGTAAAGAAGGCTCATGGTTTCGGTGGTTTCATTATACAACCATCTGATATAGGCGCCGATCATCTCAAATCCCAAACAGCCTGAGATATAAACACCGCCAGCAACCGTGCAAAGCATACCGATGCGTTGGGGCAGAGCTTTTAAAAATTTATAATAAAACGCATACAACAATGGGAGAGCAATTAATGCGGGAATGACCCAGGCAAAATAAAAGGGCCCTGTGGCATGAAGTTCTCTTCGCAAGGGACTATTCAGGGTTTCATGAATGGTTGCGATTTCATCAAACGCCAGAAACAAGAATATAAAGGAAAGGGCGGTCCAGTGAAGCAAAAATTTTCTGCCATTATTTTTGCAATGAATGGTAATCACAAATAAAATGAATGCATTGATCAATATAATAAAGGCAGAAAATGCCGTGGGTAAATTCGATTCGGCATTTAAAAATACGAGACGCGAAAAACCATGCAGGTTATTATCGCCAAAACCATACTTCGCAATTACAGCAATAGCGTTGAAGACGAACAAAATCCCAATACAAATCAAATGAAGCTTCAATACCTTTTTTGGAGGAATTTGTAATTCCATATCTAATGTCATTTTTTAATAAAAACCTGCATAAAAATTAAATATTATGCTTCAAAACTGCAAAAGTAAAGATTTTTGAAACTAATTTAAAAAAATCCTATTAAAAAACCCGAAACACAATAGTACCCTGAAATAGGCAAATGAGATGAAATACTATAATCTTAAAAATTTAGATTTCAAAGTAAATTTAATGTTTTTCTAACAAAATTCAAAAAAAATTTCAAAAAAAGTGCAAGAAATATTATTAAAGACCTTAAATAATAGGGAAATTTGATCTTCTCTAACAAAATACTGATTAACATAAACTTCTAAGAATATCGTGAAAAATGAAACCATAAAATCCTTATCATGTCCTATTTGCGGTATAATTTTTGAGATGCTCTCAAGAAAAGAAGAAAGGGAGTGCGTCATTTACGGATTGCTATTTTGTCCGCAATGCTTTGCCTCTGTCCCTGTTTTTAGCGGATTTCCAGTATTTTCCGAGATGAGTCCTTTAACAGGGGAACCCTCCCTTCAAGATTTAATGGATTGGGAAACACGTCTTTTTGGGCAAAGTAGAGAATATTCCCTGTTTCTGAATCAAAAACGGAACCGCCGGTCTTTTGATACCTTCGCCCTGTTTCATCCCTTCAATCCGATTTGCCGTACCTGGTTCAGTTTGTTCGAAGTATTGCGAAAAACCATTCGGCCCGGACAATTGATCCTCGACACCTGGTGCCGGACGGGATGGTCCGGGGAGGCTTTGGCTTACCTGTTCCCGGAAAACCACATCATTTCAATCTGGGAGAGCAATCACAGCATTCTGGGCTTTCGCGGGTTTCGTCATTGGTTGCCGGAACATGAGCGCGCCCCGAACTGGGACCTGATATTCTTCTCGCCCAAACAACGGCTTCCTTTTCGAACGAATGCGTTTGGCGCCCTGCACGCCCTCGACTCGGTTCACCTGTACCCGTTTTTTCCCTTTTTACCGGAATGCTTCAGGGTGACCGATCCAGACGGACTCCTCATTTTCCCGCACGTGCATTTAACTGATGGCAACCCGGATGCCTTTATCGCTGAAGAACGTGGCGGCCATATGCATCCTGCCAAAGAATACGAGGATTACTTTTCAAGGATCTTGCAAGACGATGACCGGCGAATATTCATTATGTCCGAAATCGATTTGTTCAATGCCCGGGACGAATTTCAAATTTACAATGATCCTCACCTGTCCCATTACAACGGCTTGTTTCTGGTCACTGACAAGAGGTGGCTGGGACAGGTAGCAGAGATTCCCGATTTCAAGGATGAATGGGATGAAACTTGGCGGGTGTTGAAGAATCCGCTGGTGGATATCGATCTTCATACCGGAGCCATTCCCTTTTCCTATGATGCTGTGGAGGGGCTTTGCGATACTTTATTACGGCTCCACCCAATTTACGCTGAGCGCATACAGGGAATAGAAAATGTGATTTTAAGCACGCGCCAATGCCAGATCATCTACTGGGCTCAGCGTTTACTTACTCTGGGTGAAATTTCTGAACGCACCGGTTTTTCGATGGAAACGATTAAGGAAGAGTTGGCCTTTCTACGAGACAATGAACTGGTGCAGGTCCATAAAACCACAGCGGCCATGACTCGTTTGCAAAACTATTACGGCACCCTGGAATTCGGGCCGGCCCATGCGGAAAACACTTTTTGCGAACTATGGAAATCCGTGGCCTTGCGCTATGGATCCCGGCCTCTTCTCACCTGTGAAGATGGCAGTGCGTTCGATTTCGAGGATGCGGATACCCTGGTTCAGGCGCTGACCCGATTGTTCCATCAGCACGGACTGGAGCAAGGCGACCGTTTACTGATTCAGGCACACCCTCATCCTGAATACTGTTTCAGCATTTGGGCCGCTCTTCTGCAGGGTTTGACGGTCGTTCCCATCGATCCCGACTGGCCGGCAGGCCACATTGAAGATGCTGTTTCCCGTTCACAGGCGAAACTGATTCTTTGCGACGTTGCGAGTTACCGCCACCATTGCGATTCCTCCATTCCTCTCATGGTGTTTGATGAGATCAGGGAAAGTCCGGGAAGTGAGTTGGAATCCATTCCCGAAGAAATCTTTTTCAATAACCTGGTGAGCCCCTGTCTGGACAGTCCGCCGGCACCCGCCGTCCTGATGGATGAAAGTACACCCGCGGCTATCCTGTTCACTTCAGGAACACAGGGACGAAGCAAGGGAGTCGTTTTATCGCATGGTGCCCTGTACCGCTCTGGAAAGTCCATGGCTCAAATATTTGATTGGCGTGAATCCGACACCCTCCTGAATCTTGCCGGGATGCACACGATGAGCGGATTCCGTAATCCCTGTTTCAGTGCACTTCATAGCGGCACAACGATCTCCGTACCCGAGCCCGGTCTGGCGGATCACCCGGTGGCAGTGGCGGAAACAATTCGTTCCGGAAAAATCACCTTGCTGTTTTGTGTTCCCACATTCCTTGATCGCTTGTACGCCCAGAAATCCCGGTTAGCTCCCGGAGCTCTTTCGAGTCTGCAGAGGATCATGTGTACGGGAAGCCCACTTCGTGTTCAAACCGTGCAAAATTTTGAAACCGGATTTAAAATTCCGGTGCGCAACTATTATGGCCTGACCGAGACGTGTGGTTTCTGCCTTGCGGTTCCCCTGGTGAATAGCGAACCGGAAGAAGGGAACCTTGGAATTCCTTCGGGAGCCATTATCCACATTGTGGATAATTCGGGCAAGGCCCTTCCCTGTAGCCAGACCGGCGAAATCGTGATATATAGCGACAACCTGATGCTGGGCTATCTGGATAATCCCGATCTGACGAACCGGATCCTGAAAAATGGGTGGTTACAAACGGGAGACTTTGGATACCGGAAAGAAAACGGGCATATTGTTTTAGTCGGGCGCAAGGACGACAGAATCAAG
This sequence comes from Nitrospina sp., assembly GCA_024648695.1. GTDB lineage: Bacteria > Nitrospinota > Nitrospinia > Nitrospinales > JACRGP01 > JACAVV01. The sequence goes on from JACAVV010000005.1 coordinate 129,128, forward strand.
GACAAACGGGGTGAAATCGTTTATCCCGGTGAAATCGAAATCGCGCTGTTAAAACATCCGGACGTTAAGGAGGCGTCGGTTTTGAGTTATCCGGATAAAGACCGGGGCCAGCGTCTGGCGGCATTTCTTGTTACAGATTTGGCCGGGAGCGGTCAGGCTTCCCTGATCGATTCCCTGGAATCGCATATACAAACACAGCTGGGAATTCATAAGGTTCCCGCACGTTTCGAGTTGGTGCCTGAGATCCCGCGCACCTCCAATGGTAAAGTCGATGTTCAACAATTAAGAAATACAGTGATCGATGCCACATCCAGACAGCAATAATCTGCCTCCTTTAAACCAGGGCGCAAAAGAACAAAAACCCGACAAACTGTTTTTGTCCGCGGGTTCAAGTTTGTCCTACGGAAAACTGGAAGAGACGATACACAAGCTTTCTACCTGGTATCGCCAAAAAGGGATGACATCTGGCCAGCGCACAATTTTGGCGTGTCAGGACGATCAGATTTCAGCCATATTTTTTCTGTCCATGTTACGCAATGGCCTGGTGCCTGTACTGATCGATCCCGAGTTGACCGACCGCGAGTTCAGGGAAATCATCGAGTTTTCCGAACCTGAAGGGATCGTGGCCGACGTGGGCCTGCTAAAAACCTGGAATCGTGATAGCTGGATTTCCGAAAGGACAATAATGCTTCCGGTTGTTCAGAAAACCAGACAAAGCGGCAATCTGTTCAATAAACTACTGGGCAAGAAAAAAGCGGATCGCGTGGAACCTGAAAACCCCGATGCCTACCCGCATATCCTGGAAGCGCTCGAAGAATCCGGTCCCGGAGGCGTCCAGGACGCCAGTCAGCTGGCCTATATTCTGTTCACCTCCGGAACCACTTCCAGGCCGAAGGGTGTTGAGATCAGCCACGGTGCCCTGATGGCGCACTTGCAAACTCTGAGAAACCAGTTTGGGTATAACGAGCAAACGCGCCTGCTCAATCTGCTTCCATTAAACCATGTGGATGGAATGATTCACGGTCCGGTGCTCAGCTATTTTTGCGGAGCCAGTTTGTTCCGACCCTGCCAGTTCCAGCCCCAGTCGGTCCAGTTGGTCTGGGACACTCTTTATGCTGAACGCATCACCCATTTCCTGGCCGTCCCCACCATGTTCGCCCTGCTCATACAAATGGAGGACACGAACCACCCTCCCCTGAATTGTGAAGACCTGCAATGTCTGATCTCAACAGGTGCAGGCATGCCTGAATCGCTTTGGAAACAATTGGAAGAGCGGTTTCAAATGCCTCTATGCAATTTTTACGGTATGACAGAAACCGTCACCGGCGGACTTTTCTGCGGACCCGATAGCGACACCCGTAAAATGGGTACCGTGGGCAAGCCCGTCGACTGCGAAATTCGTATTGTTGACGATTCTGGGGCAGAAGTTTCCCAGGGTACTGCTGGAGAATTGTGGATTCGGGGGGCTAATATCATGACCGCCTATCACCGTGCGCCGGACGAAACGCAAAAAGTTCTGCGGGACGGATGGCTGGTTACAGGAGATCTGGCGCAACAGGATCCCTGTGGCTTCGTTTCAATCGTGGGCAGGAAAAAGAATCTGATCATTACCGGCGGACGCAATGTGAATCCGGAAGAGGTGGCGCGTGTGTTATGCCAGCATGAAGCAGTGGCCACCGCTACTGTAGTCGGTTTGGACGACCCGGTGTGGGGCGAATCGGTTTCTGCCTGTGTGGTGCCCGGGAATAATCATTTGCCGGACGAGACGTCACTGATAGAATTTTCGCGCAAGCTGTTGGCCCCGTATAAAGTTCCCCGGCAAATCCTGATTGTGGATGAGTTACCAAAAGGCAAGTCCGGAAAGGTTGCCCTGCAAAAAGTGAAGGATCTGTTTTTGAACAGGGCGTCTGCAAACGCCAAGGTTGCAATCGATCTGGAGCAAACCGTTTTCGATCTGGCCGCAAGCAGTTTTAATACGCAACCGGACAAACTCAATCTCGCATCGCGGCCGGAAAATACGCCTGGCTGGGACTCCTTCGCACACATGAATTTGATCATGGCCCTGGAGCAAAGCTTTAACATATCCCTCAATGCCCGCGAGGTGATGGGCGTCCAGTGTCTGGAAGATGCCGTGACCACTGTGCGCAAACTCACCGGTTCCGGCCCAGACCCCGAATTGTGAAACCTGAAAGAGCGGCTCCCTGGTCCGTCTGGATCGGAGCCCTGTTTTTTACAAGTCTGTTTTTTCTTTTGAAGCCTTTACTCCTTGCCTGGTTTCCTGTAGAGAATGCCGGATTGATGAACCGCGGCTTCCTGAAGTTCAACCGGGACCGGCTGGTTAAACTTCAAAGCGGCCTCACAGGTTCGAATAACACAACCATACTGGCTTTGGGGACTTCAACCCTGATTTCAGCCATCATTCCTGATCCCGAATTTCAAAATCGGCTGGAACAGAAAGGGAACATGCCCAACCCGGGCTGGATGCGGATCGTCATGCAGGGCGGAACTTTCCATATATACCGGCAATTGCTTCCGGACTTGATTAAATCCAAAGCAGATGTCGTGATAATTGAATCTCATTTGTTCAAGGAAAACATCTGGTCCTTTACCTGGAGATACCGCCTGTTTTATTCGCGATTGGTCACCTATATTAAATCTCGTCTACTGGAATCCCGTCCTGAGAGTCCCTGGGAGAAACAATTGGCTTTCCAGGCCTGGCTTCAAAATTTGATTCTTGAAGAATGCCCTGAAAAACCCGATTCCTACCAATACCTCCAGCAAGTACGTCGGGTCGTCGAAACCCGAAGAAAGGTTTTCGTTGAAGACGAATTTACTTCCGCCAAAGCTTTTTTAAGGTCCCTGACGGAAGCGGGGATTCATGTGATCCTTCTGGATCTGGCCTACCATCCCAAAGTCGAGGGAGGGGCTCCCTACCTTTCCGAGTGGCGTTCCCGTCTGAAAAGTATATCAGACACCACATCAGGGCTTGAATATGTCCCGCTGGGCCATACACTTGCGGCCTCACATTTTTGTGATGTGCGTCATTACAATCACTCGGGAAGAGAACAGATCAGTGAACGTTTGATCGAGGTTTTGAATCAAATAAAGGACGGCGCCTCATGATGGACCTGACTGTTCATTCCCTTCAATACCTCCTGTGGATTGCCGGTACCCTTGCGGCGTACTGGATGTGTCCGCCCAGGGCACGGGCCTGGATGCTGATTGGAATATCCGCCCTGTTCCTGGCTATTTATTCATGGGATTCGCTACTGGCGCTGACTGGTCTGGCCCTACTGGGATACTTTGCGGTCAACATGGCTTCTTCGAGTTCATCGCGGTGGGGAGACGCGGGATTATTGGGTCTGGCAGTCATTTTCCTTGTCTATAAAAGTTTCATTTCTGTAGAAGGAGCCGGAATACATCAGGGATTTTTTCTTTTGGGCTTCTCTTACTATATATTGCGAATCCTGCATGTGATGGAAGATACCCGGCGCGGCAACCTGCCCCAATATTCGCTGGAACAATACCTGCGCTATCTGTTTTTCCTGCCCACACTGCTGGTGGGTCCAATACACCGGTTCAGTGAATTTTTACGCGATACCGGGCGAGTGCGCTGGAATGGAGCCATGGTATCTGAGGGCCTCGAACGCATACTTTACGGATATGCCAAAATTGTCATACTGGCCAACTATCTGATTGTGAGCAAACTGTCGTTATTGGCAGGGACCCCCGGACCGGAACACGAAGCGTTGAAAGCGTATTTCTCCTGCCTGCTGTACGGGATGAATCTCTATCTTCAATTTGCAGGATTTTCTGATGTAGCGATCGGTTTTTCCCTGTGCCTGGGTTACCGTGTGATGGAAAATTTCAATTGGCCTTTCTTTCAGCACAATATTTCCGAATTTTGGCGGTCCTGGCACATTTCATTGTCTTCCTGGTGCCGCGATTATATCTATATGCCCGTTCTGGCTATTACAAGAAAACCGGGTTTCGCCGCATTTTGCGCCATGGTGGGGATTGGTATCTGGCATGAACTGTCCTTACGTTACTTGCTGTGGGGGGCCTATCATGGCCTGGGAATTCTCGTTTGGCAAACGTGGCAAGGATGGAAAACCCGGCTACCTGAAATCCGGCATCCCCTGGCCCGGTGGAGTTTGAAGGTGCTGTCGGTCTTGTTGACCCTTCATTTTGTGATGCTGGGATTCATGCTGACGAAGGAAGAAACCCTGATGGAGTCCTGGAAGGGTTACCAGGTCCTGTTTTCAGGAGTGTTTTGACCATGTACGCCTGGCTTTCCAGAACATTTCCCGTTCCCGTGGCAAAAACCCTGGCCGCTTTATGGTACGCCCTGTTGATGTTTATGGTTTTTATGCTTTGGGATATACCCACCGGAGTATTTGGTTATCTCAACTTGTAAATCAGACGGGATTGAAATTCAACTCAGAGCCGAAGCAATCTCGTCGAGAATTTTCCGAGCCGCCTCTTTGGGGTCAGTTGCCTTGCGAATAGGGCGACCCACTACCAGGTAGTCGGCTCCATCGCGGATGGCCTCTGTTGGCGTGGTGATGCGGGACTGATCGTCTTTATCCAACCGGCTCCATTCCGGCCGAATTCCAGGAACCACCAGATGAAGTCCATCTCCAACGGCCTGACGAATGGCCGATACCTCTTTTCCGGAGCACACCACTCCGGCGCAACCGGCCTCTTTTGCAAACACGGCTCTTTGGACTGCAAGGCGAGACAAGGTCAAACCTTCTTGAATTCCCAGAGCCTGCAAATCGTTTCCCGACAGACTGGTGAGCACGGAAACGGCCAGAATCTCCAATCCTGCGGAACTCAACTCCTCAGTGGTTTTGGACAGCACTTCCCCTTCCTGACAATGAACCGTCACGAATCTCACTCCGTGCCGGGCGGCGGAACGTAAGGCACCACGCATGGTTGCCGGGATGTCATGAAGTTTCAAATCCAGAAAAATATCCGCGTCACTGAGTTCCTGAATAGCATCTATGACAGAGGGGCCTTCACTGATGAAGAGTTCCAGGCCGACCTTGAAACATCCAACAAGGCCATTCAATTGCTTGACACTGGAAAGCGCCCTTTCGCGATCGGGAAAATCCAGGGCGAATATGAGTCGGTCTTTGGCTTGGGAGGGAACGATCATGGAGAGCAAACAGGCGGCCAGGTGGCCGCCCTGAAAAAATCAATAATTATTGGGATTGCAAATAATCAAGCTGATCTTTGGCCACTGAAAGATTTGGGTTCAGGTCCAAAGCTTTTTGATAATGCTGAATGGCCTGGTCTTTCTGCTTGATGTTTTGATACATCGCTCCCAAATTATAGAAGGCCTCTGCCGAATCAGGATTCAGTTCCGTAGCTTTCTGAAAATGGACCAGGGCGCCATCGTTGAATCCTTTCTCGCCGTAGCAAACGCCAAGGTTATAATGGTATTCAAATGTATCGGGCGACAGACGTAAAGCTTCTTTCAAGGGTGCAATGGCATCCTTGTACATGGACAGTTCCAGGTATATCCGGGCCAACACCACATGAGCGCTTAAATTATCCGCATTCAATTTGATGGCGGTCTTGAGAGGCTTGATCGCTCCTACTCGAAACCCTGCATTATAATAAGCTTGCCCCAGCAAAGACTGCACATGCTCGTCCTGGGGATGGGCACGGCCGAGAATGATCATGGCGCTCAGAACCTCCTGGTAGTCTCCCAGGTTTTCGTAAGCAATTGCAATAGTCCAGAACGCATCCAGCAAATTCGGGTTGAGAGTCACCGCTTCGCTTGCATGTTTCGCCCCTTCCGAATAGTTGCCCAGACTGTTGTAGGCCATGGCCAGATTGTGATGAGCCTCCGCAAACTTCGGGTTTTTATTGATCGACCACTTAAAATACTTAACCGCCTGCTCGTAAGCACCGCGGTTGGCATGGTACAACCCTTTCTGGAAATTGGAATCGCCACCGTCGGAGGACACCGGAGCCATGGTCTTCGTGTCCATTTGCGCAGGCTGTGCGACCGGGGCCTTTCCGGCCGAAGGTTCGGAGCTTGCAGAACCTGCCTGTTTGAGCGTGTTTTTAGCTTCCTGCAAAAACGGATCCAGTTTCAGGGCCTTTTCTGCGTACTCTACAGCCATGCCCTTGTTGCCCATTTTTAAATAAGCGAGACCCAGTTCATTCAAGGCTTTGAGATGCCGGGGATAGTGCTGGACCGCTTTGCGGAGGTGTTCAACCGCCTTGTCATAGTCTCCTTTTGCGCCATAGGCCGATCCCAGAAGGTAATGCGATTCGGAATCGGTGGAATCTTTTTCGACGGCTTTTATATATCCTTGAATCCGGCCATCATCCGCCTTTGTGAATCCCGCTTCCGCATTCAATCCGGAACCTATTAATAGAAGAACAGACCCCATAAGCCATGGGAATTTTTTTAGCATTTCAAAGCCTCCGCTGGTAATATTCAATAAATCCTTCTAACTATATGATTTTTTTGATGTTTTGTAAACCCCGGATTCAATCATCCATCATAAACCCATCATGAAAACGCGATAAGACGGAACCGTTTTTTACAGAACCCTTTAGCCCGGTCAGGCTTTGGCCAGTTAGTTCATGCCAAATCAGGCCAGGAAAATCTGCACCTGCCAGAATGGAATGCACTGACCCGCTACCAAAACGCAGATTGATATCGGTAAAATGAAACCGCCCGTCACGATCCAGAATTCCCTGCAAATTGGCAGGACCCTGAAGTTGCAAAGCGCTGGCCGCTTCCTTTACACGCTGGATGAGCGTTTCATTCATCTCAATTTTGCTGATCCATACTTCGCCATTTTTGACAGACAATCGTTCCCTGGGAACCACCAAAAGATGTTCGCCTGAACGGGCAGAAAACCAGTCCACAGTGTATTCACAACCTTCGATGAAGGTTTGTGCAATGTGAGCCGGGAACTTGGAACGGTAGTATTCCAGATCGGTGTTATCTTGAATTTTAAAGACCTGCTGGCTACCTTCCCCGACACGGGGTTTAGCGATCCAGGGAAAGTCAGCAAAGGGTTTGGCAGACGAAAGCAATTGGGCCGGGGGCATTGCGATGGACGCTCGATCGAAGAATTCTACTAGCTTTAGCTTGTCGTGGCAAATCTTTATCGCATCCGATCCCGAAATATAAAGGTGGATCCCCTGCTTTTGAAAGGGATCCCGGTGGGTGTCCAGAAATTCCACCGACTTGTTCGTGAGAGGAATGATCGCGCCGACTTGACCGTCATCGCAAATTTCCAGCACGCGTTGCAAACATTCCGGCTGATTGAACAGGGGAATTTGAAAAGCCCGGTCACACTCTTTCAGACTGGGGGAGTATGCATTGCTGTCGGCACAGAGGATTTGGGCATCGATCCCCCAAGTCTGCCTTGACCGTTTAAATAGTCTAAGCAAAGACACACGCCAATGTGGGGCCAAAAACAGCAGGTTCCATCGGTCCATTTATACTCCAGGCCTGAATGGGCAAAAATTATTTTAAAAGGAAGTTAGAAAAATTACAGGTATGGAAGAGCCATTGATTTCGAAGAAATTTGAAAGCGAATTACCTATTGTTAACTCTGACTATCAATAAAAGCAAAGGTTATTGTATCAAAATTTTTTCCACTTTACGAAACAGCGCCCAAAAAAACGGATCCGTTTGAAAAGAGGATTATAAACGGCGGGTTCTCCTGATATGATAATAAGTGAACAAATAAAAAATCCTCTGCTGTTAAAAGCAGAGGAGTCTCATCTTGATTGCAATTTTTGTTATTACTTTTTAAAAATTCCTGGAATCTTCAAAAAGGAACATTCATGGCCACAGCCATAGTCACCGGAGCCAGCGTTCGTTTAGGCAAAGCCATGGCTTGCCACCTGGCGTCCCGTGGATTTAATATTGCCTTGCACCATCATTCTTCTGAACCTGAGGATACAAAACAGGAAATCGAACACCAGGGTGTCTCTTGCAAAACCTACCGTCTGGACCTGTCCAGTTTACAGGAAGTGGAAGGCTGGATCGCTGAAGTTCAAAAAGACTTTCAGGACATCGAGTTATTGATCAACTCTGCCGCCAATTTCGTACAGGAAAATGTGGAGCAGACGCAAACTTCTACCCTGATCAAAACCATGAACCTTAACCTGAACGCTCCTTATTTGCTGATGCGCGACTATAAACACCTCATCGGCAGGGGCATGGTCATAAATATTACCGATCAACGAGTGATGAAAAACATTCCGACTTTCGCGGCTTACTCCGTAGCCAAGGTGGGACTCCAACACCTCACTCATCTGGCCGCGATGGAATGGGGGAAAACGGTGCGTGTGAATGCTATTGCCCCCGGGTTGATTCTTCCTCCTCCAGGCGGCACCGAGGAATATCTCAAACGCGAAGGCCCCAAAGTTCCTGTGGGAACGCATGGGATGGTGAAAGACATTCTGCATGCTTTAGATTATTTGCTGGACAGTTCATTTGTGAATGGGGAAACCCTGTTTGTGGACGGAGGCGAATCCAGGTCCAGTAAACAAACCCTGTATTAGGCGGCTTTGCTTTGATTATTCCGGTTGCGCTCATCCATTCAGTTTATCTGTTGCAATTGGCAGACATTCAACCGTCTCCAATAGGAGGCGACCGCTGGATCTGGAGTTGCCTTTTGTTTCTTCCAATGATTGTGATCACCACCTGGATGGGTGGAGGCTATGGTTTGTTAACACGAAAAAATCAGGGAATGGGTTTTTATATTGGGCGCAAAGTTTTTATCATCGTATGTATTATCACTTTCGGGATTTTATTGAATTCGCATCGATTTCATTATGCTTACCTGATGGCGGCATTTACTCTTTATGGCCTTTACCGTGCGCGGCAGTTTGTTAGATGGGGATTGCAAAGCAAACGGGGACCCTCGCAAACAGGGAACCCGGCCAAAAAGCAGTTTGCCTCGGCAGGGGCTTTGTTTATCCTTTCAGCCTACCTTTGGGTTCTGCCATTTTATTTGCCCGGATTGACCTTGAGCGGTGCGGTGGCCAACGGTAACTTGAGTCAAGTTCGCTTCCTGAAGACCTGGGGCGCTAATGTGAATGCTACGGACAAGCTGGGGCAAACCCCGCTTCATAAGGCCCTCAACGCTGAGGATAAAATTCAGCAAATCAGCCTGTACCTGTTAAAGAAGGGCGCGAAACCCAATGTTTCGGATTTCAGTGGGAACACGCCTCTTCATCTTGCCGCGTATTACGGTAGAGAAGAAGCGGCCAAAGCGCTCATCGAATATGGTGCCACAATCGATCCCCAAAACAGGTTCAAGCGCACGCCCCTGATGGAAGCCTTTTTGACGCGTCATTTTGGGCTTGCCCTGTTTCTGATTGAGAATCATGCCGCACTCGATACCCGTGACCTGCAAGGGATGACTCCCCGAAAATGGGCGGAAAAGAATGCCCCAACATACATATTCAAGTTGATGAGCAGGAAAAATAATTGAACCCTGTTCCGGTAAAAACCTATAAAGTGGAAACTCAGAACCCCGAAAATATTTGTCTGATGAAAATTAAATTCAGATTCCATACAATATAAGTATTGCTTCATCAAACTGGGTTTGGTGGCAAAGAATTTTAAAAAACTATCAACAGGGAGTAATTTATGTTTATAAACTGGAAACACGTAGTCATGATCTTTACTTTAATCGGTTTTTTGTCAGGAGTCGCCTGGGCCGGCGGGGCTCAATTGACTGAGGACGACGGTTCCATGGTCCAAATCACTTCACCCAAGGATGGAGCGGTGGTAGGGGATACGGTAAGGGTTGTTTATGAGTTTAAAAGAGGATCACAAGCGGATCATGTCCATACTTATGTTGACGGCAAATATCAAAAAGGGTTCAAGGGCTTTCTGAAAGGCCTGAGTGAGGGAACGCATAAAATTACTTTAAAAGTTGCCAATCAGGATCACGATTTATTGCCCGCAACCCACTCGGTAAACATTACCGTTAAATAGTTCCTGCTATAAATACCTGGAAATCTTACCCTAAAAATTTGCCTGTTTGGGGTAAGAAAACTCCATATGCCAGATTGTTTCTGTTATAATATTTGAGTTTTGGTAAACTAAGGAACAAATTTATTGTCCTGAACCTGTGGTCTTTAAATAGCCCAAACGAATGGCCAAAAATGCTCAGGACATGTTCTTCCTGAGTGCAGGTTAATATTAAATGGATACCCCTAATTCCATTCCATCCAGGCGTTTAATTCGCAAGCCGAAAAATCGGGCCAAACCCAAACCGGTTTCCACCTTAAATTATAAAGCTTTGTTTTCCAGCCTTTATACTATTGTGGATGGATGTTCTTCCACTTTTACCAGCAATGAGTTTTTCACATCCCTGGTCAAGAGCCTTGCCAAAGCCCTGAAAGTACGCTACGCCTTTGTGACCGAATGTTTGGAACTAGATAGCAAGATCGTCAGGACATTGGGTGTGTGGGGCGGCGATGATTATCTGGAAAATTTTGAGTATTTTCTGCAAGGCACTCCATGTGAACATGTAATGGGTAAAGCAAAGTATTTTTGCAACAAAGGTTTGCAAAAACTGTTTCCCGATGATCAGATATTGGTGGATTTAAATGTAGAAAGTTATTTGGGCGTTCCTTTCTTCAATCAATATCAGGATCCCCTGGGCCATATCGCCATTATGCATACGCGGCCCTTAAGGCATGCTGAAGAAGCTGAAAAGATTTTAAATTTGTTTGCGGACCTGTCTGCATCTGCCGTCCTGAGAAGACGAGACGAAATGTGGAAGAATGGGCAAAACCTCGTGTTGGAAAAATTGAGCACAAAGAGGCCTTTGCCGGAAATCCTGAAAACCCTGTCACAGGTAGCAGAAGAACAGTTTCCTCATATGAGGTGCCAGGTTTTCATTAAAAAATTGCCCCTCCATCCCGAAAAAAAAGTCCGCCGGAAAAAAACTGACTGGAACGCTTTCAAAGACAAAATAGCGGTTCCCAATTCGAACAAACCGGCTTTATCTGAAGCGCCTCTATTAATGATAAGCAATACGTTCAAACATGATTTGAAGGACCGGTTTGGAAAAATAAACCGTTTTCGCAACTTGAAAACTGCCTGGGTGAAACCTCTCCTGAGCCCAAAGGGAGAGGTGTTGGGAAACCTTTCAATTTACAGGAATGAATTCAGGTTACCCTCCCGGACGGAAACCAGGTTAATCCAATCCTTTTCCTGGTTGGCCGGTTTAGCCATTCTAACCAAACAATCCGATTCCCGACTGGAAGCCTATTCCAGGAAACTGGAACTGAATAATCAGGATCTCAGGGATTTTGTCAACATTGCCGCTCATGACTTGAATGAACCGTTACGTAAAATTCTTTTTTATGGGAATTTCCTGAAATCCCAACTAGGTTCCCCCGAACCCAAAGCGGAAAATTATCTGGACAAGATCCAAACCTCGACTCACAGGTTGATTCAACTGATTGAAGATCTTCTGACATTGACCCGAATCGATAATGAACCCAAACCCAAAACAAAAACCGATTTGTTGGAGGTGGTAGAAAAGGTCCTCGAAGAACTGGAATTGGTGATTCAGGAAACCGGAGCCCAAATCATTGTTAAACAATTGCCTGTGGTAAAAGCGGAAGCTTTGGAAATGTACCTGTTATTTTTCAATCTCATCGGCAACGCGGTTAAATTCAGAAAAAAGGATGTTCCACCGGTTGTGACCCTGGATACCAGGTATGCAAACGATGGGTCCATTGAAATACGGGTTGAAGATAACGGGATCGGGATTGATAAAAAATATTTCGACAAAATTATTAAACCTTTTCACCGCCTGCATCCACGCGAGTCCTATAAAGGGACCGGAATCGGTTTGTCCATTTGCGACAAAATCGTAAAACACCATAATGGCGTTTTGAAGATTGATAGCGAGCCGGGGAAAGGGTCTACCTTTTCCATTATTTTATTTGATTGAAAAACAAGAGCCCCCTTCGTAAGAAACCCAACTCAGCTTGTTTCCATTTTGGACTTGTTTTCCCGATGCTTTAAAGTTTTTTCTATGTATTCCACTGCATCCGGAGTGGTGCATTCGGTTTCTCCATGATCGACTTCGACTAATCCGATCCGATCCGCAATTTCGACAGCTTTTTGCTCCAGGGCGGGGTTGCGAACACCGATGGCTATCAGGGCATTGTTCATGGAGTGTTTGACCCGGTTTTTACTTTGATGGATTCTTTTCTGAATAATGTTCAAAAACTCATGAAAGTATTCGTCAGACAGTGAATTGTTTTCCATGGCCAATTCAGCGAGGACATTCCAACCCGCACTGCAAACCCATTCCCCTTTATCCTGAATCCATTTTTCCATACAGCGCTGACCGCGCGGGCTCTTGCTAGCCATTTTGGAAAATGCATCCGTAATAATGTAGTTATTGAGACGTTTGACCCAGGCCTTTAAATAACCTGAATTCATTTGAACCGGATCCGCAATCATGGTTGCCAAAACACGAGCATCGTGGTTACCCGTTTCCCATAACTCAAAAGCCAGATTCTGGTCCGTTTGGATGGATTTGTGCAACTTTTTCAGGTTTGCGAAGCTTACGCCAAATAGTTCATCCCGAACTCCATGACGAGTATACACCTTACGGTTCTGGGCAGTGCCCATCTCCTGTAACTTTTTCAGGACTGCTGATTTTGTCATTTTAAATCTACCCCACATTTATCAATAAGTTCCTTTTGGCTCCAGATGGAGAATTGTTTTTCTGGTTACTTCCATTTTAAGGTATAGGAAGAGATCATTTCCACATGCAACGGATGTCATCTTTTCTATTAAAAATGGATAATAATATAATTGTAAAAGAAATGAATTTGAATAGGAATTTTCCTAAAATTTTTTGTCCATAAACTTTGTATCACTGAAAAAGGGACCGTTTAATTTTCTACCAGAATCAAAAATTCATGCTAAGGAGCGGAAAGGCTAACTTTGATAAAGCTTTAATTGACAATTATCCGGTAAATGATTGACATAATGACAAAATAGGGCAAAAATAATTACAGTTACCGTGTGTTTAATTTTAAATGGATATCAATTGACACTTTCTCTCAATACCTTTTTGCAATTTTATGGAACACAATAACCTTGATGTTATTTGGCTAATAAATGCGACAGGTATCGTTCTTCTGATGCAGGCGGGGTTTTGCTGTTTGGAAAGCGGTTTGGTTCGTAAAAAAAACACCCTGAATGTTGCTATTAAAAATTTTGTCGACTTTTCCCTCTGCTCCCTGATCTTCTGGATGTTCGGTTTTGCCTTGATGTTTGGTGAAACCCAGGGGATTTGGGCTCGAGATGAATTATTTTTCTTTAGCGGCCAGGACTCCTGGGGCCAGGCGTTTTTTCTTTTCCAGATGGTGTTCTGTGGAACTGCAGTCACCATCATTTCCGGAGCGGTTGCCGAACGCATTCGATTTTCGGCCTATCTCATAATCTGCTTGATGGTATCCGCTTTAATTTATCCCACATTTGGCCATTGGGCCTGGGGTGGATTGGAAGCCCAAAAACAAACAGGTTGGCTGGCGCAAATAGGATTCGTGGATTTTGCAGGATCCACCATCGTCCATTCCGTTGGGGGTTGGGTCGCTCTCGCCACCATTTTGATCATTGGACCCCGGGTCGGCCGTTTTAACGAAGACAAGTCACCGAACGAAATTCAACCGTCTAATTTACCGCTTTCTATAATTGGCGCCTTTCTGTTATGGATTGGCTGGTTTGGGTTCAACGGCGGCAGTACCCTGGCCTGGACAGACAAGATTCCTGGAATTCTGGTCAATACAGTTTTAGCAGGTATCGCCGGATCCCTGTCCGTAATGCTTATATCCTGGAAAACGTCCAGCAAACCCAGAGTCGATTCTATTTTTAATGGAGCTTTGGCGGGGCTGGTCAGCGTCACTGCAAACTGCAATAGCACAGACGCATTGGATGCTTTGATTATTGGTATGGTTGGAGGCACCATCAGTATTTACCTGGCGCGTTTGCTGGAACGTTTCAGGATTGACGATACTGTCAATTCGGTTCCTGTTCATTGCGGGCCAGGGGTTTGGGGAACTCTGGCAGTGGCGCTGTTTGGTAATCCGGAAACCTGGGGCAACGGCCACACTCGCCTGGAGCAACTTGGCGTTCAAGCATTAGGCGTCGGTATAGCCTTTGTCTGGGCTTTTGGCCTGAGTTTTATTTTATTGAAATTGGTTAACCGGATTTTTCCGCTTCGTGTGACCGCGCGCGAAGAGAGAATCGGCCTGGATGTTTCCGAACACAGCCGCGAGCATTTGGAAGCAAAAATTCAAAAAGACGAAACCCTCATTGCCGCCATGCTGGATAATGTCGGGGATGGCATTCTAACGGTCGATCCCCAAGGCAAAATTGAATCATTCAATCCGGCGGCACAGTCCATTTTGGGTTATCCCGGTGAGGAAACGTCAAATCTTCCGATCACAAACGTTTTTCAACTGCCCCACGATCAGGCCCAGGACAGTATGGGTTCTTCATCAACGGATGATCCACCTTTCCTGGAACTATTCCGGCATTACAAGAACAAAGAGCTCGAACTGGAAGGGATCAAAAAAGATGGTTCCAGGGTACCTTTAGGAATCAGAATCAGCGAAATGAATCTGGACGGCCACATTTTTTTCACTTGTATCTTTCAAGACATCACCGAACGGCAATTAGCTCGCGCACAAATGGAAGAAAACAAAGCTTACCTGGAAAACCTGGTGGACCAACGGACCCGGGATTTGGTTCTGGCAAATGATGAACTGAAAGACAAGAGCGGAATGATCCAGTTGCACAAGGACATTGCTGTTTGGGTCAATGAGGATAATCCGATAGAAAAAGCGATGGAAATTTCAATCCGGACCATTTGCGAATATACCGAATGGCCTGTCGGGCACTATTATGCGCTGGCCTCCGAACCATGGAAAGGCCTGGTTCCCTCAAATATCTGGTATCAAAAAGATCCTGCCAGATTTGAAGAGTTCCGACTGGTTACCGAACAGACACCCCTACCACCCGGGGTGGGTTTACCGGGGCGGGTTTTGCAACAGGGAGAACCGGCCTGGATTATGGATGTCCTGCAAGATTCCAATTTTCCGCGCGCACGAGATGGCAGGGACATTGGGGTTCGTGCCGGATTTGCATTCCCCGTTTTGAACAGAAACCGTGTGATGGGAGTGCTTGAGTTTTTTTCTCCCGAATTGATTGAACCCAATGAAAAATTGCTGGATACAATGCGAAGTATTGGCGCTCTCCTGGGCCGTGTCCTCGAACGATGGGAATCTGATGAAAAGCTCCTGGAAGCCAAGCAGGAGGCGGAAAGCGCCAACACAGCCAAATCGGAATTCCTGTCCAGAATGACCCATGAACTGCGCACTCCTTTAAACGCTATTCTCGGTTATGCCCAAATTCTGGAACGCAGGGAACATCTGGAAAATCCCATTCGTGAACCCATAGCCAACATTCATAAAGCGGGCAAACATTTGTTATCCTTGATCAACGATATTCTGGATATATCAAAAATTGAAGCCGGGGCCATGGAGTTGAAACCTGTAAATTTTGATTTATGTTTTTTGGGGGAAGAAGCGCAAACCCTGTTCAAAGAAAGGTGCGAGGACAAAGCTCTTTCGCTGAATATTGAAATGCCTGAAAGGAACCCGATTTGGGTGCAAGTTGATGAGGTCAAGATTCGGCAAATCATGATCAACCTCCTTGGTAACGCTTTACGGTTCACCGATACAGGAGGTTTGACCTTCAGAATTCTGGATGAAGGCTGTGACCGATACCGATTCGAATTTTCAGATACCGGTCCCGGAATCGCCAAAGATATTCAGGCAAAAATATTCGAACCGTTTACTCAGGATAAAGCGTCCCTGGCAAAAGGAGGAACCGGATTGGGCCTGGCCATTGTCAAACAACTGTTAGAGTTGATGGGGAGTGAACTGCAACTGGACTCAAATATCGGGCAGGGTACCCGATTCACTTTTTCCCTGTTACTGCCTCCTTCCGATAAACCAGGACAGCGATCTCTCCCCTCCAAAAAAGTGAAACATCTCGCTGAAGGTTTTCATGTGAATGCTTTGGTTGTTGACGATAATAAAATGAACCGTGAGGTATTGAGTGAATTGCTACAGAGTATTGGTGTTCGGGTTTTCACTGCTGTGGACGGAAAGGATGGTATCGAGAAAATCAGAAAAAACCAACCCGATATAGTATTTATGGATATGCGCATGCCGGTCATGGCAGGAGATGAGGCCATTCGGATTATTCACAACGAGTTTCCTGACAATCAAATAAAAATTGCAGTCATCACTGCTTCGGTTTTTGAACATCAACGGGAATTTATTGATCAATTGCAAATAGACGGTTTTGTCCCGAAACCCTTTCAGGACCAGGAAGTTTTTAAATGTATTGCTGACAATTTAAACGTAGACTTTGTATACGAAGAAACCGACGCATCCAATGTCCTGGGGGAACCAAAGCAGAATTCGGGTTTTCCATTGATGAATATTGAACTGCCCGACGGAATGTATAACTCAATAATTTATGCGGCCGAACTGGGCAATCTGACAGACCTGGAAGAGGCATTGGAAACTCTGGATTCTTCAGAAATTGAGGGTCATCGCTTATTGTCCAAACATCTGAGACAATCATTGGCTACGTTCAATATGGGTGAAATAATGGATACCCTTAAGACTATGTCGGCATCTTGAATGGATCAAAACTCATAAACCAACAATAAATACTCTATGGGGAAAAATAAGGTTGAAGGCCAACATTACAGAGTCCTTATATAATGTTTTTATAAATTTAAACCGTTATATTGGAATCTTTTCCTTATCCGTAACCTGAGTTTTGAAGAGATTTTTTCTTAACTTAACGGCCATGATCCATAACTCGGTTTAAAAGCAACTTTCCCCAAAAACTTATCCAAACAGGGTTGTTTTCACATATACTTGTAAAGTGGCTTTTAATTTTCCGGATTTCAATTGGAAAGAATAACCTTGCCCCAAAATTTCGGCCAGGAAAAGCATAATGCCTGAATCCATCCAAGACCCCTCATCTCATCAGATTCTCATTGTGGACGATGAACCCACGAATATTGATGTGCTGTATCGCCTTATGAAGGACCAGGGTTATCGTGTTTCCGTGGCTTCTGATGGTCCTACAGCCCTGCGGGTGGCTTCTGCCTCTCTCCCGGACCTGATATTGCTGGATATCGTTATGCCAGTTATGGATGGTTACGCAATCTGTCAAGAACTCAAACAGGATCATATAACCTCAGAAATTCCGGTGATCTTTATAACGGGGACCAACCAATCGGACGCAATAAACCAGGCTTTTGCCACCGGTGGTACGGACTATATTGTAAAACCCATTCGAAGAGAAGAGGTTTTGACCCGGGTGAAGTTCCATCTTGAAAGGCAAATGTTATTAAAACGCAATAAGGATTTAATTGGTCATTTGCGTGATATCAATCTGAATCTAAAATCCAGCCAAACCCGACTTCATGCCATTATGGACCATGTCGCCGACGGTATCCTGGTCGCGAATAGTGAAGGGATCATCGACACCCTCAATCCGGCAGCCCTCAAGATATTGGGTTATTCCCGGGAGGAAATCCTGTCCCATACCCTGGACCATTTTATTCATGAGTCCAATTCGACTGAAATACAGGCAAATATTTTTAATAGCATTAAAACGGGACAAGGTTTGCTGGATGGTAAGCGTGTCGAACTGGTCGGAAGACGCAAGGATGGGTCCGGGGTTCCCCTGGAAATGTCTTTGAGTCAAATGATATTGGAAGAAAATAAATACCTGGTGGGTATTTTTAACGATATCTCGAATCGAAAACTATGGGAAAGGGAATTGATTTCTGCCAGAGAGGAAGCTGAGCAAAACAGTAAGGCCAAATCCGAATTCCTGTCGCGAATGAGCCATGAACTTCGAACCCCTATGAATTCCATTCTGGGGTTCACTCAATTAATGGAAATGAACGAGGTATCCCCTCTCACCGGTATGCAAAAGCAAAACCTGCAACGGGTATCCTCGGCGGCTCATCATTTGTTATCCCTCATCGATGAAATTCTCGACCTTTCCAGAATTGAGTCAGGGCAACTGAAAGTTTCTTTAGGGCCGGTAGATTTGAACCGGTTGATAGATGGAGTGGTTTCCATTCTAAAGCCTATGGCAAAAGACCATAAAATCTCTCTAAAGGTTGCACTGGGTGACCTTCAATCAATTTTTGTTCAGGCCGATTTACTTCGTCTGAAACAGGTATTATTAAACCTGGTTTCTAATGGGATCAAATACAATAAGGAAAACGGCTCAGTAATCCTTTCCGCCACCCGCACAATAGAAGGAAGGATTCGGATAAATGTACAGGATACGGGCCTGGGCATATCCAAAGAATATCAAGCTTTGGTCTTTCAGAATTTTCAAAGATTGGGCGCGGAGTCCACTTCTATCGAAGGGACCGGTATTGGCCTCGCTATCACCAAAGGGCTTGTGGAACTTATGAACGGGACTATTGGATTTGAGAGTGAGGAGGGAACGGGTAGTTGTTTTTATTTTGAACTGCCAGCCGGGGAAAATTCCCATTTTTCAAACAAGGAAGCAAAAGAAGGAAATGTAGTCTCCATTCCGAAAAGTGGAGCGACCGCAAAAAAAACCACCATTTTGTATGTTGAAGATAACCCGGTCAATATAGAATTAATGCGACAAATTCTTTCAAACAGGCCGCAAATTGAATTGACGGTGGTTAAGACTGCAATAACAGGAATTCAAAAGGCACAAGCCCTTTCACCTGATTTGATTTTAATGGATATTCAATTGCCGGATATGGATGGCCTGACCGCATTCAAAAAATTAAAAGACGACCCCAAAACCAAAGATATCCCCGTTATTGCCATTACCGCAAATGCCATGCTTTATCAGGCGTCCTCTGCATTGGATATGGGGTTTGCCGCCTATATCACGAAACCGATAGATGTGATTTCGTTTCTAAGGATCATCGATAATGCCATATAAAACTATACTTTTAAAAGTGAGACACAATTTTTTTATCGATGGTTATCGTCAATGATATTTTCAATTAACAATACTGTTATTTAATCAAAACTAATAACTTTCGACTTAGAACTAGAATAGCGACCGTATCCTTTTTTCATTTCCGGCAGGCCACCTTCTGAGGATTCCACAAACCGTAAGTTGGCTTCCAGGTTAAAAGATTTCCCCACAAGTCCTTTTTGAATGCGATCGATTTGCCGGGAACCAACTTTTAAGGTCAATCGTGATGTAAAGGATTTGGGAAGGAAATCGATGACCCAGTAACTCAACAATCGAAATCGTTCATAAGGCTTCTTTTTGAAATAGATGTTGGGGTGTTGTGGATTTAACGCCATGGTTGCCTCGGCGGTTTTTCCATGTTGCGATTCCGTCTCATAATGTGCCGAAAGGGCCAGGGAATAGGTTCCAAACACGGGATTCTCCGGAGCAAGGTTGAGGGTCACCATCATCCTTTTTTCTTCATCGATTTGCGCTTCCAGCCTGGTAATGGTGACTATGTTCTCCGGGCTGATTTTAGGAGCGGCCTGATCTTTTTGGCTTAGTCGAATTATCGCCTTGCAGGTATGCGGGGAATAATAGGAGCCATCAAAGAAGAAAGATTTTCTTTCCAGGACCGAATCGCACATCTCTGATTTTTGTTCCTGTAAAGCCAAATCCATATAACATTGTGAGCGATAATAGTAAGTTTTCATTCCATCGGGATTGAACAACAAACCGGTAGGGCCACATTCGGCGGGTATGGCCCGACACCTCGCTTCTCCCTTTAATTCCGGGGGGAAAACTTTGTGCAGGGAATTGATGTTTTCCTTGTACTGCTTACAAGATACCAAACCCGGTTCCCCGCCCCAGGCTGGGGAATAGGGCACCACCAGTTGCAGAAACAAGCTTAACTTTAGTATTAAAAAAGTTGCCCAAACGGATCTCATATTCTTTGCTTAACTATTTTAAATTTCACTGTTATTCTGAAAATCAGAGCTTGAAGTTTATATCCGACTCTAGTCATTTTTATTTTATATCACCTTGTTATAAACAATTGACTTCATATTTTTAATGAAACTAAACATTCAAAGTCAAACCAAATGGGTATTGGTTATCGGGATCGTTCTCACCTTCCTGGTTTTTCGCCTGTCCACTCTCTGGGAACAGCAAAAATGGAAGGACCGTTTTAATGGATATGTCCACGATGCCACTCTGATCCTGACGGGTAAACTGGAGGTAAACAAACAGGTACTCATAAGCGTCCGTTCGCTTTTCGATGCCTCCCGCCATGTGGACCGGCAAGAGTTTCGTGTATTTGTAAAGCCTCTCCTGGAAGGGAACAGGTACATCCAGGCTTTGGGATGGATTCCCAAAGTGACGGCCTCGGAAAGACCAATAATTGAAGCCCAGGCCCAAAAAGACGGCTTTCCACAGTTTCAAATTTCGCAAAGATTCAAACAGGGAGAAATGATCCGTGAAACAGACCGGTCTGAATATTTTCCTGTGTTTTACCTGGAACCTTATAGCGGAAACGAAATGGCCCTGGGATTCGATCTGACCAGCAATCTTGTACGAATGGAATCCCTGGACCTTGCCAGGGACACCGGCCGACCGGTTGCGACTCGAAGAATCTTCCTGGTTCAGGAGAAACAACGGCAAGCGGGGACCCTGGTATTAGTTCCTGTATACAAAAACAGAGATGTTCCGAATGAGATAGAGGCGAGGCAAAGCAACCTTAAGGGCTTCATTGTGGGGACTTACCGAATGGACGACATGATGAAGCAGATCATTGTGCCGCATTTGGAGAAAGGCATGAACCTTGTCGTTTATGGAGAAGACGAGTCCCATGAAGAGAACATTCTCTTTGGAAAATTTCAACCGCAAGCAAGCTTCGAAGTGCGTAACAGTCTGAAATTTTCCGGCCAGCAATGGAATTTATTATGGCAGGCCTTGCCCGAGTTTTCCAGGGAGTATGCCACCTCTTCACCCCAATGGTTTGCTGTTGGGTTTTTATTGTTTTTTTTGTTTCTCGCGGTTATTGCTGAAATCAATGTATCAAGAAACAGGGTTCGCAAGGTCATTCAAAATACCTGGAACGGCATACTCACTATGGACTCCGATGGGACGATAGAAACCTTCAACTCTGCCACGATCCGCCTGTTTGGTTACAAGCCCCGGGATTTGAAGGGAAAAAATTTGTCCCATCTCATTCCCGAACTCAATGCCAATCAACCCGGCGAGTTTTTCAAACATCATTTTCCCAGCGATCAGGATATGATTGTCGGTTCACTCAGGGAAGTCCAGGCGCAAAGAAAAGACGGCACCCGGTTCCCGGTTGAGATCGGCGTGACCGAAATTAAAAGTGAAGGCGAGTCTTTGTTCACTGCGGTCATCCACGACGTTACTAATAGAAAGCAAATTGAAAAAGACCTTGAAGCGCTCTCTCAAACAGATGGCCTGACGGGTATCCACAACCGCCGGTATTTCGACAGTATGATCCGAAGCGAATGGAACCGTGCCGCCCGTGAAAGCAATCCATTGTCTCTGATCATGATGGATATCGACCACTTTAAAAAGTATAACGATCATTACGGTCACCCACAAGGCGACCATTGTTTGAAACAGGTAGCCCAGACAATGAGCAATCATTTGAGGCGACCGGGTGACGTTCTGGCACGTTATGGCGGCGAAGAATTTGTTGCGTTGATCCCCGGAATGGAAGCTTCCAAAGCCATGCAGTTTGCAGAGTTTTTGCGCCAGGAGGTCGAAGACCTTCGCCTGGAACACAAGAAAAGTGATACCAGCGAAAATGTCACTATAAGTCTGGGCGTGGTTTCTCTTAATGACCCCAATAACTATTCATTGGAGAATTTCATTAAAACCGCCGACAAAGCATTGTATCTGGCCAAATCAGAGGGCCGCAACCGGTTTAGGTATTTAACCATGTGATCTCTGTTCAAACCGGGCACACAGCTAAGGTTGGTCCTTGTGCAGACATCCGACTGCTTTCCCGCCGTTTGCAAAATCCACCCCATTCCCTTAAAATCCAGGGATCATTCCAAACAAAATTCGAAACAGGAGGGAGCCATGCCCAGGATATGGTGTAGCCGATACATATTTTTTCTCCTCTTGATCTATTCTGGAACCGCCACAGCTTACACCGAAAAGGAGTATCAAAAGGTATGGTGCGACAGGCTCAATGGCAAACCGGAATACCGCCTGAGGGGCGGCTCACGTGTCGGGTGCCTCACCTCAAAGTATGCCGTGGAATTTGCCAAAGGACCCAAGTGGGCCGAAGCCATAGGCCAGGCCTTGTTTTATGGCGTCGAAACCAACCGCCACCCTGCGGTAGTATTAATCCAGGAAGACCCCAGGGAAGAACGCTATTGGAAACGGTTGAAACAAGTCTCCGACAAGTTGAAAACGAAACGTTTCATCTTGAAAATCTGGAAATTCAGTAAAGGCTAGTATGAATACATAGAAAAATACAACCAGTTTCCCGAAAGGTTCAGACGATGAAAGTTCTGATATGTGTATGGGCCATCCTACTGACAAGCACGCCTGTTTGGGCAGAAATGTATAAGTGGACCGACAACAACGGCACAGTCCACTTTACCGACAATCCTTCCAATATACCCAGGAAAACCAAAGCCAAAACCCTGTCTCGCATGAAATCAAGGTTGGATGCCGAGGCGTACCGCAACCAGGCAGAGTTTCATTATGAGGAGATCGAAAAGATCGAAGCCCGCATTGCCGAAATAGAAAAAATCGCCACGGCAAAAAAGAAAAGAGCGGAAGGGTATATAGAAAAACTCAAAAAGAATCCTAATGATCGCGGAGTCCTCAACAGATTATTCGAAGAGAGTCACCCGACCCTGGATATGACGGAATTAAAAATCTACCGCGACGAATTGAAATCGCTAGAAACGCAAAAGTCCTACCACGAAGCGCAAGCCACCAAGGCTTTGGAAAAGGCGAGGAAGTAGCAGGATCTCACCTTTAAAGCTATTTCTCTCATACCACATCCACGCGGTATAAGAAATCCTTCTCTTTGGTGATTTTCAAATCCACATCCAGAAACATTTTTATGATGTCCATGTTGGTTGTGCAATGCAGGTTGGGTTTTACTGTTTTAAAGCTTCCACTTCCAGCCAGGGCAAATGGGAGCAGAAGCTGATCCGCCAGATAAGGACCTACAGGCGCGTCTGAACGTAAATACTCCTTAGCGTATTGGCACGCACGTGTGGCGACGGTTTCTGCCGGAACTCCTTTTTCGCCGAAGCCGATAAACACTTCAGTCACGTGCTCATACTCCAGGGTAATGGCAACGAGATTACCAGGACCGGGAGAATTTTTCACCTGCCGTGTTTTCAATTCGGAGGCGGCAAAGGACATCTTTTTGCGAATCGTATTCAATTCGCGTTCAGCAATATTGATGTCGATATGACTCAAAAACGATTCTCCCAATTGCAAACACAGTTTTCCACGTTCCAGCAGGTCAATGGGCTTTAAGGTTTTTTTGGGTTCAATGTGAATGCTCACTTTACCACCGCCCGCCGGAAAAAACCCGAAACGTTCGATCGTCATTTCAAGGCGCGGTCCCATGCGTTGAAGGATTGGCGCGAAAGATTTCTCGATAAAGCTGAATGGCGGTGCCAAAGGATTGTGCGTGCCTCCTTCGAGTGTGAGCGTGCTGGGTTTCGATGCCAGTATCAATGCCGGGAGCACCGCTTGAAACACCAGAGACGTGCTCCCGGCAGTTCCTACAGAAAAATGGTATTCGCCGCCTCGCACCGTATGGGGAACAAACTCCAATTCCTGGGAACCGATTTTATCGCCGCGCACTTCAGCGCTGGAGATGCTTTTCGCCGCTTGCACACAGGTGAGATGTTGCCGCATCAGGCCCGGCTTTTTCCTGCCCGCGCGAATGTTTTCGATGCGGAAAGGTTCACCCGTAATCATTGAGAGCGCCAGGGCGGTGCGTAGAATTTGTCCACCACCTTCACCCTGTGACCCGTCAATATGTTTCATCGGAATGTTTTTATTTAAACAGGTTTCACTTCAAAAGACGTCGCAACTTTTCTGCCTGCGGTTGATTGGGCGCTAATTCCAGAGAGCGCTTGAAATATACCCGCGCCTGCCTGGAATCTTTCAGGTGATAAAAATAGAGGACGCCCAAATTTAGAAACGCAATATCATAATTGGGGTCCAGTTCCACAGCCCGTTTTAAATGGCGTTCGGCCAACGCGAATTCCTTTTCTCCCATATAAATTTCCCCCAATCGACCCTGTATTTCCGGGACTTCCGGTTTAAGCACCGCGGCATATTTCAAGTGTTGTAATGCATCCTGAATCCTGCCGAGTTCCATATACAAATCCGCCAGATTATAATGCGGCTGAAACAGGTTCGACTTCACACTTAAGGCCTTTTCATAAAGCTGAATCGCTGACAAGGCGTCTCCCGACATAGTGTAACCACGGGCCAGGTTGATCAAGGGCCTGACTTTATTCGGTGATTTCTTTGCGGCATCCTGCCAAAGCATTTCCTCGCTTTTCCACACTTCCAGTCTTAGCAGGGTTGCCACGAAAAAAAATATCAGAATCCCCACAAACAGCGTTGGTCCCAACAGGGTGGATATTCCGGAACCCTTCTTTCGGCCCCCCTTCGAAGCTAAGCCTGCCAGAGGAACCACAGCCAGGAAAAATCCGATCGACGCCAAATACACCCGGTGTTCTGCGGCCAGGTCCTGCAAGGTAATGATAGACGAAGATGGCGACAGAACAGCAATAAACCAGAATAGCCCAAACAGGCAAATAACACGATATCTGGAAAAATACAGAGCGGATGCTAAAACCGCCACGCAGGCCAGAGACGCCCACAACTCAAACTGCGCGGGATGCATGATGGGCGAAATGTCGGGATCGACATTCAAATTAAAGGGAAATAACAGTAGCCTTATGTAATAAAAACAGATGACCCAGGGCTGGGTCATCATATAGGGTTTTCTTCCCACCATGGACTCCGGCGAGGCGGGTCCCAATAGAAAACTTTCATCCGAAAACAATTTGCGGAAAAACGGAATCATCACTGCCAAAAGCGCAACCAGAAGGATCCATTTATATCGTTTGATGAGGGTCCACAATGAGGATTGGGGTCCCGCTACCAGCAAACCGTAAACCAGGGCTATGGCGGGAAAGGTGATCAATGTTTTTTTTATACTGAAACCGAGAACCCAAATCAAACAAACCGCCACGCAGGCTCCCAGTCCTTTAAGGTCCCATTTCTTACTCCATCCCATCCAATTTTGAAACACCCAAAAAGCCGCCAGATAAAAGCTTCCAGCCAAAACCTCCGACCGGCTGATGATATAGGCCACCGATTCCGTTTGAATGGGATGTACCAAAAACACCAGCGCTGTAAAACACGGCAAACGCCAGCTGTTTTCAAGACCCTTTGGATCGCCCTGGAAAAACAACTGCTGATATCCTTTTTGGCAAATGTTAAGAACCAGAATCGCGTTGAGAGTATGAAATAGCAAGTTAAACAAATGATACCCAAAGGGCGAATCCCCTCCCAACAGTTTGTTTAATGCAAAAGACATGAACAACAAGCCGCGGGAAAAATATCCGTTTATAAAATAATCCCAGGTTAAAAGCGATTGGGGATCCCGAAGTTTGAGGTTGTTGGCGATAAAGGCCACACCGTCATATTGAAAGGGACCCGTAAAATGCTGAAAATAAGCCAGGATTCCGGAAATACAAATCAGGGCAAAAACAGTAACTCGTGTTGGGATCCGGGTTTTCATGGTTGGGGCACGTCTTTCATAGTTTGGGCAATTTTCATCAGTTTTTGGGTTTTCTCGTCATCGGGTTTCATTTGCAATACACGTTCAAGATGCACGCTGGCTTCTTCATACCGCTTCTGCACCAGATACACATTGGCCAGATTGGCGTGGCCTTCCAGACTGTCGTCTTCAAGGGCCAACGATTTTTTAAATGCTTCTTCAGCAAGGTCCAGCGATTTGATGTTCCAGAAAATCACGCCGATGTTGTTTTGCGCGGAGGCGTATTCCGGCCTCAACGCCAAAGCCTTGCGAAACATTTTCAAAGCGGAATCGTTACGCTTTGTGTGCATCAGCGCATTGCCCAGAGCAAAATAAAACTCCGGCACCTCCGATTTCATTCGTATCGCGCGCTGAAGCAAAGGAATAGCTTCGTCATAACGCTTTACCATATTGCGCGCCAAACCGGCATTATAAAATGCCCAGGGGTCCTTGGATCCCGAGAAAATGGCTTCGTCAAATTTTTTGATGGCGGATTCCCAATCATTGCGCTTGGCCATCAAATTGCCCAAATTGACCAATGCATAAGAATAATAGGGATTCAATTTGAGGACCGCCTGCAATACCCGTTCGGCATCGCCATAGCGCTCCTCCTTTATATAATTGCTTGCAAGATTGTTAAAAACCAAAATCTTTTGCGGTGACTTTTTTAACGTGTCTTCCCAAATCTGAATCCGCGATCTGAAATCAAGGCTCCGGTGCACTGTGAGCAGGGAAAATATAATTAAGAAAGAGAAAAACACCGGCCGCACTGTGGGAATCGTTTGACTAAAACGTAGCCAAACCCCTGCGAGAATGATTTCCAATCCAATGCCCGGAAGGAAAGCCCGGTGCTCGGTCACCACCTGCTTCAAGGGAATGATGCTGGATGTGGGCAAAATGCAAATTCCCGCCCATATCCAGGCAAACCACAACCACTTTTGCCGACTCCGAAAAATGGCGACATTCAAAACCAATAAAACGCCCAAACTGGTAATTACAAATGGATCGCTCCACCCTTCCACCAAACGGGTGTCGGACTCGAAATTAAGTCCTACCGGAATCCATTGCTTCAACAGATAATAAAACGTCATAAACTTTATCTGCGAAAACAGGTACAGGTCTCTGGGTATCAATTGAAATGAGGGATCGGCCGGAAGAGAAAACAGCACACCCAAACGATAATAACGAAACCCCAAATACAGGAGGATTAAACCGGTCAGGAGTGCCCCGGCCTTTACTATCCCTGCTTTCATCCCAGCGGTATCGCGCAGGCATAAGTAAATGAAAACCATCACCGGTAAAGTGACGATGGTTTCCTTCACTCCGGCTCCCATCACAAATCCCAAAATGCCACAAACCAAAAGTAGGAGGGAAGGCTTTTTTTCAACCCCAGCCTGGCCCGTGAAGTATCGTATCAAACAAAAAAATGAGAGTAGATAGAATGCGGTTACCAGCAAGGCGGAACGGCTGGACAGGTAAGTGACCGCCTGCACCGAAAGCGGGTTCACAGAATGGATCAAAGTGGTCGCAAGGGGCAGAGACTTTTTAAATGCGGGGTCCAGACCAGAATCCAGCTTCATGCACTCCTTCGCCAACAGGTACACCAGTATACTCACGCAGACATGAAGAATAACGTTGAGCAAGTGGTATCCGAACACATTCTCCCCGCCCAGGGCAAAATTGACCGCCCAGCTCAACAGCAAAACCGAACGGTTGAACAGGTTGCCGATCCCCACCACCTGTTGGAATTCGGCCAGATTTTTTATGTAAGGATTGCCAACGATAGCGTGGGCATCGTCGTAAACGAAGGGAGCCTGAAAGGTTCCGAAATACACAAAAATACCCGAACAGGCGATTACCATGAAGGCATTCACATGCCTCGAAAATGTTCTTGGGAAGAAGTGGTTTCGTTCGGATAAATTCAAGATGCAGACAATTCTTCGATGAGGCGGACCAGTTCGTCGGCACGCTCCTGATTGGGATTGAGCTTCAAAGCCCGTTTCAGGTGGCTCAACGCGGCCGGTTTATCTTTCCGTACCTGCCAGAGCAGTGTTCCCAACTGCCGGTGAAGCTGATGGATTCCTGGATCGCGGGCAACCGCCTCCTGGAAAAGCTCAATCGCCGGATCGTATTTCCCATCCTGCATATAGACACCGGCAAGGTTAATCCGCGCCTTATTATACCCCGGATCGAAGGCCAGGGCTTTATTATAATATTCCCTGGCCCGGTCCCAGTGTTCCAGGTTCTGATGGCTCCAACCCAGATTAAAATACGCTTGCGCCGAAGCCCCGGAAACCTCCAGCAGAGTTTCCAACTCGCGGATGGAACGCACCCACTGCCGGGTCGCCTGGTACAAGTACGACAGGTTAAACCTGGCTTTGTCGAAACCAGGATCGTGTTTCAAACATTCCCGATACGCAGATTCTGCCTGCACCATATCGCCTAATTGGGCGTATGCGACTCCTTTATTGAAGTGGGCCTGCACCATATTGGGTTGATGCTTAAGCGCTATCTCCCATTCGGCCAGGGCGTCTCTCATTCTCCCCTGCTTGCCGTAAACCTCGCCGATATTCAGTCGCGCCATCGGGTAATCGAGCGCCCCGATAGCCTGCTGTTTTTCAATCGACCTGCGATATTGCCTTACAGCCTTCTCGTATCGGCCCGTCTGGTTGTACACCGAACCCAGACTGAAATAGGCGTTCGTGTGATCGGGGTTCAATTGCAAAACGGTTTTCAATTCCGCTTCGGCTTCACCGTATTTTTTTTGATCCAGATACAAGTTGCCCAAATTATAATGCGGCTCGGGAAAAAGTGAAAACAGGCTGATGCTTTTTTTAAACAGCGCCTCCGCTTTGTCCCATTCCTGAATTTCGTAATACGCCTTGCCCAGGTTGCTATAGGGCCGCGACTTTTCAGGTGACTTCTCCGTAGCGTCGGCCCACAATTTGAGGGTGGAACTCCAAACCAGGTTGCGGTCTGCCGTCGCTACCGACAGACACACCACCACCATCACACTCGCTGATTTTAGAAAGGTTGAAATCCTATGGCCGCGATTTGATTTCCAAAGCCACATGATCGCTGAGGAAAAAATAAACGCAACTCCCAGAAATGGAAGATACACACGGTGCTCTGCTGACAAATCGTACAGGGTCACAATGGAGGACGAAGGTGAAACGACAATAAAAAACCAGCACACAAAGAAAAAATATATCTTGTTGCGAAATCCGCGAAAACTGATTAAAAAACTCAAAATGATCACAGCCAGAGGAATCAGCAAGTGCAGAGAATACCAGGTGTGGACAATCGGAACGTCGGGATCGACATTCAAATTGAAAGGAAACAGCATCAAGCGCAAATAATAAAAAATCACTACCGAGGGCTGACTCATCATATAGTTTTGCCGCCCGATCCAGAGTCCCGCCGTTGAAGGTCCGGTCAAAAACGATTCATCACTCAACAATTTCCAGAACAAGGCAACAAGGAACACCATGCCCGCCAGCGCAATCCCTTTCCACCAGCGCTTTAAATTTTTAATGGGTTTCGATTCCGCTGGCAAAATACACAGCCAGTACAAAACCAGGATTGCAGGAAAAGTGGCGACCGATTGCTTGAAGCCGAATCCAAGGATTCCAGCCAGAACGACCCCGGCCATTAAAAAAATCCCTCTTACACGGCGGCGGTCCGCTCCCAGCTCAAGCCATCGCTGAAACCCGTAAACACCCAACAGAAAAAAGGTTGCTGAAAACACTTCCGAACGGCTGATCACATAAATCACCGATTCGGTCTGAATCGGGTGTACCAGGAAAATCATGGCGGTCAATAAAGCGAGCGACTGACGCCCAGGCGGTTCGGACTCACAGCTTTCTGAAAAGTGGACCTGCGCCTTTCGTATTACCTGATACACCAGCAAGGCATTGAACCCGTGAAAAACCAGATTCATCAGGTGAAATCCGAAAGTTTGGAGTCCACCCAAAACGGCATTGATCCCCAAACTGAACCAAAGCAAGCCGCGAGAAAAATATCCCCCCAAAGCAAACTCCGGTTTGAGGGTATCTTCCGGATGATTCAACCAGGGGTTATCTTGTATGTGAGGAATGCTATCGAATTGAAACGGATTCTGCAGGTGATTTGCGAAAACACCTATAGTCAAAAAAGCTAGGACAATGCTGGCCAAAAATGTAGAGTGAGCAAAAATGCGCATAAGAGTAAAAACTTTAGGGAAGACACCTTATTTTAGAGTCATACCTGGCAAAAATAGGTAAAATAGAAGAGAAATTAAGTTTTTTTATGACCAAAGAGGCTAGTTTTATAATAATTGAGACGAAACTTTGTAGCACATGGTTTTATATCTTCCCTGCATTAAAAACAGATGTTGATTTTTAAGGACATATCTTCAAATGTGAATATTTTCTTTCAAAAATCCAGGAAAATGTGTAAAATAATTCAGAAAATCACTGCAGATTTTCAACTCCTTTACGTTGCCCCTTTAAAAGCGTCTATTAAATTCAAATTTTGCTAAAAATTTTAACTATTTGACAAATTTTTCACCAAGTTTGTCGTCTCAACGGATACCCTTTCAGGTATCCCAATCAACCTGATTTTGCGATGAAACAAATAGACAATCAAGCCAATATACTGACTCTTAGAAAAATATCCAGTCTGTTCGCGGAAACGTATACCGGACTCGACACGCTTCTCAACCTGGTGTTGACAGTGGCGACAGATTTGGTGGGGGGGAAAAATGCGTCCTTGCTCTTGCTGGACGAAACCACCAACAACCTGCAGTTTTATCAGGCCTCGGGTAAACAGCAGGGCGAATTGAAACAGTTTGAGATCCCGGCCGGACTCGGCATCGCGGGAACGGTTGCCAGCACTGGCGAAGCCATTATATCCAATGACGTACAAAACGACCACCGATGGTTGAGAGCGGTGAGCGACGCGGTAAAAATCACCGTCAATTGCATCGCCTGTTTTCCGCTTAAAGTGGAAGACAAACTTTTGGGCGTGGTGCAGTTTCTGGACAAAAATAATGGCGAGCCCTTCACTGAAGACGATACAGAAATTCTCAAACGGTTTTCTGAAATGATGGCGCAGTTCTTCGTCGTCACCCGGTCCAAGGATGAACTGGGCCGGGAATTCGACCGCCTCAAGGAAAAGTACCTTCAACAATACACCATCGTCGGAGAAAGCGATGCGGTCAGACGCTGTATTCAGCAAGCGGAAAAGGTCGCCAATTCAAAGGCCGCCATCCTCATCACCGGAGAAAGCGGTACGGGTAAGGAACTGTTCGCGCATCTGATCCACGAGCGCAGTCCTCGTCAGAACGGCCCCTTCATCTCCGTCAGTTGTGGTGCCCTGCCTGCATCCATTCTGGAACGTGAGTTATTCGGACACGAAAAAGGCGCATTCACAGGTGCCGACACGCGCAAGATCGGCCTGTTCGAAGCCGCGGACAAGGGCACGTTGTTTCTCGACGAAATCGGCGAGATGCCCCTGGACATGCAAGTGAAGTTATTGCGCGTGATTCAGGAAGAATCATTCATGCGCCTCGGAGGCACCACCACCATCAAAGTGGACGTACGCATCATTTCGGCGACGCATCAAGACCTGGAAAAATGGGTGCGCGAAGGCAAGTTTCGCCAGGACCTGTTTTACCGCATTAACGTCATCAACCTGAAACTCCCGGCCCTGCGCGAACGGTCGGAAGACATTGCCGATCTCGTGAAATTTTTTGTCAAAAAGCACGCAATAGATAATCATCCGCCTAAAAAACTGGCCAAAGGATTGCTCACGCATTTAACGGGATACTCCTGGCCTGGCAACATCCGGCAATTGGAAAACTCCATTGAACGCGCCATCGTGTTGTCCGAGGGTGATGAGTTGGACAAGGATTCCTTTCCTTTCGAGGACTATCAGCCGCCCATCGAAGTAAATGTGGGCGCAACCCTGAAAGACGCCAACGATGCGTTTCGAAAAACGTTTATAAAAAATACGTTGAAGTCTACCGGTGGCAACCGCACTCAAGCGGCGAAGATCCTGGACGTTCAACGGTCTTACCTGTCCCGGTTGATCAAAGAACTGGAAATCGATTAGAGGTAATATGACGACACAAATCATCGACGGCAAACAAACCGCCAAAGACCTGCGCGCGGAAATTGCCAAAGAAGTGGAATCCATAAAAAGCAAAACAGGCAAGGTCCCTGGCCTGGCGACGGTGCTGGTGGGCGAAGACCCTGCATCGGCGGTTTACGTGCGTAACAAAAACAAGGTGTGCAAGGAACTCGGTTTCGAATCGTTCCAGCACACTCTGCCCGCCGAGACCACAGAATCGGAACTCCTCGACTTGGTGGAGAGTTTAAACGCGAATCCAGGCGTCAACGGTATTCTCGTTCAACTTCCTTTGCCGGACCACATCGACTCCAATAAAATACTCAACGCCATTCTTCCTGAAAAAGATGTGGACGGATTCCATCCGCACAACGTCGGCCTGCTCACAGGCGGCACCGCATTGCTTGCGCCCTGTACACCGGCTGGGATCATCCATATGCTCGACCGGTATGACATTCCCATCGAAGGCAAACACGCTGTGGTGATCGGACGCAGTAACATCGTCGGCAAACCCATCGCCATGCTGTTACTGCATCGCAACGCGACGGTCACCATCTGCCATTCACGCACCAAAGACTTGCCCCAAATGGCGGCCTCGGCAGACATTCTGATCGCCGCCATCGGACGCGCTCATTTTGTTACCGCTGATATGGTGAAGGACGGTGCTGTAGTGATCGATGTCGGCATCAATCGTGTCGATGGCAAATTGACCGGAGACGTGGATTTCGAAACGGTCTCGCCCAAAACGTCCTACATCACTCCAGTACCCGGCGGCGTCGGCCCCATGACCATCGCCATGCTGATGAGCAATACCTTGAAGGCGTTTAAAAATGTGAATTCGATTTCTTAAGTAACCCAGGTTTTGGGTAAGAATATCCCTTCTCCCGCCAGTGGAGAGGGGGAATCCAATTTTTTAAATACAATTCCATGTATCCCAGTTCCCCAGATTACATACCTTCCGAATCCGAAGAATCGGTGCAACCGAGGATCTACACCGTTTCCGAAATCACTCAGGATATCCAAACCATCCTCGAAGCGGCCTTCGATACGGTTTGGCTGGAAGGAGAAATTTCCAACTTGCGTGTCGCCGCATCCAAACACGCTTACTTTGTACTGAAGGACGAAAAAACACAAATCCGGTGCGTCCAGTTCCGAGGCTCGCGGGCGGGCATGAAGTTTCAGCCGGAGGACGGCGATCAGGTTTTGTTGTTTGGCCGCGTGACGGTGTACGGCGCGCGAGGCGAGTATCAAATCATCGTCGAAACGATGGAGCCGCGCGGTCTGGGTGCCCTTCAAAAAGCGTTTGAGCAACTAAAGGAAAAGCTGGACAAGGAAGGCCTGTTCCACGAACGCCATAAAAAAGAACTGCCACCCGTTCCCTGGAAAATTGGCGTCATCACCTCACCCACAGGTGCGGTGGTGCGCGACATCATCCATGTGAGCAGAAGAAGAAGCCGGTACGTTTCCATTTTATTGAATCCCGTTAAAGTCCAGGGCGAAGGCGCGGCGGAGGAAATCGCTCAAGCCATTGTCGATATGAATCGTCTGGACGATATCGATATCCTGATCGTGGGCCGCGGCGGCGGTTCCATAGAAGACCTGTGGGCCTTCAACGAAGAAATCGTTGCGCGCGCAATACACGCCTCGCGCATTCCGGTGATTTCTGCTGTCGGACACGAAGTCGATTTCACCATCGCCGATTTCGTTGCCGATGTTCGCGCACCCACGCCGTCGGCCGCCGCAGAGATCGCGGTTCCTTTGGGAAGCGACCTGGAACAGCGGGTGAGCGACGCGACGCGTCAGATGATAGACGGTATGAACGAGGTGGTACAGGATCACCGCCAAACCCTGAAACATTTCATGGACCGCCGCTTTTTTCGCGAACCCCACCGCATTCTGGAAGCACCTGCCCAGCGCCTCGACGAAATGGGACAGCGGCTCATGCGTGGACTCGCAAGTTGGCGGCAAGTACAGACCGAACGTCTGCGCAACAAGATCGCGCAACTGATTCAGGCCTCACCGACCAGACTTCTCCAGCGCAACCGCGACAAACTGGAATCCTTTTACGGGCGTCTCGGGCAATCCCTCAAAAGCAAAGCCGCAATGGACCGTCAGCGTCTGACAGGAAAAACCACGCAATTGTTCCAGCTATCGCCGGGGAAACAGTTGCCGCATCTGGAGGAGAGGCGCGCCAACCTGAACCAAAAGCTGGTCAACGAAATTCAGCAAACCATTCGATTTCGTAAAGAAAGCTTTGTGGGCAACCTGAAAAATTTAAACGCGCTCAATCCACTGGCCATTCTCGAACGCGGCTACAGCATCTGCAAATCACAAAAAACCGGCAAAGCCCTGACCCAAAGTAAAGACGCCCAGTCAGGCGATTCCGTAGAGATCCGCCTTGCAAAGGGGTCGCTGGAATGTGAGGTAAAGAAGGTCAAGGCGTCTCAAAATAAAACATAATAAACCCAAGTGAGGTCCTTATGCCTGAAATCAAATTTGAAACCGCAATGAAAAAACTCGAAAAAATTGTCGAGGAACTGGAAAAGGGTGAACTCGACATCGACAAGTCCCTGGAAATTTTTGAAGAGGGCATCAAAATGTCACGCGTCTGTTCCAAAAAACTCACCGAAGCGGAACAAAAAATCGAGAAACTGACCAAGGGCGAAAACGGTCAACTCGTCGCCGAATTGTTCCCCACCGAAACCGACTCGCAAGACGATGACATCCCCTTCTAACAAACTGCGGCTCGACTTACTGCTGGTAAAAAAAAACTCGTCTCCAGCCGGGAACGCGCGCAAAGCCTGATCCTGCAAGGGAAAGTCCGCGTCGATAACCAGGTGGCCGACAAACCCGGCCACGCCTATCCGGAGTCCTGCACCCCGATCGTGCTGGAAGACGATCTCCCCTACGTCAGTCGCGGGGGCCTGAAACTGAAACACGCCCTGGATACGTTTAACGTTTCACCCAAAGGACAGGTGGTCCTGGACATCGGCTCCTCCACCGGCGGATTCGCCGACTGTGTTTTACAGGAAGGAGCAAAAACAATTTTCGCCGTCGACGTGGGGTACGGACAACTCGACTGGAAAATCCGCGAGCATCCCCGCGTAGTTGTCATGGAACGCACCAACGCCCGTTACCTGAAACCCGAAGACCTCGACGTCACACCCAATCTTGCCGTCATCGATGTGTCTTTCATCTCGCTCAAAAAAATATTGCCCGCCGTGTTCGACGTGTTGGACTCAGAAGGCCAAATCATCGCCCTGGTCAAACCCCAGTTTGAAGTGGGAAAAGACCAGATGGAAAACAAAGGCATCATCAAGTCCCCGCAAAAACATGTGGACGTTCTCTCATCCTTATCAACCTTTCTCACCGAATCCGGATGGCACTTGACGGATCTAACCGCCTCCCCCATATTAGGACAAAAAGGCAACCGCGAATTTTTGATTCACGGAACAGCGCAAGCAACAAATAAAAATGTTTCCACCGAGGATATAAAGAGAGTTGTTTTTGATACAAATTAGAAGGCTATCTCTTTAACTTCAGTATCCAGATCAATCCCTCCTGATGAAAGTTTTTAGTTAATGAATAAAAGTTATTTCATTTTGCTTGCGGTATTTATGGGCTTGTGGTTTTTGTTTACGCCATTTGGCAATTACAAGGACCCTATGGAAGGCATTCATGGCTTTTACCATGTGCAAAGGATCGACCCCGGAGACGATACGGGATACTATGCTTACCTTCGTTCCGGGTTTATTGAGGGAGACTTTGATTTCTATAATGAGGAACACTATTTTCACTTCAATAAAATCACCGACACCGGTTACACAGCAAATTACTGGTACATTGGGGCACCCATCATCTGGTTCCCCTTTTTCCTGCTGGGACATATCGTTGCCCTGATCTACTTGGCACTTGGGTTTCCTGTGGCCCTGGACGGATATTCATTCCCCTATTATGCCTTCACCTCAATCGCCTCCAGCCTTGAGGTATTCGCGGGCCTGGTCCTTTGCTACAAAATTATCGCCGACCGATACGGAAAAAGCGTGAGCCTGGCGGTCACCGTGTTGGTCCTCGCCGCCACCTGCCTGCCCTACTTTGCCTTTGTCCGCAACCGGATGAGCCATTCGGGTGACTTTTTGGTGGCGTTTCTGTTTTTCTGGACCTTTTTGAAGTTTCGCGAACGGCCGAATCAATCGATCTGGTTTTTCATCATGTGGGGGGCTCTGGCCGGACTGCTGGCCGACCTTCGTTACATCAGCGTGATCTGGTGCGCCTTTCCTCTGGGATTTTTGATCAAGACCCTGCTGGACAAGGGCACAACCAGCGATGACAGAGCGCGTCTGCTGAAAAACTACCTGTTCGCTTTTCTGGCGTTTCTGGTGGTCGTTTCGCCGCAGTTGGCTTCCTGGAAAATGTTGCACGGGGTGTTTTCCTCGCTGAACCCCTACACCAATGTGGTGTCGGATTTTGGCTCTCTGTTTCAATCGATCTGGAACGTGTTTCTGGGAGCGAAACGGGGCCTCTTTCTGGTAGAGCCCGTTTGGGCGTTAGGGCTCATTGGCCTGTTCATGCTGATGAGAAAAGATCCCTGGCTGGGCGGTGTGTGCTGGGTGGTGTTCTTGGGATTTCTCACCGCACCTGTTATCATCGGCGATCCGGCGACTTTTGGTCAACGCTATCTGATTCCCGCCTTCCCCCTATTGGCGTTGGGACTGGGAGAATGTCTCGCTCCTCTGTTCAAAAAGCGGCCCGCAACCTGGTTCCGGCCGGTGGGAGCCCTTCTGTGTTTCTGGATGTATTTCATGACTTTCAGTTTCAACCTGGTGATTCCCTTTAAAAATCAGAATTTCGTTCCCGAAGCGTTGAGCCGGTTTGCCGAGGTGATCCACACGAACCGTTTTCTCTGGCCGACAAGTTATCTGGACCTGATTCTGAAAGGAAAGTTTCAGTTACTGGATTATCGGGATTATTTTTTTCTGATCGGCTTGCCCCTTTTGGAGATCCTGTTTTGCTTCGCGGCCCTGTTCCTGATTCTGCGAGTCATCCCCTGCCTGACCGCGGAACCCGGAAGGACAAGCGCGCTTAAGTGGAGTTCCCTCGGCTTCCTTACATGCATGGTCTGTTTGACAGCGTTTATAGTGCTGAATCACCCTGAACTGCCTGCATATGAAAAAAAGAACCGGTTGCAGTCTGCGGCCATCAACGAGTTTTACAGGGAGTATCCGAGCCTGACCCGATTCAAGGAAAACATTGAGCGGTCCCAAAAAGCGGGAGCGCCGGACGCGAAAGATTATGCCTTGTTGGCAGACGCCAGTTTCCTCAGTCAATCGTTTAAAGAAGCTACTTTTTATTACAAAAAAGCCCAAAGATTGCACGACTCCCCCTCGCGGGCTTTGCAGTTGGAACGGTTGGCTTATTTAACCGGCCAGAGGAAATACCCGAAAGTGGATGTGTCTCAATTTGATATGGATAAAGATGGAAGCCTGCATCGCAACCTGGGATTGTATTTCCTGGACTCGCAGAACGACATTACGCGGGCCACAGTGTTTTTGCTGGAAAGCATAAAAATCAATCCACAGCAAAAGCTTGCGGGAGGGATCAAACTGCTGATCTCACAGGCCTACCGACTGAACAGCAAGCTTGGTCGGGAAAAGAAAACATTCAAGGACATTCCCAAAGGGTACGGATTGATGCTGAACACCCAACTCTTCACCACCGAATTGACCGGTTGATTAGATACCGATTAATCACCTTACATAACCCGAGTTATGGTTAATAAATCACCCTCTCCTCTGGAGGGAGAAAGGCGGGGTGAGAGGGTTTGCTTATCAAAAACTGGAGTTAACCTCAAGTATCCTTGCATTTCGAGTCGCTTACTGGGAAACCACCTTGATGGCCAGTTTGCCGATAAACTCCATCAACTTGAATTGCGTGGACTCATTGCCTGCGGCTAATTTGATGTGAGTCGCATCCACCGTGGTTTGACCGAAGGTCGGGTCGAGAGCCCTCCATTCGCCAACATAAACCTCCGGCCAGGCGTGGTAAACAAATCCCTCAAAGTCGCGGGAATACACCAGTCCGTTCACGATTCGTGTCGGAATACCGGCGGCACGGGCGATGGCGGTAAACAGATTGGTGTGGCTTTGGCATTCCCCACGCCTCGATCGCAGTGCGTCTAAAGCGGTGAAGTTGTCAACCAAGGCCTTCTCCAGATTGTTGAATACCCAGTCATTGATGGCTCGGGCCGCATCCCATGAGCTTTTCTTATCCTTTACCAGTTCTCGGGCAAGCGTCCGTATGAGGATGTGCTCGGACTGGATTTCTGACGAGTCTGCCAAAAACTCCGGCGATTCGAATCCCCTGACCGGAAAGGGAGCGGCTTTCTTCACTTGCCGGGGCTCGGTTCGGATTCGAATAGTGGAGGCGTATTCCTTATCTTTCAGGAACTCGGACTTGAGAACCTTTTGGCGGTGGTCATTGGGAATGGAATCCGGTCTGTTTAAATGCGACACCTTGAGAGTGAGGTCCTTTGCCGACCGCGGCCGTTTGATGTTGCCCTCCAGTTTCACCCGGCTGAGTGTAATGAAACTGCCCACAGACAAAGCGCCATCGGGCATCGACTGCGCCACTTCTTCCGATTCGCTCCGGGATTCGAATCCCTGGTTCGACACCTCGCGAATGACTGTGCCATCTTCCGCAACCCAAAGCGTTGACTGCAATCCGCTCAACTTTTGGTCGATGACGAAAGCATTTACCATGTCGCCTTTAAACGCGGTTTTCTCTTTTCTCAAAACGCGGTATTTCAATTCCGTGGTCATTTGGAACGGTTCGACGAACAGAGGAAACTTTCCGTGATTGCCTACTTTTAAACCGGCCTTATAAATATTCAGTAGATAGGTGGTAGACAGAAACCAGTCGGGAGAGAAGCTGATGGTCTTTTCTTTATCGTAGCCAACCGACGATGTTTTTATGATGAGTTTGTTTTGCTCCAGTCGCGCTTCCACCTTTTGACGGTTGCCGGATATTTCCTGAAGCAGTAAAAACTTTCTCAGCTTGAGATCGGGCGTCAATTCTGTCTGTTGCGTGAATGAGGTGACCTGGCTCTGACCCATTAGCTCCAGCCTCATATAAGTTTTCGAATTCACCAGAATGGCGTCCGGTTGAACCCGCACCCGCACATGCGAAAAGCCCAGCTTTTTACCCTTGAAATAGGTCCCCGCCCAATCGTCACGGTCTGTGATCGCAGGATAAACTGCCTCAGAATCCGCTGTAACGCTTGAGGGTTGCAAAAGAAAAAGAATGAAAAGGACTTTGATGAAGCTTTTTAACGGGATTCGAGTCATGATGGGCAGGGCTTTCATTTAATGGAGTGATCGGTGAGGACCTGATAGAGTCTTTCAGGCTGTATACAAACAACTTCAGGCTATCACAAATTTTTTAGAACCACTACTCTGGTCTAATGCCTGGAGTTTGGTTCTTAGGAAGAGTCTCTAGTAAAATATTTATTTAGCTGTAAACCCTGGTTATCCCCATAAAATCTTCTTTGTGATAAAATTTGCATTCGATTCAGGGGCATGCTGTCGAAGACAAGTCTTTCTTGAGTAAAATTGTTTACTGAAGATTCTTCACCGTGATCCACCTTTAAATAATTACAACTGAATGTAGAAATTGGTTCTTCTTCAGGGTGACATTCTTCGCTATTAACAGTAGAAGATTATTTAACGTGAGCTAACCGTTCAGAACCCTTATGTCTTTGCTCCGAATATACCTCGTGCTGATCATTTAGTGGCGGCAACCAGCATTTGGCCCGATTCGAAAACGTGGTCTTAATAAACG
Organism: Nitrospina sp.; assembly: GCA_024648695.1. Classification (GTDB taxonomy): domain Bacteria; phylum Nitrospinota; class Nitrospinia; order Nitrospinales; family JACRGP01; genus JACAVV01. The sequence continues at coordinate 168,979 of JACAVV010000005.1, forward strand.
TAGAATCAAAGATGCACGGGCAGTGCATTAGACATATGGGAGATCATTTAGCTTACACCCGTAAACCGTTTCTAAGGTCGGTATGGGGTCTTAGATTGTCCAAAAAAAAAGAAAGACTTTGTCAATTCACTCCACTAAATTGGGGTTGATTTAATGCCCGGGAATCCTGGGCATCGCCCACGAATTCCATTGCGAAACCCGTACTGGTGGCTTGCACCACCACTGCTCCCCAAAAATTCAACATCGTGATATCAGGATAGCCGCTGTTTTGAATGGTCTCCGTATTGCTGGCTTTAGCCGCTATGGCGAGTTGACCGTGCTTGCCTGACGTGGTTCCAACAATAAACTCCGCATTGGGTACGGTGGCCGGATTGATAACCGGGTTATTCGTGCCTACAATGAAAACTCTTCGCGTGCTGTTCGCTGAAACCGTGAACTCTGCCGCCGGGCCAAAGGGTGCCTGGTCAGACTGGACGGCATTCATTACCAGGCCGACCTCGGAACTGATGTCCTGTAATCCGGGATGGGTTACGGCAATGAAAGTGTATGTGGCGTTATCGGCCTGCCAATAGGGAGAGATCACCCGGTTCTTTTTAGCCGTCTGGAACGGATCCGGCATCAGGGTTAAGTCAAGGGCCACGGTTCCCAACTCTTCGCCAGTGCCCTGGTCAGTCACCTTAACCGATGTGCTGTGAATTCCGTTCTCAAGGTTGCCTATGCCCGCATTAATGACCATGGTGAAGGTTGCCGTTTGGCCAGGATCCAGCGTTACCGGCACCGTATCTGCCTGAACCGGAGCCAGGTCATGCCGAATGGCGACATCGAGGGAGACTGGATGATCAGTGATCTGGGGATTGGGATCGACATTGAACCAGGTGCTGATCGGCGTTACACCAAAAATTTTCTGTGCGTCAAAATTATTCGTGATTGAAAATTTACTTTGTGACTGGTTGCACCGGCCTAGAAAACAGGACGGATTGAACGGCCTTTTGTCGATGGTTATATTGGGGTTATTAATAAACCCTATATTGGGTCCGATTTGCACGTCTACCGATCCAGTAGCAAAAGCTAGCATGTCGTTAGTCACATCGACGGAAAGTGTGCAGGTCTGGATGATTCCCGTGGTGTTATCGGGTGCGGGCCAAAGAGTACTGGGTCCAAACCCTACAAATCCGTTATTGCCGCCACCCCAGGACAGGCAATTCGCGTTCCAGGTGTAACCCAGAGGTCGACCTGCCGAATCTTCAGCCGTCACGCTTAAAACTACCGGACTGCGTGGATTAACCGTTTCCGGATTTGCTGTAGGACCATTGGTAATTGTAATAGTTTGGTCCGCCGGGGTCAGTGTAAAGGTGGTCGTGGCGGAGCGATGGTCCAGTTCAACCTTTACGGTGACATTATGTGTTCCTGCCGTTGGGTTTGGCCACGTGACTCTGCCCGTTGAAGGATCAACCACCATCCCCGCAGGCCCGGATTCCAAAGTCCAAATAGGGCTACCCCCCTGATCGTTAGCAAGGTAATCCTCAATCAAAACACCCTCTGGAGAATCCCATGTACCACCTTTTGCCTTCATCTCATTCACGATAGCACTCCAGCAGGCCCTGGTTTTGCAGGGTTTACCGACATGGGATTTAATTGCTTCCGTTAAGGCATTGGATGATTTTAAAGTCCACGCACCCTGTCTGACGTTTAAAATGTTTTGTGTGGAATGACAGAAAGTACAAAAAGACTCCACCTCGGCCTGTCCGTTTCCAGGGGGCAGGTCGGCTCCGGGAGCAATACCGAGAACAGGAGTGATACTACTGTATGCGAAATGTTCAGAAAATGTGCTATCAGTCAAACCGAAAACAAGAAGGGCATTCAATACATCAAAACTTTCCGTGGCGATAGCGTCGGATACTTCTAGTGAAAAGCTGGCAGTCGCCTCCCTGTTATCCTTCACTGCCTTAACTGTAATGCTGTGAGTACCTTCCGTGGGACTGGCCCAGTTTATCACTCCTGTGGTGCTGTCAATTGTCATTTCTGCTGGACCTGATTCCAGTGACCAGACCGTAGCCGTATCTTTATCGTTGGAGAGGTAATCGACTATCAAAGTGCCCACCTCGGTACTCCAGGTACCACCATTGTCGACCATGGCGTCAACTATATCCTGCCAGCAGGTACGCGTTTTACACTTGTCTCCCTGGTTGTGGTTGGGCAAGGCCAGGGTGGTTCCATTGGAGTGAACCTCAAGAATCTTTTCAGTACCATGACAGGAAGTGCAATTGGTGTTCACTTCGGCCAGTCCATCCCCGGGAGGCAATTCAGTGCCCGTAATGGTGTCAGCAGAAGGTGTGGCGCTTTGAAATGGAGCGGTTGTGAAAGCGTTTTCGGTAGTATCACTAAAACCCGCAATCACCAGGGTGTCCAATAAATCCGGGTTCTTGACGACGGGTCGGGTCGCTGTGATCACAAAAGTTTCTGTATCTTCACGATGATCGGTAACGGCTTTAATCGTGACAGAATGAATGCCCGGTTTGGGTGTGGCCCAACTGACCACTCCGGTAGTACTATCAATGGTCATGCCGTCGGGCCCTGAAACCAGCGACCAAACCGTGGCCGTTCCTTTATCATTGGCCAGATAATCAACCATCAATACGCCATCTCCTGCGCTCCAGCTTCCGCCTTCAGCGACCATGTCGTCGATAATATCCTGCCAGCAAGCGCGCGTCATACATTTATCCCCCAGGGTGTGGTTCGGCAAGGCGCGCGTGGTTCCGTTGGCGTGGACCTCAAGAATCACTTCGCTGACTGTGGGGTCGGGAGCGCTATGACAACTGGCGCAATTGGATTTTAATTCGGCAAGGCCCGGTCCAGGGGGTAACTCGGTGCCATCAAGCACAATGATAGAGGGGATCAAGCTGGTAAACACCGAGTCAGTAGTGATCGACACATCGCCCAGGGGGGCAATGAAGACCAAATTCAACAAGTTCGGTTGTACTGAAATCACAGGGCTCACCACAGTCAGACTAAAGCTGGCGGTATCATCCCTGTGATCTTTCACTGCTTTTATGGTGATTTCTTGGGTGCCCACGGTGGGTTCGGGCCAAATCACAACCCCCGTGGAGCTATCGATTATCATGTCAGCAGGTCCCGATTCGAGCGACCAAATGGTAGCCGTCCCTTTATCGTTGGATAAATAATCAACCATTAAAATTTCATCGCCTGCACTCCAGGATCCCCCTTCGTTCTCCATATCATCCATAATGTCTTGCCAGCAAGTTCGCGTTGTGCATCTGTCTCCCAGAGTGTGATTCGGCAACGCCCGGTTGGTCCCGTTGTTATAAACGTCCAGAATTTTTTCTGCGATGGTGGGAGAGCTATGGCAACTAACGCAATTGGTTGTCAACTCCGCCAGCCCATTTCCACTTGGCAGGTCCAGTCCGGATGTGGTCGTTGTTTCCGGTTGCTGGCTCAGGAAAGCCAAACCCTGCACTAAAGAATCGTCGGCCATATCGGAGATGGTCAGCGTATCCAGCAAATCAAAAGTGATGGGGGTGGTGCTGATTGTTAAATTGACATTACGCGCAATGGTGATGTTATTGGTCGTGTCCTGGAAGGTGATCGAATCTATAAACGGAGACTGAGCCGTATCGAGATTTGTCGTCTCACCGCTATTGATGGACGCGGCGATCACCGTATTAGCCCCCGGGGCCAGAGTACCGGAAGTCGAACCAGAGAGCGTCAACCAGGTTTCATTTTTAGTGACACTGTAATCCAGTGAAGTACCGCCATTATTTGTAAGGGTATAATCCATCGTCAGCGGAAAGTCCCCTCCGGCTACTCCAACGGGATCAAAATCTGTAATGGGGCTGACGTCTAAAGAGCCAAGCGAAGCCACTGTCAGGACCACTCCCCGGTTATGACTGACGTTATTGGTGGTATCCGTAAAAACGATAACGTCAAAAAATGGAGACGCCCCGGAACTGAGGCTGTTTGCGGTGTTATTGATAGTCACATCAACCGTGGTGGTAGCCCCGGCTGACAGAGTTCCGGTTCCGTTGTCAGTGACGGTAACCCAACTTTCGGAGTTGGACACGCTGTAATTAATAGAGGTGCCTCCGGTGTTTTCCAGGGTATAGCTTTTTGAAGCCGGGCTGAATGCCCCCCCTTCGGAGCCCGTCGGTAAAAAATTATCACTGGTGACCGTGAGTACATCCAGGCCTTTGACTTCCAGGTTGACGTTGCGGGTAACGATGCTGGCATCATCGGTGTTGGTAAAAGTGATCGTGTCGGAATACGGACCCACCGCCAGGGAATCGGCCTGGCTGTTTATTTCTACCATTACCGTTGTGTTGGCATCGGCATTGGTGCTGTTGGTAGTCCAGAAACTGCTGAAAAAACTGCTTTCAAAGCCTTCGTAAAATGGAAACGAGGCCACCGACCCGCCCGGTTTCAATTCGATGTCGTCGAAGGCGAACCCCGAGTCAGGTATATGGGCAAAGTCAAATTGTTGAAATTTGATTTGAAAGGCACTGTTAAAACTGATTCCCGCGTTGCTGGCGGCGGCATCCAAATCCACGAAAAATTGTTTGTAATTGGTGCTGGTACCATCCAGGCTGGTCAAGCCCTGGATCTTGTGCCAAGTATTTCCATCTGCACTGATGGCCACCCCGTCACTAGCTTCGGTCCCTGTGAAACTGGCGGACATTACGTCATCACTTTCATTGCCAAATATTTTGTGAAAAAACGAGAGCACGACATCTTTTTGCCCGGTCAGGTCAATGTTTAAAACTAGTTCATTGATGGCCGAATCCGCAAGACTCGCACTACTGTCCGACAGGGTGATATGCCGAATGCCGCCATTGGGTGTATTGCCGGTGCCTATCTTGATACTGCCACCATTGGTGCTGTTGGATGCCCAGAAACTGTCGAGGACACCGGATTCAAAATCCTCCACGAAGGGAAAGGGAGCGACGCTTGCGCCGGGTTTCAATTCAATGTCATCAAAGGCGAAACCATCGGTATTTATTCCGTAGTTATCGTATTGTTGAAATTTGATTTGAAACGAGCTGTTGAAACTAATTCCCGCAGTGCTCGCGGCGGCATCCAAATCGACCGTAAACTTTTGGTAACCCGAGGTGATGCCGTCGACACTGGTCAAGCCCTGAACCTTATGCCAGGTCGTGCCATCTTCGCTGATCGCAACCCCATCAGTGTTTTCCGAACCGGTGAAGGAGGTTGACATGATGTGGTTTTCGTCTCCAAATTCTTTATGGAAAAATGAAAGTTCCACATCGTTTTGGTTGGAAAGGTCGATCGTTAAAACCAGTTCGTTCAGCGAGTTGGAGGATGCGTCCACAGAGTCATCCATGGTGATATGATATGTGCCGGTATTGGGAAAATCAGAGTCAGTCACCAGAATCCGGCCTTCATTTGAGGAGGAAGTTGCCCAATAAGAGGCCAGGAAGCCTCTTTCGAAACCATCGAAAAAAGGAAAGCTCGCAACATCACCCGGCCTGACTTCTATATCGTCAAACGTGAAGCCATCCGAACTGTCATCGATTCCAAAATCGTCGTATTGCTGGAACTTGATCTTAAAGTTGCTGTTAAAACTGATTCCCGCGGAGGCGGCGGCCTCGTCCAGATCCACTTCAAATTGTTTATAATCACTGCTGATGTTGGCGCCTGTCAAGTTTTCCACCCGGCTCCAGTTGATACCGTCTTCACTAATAGCCACGCCGTCGCTGTTTTCGGAGCCAATGAAGGAGGTTGACATTTTATGGTCCTCGTCCACGAATTCCTTATGAAAGAAAGTGAGATCCACATCGCTTTGCCCGGCCAGGTCGATGTTTAAAATCATTTCGTTCAGTGAAAAAAGTGATCCTCCGACGGAATCGTCCAGAGCGGCGTGAAATTCGCCCCGGTTTGGGAAGTAACTTCCTGTCACCAGAATCCGGCCTTCATTTTCCGGCGACGAAAGGGTACCTGTGCCATTATCCGTCAGTGTCGTCCAGGCTTCATTTTTGCTAACAGTATAATCGAGGGACCCAGTGCCGGTATTAGCCACAAAATAAGTTTGGGAATTAGGGTTGAAAGCTCCGCCCTCCAGTCCGGAGGAATTCAGGTCCGTCGCTGGCGTCACTGTAAGAACACCTGCCGCTTTGGCATTTACAGTCAGGGTCGCCTTGCGCGTTTGTGTATCGCTGTTGGTGGTATCGGTGAAGGTGATGGTGTCGGAATAGGGTGAAGAGCCCGGACTCAGGCTGTTGGCGTTGGCATTGATACTGGCCGTCACTTGAGTACTTGCTCCAGCCGCCAGGGTTCCTCCGTTATCGTCCAGGTCCAGCCATGTTTGCGTCTTGGAAACCGAATAGTTGATGGATACGCCACCTACATTCTCCAAAGTGTATATGATTGAAGCAGGGGTGAAGGGTCCGCCTTCTACTCCTGTTGGATTGTAGTCGGTAACCGGAGTCACCGAAAGCGACCCGGCCAATTCTACAGTCAAGGTCCAGGATTCGGTGTCTTCTCTATGATCATTTACTGCTTTAATGGTTATGGTGTGATCACCCACCGTGGGGGTGGTCCAGGTCACAACACCGGTGGCACTGTCGATAGTCATCCCGCTGGGGTTTTCGGTCAATGACCAGACGGTGGTAGCGGCATCATTGTCGTTGGACAGGTAATCCACCATCAGGGTGCCCTGGCTGGCATTCCAACTTCCGCCAAAGGAATCCATTTGATCGATTAGATCCTGCCAGCAAGCGCGTTCTTGAGCAATATCGTTCCAATCGCTACATTCTGACGGAGTCGTAAAATAAGTTTCTATCCTGGTTTCGACATTGGCGTGGCAATTGATACAACCGCCATTTGCATTGGTCTCCTTTAATTGCGATAAGCCGTTTCCTGCAGGCAAGGGTGGAATATTGCTTAGTGACTCCGTGCCCAGCGTGGCAGTTGGCGTGGAGCTCGTATAAGTGGAACCTGTGCTGATGGTTTCGTCGCCAATGGCGGTAATGGAAAGATTATCCAAAAGGGTGGCAAAAGCAGGAGAACTGAAAAGGATAAAAAGCGATACAAGGAGGAAACCCGTTAAAAAAAATTTTGCTTTTTGAGAAAAGATGTTCCATTGGTTTATTAGCGCAAAAAACATTGTGTTCCTCCATTGGAAGCCCAACGATATTATCCTTTTTGGAATTAAACCTTCAAATTCCTTTAATTTCAAAAGGCGGGAATGTGCAATCAGACTAATTAGAAACCAGCATCTGGAATATGGGAATATTGTTCTGTCAAAATTATACAGAAATAATTTTCTTAACCTACATCCCAATAGATTAATTTTTGAAACAGCTTGATTAACCCTTTTAAATCAATGATGAGTTTTGATCCGAAATTAAATTTCGCCAGATAAAATTATCAGAGTTATGAACATCGAGTGGGAGTCTTAAGTTCTAAAAAATGGATGGGAAGATTTGATGGCGGTGGTGGAATTGGGATATTTTAACATTCAATAGAAAGGGAGCACGCAGGATCAAATTAGTTAAGCTAATTTAAAAGGGAAATTATTGGAGGATTACCATTCCCCGGTCGCTTAGGTACTTTCGTAAATTAGGGTTGTTCAGTGCCAGTGGCGATAACCAGTTACCCAGGTATTTGCGTTCCCAATAGATGCCTTCGTTACTACCAGGTTCGACCAGGTGATATTCGTAGATGTCGACTTTGATAAATTTTGGCGCGACGTCGGGAAAAGGGTTCGTGGCGATCAAGGATAAGGTACCGGGGTCGTTCTGAAGCAGTTTCCAGATCATGTGAATCAGCCAGGGCTGGCTATTGGGTTGTGACATAGCGGCGAACCAGATCTGCCAATCGACGCGATGATGATAAGGCGATATCCACGGATGCGGCCGGTTGGGGTCGCCAGGCTTGGCTTTGAACTCGTAAGACTGCCACACGGTATTTTTGTCGATTTTGGCATCGGTGGTGCCTTTAAGGATGAGTTCCTTGCGTACCTTCCCCACGCTTCCGAATGCTCCATAGGTGTTTACAAGATGAAGTGGATTGAAGGACGTGTTCATCAATTGTCCCTTGGAAACCAGGTTCTGGATCACCGGAAAGCTCAACCAGGCAATCAACAGAACCAGTGCCCAGGAAAGGCGATTGCGTGATTTGGAAACGACCGTTATACGGCTTTGTGAATCAATCCAGCGCAACATTTTTTTCGGGAGCAGGGCGCGCCAGAAGGCGTCGTCGAAGCAAGCCAGAGCGGGTAGGATGGTGAGCCAGTTGAGAAACGACAGGTTTCCGCTCAGAATTAAAAATATCTGAAACGTTACCAGCAGAACGCCTGCAACATATCGGGCTATACGCGGAAAAAACACAAGAAAGGGCGCGGCCAGTTCGACGAGATGATTCCAGAAGGTTCCGAACTTCAAAGCCCATTGGGGAAGAAAGTGAAACCACGGTGTAAAAGGATGCGGCAAAGGCTGGGTTTCGAAATGGTAAAACAGGCAAGTCAAATCGCGCCAGCATTCATCGCCGCGGATTTTGATCAATCCCGCACCCAGGTAAATACGAAACGCCATCCAGCGCAGTAACCAGATCACCTGAATGGGCGGTGGCCTCCTGGGAAAAGGCCGAATTTCCCAAACAGGGGCCAGAAAGATGGCGAGAAAACCGGTTTCCAACAGCTGAATCTCCCAGCCATAGCCGTACCACCTCTGTCCGATATGGACGAAGGACATGTACAGTGCCCACTGTAACGCCAGAATGGGCATATTGGCGAACCCCGCCAGAACTACCAGTGACAAGCTGGCCCCCAGGCAGGCCAGACCAACAATCCAGTCATCTGAAATCCCCAGCAGGAACAGGGTCGGGCGTTCCATAAATGCGGCTAAAGAGGACCCGTGTCTGGACTCCAGCCAATCGAGATAACGCTCGGCAGGAAGTATCCCGTTTTCGCCCAGCAGGGGAACGCCTTGATAAACGAGGGTCAAAAATGCGAACAGGTAAACCCATCCCAGCAGGCGCAGAAAAAGGAAGCGCGTGATCTGGTAGTCGGTTCCCATTTCCGGAATCTTTTCAAGAGCGCTCGAAAAACGGTTGATTTTCGGTACTTCTGCATTCGATGCCACAATGGAATCCTTCAGGTGGTTTGATGTAAGGTTCAGAGTCATCTATGAAAGAGGATGTTTGTCAGAATAACCGATTCTGTAAGTTTCAATGTCGAGTGTAAATCTTTTTTTAAAACATTAACAAATTATTAAGGTATAATTTTGGAAATGGGAACAAGGCAAATTAAAAAATTAATGTACACTCATCTGTCAGAAAATTATCTTCCGCAAAAAACCGGATTTTCAAAATTTGTACGCATCGCGGTATTTTACCTGGTTCTCATGTCGCCCGTCCCCCTTTGGGCGGACAATTTGTTTGTCGCCGACTCCACGACCCTGGACGTGCGCGAGTTTGATAGAACAACAGGAAACGGATTCGAAACTTTCGGGGATACCGGCATGGAACTGGTCTTTCCCGAAGGCGTGGCGGTCCATCCCACAACCGGTAACCTGTTTGTGGCCGATAGCGATTCGGCTGAAGTCAAGGAATTCGATGGAGATACCGGTGCACTGGTAGGAGTTTTTGGCGATACAGACTCGGAATTATTTTTTCCGATGGGCATCGCTTTTCACCCGGATACTGAAAACCTGTTTGTCGTGGATTTTGACCAGGTTATTGAGTTCAATGGCGACAACGGCAATCTGGTAGGTGTTTTTGGAGACACTAGTACCAATCTCACCGAACCGGTCAATCTTACTTTTCATCCCTCCACGAACAATTTGTTTGTGACCGATATCAGCACCCACGATGTGCGCGAATTCGATGGCAGTACCGGTTCCTTTGTCGGTATCTTTGGCGAAACGGCAGACAACCTGGTCGAGCCGGAGGGACTGGTCTTCAATCCAGCGGACGAAAACCTGTTGGTCGTGGATTCGAAGAATGGCGATGTGCGCGAGTTCGATGGCAGTACCGGCAACTTTATGAGCTCGATGGGGCAAACCGGAGCCAACCTGGAGTTTCCTGTCGCCATTACGTTTCACCCGGACTCAGGGAACTTCCTGGTGACGGATTTGGGAATGGGTAACGGCGATGTCCGGGAATTTAATGGGAATACCGCCGCTTTCATTGGCGTTTTTGGCCAAACTGCGGAAAACGTCGAATTCCCGGAAGCGATTGCTATGCATCCCACCACCAATCGATTGTATGTCCGCGACTCCCAACTGGCAGAGATTCGAGCGTTTGATGGGACCAATGGATTCATTGAAGCCGGATTTGGAGCCACTGCCGACAATTTACAAACACCGAAGGATGTAACGTTTCACCCCGCTACCGGCAATTTGTTTGTGGCCGATTCCGGTACGCGAAGCGTTCTGGAATTCAATGGGACCACAGGCGCTTTCGTGGGTGAGTTCGGAGCGACTCGAACGAACCTCATCACGCCGGAATCCCTGGCGTTTCATCCGACGACCGGCCACTTGTTTGTTTCTGATTCTAGTGCTGATGATGTGACGGTATTTAATGGTACCAATGGGAACTTGATCGGAGTGTTTGGCGATACCGCGGCTAATCTGGGCAATGCCAAGGGAATCGCGTTTCACCCGACCAGTGGAAATTTGTTTGTAGCCGATGCAGGAAATGATGATGTCCGAGAATTTGATGGGATCACCGGCACGTTTTTGGGTTCCTTTGGCCAAACTGCGGGAAATCTTACCGACCCTGAAGATATTTTGATTCACCCCAACACCACCGGTTTTCTGGTTTTGGATACGGTCAATGATTTGATCCGCGAATTCAACAAAACCACAGGTGCGCATGTAGGGGTCTTTGGTCAAACCCAATCCAACTTGAGCGATCCGGTTCGCATGGTCCTGAGTCCGGTAGACAGCGACATTCTGGTAGCCGACAGCACTCTGGGCGACATTCGGGAATTCGATGGGGCTTCGGGAAACTTTGAAGGTATTTTCGGGGAAACCGGCAACATTCTGGTTTCGCCGGTCGGTCTCGATTTCAAACCCGATTCGTTGAGTACCCCTTCAGAAGGTACACTTGTGGTGTCACCGACGACGGATCTTTCCTTCTCCATTTCCGAGGGACAAACTCCAAACGGTCTTTCTCAAACGTTCAACTTGCAGAACATCGGATCCAATTCCATCAACTACACCGTGTCCAGCACCCAAAGCTGGCTGACCTTGTCGTCGACTTCGGGGACTTTGGCTTCTTCTGAAGCAACCACAATAGACGCCACGGTCAACGCCCAGGCCGCGGCCCTTGCAATAGGGCAATTCAACGATACTGTCAGTTTCACAAACACTACCAACGATAATGGCAACACCTCGGTGGATGTGACGCTGTTTGTGGCGCAAGGCACAACGCCTCCGCTCAGTGTGGTCTCACCCTATTGGCAATCGGATTCCGGCACCTATACCTTTTTAAGCGTGAACCATCCCGGATTGTCGCAGATGAATTCCCGGATAGGGGTCGTGTTGTCTGCAATTTTAAAAGACAACAGTCCGCAGGGAATCGTAGAATTCACTGTCAACGCCAACGACAAACAGCAGATTTTTATTGCCGCGCAGAATAATCCAATCATCAATTCAACCTCCATACCTTCAGCCAAACACATCACCACCGATCCCGGGGAAACGGTGTTTGGCCGCCTGGTGTTCAGTCCCAATGCACGGAATCCTTTAATAGCCCAATCGGGCGGGGGCCTTCGGGACATCACCATGTTGAGTATCTGGGGCGCCATCGTGGTACAGTCGAACAGTACCGGATTCGCTATGGAGTTTGTGGGCGATATGAGCGATTCACGTGCTGTGAGCAGTGCCGCGTTTAGCGGAACCAACTGATCCCATGCCGCAACCTCAGTCGGGAACAATTGCTTATCCCCGTGACCACAAGATGTTGCTGGTTTGCCGGATCAACGATTTGCCCATGAATGCCATGAGCGCCTCGCATCTCGGTGCGATGGTCCCCGGGTGGGTGATGGAGATCAACAAGAAGAACGCGCAAATCCAAATGGTGGCCACTATCGGGTATTGTCCCATGTCCTGGACCCTGATATGGCAGGGACGGCATCCCCCCGGATTTGAACTGGAACTTTGGGAAAAAGACGATGACGAGTTCGACGACGGCACGATGTTTTTCTTCATCACCTCGAACTCTGCAGAAGAAAACCGCAACCTGTTCGATCAAATCAAGCCTTACCTGAGAAAACTGGGTTCGGTGGTTGGCGAATTTCATGGCGAGTCTTTGGAGATAGACCGTGAAGCGTGGGATGAAAAGCTCAACACTCTTTCTCCATTAATCGGAAAAGACCATCCAGAATTTTTCAATAGCGCATTTGCCTATTTGCACGGCAACTTCAAAAATGAAACTTCATCGCGAGAAACCCTGTGCCAGCAGTTGGAATCGGAAGGGGTCTTGACCCGAACCTTCGAAACCCGTTTTGGAACGGAACCCGGGCGCTTACATTTAACCTTAACCGGAACACTGGATAATCTCGAAGAATTCGAAGAGCCGGGAACGATTCCACTGAACACGTCCGAATCCCTCACCGTGTCCGATTATTATTTCGTTCCATCGCTGGAGTTATTAGTGGCTGTCCGAATGGGCACATTGAGAATGGGTGAATTTTCTCCCACCGCCAAATGGAAGTAACCTGACCCTGGCTCATCCGACCATCGTCCAGGAAAATTTTCCCAGTTGCGGACTGCCTAAAATAATTTCATCTCCTGGCAGTAACGGTCCGACGCCTTCCGGCGTACCGGTGAATATCAGATCGCCCGGCACCAGAATCCAATGCTTGCTGAGAAACCGGATCAATGCAGGAATGGGGAAAATCAAATGACGTGTGTTACCTTCTTGCCTTAAAGTTGGACCCACCCGGCATTCGAATGAAATGGAATCAAGGTTTATGGAATCGTTCAGCATCGTGAAGTTTCCCAGAGGTGCGCTTTGCTCGAAACATTTGGCCTTTTCCCAGGGCAAACCTTTTTCCTTTAAATTCTTTTGAATGTCCCTCAGCGTGAGGTCCAGTCCCAGAGAAAGTCCGGCAATACAGTCGCGCGCCCTGGCTTCCATGATGTGTTCGGCACGCTGGCCAATGAGCACCACCACCTCAGCTTCGTGTTGCAGGTTTTGGCCATAGGGAGGGTGACGTAACAACTTTTCCGGTTCAACCAGGCAGGAGGCGGGTTTCATAAACACCACCGGTTCATCGGGAATAGTATTCCCCAATTCCTTGACGTGCTTATGGTAATTGCGGCCGATACAAAAGACACGGTTGGCCTGGAAGGTCTGATTTTCAACTTGAATGGAAAAAGCCAATGGGTTCCACTCCGAAGATTAAGAATGGAAGGGTATCAAATGTTTTGGAAGATATAAAGATTAAGGTATAAGAAAATTTTGAACTGGCAAAGCCTGCCGGCTTTAATTAAAATACCTATTGGTTTTTAATTCTTGGACAATGCTTTCATTGCCCATATTGGCAGGGATGAAAAATGACACTCTCACCCTATATTTCGCCAGAAAAGTTTATACCCGTTTGGAAACGATGCTTTATTCGAAGCACTCGATCCTTTGAAAAAATCAATATTCATGAAAATCCTCGGTTTTAATACCTGTGATCACGCACAGGTTTAATCATTTGTACATTCGGGATTAGGAGAAGTTGTTCACCCTGGCACTCATTAGAAGAACCAAATGGCCAAATCCAAAAATCAAGGGGGGTAAAAAATGAGCAAACTACGTGAACCCAATTTGGGCCCCATCGTGGGTCATACCAGTGAAACCTCGAGCCGTATCTGGATTCGTGGAGAAGACCCCGGAGACAAGGGAGCGAAACTGGTTTCTGAAAGGCGAACGATCGGTATCATCGCCGTTGTGGAAATCAATGGCAAAGCGGTACCCAATATCATCCCCTACTATTTTCGACTGCACCGGAAACATGACCGGACCGGGACCTTTCATCTGGGAGTCGAATCCTGTTTGACTTGTCTCGATGAAAAAGGGTCCAATCCCCTGAAACCTGGAACTGAGTACAAGGTGAAGGTCGGGACCCTGACCCTGGACGATCCCTTTGATGATGGCCAATCGGTTGAGGATGATCATTTCGCCCGCATCCTTCCTCCTGCGGATGTATGGGCCGAAGATTTAAAGGAATTGGACGATACTACATCTGCCGCCAGATTCACCACGTTCAAAAAGGGCAATGCCTTAAGCTTTGTCGTGGGGTCCTGTCGCTACCCTGGAATTTTCTGGAAGGTGAAAGATTCCGACCGCATTTTTGGTCCAATGTTAAAAGAGACCCAGACTCCAGTAAATAAAATCAAACCCAGTTTTGTGTTGATGGTGGGCGATCAGATTTATGCGGATAAACTGAATCGCCATGTTCCTCTGGGATTGGCGGATACCTTTGAAGAGTTTCAGGAAAGGTATCTGTCGGCTTTCGGATCTAGAAACATGCGCAAGCTGTTACAAAGTATTCCCAACTACATGATCCTCGACGATCACGAAATTGAAGACAACTGGAGCCAGGATCGCCTTGGGGAAGCACAAGCGAGAAAAGTTTTTCATCTGGCCATCGGTTCTTACCGCAGTTACCAATGGTGTCATAGTCCGCGCAATTATGGCGACCGTTTGTATTACGATTTCAATTGCGGAAACTATCCCTTTTTTGTGATCGATACGCGAACCCAGCGCTATATGGACGATATCGAAGATGATCTGGCGGATAACCATTTGCTGGGCCGGCCTGCGCAAGATAAAAACGAGCCTAATCAATTGGATCTTCTACTTGCCTGGTTGAGTGCACAAGACAAAAAGGTTCCCAAGTTCATAGTCAGTTCCAGCGTATTCGCGCCCAATCCTATTTTTGCCCGTGAGGGACGCTTTGAACATTTGGAGGGTGAAGAAAAACTACGCAAAGATGCGAAAGCGAAACAGAAATCCGATTCCTGGCCGGCATTTCCTCATACTCGGCGGGCTATTTTGCAGAAGATCGTCGATGAAAATATTCAAAATGTGATTTTTGTTTCAGGCGATATCCATTGTTCCAACGTAGCTGAAATCGAATTTTCGGGCACCCAGGACGCTAAAAAATTGAAGGCATTTTCAATCACCTCCTCGGCATTCTATTGGCCGTTTCCGTTTGCAGACGGCGATCCCAATAATTTTGTGCACAACTCGACCAAAAAGGAAACCAGGGATACCTTTGTTATTCAGGAGAGCGGTGGCGCAAAGCCTCTCATTGAAATGAATTACAAGGCCTGGAATTTTACTCAAAAGGATAACTTCTGCCGGGTGGATATCAACAAGAAGCTCAATCAAATCAAGGTCACCCCTTACGACGCTAAGGGAAACATTATTACTAACAGCAAGGGCAAAAAACTGGTGTCCACTCTCAAATTGAGTTCCTGGTAAGGGTTCTGAAATAAAGGAGGTTGAAAATGAATCAAGGTTTATCCCACCCCTACCGCTTGATGGAAAGGCGTTATGAGGTGATTGTGATTGGCTCCGGGTATGGAGGCGGCATTGCCGCAAGCCGACTGGCGCGAGCGGGACAAAAAGTATGTGTTCTGGAGCGGGGCAAGGAATATTTGCCGCACGATTTTCCCAATGATCTTCCAGGAGCGAATGCGGAAATTCAGGTGGACGCCGGTGAGTCTTTGTTGACCAAGGACAATCCTCTCGGAATGTTCGATTTCCGCGTGAACAAGGATCTGAATGTTTTGGTGGGATGCGGGTTGGGAGGAACGTCCCTCATCAATGCTAACGTCAGCATTCAACCGGACCCGCGCGTTTTTGACGACCCCAGTTGGCCGACCGAAATTCGCGACGATAAGCAATCCCTGCAGGATTTTTACCTGCGCGCGAAGGATATGTTAAAACCCAATCCTTATCCGGAAAATACCTTCGGGTACCCGCCTTTAGGAAAAGATGTGGCGCTCGATAAAGGGAGTCAGAATGCCGATGGGAAATACCGCCTGCTGGATATCAATGTAAATTTTGATATTGAAGGAACCAATCATGTGGGCATGTTGCAACAGCCCTGCGTCAACTGCGGCGACTGCGTTTCGGGATGCCGGTACCGGGCGAAAAATACCACCGCCCTCAATTATTTGCCCGATGCAAAAAATCATGGCGCTCATATTTTCACGCAAATCAAAGTTCACTACATTAAAAAACTGGGAGACCACAATTACCGCGTCTACTACCAACAACAATCGGAAAAAGAGTTCGACGATACGCCTGCCCTGTCCTTTATCGAGGCGGACAGGGTAGTGGTAGCGGCAGGAAGTCTGGGCTCTACAGAAATTCTTTTAAGGTCGCGGGAGCAGGGACTTTCTATTTCCGACACGGTGGGAAACAGTTTTTCTGGCAACGGGGATGTTCTGGCTTTCGGTTACAACACCGACCAGAATGTCGGGTGTGTGGGATTCGGCAAGGATTCTCCGCAGGAGCGCACGCCCGTAGGTCCGTGCATCACCTCTGTGAGCGATACGCATGATCCTGGCAAACCGTTGACAGACGGCATGGTGATAGAAGGAGGCATTGCGCCCGGCTTGCTGGGTCCCTTGCTACCGGTGGCCCTGTCTGCCATATCCCAGGCCAGTGGCGAAGACACCGACAGCGGTATCGCAGACGCCACCAAAGAACGGCTTCGCGAAATTGAAAGCCTGGTGCGCGGATACAAACATGGGGCGGTGGTCAACACGCTCGTTTACCTGGTAATGAGCCATGATGGCGCAAAAGGTCAGCTGGATCTTAATAACAACCGCCTGGAAGTGGACTGGCCCGATTATGCGGAACTGCCCGTTTTCAAACTAGTTGAAAAAAATCTGTACGACACCACTGAAGGGTTGGGAGGTACCTTTGTTTCCAATCCACTCACCGAAAAGCTTTTGGGTGAAAATCTCATCACCGTTCACCCGCTTGGAGGTTGTTGTATGGGGCAGGACGGCAATGGTGGCGTTGTCGACCATTCCTGTGAAGTGTTTGACGGCAATGCCGGTGACCCCAGGGCCACCCACAAAGGACTGTATGTGATGGACGGTGCAGTCATCCCCATGTCTCTTGGCGTCAATCCCCTTTACACGATTTCTGCGGTGGCCGAACGGGCATGTTTTTTGATGGCCAAAAAAGAAGGTTGGAATTTGCCTTATGAGTTTCCCGGTGCGCCGCATGTCTCTCTGCCGAACTCTCAAATCCCGGACAGCAGTTCCCTGGGCTATTCCTTCACCGAAGTGATGCGCGGGTTTGGCGATAAAGATCCTGCCTTGTCCGAAGATGAAGCCTATGCCCAAGGAAAACAGGCGGGAGAGGCCGCAAAGCTGGAATTCAAACTGACCATCACCATCGACAACCTGGACAAGTTCATTCGCGACCCCAATCATTTGGGGTCTATCACTGGCCATGTGCTCTGTCCGGCCCTCGGCTCAAAACCTTTAGCTGTATCCCAGGGCCGGTTCAATTTGTTCACTCCGGATCCTTCCCAAAGCAAAACCCGCAATATGCTTTATTCGTTTGTATTGACCGGTGAGGATGGGACATCATTTTATTTCCAGGGCAAAAAGGATGTGAAAGACGATTTGGGTTTTGATGTCTGGAAAGACACGACAACTCTTTTCGTCAAGATTTATTCCGGAATAGAGCCGAAGGGGCCTACGGTTTATCAAGGCAAGCAATTGATATTCATTCCCGACTTCATGAAGCAATTGCAAACCATGAGTCCGAAGAATGCAAAAGACCCCGCGGAGAAACTCGAAACCCAGGCGAAGTTTGGTCGCTTCTTCATGGGTAATATCTGGGAAACTTATATGGCAGGTGATTTATGAAACGTGAAATTCCACTATATACTTTAGAAGGCGTCAAGGACGCCGATATCTCGCATCATCCCTTCAATACCGGGGATAATCTGGGTTTGAGTATGCTTCGATTCAACCGCAAAGCGTGCGATGATGTGGTGCTCATCATTCATGGACTGACCACTTCCTCGGATATGTTCATCATGCCGGAGCACACCGGGCTGGTGCAGTACCTTTTGGATAACGAGTTTACTGATGTGTGGACCCTGGATTTTCGCATGAGCAACCGGCACATTTATAACCTGGCTCCGCATCAATACAGCATGGATGACATCGCCTTGTTTGACCATCCCAAGGCCGTGGAAACGATGCGTGAAGTGATTGGCGACCGCAATATTCATGTCATCTGCCATTGCCTGGGGTCGGTGTCTTTCATGATGAGCCTGTTTGGCAAGGCGGTGACGGGGGTTAAGAGTGTGATTTCCAACAGTGTTTCCCTGACTCCGCGGGTTCCCGGCTGGTCGAAGGTGAAGTTGACCCTGTTTCCTTTTCTCGCCGAGAATGTGTTCGGAATTGCGTACCTGGATCCCTTGTGGTCGACCCGTCCCAACTTTTCCATCGGCAAAGTGCTGAATAAGCTGGTGTCCCTGTTTCATCGAGAGTGCGACGTTCCCGCCTGCCATATGCTCAGTTTCATGTGGGGCACCGGCTGGCCTGCACTTTACAGTCACGAAAACCTTGCAGAGGTGACTCATCGGCGTGGAGGTGACCTGTATGGCGGGACCAGCATGAACTATTACCGGCACGTTCGAAAAATGCTTTCAGCCGACAATTATGCGATCAAGAACCGGCCGGACGATCCTGTATTGAAACCGCTCCCGAACCATTATTTCGAATATGCCAGGGAGATTGAGACTCCGGTTTTGTTTATGACCGGGGAGAATAATTTTGTGTTCACAGACTCCAATATCCTTTGTCATCAGCGCCTGGAAAAAATTGTTCCCGGAAGACATGAATTGCATGTGTTTCCCGGGTACGGGCATCAGGATGTCTTTATGGGTGATAAGGTGCATCAGGATATTTTTCCGCGGCTTTTGCAATTCCTGCAGAAACATCGTGGCTGAGAGACTTGATTTTCCTGGTTTTGGAAAACGATTTCCTCCCCCTGGCGAAAAAAGCCAGTGTGGGAGGTAAATGGATCATGCTATATTCTGGATATTGAATAGACTTTCTTCAAGTTTACAACTTAATGTTTGATAACCCAATTTTCCCAGCTCCCCAGAATTATCCAAAGCCTGCTTTGACTTTTCAACAATACGGTTTTACAATAGAGCCCGCAAATAAACCTGAAAACTCTTTGATTTAATAAGGATTACCCATTGGCTTTCGGTTATCGGTTTTGGAAACAACAAACGTATTATCTGGACAAGATGAGTCTGGCCGATCTGGTGAAAGCGTATTTCACCTATCCGGCGATTCAAGTTTATATTCTATTTTGTGTTCTGGGGATTGGTTTGACGGTCGCCTGGTTTGAATCGATCTGGACGGTTCTTTTGGCGGTCGCAGTCACTCCGCCCATTTATGCATTGGTTTGGTACGTATTGCACCGCTATGTTTTGCACGGCAGGTTCCTGTACAAATCGCCTCAAACGGCCAACCTCTGGAAACGGATTCATTTTGACCATCATCAGGATCCGCACAATTTAAGCGTTCTGTTTGGTGCGCTGAAAACCACTTTGCCTCCTATTTTCCTGATGACGGTTCCTGCAGGCTATCTGATCGGAGGTCCCTCGGCAAGTGCCGCGGCTATGGCGATGGGAATGTTCACCACATGTGTCTACGAATTTTGCCATTGTATTCAGCATCTCGCTTATTCGCCAAAACTATCCATTATTAAAAGGATGAAAAAACTTCATCTGGCCCATCATTTTCATAACGAGCAGGGAAATTACGGGATCACCGACTTTTCCTGGGACCGCCTTTTCGGAACCTTGTACCCGAGCGTGGACTTGAAACCGCGGAGTCCGACCGTCTTTAATCTCGGCTATGATGATGGTGAGGCCGAACGTTTCCCCTGGGTCGCTGAATTGACTCCCCAAAAAAAGTGATTTAAATCTCCTCCTTAATTTTCAGTGCGGGCCAGGCGACTGATTCAGCGTCCAGTCGTAGTGGATAAACTCTACCTTAAAGTTCCCGTGAATGGGATCGCGACGGTAGCGGTTGATGTAAGCGATGAAAGATTTCGCCTGATCGGAATTGATAAAATCCTCTTCATAAAACTTGAAAATTTCCGACAATCTCACCGTATGGCTTTTTGCAAGCACCTGCACTTTTTCCGGGTTGTTGACGAATTCTTGCGCCGCGCGATCCAGTTGGTCGTCAATATTTTCCGCCTGAAATGGTTCCCTGGGCAATCGCGGGCAACCGACTACCATGCAATTGAGTGCGAAATGAATACGCGGATCTCCTAACGGCCGGATGATTTTATTTTCGTAGTCATAAAGGGAGATTTTCATTCCCCCCAAAAGAAACTCGTTAAACTTGAAAAATTTTGCCCTTTTGGCAAGAGTGGAAAAGTCTGCGGGGAAACCTTCCTGGATCACTCCATACATAGCCAAAGCGTTGTAGGAATTTAAAAAATACGCGAGTTCTTCTTCACCCGACGCAAACATCTGCGGATGGCTGAAGGGACTGACTTTGCTTATATAGGCAATGTATCGATAAAGATGGGTGTCGCGGGACGCTTTTTTGAAATTGATCTGTCCCTTTGAATTTACAACGGACCGTAATACCTGCCCCCAGGCGGTATCCGCTTCCTGCGGAAACAAGGCCACCGGTTCCACTTGCGATCCGGCAGGCGGCGGGACCAGGGTGGTGCATCCACCGATTACAAGTGTAAGAATGAATAGGCTGATTGTTAAGAAATGTTTCATTGAAATTTATTCATCCCCCCGAAATAAACCCGTCAAACTGTTAAATTAAAAAGGCAGGATTTATCCCCCCTTTCCCCTGGTTGTAGAGGGAGGGGTGAGGGGGAATAATGAATTTTCCTTGTTCGGGATTGATTTTCGAACCTCAATAGTTTTTATTGTTTGGTATTTATTCGGTGTCTTAATAAAATACAAAATATATTGTAGCCCAATCCATCTTCAGGTTTAGGAGACAACTGGTTTTTTCCCATTTAAGGGATAAAAGGTATCTGGGCCGTTTTCAGTTTGAATGGGAACGGGTTGGAGAATGTAGCGATCCCGTTCGGCGTTATGCGCGCACATCGAAACCGGTCCCTCGTTGGTCATCACCATGAAGGAGCAAGCCTCAACACGTTCAGGATCCAGATTTTTCGCGTCCATAAAGTTTTGAATAAAAAATGAAGTCTTATGAAATTTTCCCCGCGAAGCCCAAAGGTCCTTTCTGGCCCTCCATAATATTGGCAGTAGGTGGCGGGTTCCTTTCACAAGCCATCGCGGTTTTTTCCACATTTCGCGAAAATAAGTCCACGCGATCCCAAGCGCCGATTTGCGGCGATCATGACCGACATGCTGAAAATCATGCAGGAATTCGGCAAACTCTTTCTCTGAACAAAGGAAGTCATAACTATTTCCGTTGATAGTAAACACCGGCGCGTAACTGTGGCATTTGGGGTGACCCACAAGAATAGTGTCCCAGGGCAAATCCAGGCGCGACCCCTGGTTGATTCTGCTCCGTACCGTTTCCAGAGAAATGATATCCTCCCGTGCTCCCAGAACACCTCGTCCCGTTTCCGCCTGCAATTGAAAAGACGCCATCCCGACGCGGTTGGAATGCTTGAGAAAAAACCGCACCAGTTCAGGCACCTCATGAAAATTTCCTTCGAACACCGTAGTGTTAAAGATGACCATGATGGGCAATCCCTCGGCCCTTCGCATATACTCTTCGCGAACGGCATTCAATTCCTTTTCATTGTTAAAGCCTGGCCGGTTTTGTGTCATGTCCACATGAAAGGCCACATCGCTCAAACCGTTCTCCGCCAATGCCTCCAGCAAACTTCGGCTGGCCTTGATGCCGTTGGTGAACAGCGAAGGAAGCAGACCCAGGTGGCGTGCGTATTTCACCAGAGCGACCAATTCCTTGCGCGGCCGCAATGTGGGGTCGCCACCACTGATCTGGATATTGGTTCCCACGCCAAATTGTTCGCGGGCTTCCCTCAGCCTGCGATACAACTCCTGCAGGGGCAAATCCTGCACCTGTTGCGAATTGGGTGACAGGTAACAAAGGGAGCAATCCAGATTACAACGCTGGCTGATTTCAAGAGAGACACAACCGATAGCTCCCTTACGGCCTAACAATTGGTTTTCTTTGAAAAATTTTCCCATCCGCTTGCGAGAACGTTGCAAGGCGGACTGCCGTTCTATGTGTTCGGATTTATAAAATACGGCCTCTTGTCCGGGCCGATTGGTTTTGAATGCGTTCATAATATTATTCCTGTTCCAATGCCGTAAAGTTAGGAAATCAACTTTAAATGACTACTCAATTAATGCTAAAAGTTAAAACTAGAAATCTTTAAGATGGGCCTTCGGCCCCATATCCCCGTCCCTCTCTCGCGACGGGGAAAGGGAGAATTTTTATCCTATGAAGAGATTTTACTTAACTTAACAGTCTTCACCAAGGATCATGGCTTCATAATAAAATTCCGATTTAAAAAAGACTGTATCTTTGTCGAGGGAGCATTCAAAAGCTTACATGCACGAGAGAAGGAACTTTTTTGGACAGGTTTTCGTCTGAGGAAAAATTCGCTCAGGCGTGAATTCCTGTGAGCAATTCGAGGGTTTCCGGGGCGATGTGGTCGAGAGGCAGGAGGCGTTCAGAGGCACCAATCTCATGAGCGACGCGAGGCATACCGAAGACGACTGAGGTGGCTTCGTCCTGTGCCATCGTGCGGGCACCGGCCTGACGCATGGCGAGCAAACCTTCCGCGCCGTCCTTTCCCATTCCCGTAAGCAAGATACCGATAGAGTTCGGTCCCACACTGCGGGCCACCGAGTGCATGAGCACATCAACCGATGGACAATGCCCGCTCACCTTTTCCGCTTTGACGCAGGTGACCTGAAAGTCGGTACGGGTCTTGTTGACCGTCATCTGGTATCCGCCGGGAGCTAACAGGATTTGCCCTTGCCGGACCGTATCGCCCGACTTTGCTTCTTTTACCGTCATGGCGCAAACCTGATTCAAGCGATCCGCGTACATGGAGGTGAACCCTTCGGGCATGTGAATCACCATCACCACGCCGGGGGTGTTGGCAGGCAGTCGATTGACCACGGCGCGGATGGCTTCGGTACCACCTGTGGAGGCGCCTATGGCGATCACCTTGCGCGCGGCCAGATCCAGGGCCTTGCTGGCGGCGAGGCGCTTTTCGGTGAGATGGGTCTTAAACTTCCAATGGGAAACGTCGACGGAAGCGGCGGTTCTGATTTTATCTTTCAATTCGTCAATCAATACCGCCATCTCGGAATCGGAATCCTTGCTCGGTTTGGTGACAATATCCACCGCTCCGGCTTCGAGGGATTCCATAGCAAGGCGTTTGCCTTTTTCCGTAAATGCGCTCACCATCACCACAGGCAAGGGACGTTGAGGCATCAATTGTTTCAAAAAATCCAGCCCATTCATCTTGGGCATCTCGACATCTAATGTCAGAACGTCGGGTTGATGCTGAACGATTTTGTCGCGGGCCTGAAAAGCATCTTCAGCCGTGTCGACCACTTCAATTTCTTCACAGGTGAGGCCGTCCCGAAACACATCACGCACCAGAGAGGAATCGTCTACCACCAACACTCGGATTTTTTTATACATAGGATCTCATGAGCCCTTTCTTCCCTGATTATACTCAAAAAATTCAAAACCTTACAGGAATTTTAAGCAAATTTTGGGGGCCATAAAATGGCAGGTGTTTCAGCTGTTCTGATCGAGTTTGGTCTGTGGAAAGAGGTAGGAAACCTAACCGGGGTTCAACACTTCGTCAATAATTTCAAGGGATTCTTTATAAAGGTCGGGGTCCAGGATGAATCCGGGAATGTGGGTATCCGGAAGGCTTTTCAGAAAAGGTATGAGTGACTGCAAAATTTCGTGAGCATTGGTAAGCGATTCGTTTTGTATCCTGAGGGATTCGCCCTTCGAAACGTTTTGCTGGATCGAGTCCAAAGCCTTCTGCAAACTTCGGCCTGTTTGCATTAAGGTGGCGAGGGATTCTTGAGTTTGTGCCATCAGCGGACTCAACTCTTCGGGAGGTTTCCTGTGCTCGTCGAAATAGGGTTGGCGGTTTTCGATCACCGCCTGGGAGATCCTGCTAAAGCGCGCACGCACCAGGTTTACTTTTCTCAGAGTGAACAGAATTTTTTCTTGTGCATCCATCACAATTCTTTCTTGTCCAGAACCTGTTGCACCAACATCAATCCTTGTTCATACACTCTGGGTTCGAAGGAAATGCCGCCGGCTGAAAAGTCGGATAGACCTTCAAAAAAATGTTTTACCTCTTTCAAGCGTTCCGCGGTTTGACCCAAAGCCCAATCCTCGATACAAACCCGAAACGCTTCTTCCCTGGGGGTGCTTTCCCGAATATTATTCCAGGAAGTCACCAGAATATCCGAAGCCTTTAACAATTCAGAAAACTGCCTCTGCGTTTCCGCCATCAATACGCCCCACTCTTCAGGAGGCTGTTCGTTGCGCCGGATGTATTCCATTCGATGGTCGTTGATCGTCTGCATGATTTTACTGAACCGTGCACGAAGCAGGCCCACCACAGAGAGGACCGACTTTAAATGATCCTGATCCTCCAAAGAACACCTCCCAAACTAAATACGTGTCCACACCGGCATATGCCGATGTTACAGGATACCCACTCCCCGTACTGCGGCTTCCATCTGTTCTTTTTGAGAAAAATCAACCGCTATCTTATTGGCTTCTTTTTCAGAGTTGTAATCACCCAGGCGAACCGTGTGCCATTGGCGTTTCATAGAATCCCACATACTCAACACATAAGGAGAGTAACCTCGTTTCTTCAAATCATCTGCCAATATATCAGCATTGATGCGGTCAAGGAAGGCCCCCACCTGAACGGTGTATCCGCTTCGAATCGACGTTTTGTGAAATCCTGCAAACAAGTCCGAATCATTGGCGCTGACGGACCGGATTTGGCCTCCGGCAGAATTCATCCGCGATCCTTTTTCCGGAGAGGATGCCAGTGAAGTCTTTTTTCCGTCCGGCCTTTTCCCGGCCCGGTCTTTTTCTTCCAGAGGGAAATCGGTTTCAATGGATGCGCCCGGTTTCCGGGCTTTCGCTTTGGGGTCACCACTTGCCGCTGGATCCACCGCTTTTCCGGGAGTGGACTTATCCAATTGCGGAATGTCCAGGCTCGCGACGGAAATTTTCGCATCGGACCCTTCTTTTAAGCTCACTTTTTTGGGCTTAACGTCTGAAGCCTTACGTTCCGCTAGCTGGGGTTTCTTATCAGTGGAGGGAGGAGGTATTTTAGCACCCACAACCATTCCAAAAAGGAAGATCATGAGGCCCAAAAAAGAAAAACCAAGGGATAAAAAAATGACACGTCGGGTATTCAGGGTCAGTTTCATGGTACACACTCTTCAAATGTAGTGGAATTGGATGTTTTTAAAAAACGTTATAAGTATAACATTTTCAATAAGATAAAGCAATATACTTATGATTAATTGTTGTATTGTGGACCCCTTTGAAGACCCTTACCCCACCATTACATTTCCCAAGGGCTTCGATGTTTTGTAAAATCCCACTTTTTATCTGTTCATTTAAACCATTACCGTTGAAATCAACCTGGTTTTGACACCATTTCAACACGTTTTCACTATTCAAAACTCCAGCCTGACTACCAGATGAACTTTACTTTATAAATAGTTACAGGATATTTTTTCTGATTGGCACAGGACTTGATTTAATATTTGCAAGATGGCGTTACTGCAAAAACAACAACGGAAAAAATTTGCAATTATTGCGGATACCGAGTCTCATCCAATCAATTTCTATTTATATATGGAGCTCGGTTGACTTGGTTAAAATGATTTAACCTTTAAAAAAGGAAATGTTTAAACTGAATGCAAAAAATATAATGGCTAAAGAAATGACATCAGGGGATGGCGTATCCTGCTCCAATGATTTTGCATTGGAAAACAATAGCGCTAAAGATGCTGAAGTTTTTATTATCCTTGGGGGTCGGCCTTTTTCCAAAGTACAGATCCCGCAACACGGTGTCAAAATGTACGATTTAAAAAAGAACCTTTCCATTGCAAAACTCAACGGAAAGCCGGTCAGTATGGACGATTGGGCCTTTGTAATTAATTCCCGGGATAATACAGTTCCCATTATGATACATTGTACAGAATAGTCTGGTTCTCACCGGCCATGGTCTCAATTTTAAGTTCTTAAACCGGATATTTTGTCTAAAACCTTTTTAGTTAATAATTCTTCTTTCAGGCCACTGATTCCATTCACAAATGGAGTCAGTGGCCTTTGTGCGATGGTCACCCGGCCTTTTCAAAGGCAGTTTTGGGAAGAAATGAAAAAAATCACGAGAGTATTTTTTCCAAAAAAATAGCGGGGTATTGAGGCGTTGTGAAAGGATGTTAAATGCCGAAGCGTTCCCGGGCATTGGCCTCGCTGATCTGTTCCAGTTACGGCACCAATTGGAAATTAAAAAGAAAAAACCGGCTCATTCCTCCAAAACTCCCGATACCGTGATTTCGTCGCGGTCGTGGTACAGCTGTTTAATGTAGTATCCGGGAACCGCCATACGTTCCATCATGTCCTGTATGCCTTCCACCAATGCAATAGGATTTTTTTGCGGAAGTTTGAAGTTCACTACAAAATGTTTCATCCAGCGATTCACGATCCATTTGTCAAGTAGCTGAAGCGTTTGCCTTGGCGGACAAAGCATATCACAAAGCAACCAATCGTAAGGCGGCTCACCCTCTTCCAATGAAAATAACAAACCGTCTCCATCCACCTTGATCAAAGTGCCCGGCAGGCCCTGACCTTTTTTAATTTTCAGCGCCCCACGATCAACGGCAACCACCCGGCACCCCTGCTTCAACATATAAAATGACCAGCCCCCAGGGGCGGCTCCAAGATCCACTACCTTTTGCCCTTTGCCAGGCTTGATTCCCATCCTGGAAACGGCTTCCGCCAGCTTTAAATAGGAACGCGACGGCGATTGGGAATCCAGCTTCATGCGGTTCTCCCCACCCGGATAAGGATGGATTTGCGGTGTTTTGGGGTGTGCCGAGGCATACACGTGGCTCCCCGAATCCATACACAACTGGACGATTAAATGCGGTTGGCGAATCCGGATTTCGTTGCTGGGAACGTATCGGCGATACATCCTTCCAAAACGTTTTTTGAGTTTCTGCAGAATCACCGAAGACAGGTTTTTCACTCGCTTGTTCAGCGATTTGGACTCTTCGACTTCCGGTGCAAATGGATGCAGTGTCCAGGGCAAATCGGACCCGTCAATCACCGGAAACAGGTTTTTGATGACAAACTCCGCGCAAGGCTTGAGTGAATCGGCAGGAATGGAGCTTGGCGCGATCAAACGCTGGCGCTCGAAAACGAAATCGGTATCGGCAAGGCAATCCCGGATTTCATCAGAAAGGCCGGATAAGGCGACCCTGCCGGGCCCGGGGGAAAACAACTTGCTATTGGACCCGGATTCTTGCTCCGGGGGAACCCAGGTTGATACCTCCCTGATCAAGGCCTGCTCGTACCCTACCCGGCATATCCAAAGAAAATCAAGTAAGGGGGATTCGGGGACGGAAAGAGGTTCTGCTGAATTATCTGATGATACGGTTTCCATTGCTCAATATCTCTTGTTGATGAAAGAGAACATAGTAACCCATTTTAAATATAGATTGTAGATTGCCTTCAGAATGTATATTATTTGCGGTCCTTTGTGTAATTAAAAGACGGCTCTAACCTTTCCCTGGTATCTCCAAATATTGAGCAACATCGATAAACAATTCAAAATAGCCTCCACCCTGGCAATGACATGCATCTGTGCTATCTGGGCTCTGCACTATTGGGGCCGTTCGGGATGGAGCGAACCCACCCTTTTTATCCTTCCGGTCTGGATCGCGTGGATTGCCCGTGGATACATTTTGGTGATGGTCTTCGGATTATTGGGAATCTTTTCAGTGTGTTTCCTGATGGTCTTTGGAACCACTCCCCTTTCAATCGCGGATGAGGAAAATGGAATCGTTTCCTGTCTGGTGATAGCTGGGTTTATTCTTTTGCGTTTGCGGATTAACCGCGATGAAAAACTGGAACTGGAACTAAGAAAAGAACTTGAACTCCGGATTTCCCAGGACGCGCAAAAACTGGAAGAGGCTACCAGCCAATTGAAAAAGGACAGCGAGTATATCCGCTTTCACAAAGACATTGCCGTATGTTCCAATGATAATTTACCGGTGGAAGAATCTCTTCAAAAAGCCCTTCAGCGTATTTGCGAACAAACCGGCTGGCCTGTGGGCCACCTTTATTTGTATGACAAAAATCAGGAGGACAACCTGGTGTCTTCGAACATCTGGTATCTGGAGGACCCGGACCATTTCGAAACGTTTCGAAACATCACCCAAACGACACAACTCGCACCAGGAATAGGATTGCCCGGCCGGGTGCTGGAAAGTCGAAAAGCGTCGTGGATTATGGACGTCACTAAAGATGGAAACTTTCCCAGGGCCAAGCAGGCTCAGGATATTGGTGTGCGTGCAGGATTCGGCTTTCCCGTTCTGGTGGGAAGCGAAATTGTGGGGGTGATGGAATTTTTCTCTGCGGAAGCCCTGGAACCCGATCCCAAGCTTCTTGAAACCATGGAAAACATCGGAACCCAATTAGGCCGGGTAATAGAGCGGTCGCGTGCGGAAAAAGAAAAAGAACGCGCTCAAATGGAATTGAGGCGGCTTTTTCATCGCCTTCAGCTTGTGCGGGAGGATGAACGCACAGGGATCGCCCGGGAAGTCCATGATGAATTGGGTCAGGTATTAACGACATTAAAGCTGGAGATTTCTTTACTCGAACGGAAACTGGCAAAGCTGGATCCGGAATTAATGAAAAAAACGCGGTTCATGATCGATTTGGTGGATAACACCATTCAAACGGTGAAACGCATTTCTTCCGATTTGCGTCCGCCCATTCTTGACGCACTGCATTTGCCTGATGCTATTCGATGGCAGGGAATGGATTTTGAACAGCGGACCGGAATTTCCGTCAGGTTTTCCCAATACCCCGACCAAATTAAAATGGACACCGAAAAGGCAACTTCCTTATTCCGAGTGTTCCAAGAGACCCTGACCAATATTGCAAGACACGCGCAAGCGAGTAAAATATATGTGAACCTTGAATGCAAAAATGGTATGCTATCATTGCAGATTCAGGACAATGGAAAAGGAATCACAAAAAAACAATTAAGCGATTCCAGCAATCTGGGTATTATCGGCATGAGGGAACGTGCCGAAGCCTGCGGAGGCTCCTTCCAAATCGTTGGAGCTCCGCATAAAGGCACCACCGTAACTATTAAAATCAAGATTTGACCATGACTACACAAGCAATAGGTAAAATAAAAATTCTGGTAGCAGACGATCATCCTATTTTCAGACAGGGACTCAAAAACACGTTTTCCGAAACCACGGATATTGAAGTGGTTTCTGAGGCCTCAGACGGCAATGAATTACTTGAAAAAATCAAGGGAGAAGATGCCTCACTGGTTTTGTTGGACATCACCATGGCCGGGAAAAGCAGTCTGGATACGTTGAAACAACTAAAAATCGAAATGCCCAAACTTCCGGTTTTGGTCCTCAGCGTTTATTCTGAAGACCATTATGCAGTGCGTTTTATCAAGGCGGGAGCTTCCGGCTATTTGAATAAGGAAAGCTCGCCGGAAATTTTGATGGAAGCTGTCAGAAAAGTGGCTTCGGGCGGAAAGTACGTGAGCCCGGAACTTAAGGAAAAACTGGCATTCGATTTCACTAACCACGACAAACAGCCACACGAATTTTTATCGGACCGTGAGTATCAGGTCTTCTGCATGATTGGCAGTGGTTTGTCTTTAACCGAGATCGGTAAAGAACTGTCGCTCAGCGTGAAAACAATCGGAACCCATCGAACGCATATTCTTGAAAAGATGAAATTAAAGAATAATGCTCAACTTATTCAGTACGCAATTTTAAACAACCTGGTTTAAATTCTAACGCCCCGTTGCGGTTCGATCCCGGTGGTGGAAGCGGAATCAAATTCCACGTTGTTGAAAATGCTTGTATTTGGAAAGAGTGTTGACAGTCAAACTGCAGGGATTTCTTTGAATGGCTTCCAGCATTTCTTTATTGGATATGAAGGTTTTTTCCCGCCGTAACGCCAATCGCGCCGCTTCATCGGTGATATGGCTGATATCGCTGAAGGGGTAACCTTCCAGCTTTCTGGCAATGCCTTCCGGATCGACATTTTCCACAGGCCGGTCCATGAGGTACATTTTCAAAGCCTGCACACGCGCCTCGAAGTCCGGGGGCCCCACATAAATCATTTTATCCAGCCTGCCGGGTCTCCTTACGGCTTCATCGATTTTTTCCGGTTCGTTGGTTGCCGAAACCACGAAGATCTTTTTTTCCGCACATTCATTCAAAAGCACCAGGAATTCGTTCACCTCTTCGGCTTTATGCTGTTGTTGTCCGGAAAGGTCGACACGTTTAGGAACCAGTCCTTCGAACTCGTCTATGAACAGTAGCGTGGGTGCATGTTCGGCGGCTTTTTTAAAAATGTCCCGTATCGCCAACACCGTACCGTGGATGTATGTACTGGCTATGCTGGAAGCATGAATGTCCATGAAATGCCAGCCCAGTTCCTGCGCAAGGTTTTTGGCAATGAAGGTTTTGCCACATCCCGGAGGACCGTACAACAAGATTCCGTTAGGAATCGTCAAACGAAAGCGCTGGTACAATTCGGGATTTTGTATGGGTTTGAGAACTTCTTCGTAAAGCAGACGTTTCAATCGGCCCATGCCAGCTACCCGGCCCAACCCTTTTCCGTTCCACCGCGGTGTTCCGAAGGGATCCGTTTCTGCCTTGATCTCACTTTCCGCTTTGGGGTTCACTGCTTTTAGCTTGCGGAGAGCTTCCTGCATGTTTTGGTGGATTTCGTATAAATTCGGATTCAGTTTCAAGGCCCACTTGTAAGCATTGATTGCCTCCTGATACTGCTTCAAGCCATTATAAGCATAGCCTAAATTGGCAAACCCTTCAGAGCTTTTGGGATCTGCTTCCACCACCGATTTAAAAATTGTCACCGCTTCCTGAAAGCGTTCCAGCTTGCACAGCGTGAACCCGACATAAAATCGAGCGCGAAAATTTCCTGTGTTCACCTTCAAGGCTTCTTTAAATTGGTCCAAGGCTTCTTCAGAACGTTCCAGCTTTAATAAAGCCCGACCCAGCCCAAAATGCGTGGTTGAAGACGGAGGCCCGGCCCCCAATGCTTTCTGAAAATAATCCAGTGCCTCGCTTACCCTCTTCTGTCCTACCAAGGCTTCTCCCAATCCTCTATAGGCTTCGGCGCTGGCGGATCCTGAATCCAGAAGGACCTTGAAAACCATCTGGGCTTCTGAATAGCGTTTCAAATCGAGAAACAGTTGGGCCAGGGGCAGGCGGTACTGGGCACAGGGTTTTAGTTTTATCGCTTCCTGAAAATGGTGAATTGCCTGGGGAAAATATTTTTGTTGCTCGAATTCCATTGCCATTTGAAACAAAGCTTCGGCGTCATTAGGATCCTTCTTTAAAATATTTTTATATTTGGTAATTTGTCTCATCAGGCTCGGTTGCTCACCGGATCCACAATAATCCGGCGTTCGATTGATTGCCATTCCTCATTGAATTCACACCTGCCAGGCAACCCTTTAAACTTTTGAAAATTAAAGACTTTTCCGAATTCTAACATAATTGAAAAATAAACGGAAAGTTTTAATAACCGACAGGAGCCTTTTTAGGCTGAAAAAGTGAGTCAGACTTTAACGGAATGGTACCTTCCCTTTTGACTTTTGGCGATTTGTCTGGTATTTGGTTGCAAAGTATTAGAAAAAGGTGGCGGCCCCGGGATCGAGGGCTCTATTAAATTGGCGATACTCTAAGGAGAAAATTAATGAAAACACAATTTGCGCTTGGACTGCTTTCAGGAATAGTGGGCATTGCAGTCCTGTTCTGGATGTTTCACACCACGGAATCAAGTGCCGAAATTCCTCTGTCCAATGTAGTGGCTCAAAAATGCGTATGCTCCGAGCCCAGCCCCAGATTTGACGACGACGATGCTTCGGAAGGCCAGATCGTCTCCAGCATATTGCATTATTGTAAATGTGGAAACTTGACTTGTGTGATCGCCAAAGGAACGTTTGGAGGCATGGGCGGACGCGGAAAGAATTACGGAATTTCCTGCGTTAAATAAGTGGCCTGGCTATCTTGAGGACTTATTTAAGTTCCTAAGAAACCCGCTTTTTGAGAAAAATTTTTCGCGAATTTCAAATTTTAATTAACCTAAAACTACGGAACGTCATTCTGGGGAGCGGTTTCGGCGACGAAGAATCTCGGGTAGATCATTGATTTGGCAGTAAGGCACGGTTACCCCCTTAGAATGTTCTTTACCGGCAAAGGAAGTTGCATTGGATCAGGAAGTATACTGTCGCAGAAAAATTTTTCTCGCGTTAAATGGTTTACTAGAGATCCTCCATTGCATTCAGGATGACACTCTGAGCTCTTTACAGCTTAGGATATCTCATTTGTATGCTCAAAAGCGTTTTTTGAGGACCCATGTCTTCGCTCAGGGGTAACCCTCTACCTACTGGGGAAAGGGAGATTGATTATCCATAACCGGGTTATTTAATGATTTCCAACATCTCCACAATTGCGGAATAGTTTCTCGATTTCGCTTCATCCAGAGCAGTGTTGCCGCTTTTGTTTTTGAGCCTGGGGTCGCCGCCAAATGCCAACAGAAGGGACACTGCTTCTACATGACCTTTTCTGCTCGCCATCATCAATGCGGTGGAACCACTGTAGGTTTGAATGTTGGGATCAGCGCCGTGCTCCAGTAAATAATTGACAATTCCCGGGTGGCCTTTATGGGCAGATATCATTAGCGCCGTCAATCCCACTTCATTTTGCGCATTGGGGTCTACGCCCTGTTTGAGAAGGGATTCAATCGTCCGGAAATCCTTAAGGGACACAGCAGACAACAAGCGGTCCGCTTCTGTTTGCGCCTGGTTGCACGAAGTTAACAGTAGGAGGAAGCTGAACAGAAGGATTCGTCGTTGTGAAAATTTGAATACCGGGAACATTTAGACGGTTCCTGATGGTGAATTTATTAAATAGAACCCTTGGTTATTTTAAATTCCCTTTGGCGCCATCCATTTCAGTATGAGTCAAATCGACCCCATCAAGGCAGGCCGAAGTCAAGTCGGCGTTTTTGAGCACGGTGTAAATCAATTTGGCTCCTTTCAGGTTAGCGCCAGCCAAATTGGCCTCTGACAGGTCCGCATTTTCCAAATCGCTTCGATACAAACAGGACTCACTCATATTGGCTTTGTGCAGTGAAGCTTTGATGAGTTGGGCTCCGGAAAAATCCGTTTTCTGGAGTTCCGCCGAATTCAATTGCGCTTCTTTTAAATTGGCACCGAGAAAAAAACAGTCCTGCGCGTTGGTATTTTCCAGGACCGCCCCCGAAAGATTGGCCCGGCTGAGATCGGAACCTTTTAAATTGGCGTCTGTAAAATCAGCACCCACCAAATCAGCGCCACTTAAATCCGCACCTTCCAGATCGGCATGAGTCATTTTGGCTTTGCCCATTTTAGCTTTACTCAGTTGGGCTCCCTTCATTTGTGCATGGTTCAGTTTAATCCTTCCCATCAAGGCACCGTGCAGTTCGACATTTTCAAGCACGGCATTATTCAAATCGGCAATATCCAGATCTGCCTCGGATAAATTTGCTCCTGTCAAATCGACCCGGCGCATGATCGCCCCGTTCAATTTGGCCCGATTCACATTGGCAGAATGAAACACCGCTTCAGTGAGGTCCGCGCCACTCATATCGGCCCGCTCCAGATTGGATTTCAGAAACTTTGCACCAAACATTTTAGCTCCGCGCATCTGGGCGCGATTGATTTGAGTGCCTTCGAACAAAGTTTCATAAAAAACACCGACCATCAAACGCGCGTCGGTGAGAGTGGCTCCGGAAAAGTCTGCATTTTTGAAATTTCCGCGGCTGAGATCGGCTTCCGCCAGATTCGCATTTTTAAGATTCGCCTTGTTCAGGTCGGCTCGCGACAAATTGGCCTGAAACAAATTTGCTTCGCTCAAATCGGCCTCTTCCAGTTTGGCGGCGCGGAGTTCCGCAGTTTCCAGATTGGCCTTTTGAAACTGGGCTCCTTTCAAAACAGTTTCATTGAACTGGGTGTCGGCCAGATTAGCTTCCTTGAAGGAAGATTCACTCATGTCGGCGCTACCAAAATCTTTGCCACTCAGATCCGCTTTGTCAAAATCCACACCAATGATTTTTGCTGAATGAAACCGGGTTTCAGAGATCAACGCTTTATTAAGGATGGCTTTCTCCAGATTGGCGTCGGTGAAATTGGTATTTTTCAATTGAGTGCCGGTAAAATTGGCGCCACTCAAATCCAGGCCGGTGAAATCCAGATCGGACAAATCCAGTCCCGATAAATCAGCACCGGCAAAGGAAAGGACCTCTTCCTTTTCCTCAGGGGCCTCTTCGGATTCTCCTGATTCTGCAGGTTCAGAAGTACCTTCCTCAGGCGCTTCGCTTTCTTGCTCCTCCTCTTCAGGGACATCCTTTTCAGCTTGTTCGGCCAGTTTGGCTTCTATTTCTTCACGCGTGTAATCCGCCATTTCAATACATCCTTTGAATACGGTGTTATCGGTTTCTATTTGATTATTTGGATCAGTCGCAGGCCGTCCAACTCAAAAACATCGGAATTTGAGTGAGAACTTGAAAACAATCTGCTTCAAATGGTCGTCTAGGATAGCATATACCTTATCATAAATGGGTTCCGGAATACCTTTATAATACGCTTGAGCGATTCCACCGGCGATACAAGCCTGCGTATCGCTGTCTCCACCCAGAGAAACGGCCATGCGCAAAGCATCTTCAAAGTCCCGGGATTCCAGAAATGCGGTGATCGCTTGCGGGACCGAACCCTGGCAGGAAACGTCAAACTGATAGCTCTTCCGAATAGCATCTAAAGTTTCTCCCAGGGAATATTGAAACGTTGTTTCCACATAGCGCTTGATGTCCTCTTTGCCGGCCTCCTGCCGGGCCAGAAAAACACAGGCGGCAACCGCCATCGCACCTTTAACACCATCCGGATGACTGTGAGTCACCTCTGCGCTTTTTCTCGCTTCCTGCAAAACTGTTTCCAGATTGGAACACGCGAAACCGATGGGGCAAACACGCATCGCCGATCCGTTGCCCCAACTGTTGTAAGGTTCCATGGAATCGGATCGTGCCCACTCGGCAAACATCTTTCCATAACCGGCGTTGGGATACAGGTTATAATATTCTTTGAACAGGTCGACGTAATCCCGGCGGTGCAGAATGGCATCCGCAACGGCAACGCTTAACACAGAATCGTCGGTGAATCGACAGCCTTCTTTAAATAATGGAAAGTCGGTGCTTTTTATAGGGTTGAATTCGTAAACCGATCCTACAATGTCACCTGCAATTGCGCCCAGCATACAATTCCTTTCGTCCTGGTATCTATGAAAAATGAGTATAACCTTAGCATAATCCGCCAGGTTTCAGGAGAGGTTCAATGAGCGATCACGAAGATCTCCCGCAAAAACCCCTTCTCATTTATGACGGTGATTGCGACTTTTGCCGTAGATGGATCGCCTCATGGAACCGATTAAAGGATAGATCAATAAGACACGCGCCCTACCAGGAAGTGGCTGATCAATTTCCGGAAATTTCACAAGTCGAGTTTAAATCTTCGGTCCATTTGATTGATGAATTCGGCCAGCGATTCTCAGGAGCAGAGGCGGTATTTCGCCTGCTTTTGAAAACTCGATACAGATGGCTATATTGGGCTTACGAAAAGGTACCTGGATTTTCCACGGTATCTGAATTCGTTTATGGCTTTGTAGCCCGACGGCGCTCCCTGTTTTCTTTTATAACCCGTTTGCTGTTGAGTTCGGGTTCCAAAGAATCCACCTATTATCTGACTGGCCCGATTTTTTTACTGGCTTTGGCCATCTGTTACCTGACCGCGTTTCTTTCGTTGGCAGTGCAGATCGAAGGCCTGGTGGGGGAACAAGGAATTTTACCTGCGCAAAGTTTCCTCGACCGTGTCGAACAAAAATTCGGGTCGCCTCCCCTTTGGAAACTACCGACCGTTTTCTGGCTTGGAGCCAGCGACAAGGCGTTGCGGCTCGTTTGTTATGCAGGCGCCATGCTCGCCCTGCTGGTTCCCTTTGCTGTAGCTACACCCTGGGTTCTTTTTTGCCTTTGGTTCCTGTACTTGTCCTGTTTTAAAATAGGAGGAGTGTTTCTGGGCTTTCAATGGGACATCCTTCTGCTCGAAGCCGGGTTCCTCGCCCTGTTTTTCAGTCCCTGGACCCTTCTACCCGGGCGGGCACGACAAGTGCAACCACCGACACCCGTCCTGTGGCTCTATCGATGGTTGTTGTTCCGATTGATGTTCAGTTCCGGAATCGTGAAACTGAAAAGCGGTGATACAGCCTGGCATGATTTAACCGCCTTACAATTTCATTTCGAAACGCAACCCCTACCCAGTTGGGCGGGATGGTATGCCCACCAGTTACCCGACTGGACCTTAAGCGCAATGGTAGCTGGCGTGTTTTTTGTTCAACTGGTTGTACCTTTGTTCATCTTCGTTTCACGTCGTGCACGGTTTTTGGTGTTCATCATTTTTGTCGGATTCCAGACATTGATAGCCGTCACCGGCAACTATGGTTTTTTCAATTTGCTGACCGTGGCTTTATGCCTCCTGCTTCTTGACGATTCTCAATTAAAAAGTTTGATGCCAGATTCGATCAAAAGACTTGTTTCGTATTCAGCCATTGTCCAAACCCCAGAATCCAAATTTCAGAAAATCTCGGTGCAAATTCTAACTCCGGTGATTTTATTCTTAACAATCACCATGCTGGTTTTCCAGTTTGGTGATCGTACAAAGGTTCCTGATTTTATTAAAAAGGCTTTTGGCCATATGCAGTCCTTTCAACTGGTCGGGAACTATGGCTTGTTTGCGGTCATGACCACCACCCGGCCCGAAATAATCATTGAGGGAAGTGCAGACGGTAAAACCTGGAGGGCCTACAGTTTCCATTGGAAGCCGGGTCCTTTGGATCGCGCGCCTCGTTTTGTCGCTCCGCACCAGCCGCGTCTGGATTGGCAAATGTGGTTTGCGGCGTTGGGAAACTATAAGAGTAATCCCTGGATCTTGAATTTCATGACCCAACTATTAAAGGGAACAAAGCAGGTTAATGGGCTTCTGGAGGGGAACCCCTTTTCAAATGAACCACCCAAATACATTCGAGCGGTTTTATACCGCTATCACTTCACGGATTGGAAGGACAAAGAACAAACCGGGAACTGGTGGAAACGCAAGCGCCTGAGCCTGTACGTCCCCTCCATGAAATTGCGGACTCGATCCTGATTTATTAGGAGTCCAAAAGAAAAAACAATTTTCGCAACCTGCCACTCTGAGTTTTTTTTAGGACTGGAACAATATATGCCCAATGGTCCTCCATCCAGGCAAAACCAGCAAACCTGTTCCGACCGGAGCAAATATCCTGAGAAAAGATACAAACTATTCTGAAGAGAGGCTTCGTTTTCCAATCGCCCTCTTGACCATCCGGATTCGAGCATCAATGTTTGGAAAATCCGGTTTGAGTGATTTCACTTTTTTAAATGTTTTTAACGCTTGTTCGCGCTTGCCCTGCATCTGCAAGGCCAGGGCCAGATTGAACAGCATGATGGGATCCTGGGGACGCATCGCCAATCCTTTTTTAAAAATTTCTTCTGCGATTTCAGGTTTTCCGGAGCGGCCATAAATGTTCCCGTAATTATTGTAAGCGGCGGAGAAATTTCGGGACATGCCTATGTCCTTATTAAAGAACACCAAAGCGGACAAGACACCCACTGCCGCATACAACCTGGTTTGCCAATGGCCTCCCTGAAAAATCCGGCTCAGGGCAAAACCTGCGAAAAGGATTAAAAAAGGAACCGCGGGCAATCGGTAACGCGTAGCAATGCTGAACAAGAGAACCGATACGATATAAGAACCCAGGATCACATATAAGACCGACAGCTTTTTTCTATCTCGACAACACAGAACCAGACCCACCAGAGCCAATGAAGTGATGAGACTGATTGCTACGGGCAGGTACTTTAGGGTTTTTGAGAATTGTTTTGAAAAATCCACATTGATGTTTATAGGGGCTTCGTAATTGTGAAAAAAGTAATACAGTTTACTGGCTTCCAGTTGGAGGTACTTGCCAGGATTTTCAAGAATAAACGCCAGCCCCTTTTGAAACCAGAATCGTGACACTTCTCCTGAGTTTAAACTTCTGCCGGCCTCTTTTTCGGCGATGCTTTTGGATATGTCTTCGTTAATTCCCATTGGAGTATTGAAAAACTTTTGGGGAGGCGAGAAATGACCTGCTGTGTAGGGATTGTTGCCGACATAAAAGTTAATTCCTCCATGTGTAGAGATCAGTGAGAATTCTCCAGTGACGATCACATTGCGTACGGCTACCGGCGCAAGAACGAGAATCATTCCGAGAACAAAGGGCAATAGGGGCTTCACATGTTTACGGGAGATCATCATCCAGAGGATCAAGGCCGCGTGCACCAATAAAATATTAGGTCGCGCTAAAGCGGCCAGGGCCAGCACCGCTCCAGATCTACTTTCATGTCCGCGACCAAATAACCAGGCTCCCAGGATCATAAAAAAAACCGCCAGGGAGGTTCCCAGCAGTTGCCACTCATATAAAATAAAAACCGGATAAAGCGAGTATAAAAGAACGGCAAACCAGGCGGGACGCGAGCCAAAATAACGGTGGGCCAAATCATACAGGAATCCGGCGGAAATGCTTCCCAGCACTAACTGGAAAATCCGGACGGGAACCAGGTTGTCGCCGAATACCTTAATGAAGGGTGTTAAAAAGTAGGGATATAAGGGGGAAAACGTGAAAGGACCGGAGCCCAGTAAATCGCCTTCCGCAATCTGCCTGGCCCAATCAAAATAAACTCTTGAATCGAGGATGAGTCCGTTAAAAAACAGTTGGTCCCGTATCTCAAAATAAAACAGCGCCCTCAATAAAAGGTTGAACCCTATTATCAGAACCAGAGGCGATTTTAAAATGGAGGCGATCATTGAACAGGAGGGGCAAACCGGTTTTCAGGTTGTGGTTGGGCTCAAATTAAGGGGCAGGAATCATGCCTCATTCATCTTTGCGGAGGAATCCTACTACGCCAATCACCAGCATGAATATACTGCAGAACCCGTAAAAATAAACACCCCAATTGGTAACGCTGAACATTTTAGTGAATTCCGCCCTTTGCATGATGAATATCCAGTAAAAGGTGAATCCATAGGCACCGATCAAGCCCAACTTGTGCTTTCCCAAAATTAAAAACACAGAAATCACCGTTACCAAATAAAGCAACTGATTCATGGGAATGGTGAACGGTGTATCCAGAAAGTTACTAATAAACTCTTCCAATATTGTTATCTCCCAAATGGCTAATCAGCAATAATTTTAATGTTCCAAACATGGATTCTATTTAAATGGGTTTTGATTGGCTTTTCAACGAAATTTTTTTCCCAATAGATTCAGGCTAAGGCTTATATTTTAGGTTCATCAAGAAAGCCGATGCTATAATACTACCTGATTTCAAACCTCTTTAATATTAGCAATTTTCAGGAAGGCATTATGGCGGGTCCATTGGAAGATGAGTTGGGCGACATTCTGGAAAAAGCCCGTGATGGGAAATCCTGGTCACAGGAGGATTTATCCCAGGCTTCGGGAGTGGCAGAAAAAGATATCCAGGCGATGGAAAACTATGAGTTGGTTCCCGATGAGACCACGGTGCTCAAACTTGCTGAGGTTCTGGACCTGGACGGACCCTCACTGATGGCTATCAGCCGGGATGCGTACTGCCCGCAAGCTGTTGCCGGGGACCCCGACTTCGAGTTGGTCACCCTGGAAGTACTGCTGGGGAGTTATCCGGTCAAGTGCTACCTGCTCCGTTGCAAGCAAAGTGGAGAGTCTTGTGCCATCGACACAGGGGCCAATCCCAAAGCTCTGATTCAGAAAGCTAAAGAAACAGGAATGACACCCTCTAAAATTCTCCTGACGCACACCCATTACGATCATGCCGGCGGGCTCGACGCCCTGGTTAAGGAGTGGAAATGTCCCACCTGGGTCGATAAAAACGAACCGCGGCCAAAAGGATATGGAAAGTTGAACCTCATCGGAGAAGGGGATGTGATCGAACTGGGCGCGTTGAGAATCCATTGCATCAGCACACCGGGCCACACACCGGGCGGGGTTTCCTATAAAGTCAATCAAACCGTTTTTTCCGGCGACATCATTTTCGCCGGTTCCATGGGCCGGGCGAATTCCACCTGGTCGGGTTTGTTTGCAGGGATCACGCAAAAGATTTTAACCTTGCCGGATGCCACGATACTGCATCCCGGGCACGGCCCATCCACCACGGTGGGAGAGGAAAAACAGAACAACCCCTTTTTTTGTGGAAAAGTATAGGGAATACTTTTGGAATTTCAAGGGTCTATAAAGGTATTAATGGCCCGAAGTACTAGCTCTGCTTATGGATCCCGAAACTGTCAATTACCATTATTGCGATGAATTGCCCACTCAACCGCTGGAGGGAAACCCTCGAATCCTGGTGACCGGGGCCACGGGCTACGTCGCTCATCGGCTGATTCCGGAGCTAATTTACCGGGGCTATACGGTGCGTTGCATGATGAGGGATACCAGCAATCCTTTGATCCTTTCCCATCCACGCCTGGAGGTCATGTATGGCGACTGCCTGAACAAGGAGGAACTATGGCCTATTCTGAAGGACGTTCATGCGGCCTACTATTTAATCCATAGCATGCGGATGAAGGAAAATGAATTCCAGGACCTGGATCGCACCGCCGCGAAAAATTTCATTGAGGTGGCCGAAGCGTCCAAAGTACAAAAGGTGATCTATCTCGGTGGCCTGGGAGAAACGGACAAACGCATGTCGCAACACTTGCGAAGCCGGCAGGAGGTCGGGCTCACCCTGGCGCAGGGAAACCTGACTGTGATCCGCCTGCGTGCGGGTATCATTGTCGGAACGGGTAGCACGTCTTACGAACTTTTAAAATCTCTGGTCCTTCACAATTGGTGGATTCCCTTTCTTTCGGAGTTTAATTCCCGATGCCAGCCGATAGCGATTCGAGATGTCATCAAATATCTGGTCGGTGTGTTGGAAACTCCCGGACTCACGAGCCATATGTATCCCATCGGTGGACCGGACGTTCTTACCTACAAAGAACTGATCCAGCAATTCGCGGAAATTCTGAATAAGAAAGTTCGTTTTTTTAACATCGCCTGGGTCCCTATCCCCGTCTCATGGTTGTGCCGAATCTACGCTTACTGGATGGCCGTATTTGTTGCCGTGCCCGTCAACACCATCTCCCTGCTGTTGAACAGTTTAAAAACCGACGTGGTGTGCCCCAATATGGAAATACGCGACGTGCTCTCTTTCGAGCCGGTAGGTTTCACTCAGGCGGTGATCTGGGCGCAGGAAAAGGAAAAACATTCGCAGGTGTATTCGCACTGGGGCGGTGTAGCTCCGGAGTCGATGAAAGACCTGATGCCGCTCAGTGAATATGAAGCTTCCGAGGTTATCTTCGACGAACATTCCATCGATATCCCCGCCCCCCCTGACCGGGTGTTTCAATTTGTGAAACAGGTGGGTGGCGATTTCGGTTGGGTGCACGCCAACTATTTATGGATAATCCGCGGTACCATCGACAAACTGTTAGGGGGCGTGGGCTTATCCCGCGGACGGCGCGATCCTCATGATTTAAGAGAAGGCGATGCGGTCGATTTCTGGCGCGTGGAAAAACTGGTGGATAATGAAGAATTGTTGCTCCGCGCGGAATTGCTTTCGCCGGGTTTGTCCTGGCTTCAGTTCAAGCTTTGTTCTGGCCCCAACAATTCGACACGCCTGACCTTAAAAGCTCATTTCATTCCCTTTCCCTTCTGGGGGCGGGTGTACTGGGTGACTTTGGCAAAGTTCCACGACTACATTTTCAAAGGAATGCTGAATTATTTCTATCGTGAGTCTATGAAAAGCACATCCTCTTAATACTCCTTTTTTACCTTTTTAAATTGCCCTGCTCACCGTATACAAAAGAGTGCCTAAAGGCTGTGTTGAGCAAATTTAAATCCTATGATATGCTCATTTCTCATTAACATTGATTGATTTCCGTTAGCCTTGGACTATTCATCCTTTCCCTTCAGGTTTTTATATGAAAAAAGCGTTTATCCTGTCCCTCACTCTGTTTACATTAACCCTGGTTCTGCTGGGATGCCCGAAAGCTTCCAAAACCAAAAAACGAATGGCGCCTTTATTCGCCCTCTATTATGCCTTTGAAGCGGGCAAGGAACCTTCTTTTATTATTGCCGAGGATTTTAACAAGGACAAAAACTTTGATTTGGTGGTCACCAACAGTGGCGACAATACCATGTCCTATTTCAAGGGAAACAAGGACGGCTCGTTTCAGGAACAGTTGGTCTTTAAAACGGGAGCGGATCCCATTTGCGTGGTGGCCGCCGATTTCAATCGGGACGGATACCCGGACTTGGCGGAACTCAATTACCGGGACCAGAATATCATGATTTTCATGAACACACGCTTCGGCAGTTTTAAAAACACCGGCAAAATTATTAAACCTGGACACATTCCGATCAATCTGGTTTCGGGCGATTTCAACAAAGACGGCTTTCCGGATCTGGCTGTCACGATGCGATATTTCAAACTTGTGGTGATGTTCGGTAAAGGGACGGGAGAGTTTTCGGAACCAGTAACCATCGATGCCGGTGGCCAACCGACCGCTATTGTGGTTGGCGATTACAATAAGGATAAAAACGTCGACCTGGCCGTGGCTTTGGCGGGATCAGGCAATGTTGGCGTCCAGGTGTTCTGGGGCAAAGGCGATGGTACCTTCGATCCATCGAAAGTATTTAAAGGCGGCGGACAACCGCTTACTCTTCTCAATCTGGATGCCAATAAGGATGGTTACATGGATTTGCTGACTTCCAGCAATTCCCTGCACGCTTTGACCACCGTCCTCAACAAACAGGATAAAACATTTGAACGATTAAAAGATTTCGCCTCAGGGGATTTCCCGAAATTCGTGGCGGCGGGTGACTTTTCGGGGGACGGCCTGCCGGATATTGCGGTTTCAAATTCCACCAACGACACCTTGTCGGTGAGTCTGGGACGAGGCGACGGAACTTTCACTTATCCCCCGGTCTACCATACGGTGGACGAATACCCCCAAGGCATCGCGGTGGCTGATTTCAATCATGACGGCCTGCCGGATATCGCGGTTTCGTGTCGAGACAAGAACATCATCAATGTGCTGATCAAGAAAAAACCCAAGGTTCCGGATCCCGATGAGTCTTCAAAAACTCTTTAAATTCTCAAAATTACCTCGTGATTTTTGTGACTAAATTGTGACATTCTCTATATAGATTTTTAACATCAGGTCGATACAATATTTCCAGATGGGAAATTTTATTGATGGGATAACCTAATTTAGGGGAATTAGAAAATGGGCTCCATTTATAGAAGGCGACGCGTATTTAAAAATCGCGTATGGCCTCAATGGGAAACGGTGACCTCTCCCCTGTGGAATCGCCAGGGGAATATGGTTCCTTCCGTTGCAACCCGGGAAACTGTGATCAAACAAAGAATATTGCAACTGGTTTCAAAAGCCAAACACTAGCAAGTCCGGCCCACAACCAGGGAAAACATGCCCGCGGGCAACCCCTGCAAGAGCTTGGCGGTTTGTCTCGCTTCGTTTTCACGCCGCGTACTACGATCCGGCTGATGACTTTATTGGTTTTGGAATTTAGGGTATAAGTTCCTCCTTTCCTCTGATTCGAAATTTGGCAAGAGGTTCGGAGGAATTTTTTATCCTCTTATATCGGGAAACAACGCTCAAATTTCTTTAATAGAGACCAAGATCCTTTTATCTTGATTTTTCCCATTAGAAGTGCCGGTACAATGGATCGCTCCCTTCGCAAATATCCAATCCATACCCGGCTATCCGCTCTCACCCAAACATCCGGATTTTCCGTAC
The DNA here is from genome assembly GCA_024648695.1 of Nitrospina sp. Lineage (GTDB taxonomy): Bacteria > Nitrospinota > Nitrospinia > Nitrospinales > JACRGP01 > JACAVV01. The sequence goes on from JACAVV010000005.1 coordinate 213,241, forward strand.
TACCTTCTTTAACCCGCAAGGTTTTTTGGCGAATCTCTATAGTGACTTCCACCTTTTCTTCACCGGCGAAAGAAAATCCGAAAACGGCATTCAATCCCTGAGACTGATTTTGATGAAACACGTGAGGCAGGCTTTTCAGAAAGCTTTCGATGGATACAGGCCGCAACCCGCTCGGGACCCGCTTGACTTTTTTTTGCGGAAAATATTTTTTTACATGGTCCTCCGCATCAGAGTTTGCGGTGACATACACCTCCTCCTTGAATCTGGTTAAGGGCTCGACCACTTCTTTCAGGAATTGCTTTTTATTTTCCAGCCAGGTTCCGATCACATCCTCACCGGCCGGGCAGACCGCCAGACAATAGGCGGCTTTGTAGTTGGGTCCTTTCGCAAGACTTTGCCACCAGGACACACCTTCGGAATCACTCACCTTGCTTCGCAAATCCAGAGCATTCCGGCTGTCGGCAATCTGTTCGGTAAAAGTTAAAAAGCCCCCTAAAAATTCGCGGTAATTATGAGTGTAACACGAGGAAAAATTAAAATTTCCATCTGGGGCTATGGCACCCACAGGGCAGGCGGCAACGCAAAGTTTGCATTCAAGACAGGGGTTGTATTCGATCGGAAAGGTTTCTTCTGAGACCGGACAATCGATCAATAAGGTTCCCAATAAAATAAAATTGCCAAACCTGGGATGGATCACGTTGCGATGAATCCCCATACGGCCAAGTCCCGCCGCAATTGCAATGGGCTTATGCGACACCATCCACATTCTGGATGGGTATTTTTGCGTCTCCATGGGGAATCCCATTGAAGGATACATGCCCCGAACACCAGAGGCGGACAAGGTTTTGATGATTTTCCGGGCGACACCTTCAACTTCGTCTCCCGCATGATGAAACTCGACATTGGCAATCGATCGTTGCGGCGCACGAATATTGTCCGGATTCATGCGAATAATGAAACTGATCAAATACTTTGTACGGGGAAATGCCGATACTATGTCCTCGCGTTGATCGTCCAGTTCAGATCGGTCGATTGCGACAAACCCCACATCATCGGCACCCGCTTCCAGACAGAGACGCCGCAACCAGGAGGCAGGAAGCGGTTCTCTTGCAAGGACAGTTGTGCTCTCCGTATTTTGCGAGCGAAATGTTTTTACGGTGGGGTGGTTTTCTAAACGGTTCATAAGAGTTCTCTCTATTGGTTTTGTTTGATGGTCGAAGCCGGGTTTGTTGGAAATGTTGTAAATCCCGATGAAGGATCCTCCTGATTCTCACGGGTTCTACACTTCTGGATCAGTTCCCAAGCCACCAGAGAATTTATAAGTACAAAAACGGGCACGACCAACGTCGGAGCCAGAGCCATGGGGAACTGGAATATCGTTTCCAGACCCGGAGATTCATAAATCATATGCAGAGGACCTGGAAGACCGACATTGATTAAAACCATCCCAAAAGGAACGATGATTAAAAAACCGATCCAATTGATTGCCACAGCCGCCCTTTCATTCCAGACACCCTGATAAATGAGGACTGCCGCCAAAAGGGAAACCACACCAAAGATAAAATCAGGCATGCCAACAAACTGTGCATAAAAAAGAGAAAACTCACCACTAAAACCTTTGAAAATGCCACCAATGGCCAACACCCTCAGTCCTTCGAAAGCCATGATGCGATGAAGAGGGATATGGCTGATAATTAGACCGATGGCTACTCTAAAATTTTGAGAAAAAATCCATGGAATCATAACGATCAAAACCGGGATTTGAGTGATCCATAACCCAGGTAAAGAACTCAGAAACCTTTGTCCGGCATAAAAATCATTAATTGCCAACCAAGAGGACAATATCCCCCATATCCCAATAAAGGCCAGAATAATACCGATCCATTTTTTATGACCCAGATTGATCTGTTTTTCCTGATAAGCGCTTTGCGCGGCCCGGTAAATGACGACACACTGAATCAGAAACAGTAAAGGAACCAATGATAATTTCATAATCAACCTCCTAAATTAGTGTATATACACTTTTTTAAAGTAAAAAAAATTTAATACGGGTTGACTTTATTTACAGCAAAGGTCAGTTGACCCATCAAATCCTCCCATCTTTTCTTGCCCAGGGATTCCACAATTTGCTTTTGGGTCTGCTTCCAGGGCACCATAGCTTTACCCAACACCTTTTTACCGCTTTTTGTCAGGGAGAGATTTTTGGTGCGCCTGTCTTCTCCAGGACTCACCTCCACCCAGCCATTTTCCTGCAAAGGATTCAAATTCCGCGTCAATGTCGTGCGATCCATGATGAGCGCCTGCGATAGATTCGAAATTGTGGCTGAATCCATAACTGAAATCGCCGCCAATAAGGAAAACTGCGTGGAGTAAAGTCCGCTGGGCTTCAAAGCATCGTCAAAAACCTTGGTGATCGCCCGAGTGGCTTTCCTCAAATTAAAACAGGTGCAATTCGCAACGAACTCGCTGTTGAGTTTTGATTTGGATTTCATAATAAGAGTATATACACGTAATTTGCGCGAAGTCAAAAAAATTTTGGTGTTACTCCTTTAACTTACTACTCAGATTCCTATTTGAATAGGTGAAGGATTGTTTTCCAGTGGCAGGATATTTCCGTCCCAAAGCACCCCCAACACGTTACGGCCTCCTAGTTCCTGAGCCACTTCTATAACGTTTTGAAAGCCATCGATATGATTGTTCGCTAGGGGAACCAGAATATAATCGTAGGTGCAGGATCTCAATTCCTCAACGAGGTCTGGGACAAGGGTGTCTACTGAAAAAAACCCTTCTCCGTAAGAATGAAAACGTCCGGCAAAAGGGCTAGATTTGAATTCGCCAATCATGGAATCCTGGCCCAACAGGTCCGCTCGAATGCTCCGGGACTCTGACAGGCTTTCCAGAATCAAGTGGATCATCCACGGGCGTACGCTTCTTAGCAGTAAAACCCGAGCACCGGTGGGGATCGAATCCATTGAAAACGCATTTTCGGAATTTTTACAGGCGGCTTCTTTCCCGCGATCAAAGGCGGACAAGGCTTCCTGGAACATAGCCTGAATGGACTCACGTGGGTAATGGGGATAGTTCACCACCACTTTGCCGTTACCGTCGTATTCTTCCCAAGGGGCGTTTTCCACAATCCAGCCATTCTTTACGGCTTCGTTGAAGAAATCGGTTCCCGGTTGGGGCGTGTTGATCGATACCTGAATCTCGTCGAGCAAACCTTGTGAGGAGAGATCATAAATCAGGTCTACGGTTTTTTGATCTTCTTTCCTGGAAGACCCGACGCCACCCATGCTGAAGGTGGCGTAGAACATCAACCCCAGTTGCTTGCCGTGAGTCAGGATACGGTGCATTTTTTTCGGATCGTGCTTCTTGCCAAGAGTCATCCGCTCAGCCACCGCATCGCTTGCGGTTTCGATTCCGAACCGGATTTTGTAATAGCCCGCTTTGGCCATTTCTTCCATCGCCTCTTCATCCAGCGAATGGTATTCGCACATGGCTTCGTATTTCAAATCGTGCAAACCCGCTTCGCGAATCGACCGCGCCAGTTCAATATTGAAACTGCGCTTGATGTTATGCACCTCTTCATCAAAGAAGACGCCTTCCATTTCGGGATATTTTTGCCGCAGGGTCCGGATTTCCTCCACCACGCTGGCTACATTACGCGGACGCCAATTCAACTCGTCGTAATACAGGGTGGCCGCCGCGCAGAAATTGCAACGGCGCGGGCATCCTCTGGAGGCGTACATCTGGATCTGGCGATAATGGCAGTTGGGCTCATGGTATTCGAGCCGTGACACATCATCATCTTCGGGAAAAGGCAGATCGTTCACATCCAGCAATTCCCTTCGGGGGTTCGGATACACTCCGGTAATCGTTTGGGGTGCCTGGCCTTGCACCAACTCCAGAACGGCATACTCGTACTCACCGATACAAACATAGTCAGCGGTCTTGAGAACCTCCTCTGGTTGCGCCATGGGATGCTGGCCCGTAAAAATGAGCCGGGTTCCAAAAGCTTCCCGCACTTTTGCGGCGAGACGAAGGTCTTCCCTCAAAGTCCGGGTCGAGCTTTCCATAATCAGCCAATCGGGAGCCTCTTCGGCGATGTGCTGGAAATAGGTCTCCACGCACCAGGCCTTCAGGACGCCGTCAAACATTCTAACTTTGTGTTTGGTTTCCCGCTTGAGCAGGGAGGAGGTGTAAGCCAACTGCCAGGGATAATAGCCGCAGTTGGTAAAGTTTTTAACTCCTAACGACCAGCGCGAGGGCACGTGCACCATGTGGTAGCCTTTTTGATCGACTCCCACAGAATTAGCAACGACGATGTTCACGGATTTCCTCCGCTCAATAGGGCAGGCTGACTTTTCCCGAACCGGTTCCGACGGAAGAAAGTTTAAATTCGGGTTCCTGTTCGGCCTGGGAATCTTCCTGACGGTTAAACACTTTACGATAGCACCATTCCAAAACGAGCCCTAAAGTGATCATGAGGAAAAGAATCAATGTTGCAAAAAAGTTCAGCGCTATCCAGAACAATGAGGTCCGCTCCAGTAAAAACTTTTTGAATATGGATCCAGGGGTCAGGCAAACCTTTTTGCCCTGCGGATTATAACCCCTCAATTCAGGAGCGCCCGACAAGGCGATCAAAATATCGATATTGGAATAACCCAGACCGTGATCGATATTATAAAGCGAAACCGCCATATCAAACTTTCGTTCCCGCAACTGCCGGATCGCATTCAACCCCAGGTTGAAAACCGTCATCCGGCGAACCCGGTCGGAAAGCGGGATCACATCATTCACCTGTGGATGGGCGCGCAGGGATTCTTCAGCCACAGCGGGGGCCAGAACGGTAATCTTTGAATTCGGAAACTCGTCCTTCAAAGATTGCAGAGTGGCGTTCAAAACCAGGCTGGCAGAGCGAATGACCAGTATGTTTTTTTCAGCAGGTTTCATGGATATCTTTTAAATTCTCAAACAGCCGCTGTTTCACTTGCCAAAGGCCAATGCGAGCGCCCTTGATCGCCTGGATTTTCCAGGTCGAAAATTTTTCCTTCAATATTGATCGCCACCAGTTTCTTGATGCCCAACGAATGGGCCAGGGCTTTTACATGCGCGTAGCCGTTTCCGGAAATGTTGTTGAAGGGAATCACACCGAGAGAATAACCGCGCCGTTTTTGATTTTCCAGCAAGGCATTGGGAAAGGCTTCTGGATTGAAGTGGCCTTTACCGTAAATCAGAACTTCATCAATCTTTGGATTTGAATTCAATTCTTCTTCCACATCGGATTGCGCCAAAACGGTCAGCTTGCATTTTTCATAACTGTGGCGCAGGGAATCTATCACATGGTTCATTTGTTTCATCCGCGTACTTCGAAACACCAAAACTCTTTCGGGAGTTTCGATATCCAGCGATTCAAAAGTATCCTTCGCAGTAATGGAGTAACGGTGGTTGAACCCTTTCTCATAGGCCTTTTCCGCTTCACGGAAGTTGGTCATAATCTGTTCAGCGCTATATCCCGGCTGATCGACCACCACGCAGTTGCCCCCATCGAAATGTTTCCAGTCCAGGTCACGCAGGTATTTATTTTCCTTCGCCCAGTTATAATAAGGAGTGCCCGGTTGCGGGGTGCTGATGGATAATTGAAATCGCCAGAGTATTCCCTCATCAATCATTTCATTAATCATGGCGATGGTTCTCTTGTCGCAATCATCCGTAGCTTGCTGGCCGCCAAAAGTGAAAGTACCGTAAAACTTGAGTCCGATACTCGTACCATAACGCATCAACTGCCTGAGGCGAGGCACATTAAATTTTTTCATCAACTGCATGCCCTCAGCGGCAGGTTGGCCCGCGGTTTCGATACCCAACCGCACCATGTAATAGCCCGCACTTCGCATCGCGTTCAGCACTTCCTCGTCGAGGGGCCATTGCCCGCACATCACATCGTAGCGTAAATCGTCGAGTCCGTTTTCGCGGATAGCCTTGGTCAGATCCAAAATGTATTTTTTGCTTCCATTATGCACCTCTTCATCAAAAAAGATGCCTTCCATCTGCGGGTATTTTTCGCGCAGGGTTTGCAACTCGTAGACCACGTTTTCCGGATTACGCGGCCGCCAGTTGGGCCGCTCGTAGGAAATATTGCCGCATACGCAAAAGGTGCAGGAAAGCGGGCACCCTCTTGAAGCGTAAGCCTGAATTTCCAGGTATTCACTGGAAGGTTCCCCCGGCATGCCGTAATCCAGCCGTGAGACATCGTCATCTTCCGGTAACGGCAGATCGTTCACATCCAGCAGGGGTCGAATGCCATTCGGGTACAATCCGACGATATCATTGGGATCCTTTCCCTGAACGATATCTCGGCACACCAGTTCGTATTCACGCGACACCACAAAATCGGCATATTCCGCAACCTCGTCGGGAAACGTGGTGGCATGCGGACCACAAAATATAAGCTTCGTTCCGAACCGTTTTTTGATTTCTTTCGCGAAGCGGCTGTCGGCGGCGATCGTCCGGGTGGCCGAGTCCATGATCAAATAATCCGGTCCGAACTCCGAAACCTTGTCAACGAAGGTGTCATGATCCCATTTTTTAAGACAGCCATCGAAAAATTTCACCTCATGGTCGGTGTCCCGCTTCAAGATCGAGGAGCAATAGGCCAACTGCCAGGGATAATAGGTAAAAATGCTTAAATCCTTACTGCTATTGGTCCAGCGGCTGGGCGAGTGGATCATGGCATAACCGTCTGCATCAATCCCAACCGAATTGCAAACGGCGACTTTTTTAGAAGGTATCATAATCTCAAAAGATAGGTCGATTCGGGCTTGCGTCCCGGGTTCGAGGTTAATCGAAAAAATACTTGATGTTTTCCAATACCGAACAGAATCCATGCCCGCACGGCGCGTGATTATTCAGTCCCGCCGTACGTTTTCTCAGGCCAGTGGCCGATGTTTTGATTCTATGACTCGTAACGGCTGAAATCAAACAAAACTTTAGATTTGAGGCCTATTGAGACGGTTCGCCCCCCGGTTTCTGCAGGGATGCCTTGTAAAAAGAAGCGCGTTTCTATAACATAAATATCCATCTGAATTTTTTAAAACAACCGTTGGAGCGTTACCATAATGAGCGAAACCCAGGAAACGGAAGAAACCTCTTCCGGTTTTTTTTCCAAATTAAAAAAAGGCCTGTCTAAAACACGTCAATCGCTGGCAGGCGGATTCGATAATATTATTCACGGTAAAGCCAAGGTAGAAACCAGAAACCTGGAAGACCTTGAAGAAGCTTTGCTTATCGGTGATGTCGGATTCGAAACGACATCGATAATCCTTGAAAAACTCAAGAAGGGCGTGGCCGATGAGCGACTGCGAACTCAGGAGGAAGTATTTGAGCAATTGAAGAATATCATGGTGGACATGCTGGAAACTTATCAGAAAGCTCCTGTGCAACCCGACTCGCCCCCTAAGGTCATTCTTGTGATTGGCGTGAATGGATCCGGGAAAACCACCACCATAGGCAAGCTGTCGCAAAAATGGACGGAGGAAGGCAAAAAAGTCATTCTCGCCGCAGGCGACACCTTTCGCGCCGCCGCCATTGAGCAACTGCAACAGTGGGCGGACCGCGTCGGTGTTTTCATCGTAAAGCAAAAAAGCGGATCAGATCCTTCAGCGGTGGCGTTCGATGCCGTGCAGGCGGGAAAAGCGCGTGGGGCCGATATTGTGCTTGTGGACACCGCCGGCCGACTGCAAACCAATCAGAACCTGATGGCGGAGCTGGTCAAAATCAAGCGCGTGATCGGTAAAGTGATGCCGGAAGCGCCGCACGAAACCCTGCTGGTGCTGGACGCCAGTATCGGGCAAAACAGTGTGTCGCAGGCCAAACTTTTCAATGAAGCGTTGTCTATTGACGGGCTGGTGATGACAAAACTGGATGGAACGAGTAAAGGCGGAGTGTTACTGAACATCACTCAGGAATTAAAACTTCCGGTGCGTTATATCGGAATCGGAGAAAAAACCGAAGACTTGCAGGAGTTCGATCCCAAAGCCTTCGTAGAAGCCCTCTTCTAACCGCCTCCCCCGCGGAAGGCGAACTTGCGGGCGGTTGAAATTGCGACCAGCCATTATTAAGGGCGTTTCAAAAGTCGGGATTCTAACCAGTTTTAGCTCGAATGATCCTGTCGGCGAATCCAGTCAATTTGTTTTTTCAGGATGAACTGGTGAATCATGTCTTCGCTATCCACATCCAGTCCGCTGGTGAATTTGAATCCCAGGATTTTTGAAAGCGGCGTGCCGTTGTTCCTTTTATTGATGTAGTCTGCTTTGGCCTCCAGAACCACCGGTCGCTCATTAGGCAAACCTATCTTGATCTTTACCTTGTCGAGCCCATCCGTCATGGGTTCATAAAACTTCAGGGAAACTCCGCCAGCACTCAAATCGTGGATGTCTGAAGTGATGATCTCACCTTTTCTCGTCATCAGCATGGCTTCCATCGGGAACGTTTCCTCAATATTCAGACGAAAACATTGGCGGTTTTCCTGTGGAATCAACACCGAGTCATTACGCCTGCTGAATAGCCGCTTGTACCAGGGAGTTTTCAATCCTTTTTGATTGTGTTTTTGAATATTCGTTTTTACCTGGCTAGCCATGTTCCGGTTCTCCTTTTTGAAAATACCAATCTGAAATACATCCATGTAACTACCCTTACGGATTTTCTTTCGAATTGGTTTAGTAAAAAGCAAAAGCGGTGCCAGAAAAATTTATTTCCGGTAGCAAGGCTAAAGCCCCAAAATTCAACAGAAAATCAAGAAGTTAAATCTATGGAAAACAAAAGCTAAATAGCTACCCGGCAAACTTTTCCCTGTCAAGGGACATAAATTCCATACTCGAAAAATACTCTTATTGCCATTTTAGCGCGTTACTTGATTCATTAGTTTCGGTTTCCTTGCCAACAAATTGAAGGTGTTTTGAGTGTGCAATATGGAGTTGGTCAGGAAAGCGGGAAAGGCATGGCGGCGGGCGCAGTATTTTTTTAGTTCTGTGATTTCCATGTTGCATGACTTTAATACTTCGACAACTCGGTGGGGATCGATGCCGCCTTGCTGGCGTTGGAAATCGGCCAGGTGGTAGTCTTCTTCGAAAATGGGGATGTTGAGTCTGTTCATTGCGCGTTTGTAATACCACTCGTCGATTTGGGCGATCCAGCGGTGAAACTGGTAGCGGATGGGGGAATCGATATCCTGCTTCAGGGGCTCGAAGAAGACCAAAAACCATCCGCCGGGATTTAACTTTTGCACGAATTGTTCTATGGCTTGATCATAATCGTAGAGGTGGTGCAGGAGGGCAGACAGGACTATCGCGTCGTAAGTGTTGGAATCGTTTTCGGCGAATTCCAATACGTCGGCTACTTCCAGACGGGAACGGGTTTTTGCCTCTTTGGGCACATTTTTTTTGAGAACGTCGATCAATTCTTCGGAAAGGTCGACTCCAGTCATGTCAAAGCCGCGTTTTAAAAACTCCAGATAGAGGTAGCCGGTGCCGCATCCCAGGTCGAGGACTTTTGCTTCCCTTTCCGGAATCTGGTTGCGTATATAGCGGACGGTGTTTTTGAGGATTCGTGTCTGGTATCGGTTGGTTTGTTCAGGATGGCGATTAAGGTAAAGCGATCCTTCCTTAGCGTGGACGCGTCGGTTTTCTTCCAGAATTTTCTGTTTCAGTTCTTCAGTTTCTGTTGGGGGCATGTGGAGAATGGTTAAACTTTCTATTTGAATTTACTCGGTAAATATTTAAATGTGGGCCTTCGGCTTTTTTATTTCCCCCTCACCTTGATCCTCTGCCTCCAGGGGAGAGGATAAAGTATCTTTTACTGGGATAATTTAACCTTTAGCAGAAACCGACGGAAAGAAGAACCGCCGCTCGGCCTTGCTGGTGGGGCATTCGTTGCAATCGGTGCAGGTATCGGGAAACTCGCCTTCCACATGCATTTTGCGCAAGGACTCCATTTCTTTCGCCTGCCACAAATCCATGACGCGCTCTTCCCAGGCATTGCCCAGTTTCAGGGTCGCATTGTAATCGACGCAACAGGGGATGACTGTTCCGTCCCACAACACAACAAGCTTGCCATAGTCCTTGCCGAACAGTTCGGGGCACACTTCGTCACGAGGCGCCCGTACCAGTTTTTGCTGGGTGCGCACGTGATCTACAATTTCTCCCCAATAGGAGATAAATTCATCGACATCGCCCTCCGTACCTTCGTCGACGGTGAACACAACGCCCATACTGAGTTCCGGCCGTTCCTTGTCCTTGAGCGCTTTCAACTTGCGGATACTGGCTTCGATTTTATCCAGTTCCACGCCCCGGATTTTCTTGAAGGTTTCTGCGGAGCCATCGATGGAAAAACGAATGATGTTCAGGGGACTGTCCACGATCTTTCGAATCATTTTGTCGCTCAACAGGGTGCCGTTGGTGTTCATCACCACCCAGTTCACGCCTTTGTTGTGGGCGTATTCGATCATGTCGAAAATTTGTTTGTGCAGAAGCGGCTCGCCCCAATTGTGCATGCACAGGTGTTCGAGTCCGGGACTGTCATCCACGATTTTTTTGAACAGGTTCAAATCCATGAACCCGCCCTCGCGCGTCATGCCTTCGGTGACAAAACAGAAGGTGCAACGCAAGTTGCAGGTATTGGTCGGTTCAATGATGAGAGACGTTAAATTCTTTATCGCGGGAGCCGGATTGATTTGTTGGGGTTGGACACTCATTAATTTTAATGATCCTTCATGATTCAATAATTTTTTCAATCACATAACTCGGCCGGCCCTGCACCTGGAAATGGATACGGCTCAAATATTCTCCCAAGATTCCCATGCAAAACAAATGCACACCCGCAAAAAAGGAGAAGATTGCCGACAACAAAATGAATCCTTCAATGAGGATTCCATTATAAAACCGCTGGTACAACAAAAAAATCACAAGGAGGAAACCTAGTACCGCGCTTCCAAATCCCAGATACGTCACCAGGCGCAACGGAAAACTCGAATAACCGGTGACCATATCCCAAGCCAGTGATATCAGGGCCAGGATACTGTATTTCGTTTGCCCGATTTGGCGTTGATGATGCTCGACTTCAATTTCGACGGTTGGTACTGAAAGCCAACTCATCAAAACCGCCATGTAGCGCGAACGGTCGGAACAATGATCCACCTTTTCGATAACGCTTCTGCGCATAGCGCGGAACGAACTCAGGTTGATGTGGCACCGCTTGCCTAAAATCGAGCGTCCGATCCACTTTAAAAACCGCGATCCCCACACCCGCAACTGACTGTCGCGCCGTACCCGGGACACGGTGGTCACCAGATCGACATCGTCTTTCATTGCCGAGATCAGTTTGGGGATTTCTTCTGGGGGATGCTGTAAATCCGAGTCGAGTTGAACGATGATCTCTCCCCGGCTGTTTCGAAACCCTGCCAAAACCGCCGCCTGCTGACCGAAATTGCGAGTCAGCTGAATCACACGCACCGCCGGATCCTCCGCTTGCATTTGGATCAATTGCGGAACCGAATCGTCGCTACTGCCATCGTCAACGAAAACGATTTCATAAGAAGACCCCTGGGCCTCGCACACGGCCTTCAGGCGCTTGTATAAATCCGGGAGGACTTCCTCCTCATTGAAAACGGGGACTACGATTGAGAGTTCAACCCCGTGGGCCATGGATTCGTCATTCTCAGCATGGTTAAAAATTTCTTCGCCAACAAACCTTTGGCGGGTGTGGTTTTGTATATAGTCCAGGCCCGTTTGGGCGTGAAGTAAAACCGGCGGTACGCTTTCTTTTGCATGTCGACCAGTTCCTGCGTCTCGACCTTACTGGAGTTGCTACTGATGGCATCAATGGAATACTGGCCGAAACTCTTGTTGGCCTCCTCACCTTCCTCAATCACCATACTGCGCAGTTCCGTGCCCGGATTGGGAATGACCAGCGAAAACAAGGCCGTGCTCAAATCAAGATCGCAGGCGAATTGAATCGTCTCTTCCATCTCCTCGCGCGTCTCTCCCGGAAAGCCAAGCATGAAGAACCCGTTGACACTTATATTGGCCCGCGACAATTTGCTGACCACATCCTTAAGTATCGTGATGTCGAGACTCTTCGAGATCATCTTCTGGATACGTTGCGACGCGGTCTCAATTCCCAAAGCCAGCCGGTACACTCCGGCGGCCTTCATTTTTTTGATCATTTCTTCGTCGATAAAATCGGCACGCACGCCGTTCGGGAACGATATCTTCATCTGCAATCCACGCTCGACGATCATGTCAAAAACCTTGTTGGCTCTGGGCATGTTGATATTGAAGACATCGTCAACAATATGAAACTCCTCGACGCCATAGGTTTTTTGCAAAAATTCAATTTCATCCAGAACCACTTCGGGGGAACGAAACCGGATGCTTTTACCAAAGATGTCATGGCAGTAAGTGCAAGTGAAGGGGCACCCTCTCGAGGTCACCAGTGGCATGAAGCGCTTGGAGGTCGGCAGATATTCATGGGAACAGTCGAACTCGAAATAACGCGGGACATCCAGCAAATCGTATTCCTGATAAAGTGTGTCCAAGTCTTCAATGGCTTCGCGTGGCGAAGTGGTGATGTATTGCTCATCCTTCTTATAAGCAATTCCCGGAACCTCATTGACATCCCCTCCCCGGTCCAGAGTATCTAACAACTCGACGATGGTGATTTCACCCTCGCCCACCACCATGAAATCAACATGAGGGTCGTGCAGAATGAATTGCGGTTCGTGTGCACAGTGAGGTCCGCCAAAGATCACATGCGCTTGGGGGGCCAGCTCTTTCACCTGTTTTGCCAGGTCAAAGGCATCGTCACTTTCTATGGTCATCAAACCGATACCAACAGCGTCTGGCTGGTATTCGGCAATCACCTCCGCCAGGTCTCTGTCCGGATCGGATGAAAGCCGTAAGTCCAGAATCATGACCGGGTGGTCGGCCCGTTTTAAAACCGATCCGATAGCCAAAAGCCCCAAAGGCATCACCTTGGACATGTTTCCTTTAGGTGTGGCTTTGGGTCTCAACAATAATGTTTTCATATATAGGGTCTCCCCCGGATTTTACCGGGCAAGGGGAAATTTAATAGCACTACAAGTGCAAAATTTTAGCAAAGGGGTGTCAGCGTTACAAGGCTAATCTCCGGTTTCCCTTTATTTTTAAAACACTTAGCACATGCAACGGATGCAACCAGACATCCAATTCCATCATGGTTCAACCGTCTGTGGCGACCGGGACAGGCCGCAGGCTTCTTTGGGTCCCGCACCCGCAGTGGTTAAACCCGGAACTTTATTCAAATCAATTTTGGCGACATTTGCATCCACGGGAACCGTGGTTTGACCGATGTACTCCGATTGGCAACAGCCCAGACAGCCTGGAAAAATTTTTTCCTGTTTGACCCTGTTGCGAAATTCTTCATAACGAGGATCTCCGTTCCAGCGAATATCGCCACCGTTTTCGAGAATATTGCCTTTGCGAAAATGCGGGCAACTGAACACATCCCCATACGCTGAAACACCCACTTTGGCCCAGGGAGAAAAACAGCGGTAATCCTGATACGAACTTTCGTTTCTATAATACCGGACAATTTCGTCGTTGGTGATGCCGTTGGGGGAAAACCGCAATTGGGTTTTGAACCGTTCGCCAAGCGTGGAAAGCTTTTCCAGTTCACTTTGTAAAATATGCGGATCGATTTCTTCCACAGGGGGCGCAGGATTCATCAATTGGTCTTCCTGCTCGTAGTCCTTGCCATGCCAGTAGGTGGCGGGGTTGCTGAGCACCAGATTGTAGACATCGACTCCCAGGCTTTCGGTGTATTCGTATAAAGGTACCAAATCCATCACGTTATTTTTGCCGATCACGCAGGTGACATGCACCATCGGGTAGCGCCCACCGGTTTCTCTGCGCTTTCGAATGATGCGTTCGAGTCCCTGAGTCGATTTGCGATACGATCCCTGTTGCGTGGTGATGGCGTCATGCAGTTTTTCCGATCCTTCCAGCGACACACCAATGAAGAACAGTCCCGGACGCCAAATCGCCGTCGAGCGGTTTTGAAAGATGCGATCTACCGTGGCTTCGGTGAGTGTGGTTCCATTTGTAATCACATGCACCTTGTTACGTTTGGCGGCAAATTCGAGAATCTCCCAAAAGTCCTGCTTCATGAAAGCCTCGCCGCCGGTGAAGGTAATCACCGTAAATCGAGGCAAAGAGGCGATAGCGGTTTTAATTTGGTCAGCGGTCAATTCCTGGTTGTATTTCCGGCCCGATTCGGTTTCCTCTATGATTTCAAGGAAATGGCACATATCGCAACGCAGGTTACACCGGTACGTGACCTCAAAGTACGCATGTATGGGCGGAAAGGCAAACTTCGGGTAGAAGTAATAAGGCAACGCGCTATACACCTGTGGCATGATCTTCTGCAGGTTCTTGATACTGAACAATTTTCCCAATCGAGTGAGGGTCGTCATTGTAACTCGGTTAACTTATTCTGGGCCTGATGACCGGCCTTGCCGGAGCACGTCCAAACTGCGGTCGCCGTGATTGAACATCAAATCGACTACGGACAAATAGGGGACAAAGCCGGGATATTGTTGTATATATTCCGGATGTTTGTATCCATGATATTCTAATTCAACCTGATGTTCTATAAAAACTTGAGGATCCAGGTAATCCGCCGACTTGTCTCCCGTAAGATAATGAGTCGCCTCCAAAGCGTCGCATATCCTGATGATCTTGTCCCCTTTCGCGCCACCCGCATTCAAATCCGAGGATTTTTGGGTCGGCGTGTCGATTCCGAGGGCGGACCGTAAATAGTCCAGCGACTCGTAACACAGGTCGACCAGGAATTCCCATTCTTTATTATATATCGACTCGAACCGGGGAAAATAAAGATCAAAGTAAGGCGCCTTGCGATAATGATGGCGCAAACTCTCACAATGCTTACTGCGCCAACTGACTGAATTGTCAATCCGCGTGTCCCTCAGTGATTGTTCGAAACGTTTTTTCTGGAGAACGGGAACAGTGAGCCAGGAACTGCCCTCGGAGGTTCGGATGCGATTGCGATTGCGCCAATCGCGACGCGTGAACTGGACGTCATCCAGGTAAACAAAGCGGTCAGCCCAAGCCATCTGGTCCATAAATCCCAGCCAGGGCAAATAGGAAGGTTGTAATATAACGAGACGAAGGGGTGGTTTGTTCAAGGGGTTGGTCCTGGGGGTAATTTTTAGGAAATCTGGTGTTTTGGATTATTAGATTGAAATCAAAGTATCTTCAATAACCTTAAATACATCAATAAAATTAGAAAAATCCTCTTCATTTCCATTTGCGAAGAGCCAATTACAAAAAACTACCCTTTTCATCGCTGTTTATCTTCTTAGTCCCGAATTTCTTTATTTTAAATTTTACCTGCTATATGCTCAAATTTAAACCATGTTTAGATATGTAATCGAAAATTTTATCAAGGCGAAACAATTTAAAAATTTCACCCAATGCGTTTATCCTGGTTTTAATCTATTTGATTTATCTTGAAGGAAGGGGAGAAGCATTAATACCCCATTGAAGTAGCACTTTTATTCTATTGAGCTTATAATGGAAATTACAATCAAAGAAACCATCGGGTTTACTCGTCGAGTAACAGAGCTTCTTACTGATGACGAATACACTGCATTGCAATGGTTTTTGAATTTTCAGCCTAAAGCCGGGGTGGTCATTCCGGGAACAGGTGGTTCCAGAAAGCTTCGATGGAATCAAGAAGGTAAAGGGAAAAGGAGTGGATTAAGAGTCATTTATTATTTTCATTCCAAGAGGAATCAGTTGTGGATGCTATCTGTTTTTAGCAAAATAGTCAGTGAAGATCTATCTGCATCCGACAAAAAGATTTAGAAACAGCTTACTGAAGAAATCAAAAATTGAACACAAAAAGCGATCTTTTGGGCATCGATCTCGAAGAAGAACTCTCTGCAATTCGAGCGCACAAAGCAGGGGGAAAAACCTTAAAAACCAAAAAATTGAAAGCACCTTCGGACGCTTCAAAAATCCGAAAGCGCCTGGGTCTTACTCAGGAAGCCTTTGCGGCCTTATTGGGTGTTTCTGTGCAAACCCTTCGAAATTGGGAACAGGGGATTCGTAAACCCCGAGGCCCAGCTTTGGCCCTTCTCCGTATTGTTGAGAAAAATCCGGAAGTCTTGTTCACTTAAGTATTTTTTTTATTTCAGCTATGTGATTTTTAAAGAACACCTTCTATTTCCTCCAGGCGATGGGTAGGAACAGGAGCATCACGCCGTAAACTTCCAGGCGGCCCATCAACATCCATAATATCAATATCCATTTTCCCAGAATCGGGATTTCTGCATAACTGCCGGTGGCACCGACCATCCCCAATCCGGGGCCAATGTTGAACAGCGATGCGATTGATGCTGTGATCGCTGTTGTCATGTCCAATCCCATGAGCGACAACAATATCGAGCTGATCACAGTGACGCCTAAAAATAAAAAGGTCAGGCTGATAACGTTCATCACGTGGTCGGATTCCACCGTTTTCTCACCCACCTTCACGCGAATCACCGCGCGGGGATGAACCAGTTTCTGAAATTCGCGAAATATGACCCGGGCCAGAATAATGATCCGAATGCATTTCAACGATCCGCTGGTCGACCCGGCACAGCCCCCTATCATCATGATGATGACTAACAATATCCGTAAAAAGTCGGGCCACCGATCGAAATCATCGGTAACGAATCCGGTGGTGGTGTTGATGGACACGATAGTGAAGGTGGCTTTCCGAAACGATTCACCCAAATGCTGGTCACCTGCTTGATGCCACAACCCCCAGGTCGCTACCAGCACGCCTACGGTGATCAACAATAAATATACTTTGAACTCGGTATTCTTGAAGATGTCGCTCCATTCGTTATGCACCGCCTTGTAGTGCAGGGAAAAATTAATGCCACCTAAAATCATGAACACGATCACCACCGTTTCCACATACACACTGTTGAATTCTGCGATACTGGCCTGATGCGGGGAAAATCCGCCGGTGGCGACCGTAGAAAAGGTGTGGCAGATGGCGTCGAAATAGCTCAGTCCTCCAAGCCGCAGTAACAGGAATTCTGCCAGTGTGAGGACGAGGTACACTTTCCAAAGGACCTTGGCTGTTTCCGCAAGGCGCGGTTGCATGCGCTCCACAGTGGATCCGCCGGGCACTTCCGACTTGAACAGATGAATGCTTCCGATTCCCAAAGCCGGAAAGATCGCCAGGGACAACATGATAATCCCCATACCCCCCAACCATTGCGTGAGGTTACGCCAAAACAGAATGCCTTTGGGAATCGCGTCGATGTCGGTGAAAATCGATGCACCTGTCGTGGTGAATCCACTCATGGTTTCGAAAAACGCGTCTACGTAATGGGGGCACACGCCGGTCAGGTAATAGGGAAGCGAACCAAACACACAAATCGAAACCCAGGAAAAGGCCACGATGGCAAAACCTTCCCGGTCCCGCAACTTCTCAATACCCGTGGGAAACCCTTTCCACAACACCAGGCCGCAAACTCCGGAAAGGATCAGAGTGGCCCAAAAGGCGTCTTGCACGGTGAAATGGTTTTCCAATGCAGGAGTCGGATAAATATACGAAACGCCCAGAGGAACGATCAGGATGACGGACAATAGCAGGAGCAAAATGCCCACTACATTGAGAATGGCTTTCAGGTTCATAGCGACGCCTTAAAAGAATCTTCTTTTACCAAACAGTTTCTCTATCTTTTCCAGAGCCTCGGGCAGGGTGACCACGATCACGGAATCGCCTTCCATAACAATGCAATCGCCAGTGGGGACAATCATTTCCCCATTGCGCAAAATGGCACCGATGATGGCGGCTTTGGGGAATTTCAGCTTGTTGATTTTCTTGTTCACGATAGAAGAGTCTTTTCGGACGGTCACCTCGATGACCTCTGCTTCGCCTTCGATCATTTTATAAACCGACCGCACCTGCCCTTTTCGCAAGTGGCCCAATATGGCGCCAACGGTGATCAGGCGGGGGTTGACGGTAACGTCCAGTCCGATGGAATCCAGAATGGGTAGATAATCAGGGTCGTTCGTGATGATGATCACCCGGTGCGCACCGTGTTTTTTCGCCAGCAGGGCCGAAAGAATGTTCGATTCATCGTCATTGGACAAAGCGATGAAATAATCGGCATCGCTGATGTTGATATCGTTGAACAAGTCGGGATCGGTTCCGCTTCCATGCAGGACCACCGTTTTGGAAAGCTGGTCGGCGGCTTCATTGGCGGCTTCGATTTTGGGCTCAATCATGGAGATATCGTTAAACCCTACCGCTTCCAGTCCTTTGGCCAACTGAATGCTGAGGGCATTTGCGCCGAACAACACCAGTTTGTGAATCACCTCCATGGTTTTGTTGAACATGGGCAGGACCAAAGGCAAAAATTCCTTGTCCACCAGCGTGTACACCTTATCCCCAGCCTCGATAACCTGTTGGCCATCGTTATGAATGAGAATTTCACCATTACGCACAATGGCGACGATGAGGAAGGAATTGAACTCAAACAGTTCCCGCAACTCGATCAGGCGTTTGCCCGCAAGCGGTGCGTTTTCCGGAACTTCAAATCCGCGTAACTGGATTTCTCCCTGGGCGAATTCAGCGGCATTCACGGCGCCTGGTGTTTTGATGATCTTCAAAATGAATTCGACAATGATTTTGCCCGGATTGATTGCCAAGTCGACGTGCAGTTCTGAGGGATCAAATATTCTTTCGTCGCTGGTGAATTCGATGTGGCGCAGGCGGGCGAAGCGGTTGCTGACCTTGAATTTTTCTGCAAGGATGCAGACCATCAGGTTGATTTCGTCCTTGTCGGTGACGGCGATCACCATTTCCGCCTGGCGAATTCCAGCCGTTACCAGAATACTGGGCAGGCAGGCGTTTCCTTGTACAGAGAGGACGTCGAGTTTTTCCTGGATGACCTTGATGCGTTCCGGATCTTCATCGATGATTGAAATATCGTGTCCCTCATGGGACAACTCCTGGGCCAGATTGAACCCGACGATGCCTGCACCTACGATGAGAATTTTCATAAAACCGGATCGGGTGGGTGGGTTTCAGGGTCTTTGTTCGGGGTTCCTGACGGTGCGCCTATTCAATTGCAGAATCGTGCATATCTGCAGGCGCTTCGGGAGTCTCATCGGACATCACAGCATCAACCGGAGTCTCAGGCGCACTTTCGGCTGTATCTTCTGCTGGAGTGACTGGTGCATTGCTGGCAGGAGTAACGGGTGCGGCTTCAGCCCTGAGACGGTTACCCCTTGCCAGGGTATCGGGCGTATTTAGAAACTCCAGAAATTCCGAGTTTTCAGACAGGAGAATGGTTGTGCCCGATTTCAGCGATTTCTTGTAAGCTTCCATGGACCGCATGAATCCGTAAAACTGCGGATCCTTTAAATAGGCGTCCGCATAAGTTTTTGTCGCTTTTGCGTCACCCTGACCTCGAATGGCCTGCTCTTTTTCATAAGCTTTCGCCATGATGATGATTTTTTCCTTATCCGTTTTAGCGCGGATCTTGGTTGCTTCTTCTTTACCCTCGGATCGGTATTCCTTGGCGATTCGTTCACGCTCGGTACGCATGCGGTTGAAAATGTTGTTGGCGATTTCCGGCGGCAGGTCGGTGCGCTTGATTCGCACATCCATAACATCAATCCCGTACTCTTGCGCCTTCTCATTCGTCTTTTTGGTCACCTTGTCCATGATTTCCTGACGGGTATTGGTTACAATGTCGATCAGTTCGTGAGTACCCAGTTCCACCCGCAATTCCGAATACAGGATATCGTCCAGCCGCGACTGCGCAGTGGGCAGGGTACGGACGGTTTCCAGGAATTTCTGGGGATCGGAAATCCGCCACATGGAGTAATTATCAACCAGCAAATTTTTCTTGTCTTTGGTGATGACCTCGGCAGGAGGCGAATCATTCACCAGGAGTTGGCTGGAAAAAAACCTGATTTGCTGAAGGAATGGAATTTTAAAATACAAACCCGGTTTGGTGATCACTTCTTTCGGTTTTTGAAGTTCCAGAACCACAGCACTCTGCGTCATATGTACCGTGAACACGGACATATAAATTACCGAGAATACCAGGACCAGAATAACGATTAACGCATTTTTTTTCATATCGATTTATTTGCTTCCTGAGGGGTTGAGAGGGTTTTTGCCCAGAGGTAAAATCGGGAGCACACCGTTACCTTGCCTGCTTCCCAAAACAAACTTATCCATCTGCGGAAGGATCTCTTCCATGGTTTCCAGATAGATACGTTTGCGGGTTATTTCCGGGGCTTTCCTGTATTCGTCGTACTGAGCCAAAAAACGGTCGACGTCACCCTGCGCTCTTTTGATTTTTTCTTCCTTATAAGCTTCCGCTTCGCGAATGATTTGCTCGGCTTTACCGCGGGCTTCCGGGATCACTGCATTACGATATCCCTGAGCTTCGTTGATCATACGCTCCTTATCTTCGCGGGCACTGACTACGTCTTTGAACGCGGCGACCACTTGCGCAGGCGGGTGTACGTCCTGCAACTGGGCGGCAACAATCTTTATACCGGACTCATAGGAATCAAGAAGTGACTGCATCTGATCCTTGATCAGGATTTGAATTTCAGCTTTACCTGTGGTCAGGGATTCATCAATTTTCTTTTCCCCGACAATCCCTCTCAATACCGTCTCTGCGGAATCGCGTACCAGCTTTCTTCTTTTTCTGACATTAAAAAGGTACGCGGCAGGATCTTTAATATTATATTGAATCACCAAATCCATATCGACGATGTTCTGATCTCCGGTCAGGATGAGAGATTCTGCAGGTACGTCGCGGACCTTCTGCGGAGGACCTTGTGACGTGATACGAAACCCGATCTCGGTTCGGCGCACCTGCCGCACCTTGGGTGTGCTCACATGTTCGATGGGTGACGGAAACTTGAAATGCAGTCCCGGCTGAGTGGTCCGGTTGTATTTTCCGAACAACACCACAACGCCTTCCTCATCCGGAGCTACAAAATAGAACACTCCGGGAAGAATCCAGATCGCCAGCAATAAAATACCCAGACCCATGAAGGTCGAAGGTTTGAATTTCGGCAGTTTGATTTGCGGAATTTCCATTTGCGGTCCGCGCGGGCCACCGCCTCCGGCACCACCGCCGCCTTGACCTCCAGAACCTCCTTTATAAGGTTCATCCGGTCCTTTTGAATCGTGTAAATCGTCCCAAGCCATAGGGTTCCTTGTGCATTATTAAGTAATTGAAGGAGTAACGCTAACAAACTGTCAGGGCATTGTCAACAGCCTAAGCTTTCAGTGTGACGCAGACCTGCCTTGCGGTATAACGGGGATACTTATTTAAATCGACAGCGATAATATACCCTCAATGTTTTAACATTTTCTGGGCTTCATTTATCACCTGTTCCGCTTCTTCGAGTCCCAGTCCGTTGATCTGATGGCACATGAAGTAGGAATGATCGATGGGGCATTCGTCATCCATGAACCCGAATTCGGAATTGGACTCATACAGGTATTCATAAATCGGCGTTTCCCTGGACGTGAAAAACAGTTCCAGGTCGGAAGGCTGAATCTGTTTGCCTGCCATAGCATTGATATCATCCGGATTGATCTGAAAATCCTGTTCCAGGAATTTTAACGCTTCTTCCAGGGTTTTGCCTCCCTTCACTTCCGCATTGACCGCTTCTTCCAGGGCTTTATTACGTTTCCTGAATATAAAATGCGGGTAATGTATCGGTTGGCCTAACAGAAAATCCAGATTATGAAAATACAACTGGACCCAGTCGTCGAAGTTCACTTCAACGCCATCGGACACATTGAACTCTTTCGCCTTTTCGGGGTTATCTTTAACCAGTTTGTTGTAGATTTTTACAAAACGCTCCAGGCAATCGTAGACCAGGGCGAAATAATAACCGTTCAGGCGATACCAGTTGTTGGTGGAATTTTGCGCATTGATCAACTTGCGAAGCATCATCAACAGGGTGTCGGGATCGGTGAATTTGTGTGAATAGGGAAACGCATTTTCCGCGTATTCCTTCAATTTGGCCTCATCGCCTTCGCAATCCGACTGGTTCTTTTGCAAGTAGGTTTTGGCGTGGTCCAGGGCATGGAAGATGAGTTGATCGTGTTTCAACTTCCGCTGGTAGTCCATGTAATCTTTTAATTGAGGATGCTTTTCCTCTTCCGGATGGTCAGGATCCGTGATGCTGATGTCTTTGGCAAACGCTAACATCGATTTCCACCTCTGTTAAATTTTGATTAGTGATCAAAATTTATTGTGATGGAAAAAGTTCAGGATTTCAAGAGATTTTGCGAAGCTAAAGCGCGGGTAAAAAACGGAGAGAACCACACAGGGGGCGCGAGGCCCCCTATTTTAATCGACTTCGCGCCAGGAAATGGTTTGGAAAGATCCACTCAGTCCCATGGCTTCACCAGCAACATTAACCCCCTCACAACTGTAATTGATTCTAGCGCTACCCGTGAACGTAGCTGTGGGATCGCCGGAATCATCCGTATTGACGGGGTTTCCGACTACCATCGCGCCATCGATATCGGAGGAACCGGTTCCTACCAGAGATCCGTCGCAGGTCACACAAACTCCTACCAGGATGATTCCATCAAAATCGAGATTACCAGAAATATTCAGGTCTCCGTCAATAATAAGAATTCCCGCTCCGGAAACATTACCCTTTAATTCCACATCTCCAGTCGCATAGGTAACTTGAGGATTATCAATGGTGCCCAGGGTTCCACCCGTAGTTTTGCCATTAGCCAACGATACTGCAGTTGGTGTGAGTTCATTCCACATATCCTGTGCATCCTGCAAAGTGAATTCCGTTTGATCATTGACCAGATCAGGTTCGCCACCATCTTTACCGGTAATATTGTCTTCAGAGTTTCCACCAAAATTTAAACCCGTATTGGCCGCAGAGGCCTCAATAGCGATACCATTGGTATCCGGACAATCCGGATCGTCGGTGCCATCGAGTTGAGTCGAAAATCCACTTACGGAGAAACCACTTCCCTGGTTATCAATAAAAGCCGCGGGGCCTACCAGGGTCACAGCAGCAGGAAAGTTTGGAGGGTTTGCCGCTGTGCTTTGTACCATGACCAAAAGTTCTTTGGTAATACCATTTGGAGACTGACCGATCGAGTGAACGTAGCCTAGCTGATCGGAATCCTGAGTCAGGTCGCCGTCTCCATCGTCGTTATCGTAGACCCTGATTATATAATCTCCTACTGAATTACTTCCGGTTGCCAATCCGACTTTCGTGAAGGTATTGCCATCATGAGTGTAGGAGGAGGAACCGGTAATATCAATAGTTCCATTATCGGCAGTCTGGTCCGGGTCACCATCCGGCCCCGCAAACATGCTGTCCAGATTTTGTGCCCGAATGATAGACGTGGCATGGTGGACTCCGGCTTCCGCCAGAAAAAATGCCTGGCGTTCTTCCCGAAAATCTCGCACGCGCTCGATTTCCCGGGCAGTATTTTGTTGTGCGACCGGAGCCAGTATGGCTAAAAGCGCCAAAAACAGGACCACAATAATGAGGGTCGCTCCCTCCTGGTTTTGCAAAGGTCCTTCTAATGTGGTTGGAGACGTATTATTTATTCGAAAAATTTTATTAAATTTTGAGTTTATCATAAGGTTACCTCAGCCCATATTTCTCACACGGACTTCTGTTTCCAGAGAAATGTTGATCGAAGTGTCATCAGAATCCTGAAATAAAATAGTCACATCAATTTCCCGGATATTTGGTAAATTTGCATTTGATACCGGGGTAGCGATAGCAGTACCATCCCCATCCCGGTAGGCAAACGTGACATTGCCTACATTTTGCATGAATTGAGTCGCCGTTGCTCCATCGATGGATCGTGTGATTTGATGGGCACCGTTATTAAAAGCAAAGGCTATGGTCCTGTACCGACTGACGACCACCGCATCGGTGGTTGGATAAGCAACAGTTACACCCGTATTTAGAGTCATTATATTTGCTGTAACGTCACTAACAGTATCGAGGTCGAAGTTACCGTTATCAAGGTCCCGGACTATTACGCTTTGATTGTCATCGAATCCGGTGGCGCTGGATAAAATTAAGGAAGTGGCGTTTGCCGCAAGTGCGTTTGTGATGGAGGTTGTGGTGTCATCGGTATTAGCTCTATATGTGATGCCCGTGGCCGTAGCCGAAGTGATCGCTACATCTGAAGTAAGACCATAACCCACCATATGAAGTTCTTTAATAAAACGGTTGAAGTTGAATCGTGCCAGGGACCGGACATTATTCTTGGCTACCTCATCCTTGAAAATGTCGTCTTGCTGGTAAAAAGTTATCATCGCCGCAGTAAGGATGAAGGTACTGATTGCCAAGGCAATCATTATTTCAACCATACCGACTCCACGCTGGTTCTTTATGTAGCTGGCTGATGAAAAATTCATTATATTGATCCGGTCTGGTCTAACAGGGTTGTCAAGGTGCAAATGCGGACTGGTCCAACAGTGTTGTCAGGGAAACCGATTGGGCAGAAGACCCTTGCCAGGCCACAGTAACGGTCAATTGCGATACATTTGTAATTGCCGTTGCGGCAATGGTCCAGGTCCGGTTAAATTCGCTGTCTACAGTATCTGTGCCATTATCACTGGAATCAATCAGGCCCGCCCGTGCCAAATTGCGCAAATCTTCCAGTTTGTCTTCAGCGAGTGTGGTGGCGATCGTGGTCTTTTGATTGATCGCGCTTCGGTCTACAACTCCCGCAGTGAATCTTCCATAGGCGAGGATTCCGGTGGTGAGTAAAATCATGGCCATCAGAACCTCCATCATGGAGATACCTTGTTCATTGGATAATGAATTCTTCAGAAATTTCATTGGATCCTCTTTTTTCGGAGTTGCAGACCAATTATTGCCAGACTACGAGCCATTTAGTCCTGGCTCGTATAGGAATTGACCAATGAAGAACCGAGAATACTGGAATTGTCCCCGGCCCGTTTAGCCGCTTCTTTAAAATACATGGTCGCCTTGTCCGTTTCGCTCATCTTGTGGTAGCACAGGCCCAGGTTATAAAGAGCTTCGCCATGCGTCGGATCTTTTTTGGCCGCAATGGACCAGGAAAGGACAGCGTTGGGACAATTGTCTTGATTAAACTCCTCGATGCCAGTCTCGTTATGCCCTTTAGCTTCACCAGATGCCTCTTCAGACAGATTCATTGGGTTTTCAGCAAAAGCGTTTTGAGCGAAAACCAAACATACTAAAGCAACGGAAGTTACGATTAATTTTTTCATGACGAATACCTCTTTTTAAAAGATGTTAATAGAAGCGGTTTTCTACGGAACATCGGGAATCGTTAACATTAAAGGTTACACCTAAATCAAAAATTTTAAAAGTCCTAATTTTCGATATAACATTTAAAGTTTTCAATCCTTTAAGTTCCATTTTAAAAAACCTTTTTCGAAAAATTCATGACCGGCTCAAGTCCGGATTAAAGCAGGTCCCAAAATCCTTATTCAGGAACGTTTTTTACTAATACCTTGATAAAAGCAATCCTCGTGCCAAAACTGCAACCAAACAGAAAAACGGACAAATCCCTTTAAATCAAGCATTTTAGATGCTTAAAAAAACATTACCAGCTAATTCATATGTTTAATTTTTTACAAATATTTAATATTAGTATGAATTTTCATAACAAATTAAGTCGAGATCGCTAGAATTTAAAAAGCTTTTATACAGAAGAAGGAATGATTTTGGAGCGATGGAAAGGAATGTTCAAACCCGCATTGGGAACCGTTGCGCCTGTTTATGGTTTCGATTTGATACGAGTTTTTATATGTTGATGTCAATAATGACACCTAGAATCGCTTTACAAAATAGGATATAGTAAAGCATTTAATTTTATCGAGACTGATATTATGCGACCAATAAAACTTTCATCAAAAAATCAAATTGTTTTGCCCAAAGAAGCGCGTGAAGCAATGCACGTTAAAAGCGGCGATGAACTATTAGTCGTGGTCAAGGGGGAAACAACAGTTATTATGCCCAAACCCAAAAATTATGTAGAAGCTTTGTATGGGAAAAGCAAAGGGACATATAATGAAAACTACCTTAAAGATGAACGAGATTCATGGTAGACCCACAAACCCTCGAACGTTTTTTAAATAAACATGAGCGCATTGGCCTGGATTCAAAAATTCTTATTTATTTTTTAGAAGGTTCTCCAATATTTGGAAACCTCAGCTGGAAAATTTTTGAATCCATTAGGACCAGAACAAATCATGGAATTTGCTCCACACTTTCTTTATTGGAAATATTAGTCGGACCCTACCAAAATAAAAACGAAGGACAGGTAAATAAATTTTATGCAATATTGACCACTTTTCCAAATTTAACCTGGGTCGATTTGACTATGGAAATTTCAGATCAAGGTGCCCGATTGAGGTCAAAATATAACCTTAAGACTCCGGATGCAATTTTGCTTGCCACGTCCCTTCATTCTCACACCCAAGGGTTCATCAGCAACGATATTCGCCTAAAAAAAGTTGACGATCTGGATATACTCACTCTGCAATAATCTTTCCCCCGCCTCATCTTCATTCACTCGCTGAAAGGAATATGGTAAACTCTTAGCAAAATTGAATCGAGGGTGCTTGAATGCAACGCAAGCTGGGTTTCTACCTTCGCTAAAAAACAAAAAAAGGGAGACGGTTATGAAAAAGAAAGTTGGCGTCGTGCTTTCCGGCTGTGGCGTCTACGACGGCTCGGAAATCCATGAATCTGTGATTTGCCTGCTGGCTCTTGACCGGGCAGGTGTGGAAGCGGTATGCATGGCGCCCGATGTCGATCAAATGCATGTGATCAACCATCTGACCGGGGAAGAATCGGCGGGCGAAAAACGTAATGTTTTACAGGAGTCTGCACGCATCGCGCGGGGCAATGTGAAAGATATCTCCACGGTTTCTGCCGAGGATATCGACGGTTTACTCATTCCCGGTGGGTTTGGCGCGGCCAAAAACCTGTGTGACTTTGCGGTAAAAGGTGAGAACTGTGACGTCCACCCCGAAGTGGCGCGCCTGGTGAGAGATTTTGCAACTAAACAGAAACCGCAAGCGGCGTGCTGTATTGCCCCTGCCATGGTGGCTAAAGTTTTCGATGGCGGGTCGATTCACCCGACGCTCACCATCGGTACCGACAAGGAAGTGGGCGGCAAGATCGATCAGATGGGATCGAAGCACCAGGAATGCGCGACAACCGATTTCGTGATCGACAAAGAACACAAAATCGTTTCCACGCCCGCTTACATGTCGGGGCAATCGATTTCCGAAGTGGCCGACGGTATTGAAAAAACGGTCCGGGAATTAGTGAAAATGTTATAAATAGCAGGGAGTTCAATTTCAGGCTCCCAGTTTTGTGTAATTTTCCGTTCCGTTTTAATTCAGGAACGTCCTACGGGACGAGAAATTCCGCTCGTGCTTCCCGCGAGGGACTCTATTCGCTTTTAAATATTCCGGTATCCGCAAAACAGAACCGGGAGCCTACCTGCCGAGTATGTTCGAAAAATTCAAAGAAATTGTACGCCATCGGGAATTGCTGATGAGCCTGGTTTCCAAGGACCTTAAAATCCGCTACCACGGCACCATATTCGGTTACCTTTGGTCCTTGCTGAATCCTTTTCTAATGATGATGGTTTACACGATGGTGTTTGCGATCATCATGCGGATTCAAATGGACCATTATGCCCTGTTCCTGATATCCGCATTGCTCCCCTGGACCTTTTTTGCCAACAGCCTGATGGTAGGCACCATCTCGATTGTTTCCAACAGTTCCTTCATCTCGAAATTTTACTGTCCACGGGAACTGTTCCCCTCAGCGATTATTTGCTCCAACGCGGTGATCCTGATGTTGAGCTTTGTCCCCTTCCTGCTGTTTCTGGTGTACCTGAAAGGGACGATTGGCTGGAGCCTGATTTTGTTGCCAGTGGTGGTGGTTATTCACATCGTGTTTACGCTGGGTCTGGTGCTGATGCTGTCGAGCCTGTACGTGTATTACAGGGATGTGCAACACCTGCTCGATTTTCTGATGCTGATCTGGTTTTACCTGACCCCGGTGATCTATCCCTTGTCGATGGTTCCCGAGAAGTTTCGTTTCATATTTTATTTCAATCCGGTGGTTCCCATTCTTTCATTGTACCGGGACGTTTTGTATCATTTGCGGTTTCCGGGCATAGGATCTTTGCTGGTGGCTTCGGGTCTTGCGCTGTTGAGCTTGCTAATTGGATGGAAGGTATTTTTGAAGCTGGAAAAAGGGTTTATAAAGGAACTTTGACGATAACCGTTGAATGAGTTTTTCGAACAATACTTTTAAAAGGTTTTTCAGGTGATACGTTGCCAGGACGTGTGGGTGCAGTACACGCGCAAATTTTACCGCGAACAGTCCATCAAGGATTTCTTTCTCGCGTCGTTTAAGAAAGACAAACCCGCGCACCATTTCTGGGCTTTGAAGGGCATCACCTTTGAATTGCCGCCCGGACAAGTGATGGCTGTGATTGGCACGAACGGTTCCGGAAAAAGCACGTTGCTCAAAACCCTGGGCGGACTGCTTCCGCCGGACCGTGGGGAAACCCTTGTCGAGGGCGTGGTGGCACCTTTGCTGGAGTTGGGAACGGGATTCGAGCCGTCCCTGACCGGGGCCGAAAATGTGTACATCAACGGGTCTATTTTAAAAATGCCCCGGAGCGAGATTGCGTCCAAATTCGATACGATTGTAAAGTTTGCCGACCTGGAGGAAGTGATCGATTCTCCCTTGATCCATTATTCCACCGGCATGACCATGCGGCTGGGGTTTTCCATCGCCGCCCACAGTCAGGCCAACATTTTATTAATCGACGAAATTCTGGCGGTCGGCGATCAAAATTTTCAGGAAAAATGTATGGAGCGGATCAAACAAATGATCGCCGAGGGGCGCACTGTTTTGTTCGTTTCGCACAACATGGAACTTGTGAAATCGCTTTGCCAGACCGCGCTCTGGATCGACAAAGGTGAAACCCTGGCGTATGGTCCCGCAGAGGAGGTGGTCGAAAGATACCTCATCACAACAAACGAGCCGTACCGGAAAATGCGAATGGAAGAAACGCGGCGTAAGGAAGAAGAAGCCCGACTCAAAGAATTAGAGGCACGCAGGCTGGAAGAGGAAGCCATCAGGCAAGCAGAACAGGAAAGGCAAAAGCAGGAAGTATTGGCGCGTAAGGGAAGTGAAGTCGCCATTAAGAAAATATCTTTTTTGAACGCCGATCGCGAAGAAACCGGCTCGTTCAGGATGCACGAAAAGTTTGTGGTAAAATTGGATTTTCATGCTAAAGTCGAGGTCACTGGCCCCATATTTGGCATGGCCATCCATCACAAGGACGGGGTTCACATTTGTGGACCCAACACCCAGGATTGCCGCTTTCCCATCGACTCCATCCAGGGGGAAGGTGCAGTGTTCCTCACGGTTCCTTCCTTGAACCTGGTTCCCGGAACCTATCAGTTTTCCGTGGCAATATGGGATGCGACTCATACCCACGCCTATGATTGGGAAGAAAAATCAGCCGAATTTCAAGTAGACCTGGTGGGTGACTACGAACCCCGCGGGTATGTTCCCCTCGAATTTCAATGGAAAATGCAAGATGACTAAAGTCTGTGTGATCGCCAGCGATCCCATCTATCCGCAAATGGCCGGACCCGCCATTCGTTCTCTGGAACTCGCGCGGGGTTTGAGTAAAAAGTTTGATGTCACTTTCACGACCCCCAACGAGGCGGACCACCTGGGAGAAGAACCCTTCACCTGGAAACCTTACGATTTTCATTCTTTAAAGGAGATCGTGGCTGATCAAGATGTGGTGTGTGTCTTTGGATTCCAGTTGCGCCTGTATCCCTATCTGAAAAAAATTTCCGCCGCCTTGGTGGTGGATATCTATTGCCCGACGTTCTTCGAAGCGTTATCCAACCACAGCCATTTTGACCTCGACGCGCAGGTGCCGTTCTGCCGGTCGCTCATAGACATTTTCACGGAGCAGTTGCTGGCCGGGGATTTTTTCATCTGCGCCAGCGAACCCCAACGCGATATGTGGGTGGGCATGCTGATGAATGCTGGCCGGATCAACCCTTATACTTACGCCAACGACAATACTTTAAGGTCGCTGATAGATGTGGTTCCCTACGGTCTGCCGAAAGAACTTCCGAAGAAACAGCAAAGCTCCCTGAAAGGCATCCATCCCGCCATCAAACCCAATGACCTGGTACTGTTGTGGGGAGGCGGTGTGTACGATTGGCTGGACCCGGTCACGGGAGTGAAAGCGATGGAAATCGTCTGCAAAAAACGCCAGGATGTGAAACTGTTTTTCATGGGATGCCAGCATCCGCAATCGAACGTCATCATGGAGGAGTTGGTCAAAACCCGCGAGTTGAGCAAGGACCTGGACCTGACTGGAAAAAACGTTTTGTTCAACGATTACTGGGTCCCTTATGATGCCCGCACCGATTACCTGCTGGAAGCGGATATCGGATTGAACCTGCACAAAAAATCCATTGAAACCGATTACTCTTTCCGTACCCGGATCATGGATTACATCTGGTGCGAACTGCCAATCCTGACCACTCGCGGCGGAGCACTCAGCAATCTGGTCGAGGACAAACAATTGGGAGTTTCGGTTGACTATAACGATCCCGAAGGGCTGGCCGAGGCCATTCTTGAGATTGCGGAGGGCAAATATGACCTGGAACAATACCGCGCCAACTTAAGAGAAATTCGTTCGCAATACACCTGGGACCGGGCCATCGAACCGCTGGTGAAATTTTGCCAATCGCCGCACAAGGACATCGATAGCCATTTTGCGGTTGAAATCTGGAGCGTGCGCAGTCCGACCTACTATTATAAAGTGTTATCAGCGGTGATGCGGTCGAAAGGCATGAAAGGTGTAGTTGCGAAGGTATTATTGTTCATCCTGAATAAAGCAAATGTGTTGCTGGCCCGATCCATAGGTTCGCTCGCCCAGATCATCAATAAGAAAACGGATTGATACGAATGTGAAACCGGTTTTGTGTTCTCCTCACTACCTGGTGTGTTTATGGAGACTTTAAAGGCTTTTGCGAAGTTCGCCATTTTCCTCGTCCTGTGCTGGGGCTTATTGGAAATATGTTCGTGGATCGCTTTCAAACCAATCACCGGAACAGAATGGGACCGTGATCAGCAGACTCGGGCCCGTGCGGACCGATTCAAAATTGTCAGTCGGCTTCTTGAAGAATCCGAAAGCCAGGAAAAGTCGGGTTTATACTACCTTCATCCTTACCTTGGCTATAATGGGCGACCTGGAGCAAAAACCTGGGGCAATGCCAAAGGAACAGATATGGAAGGCATCGCCTATAATAAATATGGGTTCATGCCCATTCCTGAACGTCGCTATCCCTATAAGAAGAAAAATAATGAATTTGTCATCGCTGTAGTGGGGGGAAGCGTTGCTGATATATTTACCATTTTTGGTCCGGTTCACCTGGAACGGGAATTACGTCAAAGAGATCCGAAATTTAAAGATAAGAAATTAGTGGTCTTGACTCTGGCGACTGCGGGATTCAAACAACCTCAGCAATTGTTTGCCATCCTATACTCCCTCCTCCTGGATTTTGACATCGATCTCATTTTAAATATTGACGGTTTCAATGATATGGTTTTATCCGTCGAAAACTTTAAGCATGGAATTCACCCAATGTATCCTTCGGGTTTTCATATGGGATTGCTTTCGAAGCGGGTAGGCGGAGTGGATCGCAAAACAGTGAATCTGATTTACAGGTTTTATGAATTGCTTGAAAGGGAAAAGTCGATTCACCTGTTTATAAAAAAGGCTTATTTCCGTTGGAGCCTGTTTCTCAATCTGTTTGCAGAAATTCAGTTAAAAAACCTGCAGGGCCAGATCGAAAAAATTCAATATAAAATGGCGGAAAAGGCGCAAAATACGATTATCGAAGATTTCAAAGGACCTGCAATAGATCCCGATTCCAATCCATTAAAGACCGCTCTGGAGATTTGGAAAAGATCCACCGAATTATTGTACTCCATTGCCCGAGAACAGGAGATACCTTATATACACGTCATCCAACCCAACCAATATTTTGAAGGCAGTAAACCCTTAAGCGAACAAGAAAAGAAAGTAGCATTTGACCCCGGACTGGAATGGTCTCAGGTAGCTCGCAAGAGCTATCCTGTCCTGGTTAAAATGGCAGAACAAATGAATTCCAAAGGGTTCCCTATAGCAGATTTAACCCAGATTTTTAAAGAGGTCAGGGAAGATGTTTATACAGATGTTTGTTGTCATTTTGGGTTAACAGGCAACGCAATTCTTGCACACCATATTGCTCCCATAATTTTGAACGAATTAAAAGTTCAGGGTCCATAAACATTATTCATTCATCGTTTTGTTTTAAAAAGGATAATCCATCCCCTTGAAAAAGTTTGCTTTTACTTTGACAGTATTAATTCTTTCCCTGGCGGGAAGTTTGCTGTGTTGTGAAATCATAGTCCGGGTGTCAAACCTTTTTGAGTCACAGAGAAAGGTCTCCCGTGAGCAAATGGTGGTTCCTTTTACCAATGTATCGGGTATGTTTATGAATCACCAGATTCACCCTTTTAACGGTTGGAGCAAACGTTCCCAGATTGATCGGCCTCTTGAGGCATGGTATTTGTCGGCAATTTTTCCTGACCGGTTTGACACCACAAAATATTTCGATGAATTTTATATCAATCCCCTGGGGTATCTATCTCCTCAACCTGATTTTCGAAACAACCCATTTAAGAAAGATGATGTTGTTATAGGTGTTTTTGGTGGCTCAGTGGCTGAATTATTTGTCAATTCTGTCGTCCGTACCCTCAAGCCTGAACTTGCCAAGAAACTTTCTATACCACTTGACCGTCTCAAGATTTTAAACTTTTCTTCCTCTGCTTATAAACAGCCTCAACAGGTGATTGGTTTAGTTCAAGCCATTCTTTTAGGAGTTCCTTTCAACTACATCATCAACATTGATGGATTTAATGAAATTGGATTGGGTGGAAAAGATTGCGTGGACAGGTTTCATCCTATGTTTCCATCTCGAAAACATTATTATCCTATGCTAGATCATATAACCAGTTTTTCGGAAGAAAACCGTGAGTTGACCAATCAGATGCAGGTAGAAAAAAACAGACCGTCTGCTTTGGTAAAATGGGTCCATCTCCCTGTTTTAAAAAACCTGGAATTAGTAAAATCCATCATAGGGGCTTTGATAATTCAATCAAAAAAGAAACTGGTGCTCTTGGAACAAAAGCTTCAAGAACAAGCTAAATCCCAGGGCTTGGGGGAGACCTTAGTGCTCGATTTGCCAGATCCTATTCTGGGCAATAAAGACCTTTGCTTGAAAAGTATCGCTCAAATGTGGGTGGATTCTTCGAAAATGATGGCTAGTTTAGCAAATCAAATTGGGGCACGATACATTCATATACTGCAACCCAATCAATATGTTCTAAATAGTAAACCTTTAAGCCAGGAAGAATTAAAAATCGCTTACTTGGAAACTTTCGAATGGAAACCATTCGTCCAGGAAGGCTATTTGATTTTACAAAAATTCAGTTCTCAATTATCAGAAGAGGGAATACACTATTACGATTTCACAGAGTTATTTAAAAGTTACCCTGAAACTATTTATATGGATTTATGTTGCCACTTCAATTTAAAAGGGAACAAAATTTTTTTTAAAAGATTTTCTGATGTCATTCAGTCGATTCATCAATCGTAAACCCAAAAATTAAACGCAACACTGTCAGAATCGAGCTAGACTAGCTACAAGAGTCTAAAAAATAAATTTTCAATAGAGCGTAGCTCAAAAAAAATCATTGAACGGCTTCGATTCGTTCTTGCAAACCCAGGATTACTCCGAGTAAGTAAAAATAGCTAAATGTTTCAAAAAATCTGATGACTTGCTGAAAATGGTTCAATGTTGTCTCTTAGGGACGTTAAAACTCCAGAAAAATAGGGGCTTTGTGGGATATTAAAAATTTCCCCAAATCCCCTGCAATAAATATATAATAATAAGAATTCACAAGTTATTGATATTTCCTAGGAACAGGAAAGTAATGTTGCTACCCGATACTTTTGTTAAAGCCGTAGAGGCATATGCGAAACCAATTGATGACGAGGTTTCCCAAAAAAGAATTTTAGAAACTCATTTGGATACCACCCGTTTTTTTCCTTATGCTGATGCTATTGAACAATACCATACATTAAAAGATCAACGGGTTTTGAGTTCAGGTTGTTCTTCGGCTGGATGCGTGTCAGTTTTTCTCGAAAGAGGGGCATCCCGCGTTCACGGGGTGGAAGTCGATCCTACATTGACAAACCTTGCCCAGTTGAGGTTTTCAGGGACAGAATGGGAACCTAAGGTAGAAATAGAACAATATTCTGGGCATGGCCTTCCCTATGAAAACGACACCTTCGACATTATTTCCAGTTTGCACGTTTTGGAACACACTTATGATAACAACCTGTACCTCTCTGAATCATTCAGGGTATTGAAACCAGGCGGGGTTTTGTTCCTGGAAATTCCCAATCGATATTTCAGACTGGAGCAACATACCCTGATTCCTTACGTCCATTTTTTACCCTTGGCCCTGAGGAACTTACTGACGGGCTGCATCACAAAGACTTTCCTGGCCCAAAAGGTAACTCCCGGATTCCTGCACTGCATGAATTTGCTGACAAACTTTCATTTCCCTTCTCCCGCCCAATTAATGAGTATGATCCAAAACTTGAAGTCCCGTTTCGATTTGAAAGTTGAGGATGCCTTTTACCATCTTCCCGGTCATGCAAAATTTCGAAAGGAATTCATGCCTTATCTTATGGGCCCTCAAAAAAAATTGCATTGTTTCCGCGTTGTTGTAAAAAAGATTGGAAATGCGTCTGCTTAAACCCTTGAAACAAGAGAGTATGCCGGGAAGCCTAAAAGGGAGAGAATATCAATTCATTCCTCCGGTCTGTAAGGAAAAGAAACGCTAAAAATACTTCCCTCACCTTTTATACTTTCCACCGCTAATTCCGCTCCCATCAATTTCACCAATTGTAAAGTGATCGTCAGGCCGATGCCAGTGCCCTGAATTTCCCGGGACGGGTCCTCCAGACGTACAAAAGGTTCGAATAATTGTTCTTGAAACTCTTTGGAAATGCCGATTCCGGTATCGATAACTTTTATTAAAATTCGTTCTCCCTCGCTCTCTTCCAGAGAAACCATCACCGATCCGCCCTTGCGATTGTATTTGATGGCATTGGATATCAAATTAATCAATATCTGCTTGAAACGCATTTTATCGGCCTGAATAATATCCTTTCCACCCAGATGATCCTCGAATTTGAGGACGACCTCATTCTTCCTGGTTAATGGAGTATGTTGTGATAATACTTCCTGGATCAGGGTTCGAACCGATACCGACTCCATAACCAGGTTCAATTTTCCAGATTCAATTTTCGCCAGATCAAGCACTTCGTTGATCAGGTCGAGCAAATGGATTCCTCCATCAATAATATGGTTGACGCTATTCATACTGGCTTCATCTAATTTGCCTTTAGGATCAATTTGTAACAATTGCGCGAAGCCCAAAATAGCATTGAGAGGTGTCCGCAATTCATGGCTCATCCTTGAAAGAAAATCCGATTTGGCGCGATTGGCTTTTTCAGCTTCCTGAAGAGCATTGCTGAGTTCTTCTTCTGTTCGTTTTTTCCAGGTGATATCCGTGTGAGTGCCGACCATTCGTAAGGGTTTGCCCTGAGAATCCCATTCCATCACCTTGCCGCGGTCGAGAATCCAGACCCAGTGACCCTCTTTATGTTTCACCCGATGTTCGGTTTTGTAATAGGGTAATTTACCTTCCAAATGTTCATCCAGAATTTTCAAGACGCGCGGCATATCATCCGGATGCACCAGTTTTTTCCAGGTGTTGACATGGCCTTCCAATTCTAAAGGCTTGTATCCCAACATATTCATCCACTGTTGACTGAAGTAGACGGCCCCGGTTTGCACGTTCCAGTCCCATAACCCATCACTGGACCCTTCTAATGCCAGCTTTAACCGCTCTTCGCTATTTTTCAATGTCTCTTCATCCTCTTTGCGCGAAGTGATATCCCTTGCGAAAGCGATGATGTATTCTTCCCCCTTAAAATTTACCAGATGCGGACTGATCTCCACCGGAAACACTTCCCCATTTTTCCTCTGGTGCGAAGATTCAAAGGAAGTAACCTGTTGGCTTCTCATATTTTCGAGGTAATTGGGCCAGGTTTCCCTTCGAACCGAGGGGTTGATATCAAACACGGTTAAGTTGAGCAATTCCTCTTTAGAATACCCGAGGTTTGTGCAGGCTTTCTCGTTAACATAAACAAACTGTGCGCTTTCCGGAAGCAACCAAAAAGCGGCATCCCCAGCATACTCCACACCATATTCTATAAGGTAATTCTTCTTCGCCAGAGACTCTTCCAATTCCTGCCGATTTGACGGGTTCGCCAGGTTTCCTATCCATTCGTGAATATCCAGGCAAGTGCCTGAATATCCAAAAAATTCGCCCTGGTCGGAAATTCTTGGATGGCCTTTTTCGGATACCCAACGATAAGAACCATCGGCCGTTTTTAAGCGATACATCAATTCCATAGGCCAACGCCTTTCGAAGCGGGTCGTATAAACCTGGAGGTAATGATTACGGTCTTCCGAATGAATTCCTTCAAGCCAACCAAAATTCAACTCCTGTTCCAGGGCACGCCCTCTAAAATCAAGCCAGGTCTTATTAAAATAGATAAAACGTTTATCGGTACCAGAGAGCCAAATCATGGCAGGCAGATTATCGAGAATGGGGGAAAGGTCTTTAGTATCCAAGGCTTTCTTTCAATCTGATTCGAGTTTTCGGAAATTGTTTTTTAAAATCCCATTATATTCGCATCAAGGAGGTATTTCATCCTTAAATAAATTTTCATGACATTTCCAGGTTACAATAACCTCTCTCAATGTTATTCTGGATAGAAAGCATTGTGGAAACCCGTTTGGATCTTTAAACCTGAGTCCATTGCTATTCAATGGAGGCACTGGTTCATTATGATTCCCCGCTTGACAAAAATCATAGCCACTCTGGGTCCGGAATCAGCAACCCCCAGGCGCATTCATGAGTTGGTACGAAATGGCGTGAATGTGTTTCGACTCAACCTCTCCCACGGCAAACATTCCGATTTACTGCAATGGATCGAATGGATTCGCAAAACAGAAAAAACTCTGAATACTTTTGCAGGAATCCTGCTCGATTTACAAGGACCCAAAATGCGGGTGGGAAAATTTAAAGGAGGATTCATCCAACTGCATCGTGGCGACCGGGTCATTTTCAGCACAGAAAAAGGCATGGGCGAAAAGGGATGGGTTCCTGTCCAGTACCCCCGTTTTCACAACGATGTAAAGGTTGGGAGTCAGATATTCCTGGATGATGGCAATATTCGTGTCAAAGTCAAAAAAATATCAGGTCAACGGGTCCACGTTGTGGTGGAGGTTGGCGGTACGCTTTCCGATCATAAAGGACTCAACATGCCCGATGCGGTTATCCGTACAGGAGCTTTGACGGCCAAAGATAAAAAAGACCTCGCCTTTGGACTAAAAGCAGGCATCGACTTTGTCGCCTTGTCGTTTGCCAGTTCTGCGAAGGATATTCAACAACTGCGCCGTATTATAAAAAAGGCAGGTAAGGATGTGGAAGTCATCGCCAAGATTGAACGTAAAAAAGCAGTAGAGTGCCTGGAGGAAATCGTTCAGGTCTCTGACGGTCTCATGGTAGCCCGGGGCGACCTGGGTATCGAAATTCCACTTGCAGAGGTTCCGGTGGTCCAGCAGGAAATCCTGAGATTGGGCGCCAAGCACGAAAAAATAGTGATCGTGGCGACGCAAATGCTGGAGTCGATGGTCAATAACCATCGCCCCACGCGAGCCGAAGTGTCCGACATTGCGCAAGCAGTAGCCGGGCGGGCAGACGCCATCATGCTTTCTGCCGAAACCGCAGTGGGCAAGCATCCGATTGAAGCGGTTCGCGTGATGGACCGGACCGCTCGCACTCAGGAACGCTATCACGAAAAATTTCGGCGGATATTGCGTTTGAACAGAAATATGGAACACGATCTTCCCGTGAGCCAGGGAGTGACCTATTCGGCGAACCAGTTGGTGGAATTATTAAACGCCCATGCTTTGCTGATTTTCACCATCACCGGTGGAACCGCCCGCCAAATAACGGCTCCCAAACCCATGGTTCCCGTATTCACCTACACCTCCAGTTTATCTCGCGCCCGAAAGTCAACCCTGCTTAGAGGAGTGGTCCCTACCCTCGTCGAAGATTCCCAACACTTTCTTGAAGACTTGCATAACGTGTTTCAAAATCTAAAAAAACACAAATACCTGAAGAAGGGACAACGCGTGGTCATCACCACAGGCATTCCGACTGGCGTTCCTAAATGGACCAATATTATTCGAGTGGAAATCGTTCCCTGAAACACCAAAACCACGAAACCCTCCAGGTTTTGAATCAACCAAATGCTGTTGGTGACTTTTTTGAAACTCCAGTTGATCGTTCTCAATTTGAAAATAATGAAACAAACCGTACCATCAAAATCGACATCGCTAAAAATCCTTTGGGGGTTTCTATCCGAAAATGGGGAATTTCAAAAGTCTGTCAAGTTCCGCAAATTGGTTGCGAATTTTTTGAAAAACGCACACCAGGAAATTACCTTCCCACCACATGAAAATTTACACATATAAACCATTGATTTTGTTGGCTATATATGGTAGATTCATGGCAATCATAAAAAAAGAATAAGGAGGGGGCATGTTTGGAATCAACAAACCCAAAGCAGGATTGTTGGGCAAATTGGTATGGTTACTCGTCCTGGGGCTTTTATTGACAGGGTCAAGCTGTGACGAAAACGATGATACGACTATCACTGCGCCGTCAGTGGATCTTCCTGCAGATAATTTTCAGGGTACCTACGTTGCCGTGGCAACCTCAGATGCACTCAACCAATTCACTATCACGCAATCAGGAAATGTTCTTGTGGGAACTGTTACAGGGGCCGCCTCGGACCTATTGCAAAATGCCGCTTTGTTAGGTAATGCCTTTGATGGCCAGGAAATGTCATTAACGGTAACCGATGGTGTAAGTTGTCCTTTTGCTAGCGGGGACATTATTGCCAGGTTTGACGTTAATGCTCAACTTTTGATCCTGGATTTTAATGGCTCTAATTGTCAACTGATTACTATTACCCCGGAAGATCCAGCCACTACAGAAATAGAATTGGAACAAGCCGTAGATTTAAACTCCTATAGAAATAGGACTTATCGAAGAGTCGGTTAACCCTTAGTTTCAAAAAAACCGGAGATCCTGTGTCTCCGGTTATTTTGGTCCAACTCTTTTAACATAAAATCTTTTCCACCCCCAACCTTCTAATCCCTCCTTTAATTTTCAAATGAAGTCATTAGTGTCCGGGGAAAATCAAAATATTCTTTGAAAACGTGAGGCTTAATTGGGCTGTTTTTTAACCGGACAGCACGAATAAGCTCCTAAAATGGCTGTAAATGCCTGTTCCCACACTGATAAGGATTTTCAGCGATCTCAGAAAACTCTTTCAGGGGATGTAGATTCAGGTTTTCCCGGACAGCATGGATCGAAAACAGGTAACTCCTTAAAAAACAATGAAATATTTTTTAATACTGGACTATCAACCCAATGTTAAATATTTCCCCGGACAGTAGTGAAATGAAGTAATAACTGAAATATAAGACACCATTTGAGATCAAATATCCTGTCTAATTCCAGGGAACCAGCCCCCCTATAGTTGCTGTGCAAACTCTTGAAAATCTGGATCCAGGTGCTCTGTCATCTGCTGGGTGACCTTACGCATTTCCCTTTCCTCTCCGCGATGCAACAATTCTTCCAAAACGGAATGGCGGACTTGCACACCACTACCTTTTGAGGGTCCTGGCCAAGTCGAGCTTCATACACAGTA
Source organism: Nitrospina sp. (assembly GCA_024648695.1). Lineage (GTDB taxonomy): Bacteria > Nitrospinota > Nitrospinia > Nitrospinales > JACRGP01 > JACAVV01. Next base: position 253,378 of record JACAVV010000005.1, read on the forward strand.
ATAAAATTACCACGCTCTGATCCAACAAAAATATAGTTTTTTCCAAACGGGGCTGTCTCCATATATTGGGGTTTCACAATTTTTTTCGGCTCGAAACTCAGAATAACATCCATGCTGAAAGACCAAATATTCCAGGCCCTCTCCTGAATCGAACATCACTTTGCTATAAGGCTAAAAGATAGGGACGCCCCGGCTTCCCCTCTTAAAGTCGCCTTCGTTCGCAGTTACTACGAAAAAATTAATGAAACCCGAGTTATGGGTAAGAAGAGGGAAAACCAAAAAATCGTTTAAATTGGTCAAAGAACTTATTGAGAACTCTAATTTGTGGGCCCTCGGCTTCATTCATCCCCTTAACCTTATTCCTCTCCCTCCCGGAGAGGGTTTTCTCTTATCCAAAACTCGGGTCAAGGAACCAGGAAACGGCATCGGTTTCGCGGTTTACATCGTTCAGGTTTCCGGAAGGAATGGGAAGAACGGGAGACGTGCTAACACCTACCAAAGCATATGGTCCGGAAACAGCAACAGAAGTGGGTTCTCTACCCACATCAACGGTACCGATTCCAACGGGGGCCGCAAGAGTGGCGATGTCGACGAAGCAGACCTTGTGGAAATTCGATTGAATTTTCACTAAACGTTGCCAAGTCCGTTTGCCAAAGCGTTCAAGCCGGTGGCTACCAATCCCAGCAGTAACACGATGGCACCCATCAGCATTTTGCGGTTTCGAAATTGCTTATTTATCATGCTCTCTCCTTAAAAAACCTTTTAAGTGTTTTAGAGTTTAACTACAAGCATGATAAGAATTCGCTAATTGATTTTAATTAGGAGAGCACGAGTATTTGTTTTGAAGAGTGCACCAAGGGTCTAATCAATCCGGGTTACGGATAAGAGTATCCTCTCCTCTGGAGCAAGAGAATTTAGGTACGTTGGGCCTTAAATCAAACTCCGAGATTATAAACTATTCCAGGGATGGGCAAATCAACGAAAAACTTGCTTCCCACACCTTCTTCGCTTTCAAAATCGATTTGGCCATCCATCATTTCCACAATTTTTTTGGTGATGCTCAGGCCGATTCCGGTACCTTCAATGGTCATAGTTTCTTTGCCAAGGCGATTGAACAACTGAAAAACCTGACTCCATTTTTCTCTGGGAATCCCGATTCCAGTATCTTCAAAAACCAGGCGAATCATATTAGCTTCCCTTCTTTCTTTGTAAATTCGCAAAGATTCACCTCTTATGTTGTACTTGATTCCATTGGATATCAAATTTAACACCACCTGTTTCAATCTCAAACGGTCTGCATGAAGAAAATGGGAATCAAACTCAGCGGAATCCAGAATAAACTCTATCTCGTCCTTAATGACAAGAAGTTCCACAATCGTTTTTATTTCTCCCATGAATTTTTTCATGTCAATGGTTTCCATGGATAATTTGATACGCCCGGACTCAATGGAGGACAAATCGAGGACTTCATTGATCAACTTCAGCAAATGTTTTCCGGCGGCATATATTCGATCAATATTATTTAATTGAACCGTCGTCAGGTTATTCTCCGTATTCATTTTCAATATCTGGGCAAAACCGGAAATAGCGTTAAGCGGGGTCCGTAGCTCATGGCTCATGCTGGATAAAAATTCGGATTTGGCGCGATTGCTCTCCTCCGCTTCTTCCTTGGCAACCTTTAATTCGCGAGTACGTTCTTCAATTTTTTTCTCGATGGATTCATTATATTCGATTAATTTGTCTTGCCGAACACCACCAAACCTTGCAAACAAACCCAGAAAAATCGGGTCCGTGTCGATAATCCACAAGTTAATCCTAAAAGATAAGGATCTTATTTTGAATAAATTCATCATGGGTATTGCACTCACAGCAATTTCCCTGGCGCTAATCTTTTTTTACTGGATCCGATACCCCAGGGTTTCCTACAAACAAATATTGGGAAATCCCGGACCTCATTCCATTCACTCGGATCTGCCAAATTTGGCACTGGATGTGGTGCTGGAACAAAACAGGTCGCGCGTTCTTTCGCGCCAGGTCAACGGTGACGTTCTTGCCTGGGACCTGAAATCGGGTAAAGGCGAAAAAGTAGCGACCACCTCTTCAGTGTTTGCCTATTGCCGGACCGGGGAACAAATGATCGTTGGGGATAAACAAGGGTTCCGTGTGATGGATTTAAAATCCGGCACTCAAAGACAGGTCGACGGGCCAACTTACGATTATGCAAAATGGAGCGCGGACTGCTCACGCTTCGCCCTGGCTCAGGAAGACCGGACACAAGTTGAAGTATGGAATGCGATTGATTTAAAAAAAGTTGCCGTCCACAATACCACGTCACCGGTTCGCAACGGACTGGCCTTGTCCCCCGACGGTGTATATCTGGCAAGCGCGGAAGGAACTTATGATGAAGTGCTCGGACACAAAACCGAAGTCGAACTTTTTCGAATAGATGAACAAGGAGACATCGTTCCTGCCGTAACGATCAAGAGTCCCACCACAATCTTCGGCATGTGGCGCATGGTGTTTGCTTCGGGGTCCAACCATTTGCTTCTCGCATCGCAAACCGAGGCGCGTTCCGGACTGCGCAGTTTCGTTCCCGAAATCGGAAAGGTGAAATGGGGTCACGACGGATTCAAATCCTATTGGATTCGCGCATTGGCCGTTTCCTCCGATGGTCAGGTGTTGGCCACCGGCGACGAAAAAGGATGGCTCCGCTTGTGGAATGTGGCGGATGGAAAGAAACTTTTCGAAGGCAATACCGGCCTGGTCATACAAGCCCTGTCCTTTTCAGAAGATGGAAACCGCCTGGCCCTCGCGCTATGGGATTCCACCATCGCCATCGTTGACCGCACCGCACTTAATTAGTGCAATAATAATTATCGGCCCTCTAGGCGACTAACGTCCCCGTGCATACCATTTGGAGCCCGGACCTCTTCAATACCCCACTGGCCACCCCGATCCGAATTCTGGGCCTTTCCCATAGCAGGCAAAAGCATGGATAAAACGAAAAAAACCAGACTCGCCCATATAGCCCAACTTTCAGATGGCTTTGACAAGGTTAAATAGTTTTGATCATCAAATGGTTCCCTGGTCATAACCTTTTCCCCTTATAAACCGGATTAGAAATGTAACGTAACTTTGAGCTTATAAAATATTTTTTCCCGTCACCTCCCGCTACATGGACCCATCTTTAGCGGAAAGTTGAAGCGAAAAACCATTTTAAATTTTCCTTAAAGGTTTATGTAATAAAAATATTCACATCCTTTTTAACAAAAGTCAACCTTTCTTTCCAGAATGTTATTCATTTTTTCCAGGGAATAAAAATCAATGGACTCAAAAACGGGTGGCAGGTCCCTGCCCTTGCTGAAGGGTAAAATATGCCTTATCATCCCAAGCGAAGATACGGATTACCCTGTATATTGAGGAAGAAACGCTTTTGAGTATACAAAATGTTATATCTTCGGTGGTTAATAGCCAAGAGTGACATCCTGAAAACTTGTCTGACTACATTAGTTTTGTTCATGCAATTTTCGGAAAAGTTATCATCCCCTCCCTATCCCGCCAGGGGGATCGGGTTTTTATGGGATGATGATTTTAAATTTTTCTGCAACGCTTATCCGATAAAATTTTTTTTAGTCCTGCCCGCATATCGTTTACAATAAGCTCGTAGCAACACGATTCACTTATACAGGGAGAAATGACAATGATCCAGCAGGAGGAAGCCACTCGTCAGGCTAAGGAACGGTTTAAAAACCGTGAGCAACAACGTGAGGCCAATGCAAACCAATTAAAGGAACTGAATCAAGGCGGCAATTTCGACTGGACCCAGATCGAAACGGTATCGCGTCTCGCGCAAAGGGCGAAGCGTCTGGGCCTGTTCGAGATGGCCAATGCGCTGATCAACGATCCCAAAGATGAGCAAACCGGTCGTCGGGTGTTCGAGCGCATCCTCGATGTGAATAATCTGATCAATGCCTCTTTCCTGACCGAAGGTGCACAAAAATCGCGGGCGGTGGGTCGCATTCGGATTCCATTGGGCACCAACGCCCGTTTAGGCACGGGCTTTATGGTGTCACCTCGTGTCATGATGACCAATAACCACGTTTTGAAATCACGTGCTGACGCTTCTAAAGGGGTTATTGAACTGGACTTCTTCGAGCGCGAAAATGGCGATACGGGTCCGGTCATCCGCTTCCGCTTCGAGCCAGAACTGTTTTTCATCACCGATGTCAATCTCGATTTCACTCTGGTCGCCGTGGAGCCGGTCAATGTCGACGGCGCTTCAATCGAGGACCGTGGCTGGTTCCCTCTTATCGGCCCCTCTGGCAAGGCGGTGGTGGGCGAACGGGTATCGATCATTCAGCATCCGGATGGCAAACCTCAGAAGGTCGCACTCCACGATAACAGAATCGTCGACATCGATGTGAAGGACCATTTCATCCATTACAAAACTGACACCATGGGCGGTTCGTCCGGCTCACCGGTGTTGAATATTCAATGGGACCTGGTAGCGCTCCATCACGCCACCTCCGGGAACAACAATGAGGGCGTGCGCATCAGTTCCATCGTCACCAGACTTCGCGAGATCATGGAAAACTCGTTTTCCGGAGCCCGCATCAACCGAACGATGCTGAACGATTTGCTCGATTCCCAATCGCCGCCCCCTTCCCCTCCGCAACATTCAGGGCCGGGGACAATGGCGTATCAGGAATCGGCGCCCCGGTTCAATGCCGATGGCACTGCCACCTGGGTGGTGCCGGTCAACATCACGCTCGGTGTGGGCCAATTGCCGGGAGGCCGTATAGCGCCAAGCGCAATCGCCTCTGCTCCGGTACAGGGAAGCGGTATGGAGGACCCGCTCTTCAATGAAGCCATGCAGGCTCTGGAACGTTCGGACCAGAAAGAATATTATAATGAGGAAGAGGATTTCGAAGTCTGTACAGAATATTATCCCGATTTCAAGGACCTCGATGGCACACAGTTGTACACGGCCCTATCGGACCTGCTGTCGCGCACACATACCACAACGCTGAGTTACAAGCGGGCGCGCTGGAACCATTTGTACCCATGGATCGACCGGCGTGACGGGGAGTCGCGTGAACTGCGCGGCATTTATTCGGATAAAGTGTTCGATGCCCTGGAGATCATCCGCCAGGAAAGCGTGGCCGAAAGCCGGCGCGAGGCGATGATTCAGGAACGCATTCAGCACGAGTCTCTGGGCCCTGTCGACGAAGCGTTTTTGGAAGAGTTAGAAGCGTCCCACCCCTTCAATTGTGAGCACAGCGTTCCGCAGTCCTGGTTCAACAAACGCAAACAGCCAAAGACCGACCTGCACCATTTGTTCACCTCCGAATGGGGATGCAACAGTTTTCGCGGCAATCGCGCTTTTTTTGATTTCAACACCGAAGCTTTCCGCGAAGATTGCGGCGCAAGTGAAAAAAGCAAGTTCGAACCCAAACACGGAAAAGGCGCTGTGGCTCGCGCAACGCTGTATTTTCTGTTACGCTACCCGGGAGACATTGCTGACACCAGCAAGGAAATGCCACGCGACCGTCTGGCCACGCTCATCCGCTGGTCGAACGAAAATGAAGTCACCCTTTGGGAAAAACACCGCAATGCGGAGATCCAGAAAGTTCAAGGCAATCGCAATCCGCTGATAGACTTCCCTGAGTTGGCTGATAAAATAGATTTCGATCCCGGATTCGCCTGATCGGTATTCGGGCAGGCGGAATCTCCTATGCCCCTGTGGTTGAATCCGGATTTCGACTTCCAGGGCTAACCCTCAAACGAAAGTTTTCCACTTCATGGCTAAATCTCCCGAAGACCTTTTTGACGAAGCCGAGCGCTTGTGCGAAGAAGATCAATTTGAAGACGCGCTCAAGCTTTTCGAACAGATCCTGAAACTGGATCCCGAACACACCAACGCCTGGAACGGTAAAGGCAATTGTCTGGACGCCCTGCGCCGTCCCGAAGAGGCCCTATCCGCCTACGATCAAGCCATTGCGCTCGATCCGAATGACCCTCGCTTGTGGTTCAACAAGGCCCTCACCTGGGACAGCATGGAGCGTTTCGAGGAAGCGGTACAGGCTTACGACAAGTCCCTAGCTCTCAATCCGGAAGACGCCGACGCATGGCTCAACAAGGGCGAAGCGTTACGAAGCCTGAGTCGGTTTGAAGAATCCATCGAAGCCTATCAAAAGGTCGTGGCGCTCGATCCGGATGATTCCGACGCATGGGCCCAAATGGGCAGTTCATATTTTTACCTGGAAAAGTATGAAGTGGCTTTGAACGCCCTGGACCGCGCGCTGGAGATCAACCCCGACGATCCAGACGCCTGGTACAACAAAGGCAAATCTTTTCACGAACTGGAACAGTACGATGATGCGGTGGCGGCTTACAAGAAGGTTCTCAAGATCATTCCCAAAACCGTTTTTGTAATGTATGCCATGGGATTGGCCCTGATCGGACTGGAACAATACGAGGACGCCGCTAAAGTTTTTGGTCAAATTCTGGACCTGCAACCCGACGACGGCGGATCCTGGTTTCAAAAAGGGTTTTGCTTATACCAGTCGGGAAAATTCAAAAAAGCCATCGAAGCCTTGAATCAGGCAACGGAGTTTAACCCGGAAGACGATGAGGCGTTTTATTTTAAGGGGCATTCGAATTTTGCTTTGGAAAACTTCAAGGAAGCTTTGAGCTGTTACGATCAGGCCATCGAATTGAACCACCACTATGTGGAGGCCATGTACTTTAAAGCGAAAACCCTGAAGGCCCTGGCACGTGACCACGACGCCGAACGCGCCCTCAACACCGCCCGCATGCTCGATCCCGATCTGCCGAATGTTTGAATTAGCTTTTAGATAAAACACCCTTCAAAAATGCACACAACCATTCCTGCTCTTTGATTTTCATGTTGCTTCCAAACCGATAAGCCATTTGGTCCGTGCGAATCAAAATTTCGCCTCGCCGTTTTGCCTGGGAATTTACATTATGGCTGGTTTTAATTGAAACTTCCTTGATTCGTTGACATTCCAACACAACTTTAACCTGAATAGAGTCCAGTACGGAATGATTGACTCGAATTTCTTTGGTATCGATATTTAGAATTTTTCGGATCCGGGAGTGCAAATATACAACCGCCAACATCAGCAGAAAAAGGCATACCATAAACGTGCTAAAAAACCATGATTGCGGGCCCAGGAAAGCCTCCCGCAAGGTCAAACCTGTGGCCAAAAGGGAAGTCAGTGCAATAAACAATGAAACCCTATTCCATCCGTTTGGTGGAAGATATACTTTCACAAGGTCGGGAGTTTCTTCAACCTCGATGACGCTGTGCAATGGCGGTTTCGCTTTAAATGATTCGTTAAAATGGTGCTTACGAACAGGATCCCTTTGCGCTTTTTCCAAAAGTGTTAAATCCAGGTTTTGCCAGGGAGTGCGGGTTTCTTCAGTGCCGTTTCGATCAATCGCATCGATCCGGATTTTCTTTGCAAAGTGCTCCATGGCGAGATAGGCATGCGATTCGTTGTCAAGGACCAGAAAGAAGGCGGGTTCTCGCGATTCCCTGAATTGCAAGCCCACCAACCATATATCGGTATAAGCGGCCTGTTTCCGATAAACGCTTTTCTTCAAGACCACTCCTTCCAATGCGGACAATGGAAAGTTTTCTTCTTTCGGAGAGAACGTCCAGCCTCGAACTTTCTGAACGGTTCCCTTTTTCAAGTCGACTGTCATCCTGTTGCTCCAGACGAAGGGTAAGGTCAGGGTCAATACTGTATAGACAATCAATATTCCGGATAAAAAAGGGAACCAATCGATTGCCCTCTCAAATAGGAGTAAAACCAGAAGCACTCCTAAAAAATAAACAAAGACATTCCAGAGAAGATAAAAATACCCTGGCCAATTGAATCCAAAATACAGCTTACTGTCCCTTTCTTCCTTCAATTGAAGATGCCAAAAGGCTTCTACAAAATTGAGCCTGAGAAACTTTCCTTCAACAGATACTCGGGAAAAATAGAAACCAGGTTTCATAGGATAAGAGGAGTAAAAATTTATGAAAAATTAGGCAAGTGGACGCGGGTAGTTTATACTAGGGGGCACCGTTTTCCCAATCAGGAAAGTGGATAGCCCGATTGGGAACATTTTTGAAACTACAAAATTTTAGGAGACGTCAATGCCTTCTGCAAGAGCACGACATATTCTGGTTGCTGACGAAAGCAAGTGCAATGAGTTGAAAGCTGAAATCGAAAACGGAAAAGATTTTGGGGACGTGGCAAAATCGCATTCCAAATGCCCGTCTGGAGCCAGTGGTGGGGACCTGGGAGAGTTTTATCCCGGCCAGATGGTTCCGGAATTCGACCAGGTGGTTTTCAAAGAAGAAGTGGGGAAAGTGCATGGTCCGGTGAAAACCCAGTTCGGCTACCACTTGATCGAGATCACGAGCCGAAGCTGATAACGTCATGTCCGATCCCGAAGAAAAATCCCCGCCTAAAAAACGTCAGGAGCACCCGGTGTTCACCATCTGGGTGCATGTGGGATACACCATCCTCATCATTTCAATGATCAGCTGGATTGTTTACGTGGAGTTTATTCTGTAAACACGGTGGGCTTTGGAAATCCAAAAATCATTTCGATTGCATCTGGTATACCCCGTCCCAGTCTAATGGAAGCGTGTTGCCCTTTGCGGCTTCACGCTGAAATTCTTCACACCGATGAATGAACACTTCGCTTGGACCATCCTCCGGAAGAATTGCCAGGCTTTGGTGAAATTTTTCCAAAGCCTTTTCCCATTCCTTCCCGCGATAATATTCCAATCCTTCGCCAAACAAGGGAAGCAGTTTCTGCCATTCTTCGCTGAGTTCGCCTTTCTTTTCCAACACCTCATAGATGGTTACCGGAGCGACTTTTCCGACGACGCGAATTTTGTCCAGTTCGCGTACTTCGATAATATCCTGAACATCCTGATAGGTAAATTGGCTGATCATGATGCTGGTTCCGTAGGCTTTGTTCACACCTTCTAAACGAGAAGCCAGGTTTACCGAATCGCCCATCATCGTGTAGTCCATTCGAAAGTTGGACCCCATATTGCCAATAATCATGCTACCGGTATTCAAACCGATCCTGACATGGAGTTCGTCTTTACCTTGTTCTCTCCATTGCTCACGCATTTGAACAAGTTTCTTTTGCATTGCCAGAGAAACCAGACACCCTCGTGCGGCGTGGTCGGCGTAATCCAGGGGAGCCCCAAAAAAAGCAATGATGGCATCACCTTCATACTTATCAACGGTACCCTCATATTCAAGGATGATGTTGGTCATCGCTGTAAGGTATTCGTTTAGAAGGTCTACCAACTGCATCGGTGTTAAATTTTCGGAAATGGTGGAAAACCTGGCAACGTCAGAAAAAAAGGCGGTCAATCGTTTTTGCGTTCCACCCAGTTTCAATAAATCAGGATTATCGATCAATCGATCAATCACTGCCGGAGAGAGATACTGACCGAAGGCGTCATTAATGAAAACCTTTTGTTTGGTTTCCGTAAAATAGTTGTAGGCCGTGATGGAAGTATACACGGCGATGATCTGAATACTCGGATAAACCAGATTGAACCATTGGCCTTCATTAAACAGTTTCTGGTTGAAAAAATAATACGCCACAAAAAATAAAGCCGTGACCAGAAATCCAATCACCGCTTTAGTCCGGGATAACACAAAGGATAACACCAGACCGATAGCAAAAATAAACACGAACGTTGTAAACATGTAGCTGGGGGGCTTGACCAAAAAGTTGTTCTGTAGAATATTGTCGATAACCGTTGCGTTGATTTCCACTCCAGGGTAAACCCCTTCAAATGGAGTGGCCCGTAAATCGAAAATACCTTTGCCGGTGGCCCCTACCAGAACGATACGATCTTCCAGTTCAGACCGAGGGACTTTTCCCTCGATGATGTCCACAATGGGAATGTGAGGAAACAACTTGGCTCCACCATAATAATTGATCAGAAACCGCCCATATTCATCCACAGGAATTTTTTCAATTTCTTCCCCGATGTTTATATTTTCGACTCCTTCGGGTCCCAGTCTCATTCCCAGCTTCGATTCCAAAAAAAGTTCCAGGACTTTCAGGAACATCGGAGCATAATGGTGTTTTCCCACTCTCAGGATTAAAGGGTAGTGGCGCATGATGCCATCCGGATCTGGAGACAGGTTAAAATATCCCCATCCTTCAGAGGCTTCAGCAAACATGGGCAAATTCGGCTCTACAGCAGGAGATTCGAATACCTTTTTAATGTTTGCCCCTGGCTTGATCTCGACATTCTGAAAACTGGATGGGATGATTTCCTGCAATCCCGCCTTGATTTTTTTGGAACTTAAATGCACCACATCTTCCCGGCTATCATGGAAGAAAAAGCCCAGAACCACATTGTTCGCCCGTTCTATCGATTCCGCGAATAATTGGTCCCCTGTCTTTTGCTCAAGCACCCCCTTGAAAATTTTAATGGTCTCCTGATCCAGTTTCATAGCTTGCTGAACCAGCCTGACTGCTTTTTGATGGGCGTCATCCCCCGTCTCGGAAAACACCATATCGAAACCGATCGCCCAGGCTCCGCCTTCCACCAAGCGGTCGACCAACTTTGCCAGAACCGCACGGTCCCATGGCCAGCGACCAAGTATATCCTGGCTTTTCTCATCGATAACGGCGATGACAACCTCCGAACCGGGTTTCAATTCGCCGCGATTCACAAACCGTTGATCAAGCATCTTCAACTCGAACACCTGAAGAAATCCGGGATCAAAAACAACCAGAAAGCTCATCAGCAGAGTGCACAGGAGACCGATCTTGAAAGGGCTGGGAGTTAAAAACCTTTGCATTTTAATTGGGTGTGCCTTAAGATAATTTAATAGGGAAATAGAAGGCGTTTCATATTGTACACCAAGCCAAGTGCCTTTAAATTCATAATTTTAGGCCGACTCAAACTTGTATTCTAACCACAAAGGTGTTTTGTTATGACGCAAATCCAATTGAACAATTACAAGTCCCGGTTATTAATCCGGCTCATTCTTTTCGCATTCATCATTTCCTTGGTGGGTTTGACCAGCGACGGCGCATTTGCCGCCAAAACCGCCACCCTGGAAAATGTTAAAGGTAATATAAAAGTTTTCAAAGCAGGTAGCTCTCGTGGAAAAAGAGGGCGCCCCGGAATGGCACTTTTTGCCGGGAGTACGGTTAAAAGCCTGGACAGTTCCGGCATGGCGGATATTCATTTTCAAAACGGAAGCATCACCCGCATCATGCCCAACTCTGAAGTTAAAATAACTTCCGCCAAGGTTACCAAATCGGACCTGGAAGTGCAAATGGACCTGGCCGCTGGAAAGGTGTTTAGCGTGGTCAACAAACTGTCCCGAAACTCCCGCTTTGAAGTACGCACGCGAACCGGTACCTCCGGTGTTAAAGGAACCATTTTTTCGACCGAAACCAACGGCAACGAAACGGTTATTATGGTTAAAGAAGGAAAAGTCGAAGCGACCAATCCCGGCGCTTCCTCGCAGGCGGTGATGGTAGCGGATTTAAAGAAATCGGTCATCAAGGCCAATCAGGCACCCTCCGCGCCGATCCCCTTGACGAAAGAAGAAATCGCCCTGTTTGACGTGTTGAACGATATCATGGCTGAAGTTCGCGAAGAAATTCAGGAAGACGTGAAAGACACCATTCGCGAAGAAATCATTCTGGACGGAATTTTCGACCGTTAGTCGGGACAAAAAAACGGAATACCCGTTAACATTTAAGCGCCGCTCATTCGAGTGGCGCTTTTTTTATGCCGATTATCCATATTTATCATTTTCTATGGGGTTTAATGCTACCGAAGTTATAGTTAAAACGTCCTCTCCCTTGGCAACTTTGTCACGTTTAAGAAAATAAACTCATTTCTTTAAAGTCGTGACAGGCAAATTTACTCACAAAAATCTTTATGACACAGCCTGGTAGGGGTTGAGAGGAGATTTAACCCTTGCTGGGGCAATACTGCTTTTGACAATCAGGCGTTATTTCTTGTAATTTTAAAGCCAAATGATACACTTTAAAGACAGGGGGAAAGCTGTTTTTCGTTAGGTTTTGTGGACAATTTCAAGGTTTTAAATTAAACCTTGTGAGGGAGCTATGAAAACACACGTGTCAGGAATTCTGATTGCCCTCCTGCTACTCAATTTCTGCCAAACGGTACAAGCCCGGACGGTGTTCAGAGACCTGGACGCGCAGGTTAATGAAAACAAAACGGCCATATTGGCTCTTGCCATCTACCCCGAAGAATTTCACACCCCGGTTCTCGAACTGAGCAGTCACCCGGAATTGCTCGTCAAGCTGGCCAGTTTGCAGGAATTGTCCAGCGCCCGTTTCAAGGATTTACTGACCGCCTATCCAGACTCCGAACAAAAGCAGGTCATGGAACTGTTGAGGTATCCGGATCTGATAACAGACCTTGTGAAAACCCGGGCCCAAACGCGGAACCAAATAAACTTAATTCTGGGCCAATATCCTAAAGAAATTCATCAAAACGCACTCCTGTTTGGAGAAACCCGATTTGACCTTCTGGTTCAATTGCATGATTTGAATGAAGGCTGGAAGCGCGACTTTGATTCATTAATATCCGATTATTCCCCCACGATTCAGTCCAGCTTGTACAAATTGGTTGAAGTCCCGGAAATTCTGGCTTTGTTAAAGGACAACCTTCATCTCGCCATCTTGTTGGGAGAGGCCTACAAACAAAATTCCCAGGCCACTCTTCAGAAAATGCTGGCCTGGAACATCGAAGCCGCAGAAGTAAATATTCAGGCGCGCCAGGAATGGGCGCAATCTATTGAAGAAGATCCTGAGGCGGCCCTGGAACTGCAAAATTCTGCCCGGACTTTTGCTGAAGAAAATGGTTACAACCTTGAATCGCGTCCAAACGAAGAGGTATCAAGTTCTACAATCGTTCATGTGCATAGATATTACCGGCCGTACCCTTACTGGGTAGGATGTCCGTGGTGGTACCCGTACCGCTATTGGCGACCGGTTCCCGCCTGGTACCACTGGGGTTATTATTACAACCCGGGGGGGTCCCTGGTTATTACAGGATTTCCCTCACTGTTTTTTAGTTTAACCTTGTTCGGGCATCATCCCATTCATCATTTTCCCCGGCTTCATTACCATTTGGGCAATCATCTGGTGCATCACCATTTGGCGCATCATCCCCATTCCCATCAGCATTTGCATAAACATTTTCCTTATGTCGCCGATCGAAGCCTACGCCGGCAGAAAGCGGTGCGGGCATTGGGCGATGCACGGGTCAGCCGGTTTCGCGCGGCGTCGCTCACTGCCAAACAAAGGAATACGGCGCTTTCAAGATTGCGCGACCAACAGCAAACCAGGGTTAAGGATCAATTAAAGAGAAACAATTTGCCGGGAATACGGAATCGACAACAACTGAGACTGAAAAACCAGGTTCAAAACCGTCGATTGAGGACGTTTCAACAAAGCCGGAATCGGAGCACTCGCCCGTCAGGTGTAAGACCGTCACCCCGGGCCAGGGCGTTTCATAACCAGAGAATGCACCGTGCCCGAACGTTTGGTTCGCATGCAAGGCAACGACACCATATGCAACGGTCCTTTAGAGCGAAAGCGTTTTCATCTTCCAGGAAGGGACCGGGAAGATAATTTTCAATGCTCCAGCGTTGGTGAAGAATCGAGATTTTTTTCAAAATTCGGTGAACTATAGCTTAAATTACAGTTAAAAAATATTCAGATATGCCATTATAAATTTCATCCAAACTTTTTGCCAAATCAACATTTGAAATGAAATCTCATCAATTCCAACAAACCCAGGATTTTGGTCAAAATAATATTTTGGAAATGGTCATTCAAGGCTGTTCATTGGAAAACACCCTGGATACACTGGCCAAAAACCTTGAGTCCATATCCATTGGCACGTCCTATTGTTCGATAATGCTGGTCGATAAAACGGGTGAATATTTGGTTCTTAAATCCGGGCCCAGTCTCCCGGAAGAATACCGTAATGCATTAGGACAGGTTAGAATCAGCGCGGGGTCAGGGTCTTGCGGGACTTCGGTCTTTAGACGCAAGAACGTTATCGTTGAAGACATTGAAAATGATCCCCTGTGGGCTGATTTTCGGGATCTGGCACTGAAATACGATTTAAGAGCCTGCTGGTCAGTACCCATTTTCGATTCTACCAGAAATGTTCTCGGAACCTTTGCTTATTATTATAAACATCCCCGAAACCCATCCGCTGGTGAAATACTAACCCTGGAATCTGCGGCCCATTATGCTGGATTAGCAATTCAAAGAAGCAACATGGCTATCCCCGTGGAGTTGCCCAACCCATCCACTATCAGGGTAAATTCGGTCTATCAACAACTGTTTGCAGTAGTTTCCGATGCCATAATAATCGTAGATGTCGGCTTGAACAGCGTGATCGATGTTAACGATGCGGCCCTGGAATTGTATGGATATTCCCGGGAAGAATTTTTAAAGCTCTCTCCTGAAGACATATGCATCAATCCGGAAAAATCCCGGGAAGCTATTGCACATGTCAAACCGGGCCAATTAAAAAAATTTCCTCTTTGGTTTCATAAAAAGAAAGATGGCACCAAGTTCCCTTTGGAGATGTCGGTCGGAACCCTATCTATAGACCAGAAAGTTTTATTTTATACAGTCGTCCGGGATATTTCGGAACAGATTCAGAAGGAACAAAACTTGTTTAAAGAAATTCAAAAACGCGGTATGCAAGAGCGTAAACCGGAAACCTTCTCCGAGTTTCCTTTGCAGAACCCAAACCCCGTGATGAAAGTAGGGTTCGACCACACCATCTTATTTGCAAATAATTCTGCTTGTGAATTATTGATGGCGTGGAATTGCCGGGTGGGGGACCCGGTTCCATCTGAATTCCAAACACCTATAAAGAAAATATTAGAACAAAAACTCCCGAAAGATTTCGAGATTAAAATTAATAATCGTTCCTATAGTTTCAGAATGGCTGTTCTGGAGGAGAACAAAGAAATTAATTTGTATGGAGCCATTGTTACCCAGTCCAGGGAGATTGGCCAGGCAGTATATGAAGAACGCCAAAATCTATACCATATGCTTGAACATTTACCCGTCGCCTTCCACTTACAGGCTCCAGACTATTCCGTTCCTTATGCGAACAAGATGTTTCGTGATCGCTTTGGCAGTCCCGAGAACATGAAGTGTTATGATCTCATGCAAAAAAGAACACGACCCTGCGAAGTGTGTTCTCCCTTTAAAATTTTTGAAACCGGCGAAACGATAAGCAGTGTATGGACCGCACCGGAAGGGGAAACCTACCTTACGGTAATGACACCTTTTCGTGATCTGGATGGCAGTCCCCTGGTTATGGAAATGGCGATCGATATATCCGAGCAGGAACGATCGAAAAAAATTGCTGTGGAAGCGCAAAAAGCCGCGGAAAAAGCCAATCGCGCCAAATCGGAATTTCTTTCCAGTATGAGCCATGAACTTAGAACACCCATGAATGCCATTTTAGGCTTTGCCCAGTTAATGGAAATAGATGGAGACCATCTACCCCAAACCCACACTGAAAATGTCAAGCAAATCCTCAGTGCAGGCAAACATTTGCTCGATTTGATCAATGAAATACTGGACCTTGCAAAAATTGATTCCGGAAAAATTCAATTGAAATTTGAAGGCATCCCACTGGGGACCTTCCTCAGCGGGGTTCTGGAAACCATTGACCCTTGGGCTAAAAAACAAAACATCCGTATCCTGAATCAGGTCCCTCAGGACCTTGCCGTTAAGGTTAGGGCCGATTCCATGAGGCTCAAACAGGTTTTATTCAATCTGGTTTCAAATGCGGTTAAATACAATGGCCCGGGTGGATCGGTCACCCTAAGTTATGAAAAAGCGGGACCGGGTAAAATCAGGATTAATGTCATCGATACAGGACGAGGTATTGAGGAAAAGGATTTTCAAACCATTTTCGATCCGTTCAACCGCTTGAAAGTGGATATCTCTGAAATCGAGGGCACGGGAATCGGTTTGAGTATCACCAAACGGTTGATCGAACTGATGGGAGGCCGGCTTTTAGTTAAAAGTAAAATGGGAGAAGGCAGTACCTTCTCTTTTGAATTACCTGTAACGAATGAATCGGAAGCTTTTCTTCAACAATCCATTCAACCCGGAAAAGGGGACCATCATCAAACGCCCAGCAAACCCCGGCACACCGTCTTGTATATAGAAGATAATGCAACCAATCTGGAATTAGTGAGCCAGATTATTAAAATGAAAAACGGTATCCGATTGGTTAACGCTCCCAATGGAAAAAAAGGAGTGGATTTAGCCCGGGACCAAAAACCTCAATTGATATTAATGGATCTACATCTTCCTGACATGGATGGTTTTGAAACGTTTACCAAGATTCAGAGCGATGAAAATATGCGCGATATTCCCGTGGTTGCCCTTACCGCAGATGCTCTGGAAGTGGATAAAAAGAAAGCTTTGCAAATGGGGTTCAAGGACTACCTGGTCAAACCCATTGATGTCAGTTTATTTTTAAAAGTTCTCGACATCTATCTTACTTGATTTCATCCCGCTTTTTATGATTTGCCAACTCTTCCCTTAAACAATTTCAACATAAAAATAACATTTGATTCGTCAAATAATAATACTATAATCAAACCCCTTGCTAACATATCCTTCGTTATTTTTTCGATAACTTTCTTTCAGCCCTCAATTTTTTCTGTCCAATATGCCCACAACCGGAATGTCTCAAAAAAACCTTCTTGTGTTGATTTTTTCGGCGATCTCCATTTCAGGCTTGATCGCGGTTTTCTTCACACCCGACCTGCTTTACCTGCTGGAATTTTCCGGCAAAACACTGAGCAAATCCGAAACCGCCATGCGCTGTTTCATTGGACTCTGGATAGTCTTTTGTTATTTTTTTCTGTTGGCGAAATCGGATGTTCTCGATTGGCTGTTGCAGGAACGATGGCGGGTATGGGTTGGAGGTCTGTTCGCCATTGGTGTTTTGACGACCTTTTGTTTTGACAACAAGGGTTTCTATCAGGAATCCAGCTGGATCCGTAATTGGACCGCCTCGGTTTTATTGATCGCCGGTATCCTTGGCATTCGTGGTGCGTTTCAAAGCTCTCATGGTGTAAAACGGCTCCTGGCAGGGTTCCTGGGCCTGCTATTTATTTTCGCGGCGGCGGATGAGCGGTTTGAAATCCATGAAAACGTCACCTGGCAAATTGAAAATTATTATGAAATCAAATACGGTGAAGACAGCACCTTCAGCTATGGCGAAGCCAATGATGTTCCCACATTATCCTACGCCCTGATTGGCATTTTTGTTCTGGTATTGGCAAGAATCGCCCAAACCGGCATGGGACAAAAAGTCCTCGACCGTACCCTCAAAGCGGGTTCGGCCTGGCTTTTAAAACACCACGAGTCCCTTGCCCGCAACCTGGTACGCGGACTCCTGGGACTGCTGGCCTTCGCTGGAGTGACGGCTTTGTTGATGGGAATTTTTATCGACGCTGAGTTTGCCCGAAAATATATTTCCGTTAAGCACCAGATCAACGATCATTCAAAGCTGGTGATCCGGGATTTTCAGTTGGTTTGTGTCATATTGGGTCCGGTTTTGCTGGCCCTGTTTGCAGGCCTTTGGGCTTACCGTATGAGAGTTTCCAATTTCATTAGTACCAGCCTGTTAGTGGGCATCGACTCATCATCCAACAATCTTAACCCGTCACCGGATAATGTCGATCTTTATGGGCAGGCCCTAAGTTTGTTTTCTTGCGCCACGATTGCTTTTTTCATCGCCATGCTTCTGGATACGTATGACAAAAAATTTGAAGATTTGATTAACCTGATAAAGCAATCGGGATTTCTGGGCTTGCAGAGTGGCCTGGGGGATATTTGGGTTTCTTTTGTCCGTCCCGCTATTTTGGCAAACATTTTGGAGGAAGCCCTGGAATATTTGGCCGCCCTGTTTTTTCTGGCTATGAATGGGGTCCTGTTTGCAAACCTGACCTTCCAAAAACCATTTTCGCTCAAATGGCCATCGGCCTTGCTGGTACGATGGAACACCTGCGCTTTGGCCCTCTTTCTAGTTGCGGGCCTGGCCTTGTTTTTTATCTTCCCACAATCCCCCGAGGCCTCACTGATAAACAGGACATGGGAAAAATAAACCCCGCCCTATTCTGAAGGCTCTTCTTCCGGTTGTTCCTCTTCTTCGGATTGATCCTCTCCAAAGGTTTCGACGAAACGGTCCTTCATTTTTTCCAGATCGTTTTTGTTGCGATTGATTTTTTTCAAGAGCTTGCGCATTTCTTCATCCTGAAACAACTCGTTCAGATCGGTTTCTTCATCCGCAAAAATTCGATTGAGGTCAATCTCCACCTTAGGATCTTCCTCTCCACCCGGATCCGAGGCTGGTGGTACTGAAGGTTCTGTATTTGCAGAAACCTTTGCATTTTCATCATCCATATTTAAAACTCCTTTCATCCAATGAACATCCGGAAGGCTTAAAATGAAGGGTTGCCATCACGCTGACTTGCGAGGAACCTGAGAAAGAATCAAAGGAACCCATTCAATGGCCAGATTGCGGTCAAAGTCCAGAATAAATTTCAGGGACCGTTTTATAAAATCCCAATCAGGCGGATTTTTCTTTAATTCGGCTTCCAGCAAATCGATTTCCCGCATCAGTTCCGCCTTGTCCCGGGCATTGAAGGGATAAGCCTCCAGGTTTTTGCGCGCCGATTCCAGGCTGTCAGGGGTAGATAAGGCTGGAGTGACGGCCCCTTTTCCTGCCTTCTGACCCAAAACCGGATCCGGGGTTACGGGTTTCACCGTTTCCGGAAGAAAACGTCTCTGATCTTCCAAATGACCTGCCATTTCCCTGAACAGTTTGATCACAAGATCCATGTCGCATACTAAGGCTATGCGGTCGTTGATCGTTTGCTGTTCCTCACCTGATTTTGACAAAAAGTAATCTGAAGCGAACCGGATTTCATCAAAGGCCAGCAGTTTTATAGGCAGGTATTCAATCACAACATGCCGGGCAAATTCATGCCATTGGTCAAAGGCAGGATCGTTACGGTTCCTGCAACGGTCCCGAATAGATTCTGCTTCCGCCAACACACGATCAATCGTTTCCTTCCAATCCTCGGACATGGAACCTCTCCTAAAACCGGGCCAACCAAACTCCCAGGAAAACCGCCAGAACGATCAGACCCAGTGATACTTTCCCAAACACTTCCAGCTTGCGCAAAACGTCCGGCACTCCGGTTTTGTTTTCCGGGCGCAAATCGAGATGGGTGATCCGGGAGCGCAATCCAAAACTCTGGTAAGCGGTTAGAAAAAATACCACGATCACCACTGCCATCTTCGCTCCGAACAGGTTGTAATAATCGGTTTCGAAGTTGACTTGCAAAGTGTAGTTTTCCATAAGGTAAATGATTCCCGTACCTACCAAAACCAGCACACACACAAACACGGTTGTGGGCAGAAGATTCAATAAGGTAAAAGCCACCGATCCTTCTTCTAAAGAAGTATCCTTCTTTTTCCAGGCGGGTAAAAAGAGGAACAGGGCAAAACTCAGACTGCCCACACCCACACCGGCGGCCATTAGATGCAAAAAGATGAGTATGTTATTTTCCATAAATAGTCATTGGTTTGAAAGATCCTGGATTCAGGCTTCAGGTCAGGACAATTGTTCGAGGTAACGTAACAACAAGCGGACCCCATATCCCGATGGGCCTTTGGAAACGTAATGCCTGTCTTCGCCACCCCATGCGGTTCCGGCGATATCGATATGCACCCAGGGCATGTCTCCTACAAATTGTTTGAGAAAAGCCGCACCCGTGATTGTTCCGGCCCCCACTCCAGGACCTGCGATGTTTTTCAAATCGGCGACGTCACTTTTAATCGCTTTTTCATGTTCAGGCCATAAAGGCAGTTGCCACAACCGCTCGCCGGTTTCCTCTCCGCTGGCAATCAAATCAGCAATCAACGCATCGTCATTTCCCATAATAGCGGCGGCCTGGTGACCCAAAGCGTGGAGAACGGCTCCCGTGAGCGTTGCCAAATCAATCACCGCCCGCGGTTTGTAGCGTTCGGCATAGGACAGAGCATCGCACAAAATCAGGCGCCCTTCCGCATCGGTGTTCAACACTTCAATTGTTTTTTTGGACATACTGGTCAAAATGTCGCCCGGCTTGATAGCTTTTCCACTCGGCATATTTTCTGTCGCAGGAACGAGGCCGATCACATTCACCGGCAATTTGACACCCGCAACGGCCGCCATTGCTCCGATGACGGCGGCGGCACCGGACATGTCCATTTTCATTTCATCCATACTGGCCGATGGTTTGAGCGAGATGCCTCCGGTATCAAAGGTCACCCCTTTGCCAACCAAAACGACAGGCGACCCTTTTTTCTTCGCCCCTGAATATTCCATGATGATGAATCGCGCCGGTTCTTCGCTACCTTGCGCCACACCCATCAAAGACCCCATGCCAAGTTTATTCATTTCTCCAGGACCCAGCACTTTGCAGGTAAACCCATGCTTCCTCCCCAAAGCGCGCGCCGTTTGGGCGAGGTAAGAAGGCGTTGCCTTGTTGCTGGGATGGCTTTGCAGACTGCGCGCTTCCATCACCGCGCTCGCAATGGTCAAACCGCGACTGACCCCTTTTCGGCCCTGCGCCAAATCCTGCTTGGAATCCACCAGCACCACTATTTCCTTAATCTGGCTTGGCGGCGGTTCGTCTTTGGATTTCGATTTGTATTCATCGAAACGGTACAATCCTAAAGCCGCACCTTCGGCAATCGCCTGTGTCCCGTCTTGCGCTGATACCTTTTTTCCAAGCGCCTTGCTCAAAGCCTTATTGGCAAAATCAAAACCTGCTTTTGTGAAACAGGACTTTTGCGCAAGCTTTACAGACGAAGCAGAAGCCTGCCGCAATTTTTCCAGATTAAACTCATCCGCTTTGCCAACGCCCACCAATAAAACGTGATCAGCAGTAAACAGCCCTTTGGCATTCAACAGCAGGGTCTGGTTTAATTTTCCCTGAAACCGCCGGTCTTTATACGATTGGCTGATAACTTTATTCAAGGCCTGGTCCAGCGAATTCAAATAAGGTCCCGGGGTTTCCTGATCGAGACAAGGAACGATAAGGCAAGGGGTTTTATGACGCGAATGGTTTTCCTCTTTTACGGTTATTTTTATCATGAGTCCTTTTTATAGAGGGGTATGAGTTACGGAAGAATTTGTTACAGTATCAAACAGAAGTTTTTCCTTTTGAGGCGGGAAGCCAATGGAATCATCGTACCTCACATTGTAAAAAATTAAGCCCAGCCGTACAAGAGTAAATACATGAAGACGGCACAAAGGACCGAGCACAATTCGAAAAAATTAAAACTTCAAAAACGAATGTGATACAGGTAAAGTAAAACCATAGATTCGAACACTTTCATCAGGGTCCGGGAATGAACAATCAAACTATTTTTATTTTACTGGGAGGCGGAGCCTTATTCGTATTGACCGCTTGCGCCAGTCCAGATTCCGGGGGCACAACGCGTCCCCAGGAAACACCGCAAGTCAGTTCTATACCTCCATCGCAACCCATCCGAACACCACCGGTGGGTGAGCGAAATACAAGCCCGGTCCTTGAAAGCGAACGTCCTTCGATTCCCTCCAGGCCTGTAAAAAAAAGGCCTGAAATCACTTCCGCTCCTGCCAGCCCTGAATCAGAGGCCGGCCTGTTCGAATTTCTGAAAAACGAACCGCAAATGCAAGTGAAAGAATCGACCACCGGATCCAGCATCCGCGGAGACGAGGTACCCGAAGAAATTCGTGCCAAACGAAAGCAGAATACGGCCCAACCCAGCGCCGATAATCTGACGCAGGATTATTTATATCTGCGCGACCATCCCGCGCTCGGCCAAACCCGGGCCGTGGTTTATAAAATCTCGCAATGGCTCAATGCGGCTTTGGAAAACCGTACCGAATCCTCCCACGATCTGGAAAGGGTGCTGATCCCGCATCACAATGAAATCAGCAAGCAATGGTTTCCGGAAGCGCAACGCAGTTTGAACCTGATCAAAAAGATTCAACCTCGAACCCCGGAAGCAGGAAATATTCAGCGCACCTATCAACGATCGCTTCTGCTACTGACCAGTGGACTCAGGTTGTGGACCATGGCTGGCGGGCAAAGCGGAATCCCGTTGTACAAATTGGGTTATCAGCAAATCCGCCAGGCTGAAGCCTTTTACCGTTCCGCCCTGCTCCACTCGCAAATCCTGGAAAGACGGTTGCAATTGAATTAAAGTCGATCTTCTCCCGCCGGAAAAGGTTTTTTCCCATGAAAAAAAAGCGGAGGCCCCAAAAGGGAACCTCCGCTTGATGTTTTACTCAAATTAGAAATTAAAATACTATTTCATCTTCTTACCTGTAGCCACACCTGTGATCTTGAGAGACGTAATGGCTGAGTTGCCTACACCATCGGTCGCAGTGACTTCCAGTGTGTAAACGTTTTCGCCATTAATTTCAGGCTCAAACAAGTAAGTAAACGTTCCTGCCGGACCTTCAACGATATCAGCAGACACGTCCACGCCATCGATTTCAAAAGTCACCGAAGCAACCCCCGTGAGGTTATCGGTAGCGGTAGCCACCAGGTCACCCCAACCGATAATCGTTGGTACGGTCACAAGGTCATCTACCAGTTCACCATGTACCTGCTTCTGCGTCGGACCCGGAAAGGTGATGTTCACATCCGGCGGAGTCAAATCCACCAGCCAGGTTTCAGAAGCGGGGCTGAGATCTTTGACCGATTCTCTGTCCGTTGCAACGACATTAAACGTATGGTTGCCTTCGGAAAGACTTGTGTAATCTTTCGAACTGGTACAGGGTGCGATGGCACCGCCGTCCAATTGACAATCGAAAACAGCGAAGGGTACCGATGCTTTAAAGCTGAAACTCGCCGAGTCCAAATTGGTCTGTGACGAAGGACCGGATGTAATAGTCGTGTTGAGCCGACCTCTCCACAAGGCGGCGAACCGGGCGCTTCCGGCACCGTTGTCGTAACCTGTGTTGTAACGCGTCAGCAAACCATTGCCGAGATTGATGTCGAACTCCGTTTGGTACTCACTGCTGGTGAAGCCGTGAATAGCGGCTGTGCCATCATCGATCGGATCAACAAAAATACCCGTAAGTCGTTGGGCTCCGTTGAAATCGAATCCATGCACGTAAATGAGAATTCTGCCGGCATCGAAATTGGCGTCGAAGGTGTCCTGATAATCTGCGTCGTCCACCGTTTCAACGGTCCAGCCATTGACGTCCAAATCTTCAAACAGTCCGGTCCAGAATGCCTGGCCGCCGACTTCTACCGTCGAAACATTAATGGGAACAAAACCGTCATCTGCCAATTCGTCAACCCGGTCGCTGTATTCAGAATCAGTCAGGTTGTGAAACGCGGCAAAGTCAGGTCCATCGCGCACTTCAAATATCGCCGCAAAGCGAATGTTGCCATTTTGCAGGTAGGCATCGATTTGTTGCAGGCGAAATCCATCTCCTGTCAAATCGTCAAACAGATCCTGGTATTCCGTCGCAGTCAAACCATGACGGGCCACCCAGGACGAGGGTCCGCCCGTGCGGAAAGTAGCGTTGAAAAAGGTATCGCCGCCGACATCATAGCCATCCACGAAGACAGGACGGTAGCCACGCGAGACGATCAGGTTGAATACGTCCTGATAACATTCCGCTTCAATGCCATGACGACTGACTTCGATAAAACCCGCATCGGGAATATCCATGCCACACGTGTTGGGCAAAATCAGGGAATTGCTGTGCAGGGTTTTATTGTGCAAGGCTTTTAAGTCGGGTGAATCACCCAGGTTGGTAACGGTATCATCATCCGCCAAAGCGCGGATGTTCAGAAACTGCATGGGAGCACCGTTGATCGTGTCTGTGCCGGTATCGACCACGTTGTTGACTTGAAAATGAATATGCGCATTGGTCGACCGACCGGTGTTCCCCACCAAACCCAGAAAGTCCCCTGTTTCCACGGGAATGTTGAGGCCGTTGTTTTGTCCGTTGCTCGGACAAAGGTCGTTTGGAATAGATCCGAACATCATGTGCGCTATCGCCACCGCTTCGTCACCGTAGCGTATGACCAAACTATTCCCAAACGTATTCACGAAGGTTATATTGTTGAAAGAATCGGGGTCGTGGTCCACTTCGCCTCGAAAGCAGGAGGTGATGGTTCCATCTCCCATTGCATATAATGGAACTCCCCAAACCAGATAATCCGAGTTGTCTCGATCTGCGATATTTCCAGGAGCGCCGCTGACCAAAGATGTCCAGGCGGAACCGTTCCATCGCACCACACCCATATCCAAAGCATAGCGCTGAGAACCCGCCGTAGGATTGATCTGTCCACCGCCACCACCGGAATCTTCAACGTGCCGGGTGCCGTATTGCCAGAATTGATCTACAGGCAAATCTTCCGCCTTTGCGGGAAAGAAGAACGCTTTCATCGGATTTTTGTTATCGTGCAAAGCCAGACTGTAACTGAGCGAAATGGGAACCGCGTCTCCCTGAAACGTGATGTCGATATCCACGGTATCCGGAACCGGGGTGGGCAAATCCCTGCTCAACCCGTCGAAAACGGGTACCAGGGTTTGCCCGCTACCAGTGACTACCAGAGGCGAACCCACGTTATTACTGAACACTTGCGGAGTGTATGAGTTATTGGTGATACCCGAACCGGGATAAGATACCGTGATGTTGGACACGGTTTGATTAGTAGCACTCGTATTATTGATAAACACATCCGCCTTCAATTGAAAGGTCGGTGCATTCAACGGGTTGTTCGCCGCGGTTCGTGCTACCAACATCG
Organism: Nitrospina sp.; assembly: GCA_024648695.1. Lineage (GTDB taxonomy): Bacteria > Nitrospinota > Nitrospinia > Nitrospinales > JACRGP01 > JACAVV01. Next base: position 278,304 of record JACAVV010000005.1, read on the forward strand.
TGTTGCCGTCCAGTGGAGTGACCGAATTGACACTGATTCCGGTTGGCACTGCATACACTGTAGAACCCAGAATACTGAATAGAAACATAAAGCACATGGACATTGCTGTCAGCGCTCGTCTTTTGGAGAAGGTTCTAAAACCTCCCCCAAGACTCGAATTGTTCATTTTTACTCCTTTCCCTCAAAGAGAGCATTTAAGTGATAACATCACAAGTATTGTAACCGTGCTCTCTCTGAGGTATAGACCCAAATAAACTCAAGCTAACTTCAAATAATCATAGCAAAATACCAAAATTATTAATTAATAAATATCAATTTTATCACTAGTCTAAAATTCGATATCGGATAATTTATTTTTCAAATTTATAGGGATGTGGATAGGTAGATAGGACGCAAAAATTAATGGGATAAAGATAATCCACTCTTCAACACGGATTTCTCAGGCGGGATATTATTAGATGGAGCTTATACAGATGACCTTTGCAGGCCCATTTTCTTTATTCTGGAATTTAAAGTGGTGGGTTTGATTTCTAACAGCTTAGCCGCTCCATCCGGACCTGTGATTTTCCATCCGCAATGATTCAATGCGGCTAAAATATTGTCGCGTTCTCGCAGTCTCATGTCGTGTTCCGTCAGAACCTCGGTGTTCGGAGAGGGGTAGAACGACTGGCGGGACTTATTCTTGATTGGAACTACTTTTGGAGGAATTTTGCCTCCCTTTGGAAGGTCGAAATAAAGCTTGCCCGACCTTGATGTAATAACCGCACGCTCCAGGACATTCTGAAGTTCCCTTACATTTCCGGGCCATTGGTAAGCCATAAGGTCGCCGATGTTCCCTTTGCTGAGTTTGGGTTCTGGACGATTGAGTTTTTGGGACAAGATCCTGACAAAGTTCGCGGCCAACAAAGGAATATCCTCTTTCCGGTTTCTTAACGGAGGCACTTCAATGGGGAATACGTTCAGCCGGTAATACAAGTCCTCTCGAAAACGTTTGGCCTCCACTTCCTCTTTCAACGAGCGGTTGGTGGCGGCAATGATGCGGACATCGACATGCCGGGTCTTTTCCTCTCCGACGCGCTCAAAGGTACCCTCCTGTAAAACACGCAGGAGTTTGCTTTGCAGGTCCAAAGGCACTTCGCCGATCTCGTCGAGAAACAGTGTGCCACCATCGGCTAGTTGAAATCGTCCGGCGCGATCCTTGATAGCGCCTGTGAAGGCGCCTTTGACATGGCCGAAGAACTCGCTTTCATAGAGGTCTTTTGGAATTGACGCACAATTGACCTTGATCAGCGCACGACTATGACGCTCGCTCCGCTTATGAATTTCCCGCGCCACCAATTCCTTTCCCGTTCCGGATTCGCCGGTGATCAACACGCTTGCGGAGGTTGTGGCCACCATGTCGATTTGCCGGATGATGTTTTCCAGAGCCGGACTGTTTCCGATGATATCACCGTAGGCCTGGGCTTCCAGGACCTCTTCATGCAGGTAGGCGTTTTCCAGTTCCAGTTGCTGGCGCAAGTTGAGGATTTCCTCTTCGGCCCGTTTCCTTTCTGTGATGTCCCGAAACACCACAACCGCCCCCAGAATTTTCATGTTTTTTCGAATCGGGGTGCTGACGTACTCAACAGGGAAACAAGTACCGTCTTTGCGCCAAAACACTTCGTGGGATACCTTGCGGACTTTCCCTTCAAAGAATGCCGAATAAATCGGGCACTTTTCCGGCGGATAAGGAGTGCCGTCGGGGTGACTGTGATGGCTCAGTTTATGCTGGCATTGGCCAATCATTTCCTTCGCCGTGTAACCTGTCATTTTCTCCGCGGCGGGATTGACAAAGGTGGTCCGGCCCCTTTGGTCAAACCCGTAAATCCCTTCCCCGGCTGATTCCAGAATCAGCTTATTCAAATAGGAAGCATCCGGTTCGACAAAATCGCTCGGCTCTTGTGGAAAAATTGAATCGCTATTGTTATCCATAAAATAAAATTACCACAAAAACCGGCACAATAATAGCGAAAACTCGTTAATATATCTGAATATAAAACTAAATTTCGCTATTCACTAAATTTCATAACATTTTCGCTCTCCCAAAAAATACAATAAAACCTTTAAAGTTAATAGGTTAAATAATCGATTAGGTTTTGGCACGTCTCCTGCTTTAGTAAGAACAATGTTTTATTATTACATTTCAACATCACTTATCATCTTACTGAAAAAAGGAGAATAAAATGAAAACAGCCATCATAATTTTATCCGATCCGAAAAGTGGAACCGAAGAGGCTTTGGGCCGAGTGTTTAATGGATTAGCCACCGCTTACGATTTAAAATCTGCTGGCAAAGAAGTGTCGATTCTGTTTCAGGGAACGGGAACACGCTGGCCGGAAGCGCTCCAGCATGAAGATCACCCCGCTCACGAACTGTTTGAAACTGTTGCTGACAAAATTCAAGGAATCTCCTGTGCCTGTGCGGATGTGTTTGGTGCGGACACTTCCGGCTATGATTTGATCAAAGATAATTCTGTGCCCAAAACGACAGGTTTGCCGAGTTTGAGCAATTTGCAGGATCAAGGATTCAGCATTCTGGTTTTCTGATTGGCCCACATCAAATGAGCCCCCGCAAGGGGGCTTGAACAATTTTCTTCAAAAGGATTGAGAAATCATGGCAAACAATTTTATGGCATTGGCTTTCAATGACAGCGTTCGAAACGTTCAGGAACAATACGGCACTCGTGCCCCTTACGAAAAAATGGAGGAAAAACATGGTTTTCGGAATCAACTGACCTGGCAGGAAAAAGCTTATATCAAAAATCGAAGCGATTTTTATATGGCAACCGTGGGTGAAAACGGATGGCCTTATATGCAATACCGGGGCGGTCCCAAAGGCTTCCTTAAAATACTCGATGAGGACACTCTGGCGTTCGCAGATTTTCGCGGCAATGGTCAATACATCAGCGCAGGAAATTTGAAAGCGACCGGCAAAACCATGCTGTTCCTGATGGATTATAAAAACCGACAACGATTGAAAATCTGGGCTGAGGTTACCGTGCAGGATGCAAAAGAACATCCGGAACTGGCAGAAAAGGTGACAATCCCTTCCGGGCCTGGTGAGGTGGAGCGAATTTTCAGTTTTAAAGTAGAGGCTTTTGACTGGAATTGCCCACAACATATTGTGCCTAAACTGACTAAAGAGGAGTGGGAGTTGGAGAACCCCCAAAGCGCGATGGATCTCCAGATTCATAAATAGAAAACGTTTGGCTTCTAAACATCTAATTTACCGAAATCATGAAAGGGTCCACTCATGGAAAAAAAACATCCTTTACCCCCATTTACGGAAAAAACTGCATTGGAAAAAGTACGTTTGGCTGAAGATGGCTGGAACAGCCGTGACCCGGAAAGGGTCGCACTGGCCTATTCGCTGAACAGCAAATGGCGTAACCGCAATCAATTCATTAACGGGCGTGATGAAATCAAAAAGTTTCTTGCCGAAAAATGGAAAAAAGAGCAGGAGTATCGCCTCATCAAGGAACTCTGGGCCTTTCGGGAGAACCGTATCGCTGTTCGTTTTGCCTACGAATACCATAACAGGGAAGGGCAATGGTTCCGCGCTTATGGAAATGAAAACTGGGAGTTTGATGAAAATGGTTTGATGCGATGGAGAATAGCAAGCATCAATGATCTTGCCATCGATGAAAATAACCGGAAACTTTTGTTTGATCAGGGTCGCAGGCCGGATGGTTACGAGAGTTTGTCAGAGCTGGGTTTATAAAGTCTAATCCTTCCGGGTATCTGGCGATACCAATAGCAAACTCTCTCCAGGCGTATTGAGCGATGCCTCTTTTATTAGGCTGATCCTATAATGTCAATAGCCCTGATGGCGTGTCTGGATATTTTGCGTTGGCCCTGACCGGATTCTATGTTAAATTAGAAACCATTGAATTTAATCGAGTTTTTTAGTTTAGGATCGAATTGGGCTCTTTAAAAAACCGGTCCGCAGGTATCATTCATGTTAAAAATCAACGCCATCAATAAGGATAGCGGTCCCTTATCTCTCACCACAGATGACGGACATTTACGCGTGGTCTTCCTGGGTGTGGGTTCTGCTTTTGCCAAGCGCAATCGCCAATCCAACATGCTGATCATCCAGGGCGATCACCATGTTTTGGTTGATTGTGGAACGCAGGGTCCTTTAGCCCTGAACGATGTAGGGTTGAACGTAGTCAAAGTACGCACCTACCTGCCAACCCACAGCCACGCCGACCATGTGGGCGGGTTCGAAGAGATTGCCTTGATGAACCGCTACATTTCTTCGGGGGACGGCAAACCGCAAATGGTCATTCTCCGCGATTACCAGGATTTGTTGTGGAGCAAAACCTTGTCCGGGGGTGTGGAGTATTGCGAAGTCAACCAGGGCAAGTCTTTGCAGATCACCGATTTTTTTGAAATCCTGCGTCCCAAAGCTCTGGAGTTGGATGGCCGCAAGGTCTGGACCTACCAGCACGGTCCTATGGAAATCATGATGATGCGGACACGCCACTTTCCGGACAGCGCCATCAGCGTCGATGAATCCCAGTGGTGTTGCGGGGTTTTTATTAACAGGAAAGTGTGGATTTCGGGGGATACCATGTTCGATTACGAATATCCCACCCGATTTGCAAACGAGGCAGAGATCCTGTTTCACGATTGCCAATTGTTTAATGGGGGCGTGCATGCCTCCTATCAGGAGCTCATGACCCTGCCTCCTGACATACGGGCCAAAATGGTTTTGTATCATTTTGGAGACAACTGGGATCAACCTCAAACCTGGGTGAAAGACTCGGATAAATACACTGGAAACCCCGTAGAAGACGGTTTCTACGGTTGGGCTCAGCCCCAGGTGGCCTACGATTTTTATTGACCCTCCCCCGATTTAATTTTTTACATCCCCACCCTTTAATCCAAATCGGAATAATTATTCTAAAATAGCAATCCGCCCTATTGATTTACATAATAATTCGATGTACTATTAATTACGGTTTTTATTTAGAATATTTTCAATACAATGCTGTTTATAACGCGGCCGATGTGTTTTCTCTTAGAAAGGAACAGGGGCGTGAGTACCTACATCGTAATCAATGAATGGACCGGAACCAATGAATCCATAGCCATCCAAAGAATGGCCAAATTGTTTCGCATGAGCCTGGATAAAGCCGATGCAATCTTTGACCGGATCCTGTCGGGCCAATCCTGGCAATTCGAGAAAACGGTATCCGATCAACAGGGCGAAAAGGCCGTCAGTTTTTTGGGAGACATGGGTTTCCGGGTCGATTTAAAACCACCGGATTCGAATGGTGGTGCTCCCGCTGTTCCTAAATTGCCCTCTCAAACACAAACTTTGCCACGGGCGGCGACCCAATCTGTTGCGTCCAGTAGAGGCAAATACCAATTCGGGTTCAGCGGAACCGGCGGCGAACTGTTCCGTATTTTTATTGTCAACTTGATTTTGACTGTCCTCACCCTCGGTGTTTATCGCTTTTGGGCCAAAACCAAATTGCGGCATTATCTTTACGAAAACACGAGTTTTGCCAATGACCGATTTGCGTATCACGGTACTGCCATGGAACTTCTCAATGGCTTCTTTCGGTTCACCATAATTTTCACATTAATCAGTGTGGGGATTTCGGGCCTGGAATTGATGGCTCCAAAGGAAGGCCAGATCGCACGATCTTTCGTTTCTCTTTTGATTTTTTTGTTCCTGCCCTATTTTATGGTCAGCGCCTGGCGTTATCGACTGTCCCGAACTTCCTGGCGGGGCATCCGTTTTTCGTTCCGTGGAAAAGTCAAGGAGGCCACCTGGATTTATGTTAAGGGCTGGATTCTTTCCATACTGACTTTGAACTTTTACAATCCCTGGTTCTACATAAACCAGCAAACGTTTTGGCGAAGCCAATCCCATTTCGGCAACCTCAATATGGAATTCGACGGCAAAGGTAGAGATATCTTTAAACGCTTTCTGTTAAATGCCCTGTTGCTCATTCCCACGTTGGGTTTTTGCTTTTTCTGGTATCTGGCTTATTTGCAACGCTACAGTTGGGAGCACACGAGCTTTCAGGGACAACGGTTCAAGTTCACCGCTACCGGCGGACAATTAATGAGCCTGCACGTCGGCAACTTTTTCCTGTTCATACTCACCTTAGGACTGGCTTATCCCTGGATACTGGTGAGAAACAACCGTTTTCTGGCAACGCATTTGACCTTGCAAGGTACCATGTCCCTCGACAAGGTGGTCCAGGATATGAAAAACAGTGGCACCTTTGGCGAAGCGGCACTGGATTCGTTTGATGTTCCCGTAGACGTTTTCTAGTCGCAGTCAGGATATCCCACCATGTCTGCATCCCCGCGAAACCGTTTCAACGGAGTGTTGTATGACGGCCAAAGTGCCGGCAAAACCTCTGTGGCTCTTGGCTTCAACGCCAAGGGACTGGTACTCCAGCCGCCGCAGAGCAAGCCACTTCTTTGGCGCTATTCAAGCTTTCGATTAAAACAAGGCCAATCGGGCAAACCGCCCTTTCATATCGAATACCCGGTGGGACAGTCAGTCGAGCATCCCATGGCCACCCTGATGGTGGAGCATCCCGGTTTCCTGGCTCCCTGGGGGAACCTGCATCCCAAGTCGCTTCCGTGGTCCATGCGCCCCGGCAACTCCACGATCCAAAAGGTTTTGCTTTGGGGCGGATTGATTTGCATTCCTTTTTTACTGCTGTTCCTGTGGCGTTTCGCCATTCCGGCGATAGCTGACCGAGTGGCCATGAAAGTCCCCGAAACCTGGGAAGACCATCTCGGCACCGAATTTTACAAGGCCATCAATTTTAAAGAATACGAGACTGTCGATCTCGAACGGCAGAAGGCCATCGATACCATCGTTCGCCGTCTGTTAAAGGCGGCACCGGGACAGCCGTACCGGATTCGCGTCCATATGGTCAAGTGGAACATTGTAAACGCCTTCGCTTTACCCGGTGGCACCCTGGTCGTGTTTCAGGGCTTGCTGGACAAGACCGAAACGCCGGAAGAACTGGCCGGTGTGCTGGCGCATGAAATCCAGCATGTGCTTCTCCGCCATTCCACGCGCAATATCATTCATCATTATTCGACTTCGATGCTACTCAGCATGGTCGTCGGCGACTCGACCCAAATGATGGAAGCGATTTTGACTCTCGCAAACAGTATGGAAGGTTTGCGTCACACGCGAACGATGGAAGCCGAAGCAGATAAAGAAGGCATGACAATGATGGTGGCCGCGGGGATTGATCCTAAAGGAATGATCTCTATTTTCGAAAGACTGTCCGAAGAACACAGTCAAATATTTCGAGATGAAGGAGACGATTCCGAAGCCTCCGAAACCGAAAAGAAGGCACTGGGATGGCTGGATTTTTTCTCCGATCACCCCGGCTGGACCGACCGTCTCGATTCCCTTCACGCCATTGCCGACAAAAGCACCGTTCCCCCCAAACCCCTGTTGGAAAATTTCGACTGGACCCGGATGCATAATACGGATAGATGATTAACCCCAGCTATATAAGAAATTTGAAACCCAAAAGACGATTCATTTATACAACTCTCTTATAGAGGACCAAATTTATGGGCCTTTAGCCATAATTAACCCCTTCATCTCCTCTCCCCATTACGGGAAAAGAGGAATCTTTTTATCCATAACTGAAGTCAGATTAGTCCGTTTTGGTGTATTATTTATTCTGCAAAAGAACACACTTGATTGTGATTCCAGGGGAAAAAATGGGGCCATTCCAAGGAATGGCCCCAGGTGTTAAGTCTCGAAACCTACGTTTAGCTTTGCCCAACTAAAGCGACGTCGACTTCAACTTCTTTCGTACTGATGGTGATATCGCTACTTTCTGCTTCTTCAGGGGTTCCAAATTCTTTAAGGTTTTTACTGATCTTTTTCACTTTCTTGGCAAATCCCTTTACGAATTTCGGAAGCATGGCGGAAGCTTCAATCCGAATCAACAGTTGTTCCTCGATCAATGGTTTACGGCTTTTCACTTCACCTGCCTGATAAACCACCCGGTTCAATCGGAATTTTTTACTTTTGTTGTCAGACCCCCATTCCAGAGCATCGAAGGATCCATTTTCACTGTCGTTATATTCATAAGTATAAGGAACAGCAAAACCCTTCTCCTGGAAAAAGGCTTCCAGAGCACGAATATCGTCACTGACATTATCGATTTCATCACCAAGCCCTGCAATAGCTTCGCTGTAGGAGTCAAACGCTTCGGTAGCTTTGGCAACGGATTTTTCCAAAGATTTATTTTTAAATTCATGAACTAAATTTTCTTTAACCGTACTTTTATTTTCCATAACATCCTCTTTCGGATAAATTTTTATTATTTAAGGCAAAAAAAATCGACGGCAATCAAGCCAATGTTTTGCCCAATCAAGGACCTTGCCTGCTAATCAAAGCATTTGCAACAAATCAATGTTACAGATTTTAATATAAAACAAACTCTAATCTTGTCAACAGAAAATTTAAAACAAAAACATTTTTCATAAAAAAGGGCCACCCCGGAAGGTGGCCCAGACTCATTTGCGGATTGAAAACAAAACGGCTAACTTCCCGGTTTCTTCCTGGTTACAATCAAATCTCCTTTTCGTGATGATTTAGCAGATTTTGTTGACGCCTTCTTTTTAGGGGAAGTTGCTTTTTTGGTACTTTTCGATTCAGCCGCATTTTTTTTGCCGGAAACGGATTTGGAAGCGCCCTTTTTGACAGAGGATTTATTACCCGCTTTGGGAATTTTCTCTTTATTCCCGGAACTCTTCTTTGTTTCCGTTTTCTTTACAATGGTCTTTTTGTTCGAATCAGACGCTTCCAATTCCCTGGAGGGGATATTCACCTTCGAAGCTTTTGCAGGTTTTACGCTCATGGCCACCGGTTTCTTTTCAGACAGCAAATCAGTGGCACCTTTGGACTCCGCCTTCGAGGGGGTTGACACCTTCGGCGACACAGTAACCGCCCTTCCCCTTGATTTCGTTTCATGCAAAGAGTCTTTATCCGAAGCAGATTCCTCTTGGGATATGCTGGGAGTGGAAGTAATTGTGACTTCGGTTTTATCTGAAGATTCTACGGGACCGGTTTTGGCAGAACCTTGCTCCTCTTTTGGGAGATCCGTTCTACTTTCTTTCAATACAGCTCCGCTGTCGCAACCATTTAACTCTTCCCTGGAATCGATTTTGAGCGTATGGATTGCCAGCGAACTTCCCTTTTTGCTTTTGCTGTACTTCCTGGCTTTTTTTGAAAAGGCTTTAACAAATTTGGGAAGTTTTTCGAAGGCGTCCATTCGAACCATCAACGGCTCTTCGAGTAATGGCTTTTTACTGACCAACATTCCTTTACGATAAACCGCGCGGTTTAAACGAAACCGTCCGTTGCTTCCATCTCTACTCCATTCGATTCTTTCGGATTTTCCTGAAGACCCTTTTTTGTATTCAAAGGAAAAAGGAAGCGTTACATTCATTCCCTGAAAAAAGGTATCCAGACTTTTGATGTCTTCGTTGATGCTTTCGGCTTTCAGGCGGGGTTTCCCGTTGAGTCGGGAAAACGCCCCAAAATCTTTGACTGATTTGAGAACATTTTTTTGCAGGGAATCATCATAAAATTTTGGAGGAACCCTCACCGCATTATAAGTATCATTTTCCATCGTCACCTCCATGGAAAAGGGTTTGATTAATGGGTAAGTTACATTTGAATCAATTCATTCCAACTTAAAAGTTCAGAAAGGTTCAGCCTATAAAAATCATTAAAAACTCCCTCGGCTGAGAAATGGAGTTTTGCCATTCAAGGCAGGAGGTAACCAATCAAGATTATAGAACCCACGATACTGCAATACAGGTTTCTGTCAATGCCAAAATCGGACTAAACACAATTTGCCCGATCAGGCGTTCACAAACGGATCGTTTAAATCAATTTTTCCCTTTTCAAAAACTGTTGAACCACGTCGGGCACATCGCGTTTTTTTTCATCGACTTGAAAGTTCAAGTCCATCATCGTTGCGTCATCGATTCGCGATTCCAAAAGCGAAACAACTTTTTTCAAATGTGGAAAGCGGGTCAACGTATCACGGCGAATCACCGGTCCTGCAAAATAGGGTGGAAAAAAATCAGCATCGTCTTTCAGGGACTTCAGATTATAGGCGGGTATCCTGCCATCGGTGGAAAAACCCACGATAAGATCGACTGCCCCCTCTGCAATGGCGCGGTAGATCAGGCTGGGATCCAGATCCTGAACTTGCCCGAATTGAAATCCGTAAGCTATTTTGAATCCTGGATAACCATCCGACCGTTCCTGAAACTCCGGGGAAAAGCCTGCTGTCAATTTGGGGGCGAAAGGATTCAAATCCGAAATGGTTCGCCATCCGTTTTTCCGGGCATCGGATTGACGGACGGTGATGGTGTAGGTGTTGTTGAATCCGAATGGTTTCAGCCAAACCAGATCGAATCGTTTCTGGTACTCATGCCGAATACGCTCGGTCAATCCGGAGGCATCCTTCAATGGACCCTGATTCAGTATCGCCATCATGGCGGTTCCAGTGTATTCTGCATAGAGATCGATATCTCCCTGCACGAGGGCGTTGTGGCAAATCAGCGTGCCTCCCAGATTGAATTTACGTTCCACGGAGAGTTGAGTCCGCGCCTCGATCAACTGCGCCATTAGTTCGCCGAGAATGTTTTGTTCGGTGAAGTTTTTCGATCCGATTCGTATCACCCTCTTTCCGGAAGAACCCTTTTCGAAGCTACTTCCAGGCAGACCGGTCATGATAAATAAACCGGCCATCAACACCAGACCGGTTTTCCATACTCGGCGCTGTTGAATACTCATAGCTCTTTGTTGCCGCGGATTGAAAAATTTTTCCACAGCACCCAAAAACGCATCGACTAACAACGCAAGCAGAGCGGCAGGAATTGCGCCCAGGCAAATCAGGCGGGTATTGGAAAGTGCGAGGCCCCGGTTGATGAATTCTCCCAGACCACCGGCTCCGATAAATGCGGCGAGGGTGGCGATTCCGACTCCTACCACGGCGGCGGTTCGCACGCCGGCGAGTATGGTGGGTAAAGCGAGAGGAATCTGGACGTCCCGCATTTTTTGAAACGCGGTCATGCCCATTCCGTCAGCGGCTTCCAGGATTTCGGGCGCGACGCCCTGTAATCCGGTAACGGTGTTTCTCAGGACAGGGAGCAGGGCATATAGGACGAGAGCGGTAATGGCGGGCAATACGCCGATCTGCTGAAACAGGGCCAGCAAGATGACCAGCATGGCAAGACTGGGTATGGTTTGCAGAATGCCCGCTGAAGCCAACAACAATCGGCCTGTACCGGGTCGAAAGTAAGCCCAGATCCCAAGCGGTACACCGATCAACACACCGGTGAAGGTGGAGACTCCGGTGAGAAAAATGTGTTCGCCAAGCCGTTGCCATAATTCCGGCAGGCGCTCTAAAAGGTAAGTGGTCCAGGATAAATCAGACATCAGGACTCTACTTTAATACGAGTTATGATTAAGAGGAATGAAATCTAAAAAGCCCTTTAAGTTGGCCAAATCTCTTATTGAAGGCTTTAAAATGTGGGCCTCCGGCCTTTTTTATCCCCCTCAACTTAATCCTCTCTCTCCAGGGGAGAGGGTGTTTTGCTATCCGTAACTGGGGTTACTTTAAACACATCTAAATTTTTTTGAGATTTTTGCAACAGGTCCCGGACGAATGGGGTGGCAGGACGATTAAGGAGTTCCTTGCCCCCTCCGACTTGCTCCAGCCGCCCTTTGTTGAGTACGGCAATGCGATCGCCTAAAGTGAGGGCTTCCAGAACATCGTGAGTGACAAACACTACGGTCTTTCCTAACCTCTGTTTCAAGGCTAAAAATTCCTGCTGAATATTGTCGCGGGTGATGGCATCCAATGCACCGAACGGTTCGTCCATCAACAGGCAGGGCGGGTCTCCCGCTAATGCGCGGGCTACGGCAACGCGCTGTTGCTGTCCTCCGGACAATTCGTCAGGGAAGCGGTCGGTATATTCCGCCAGGGGCAATCCCAGAAGTTCCAGCAGTTCCTCGATCTTGTCCTGAGTTTCTTGTACCGGCAGATTCAATAACCGGGGAACGATTCCCACATTAGCTCGAATGGTCATATGAGGAAACAGACCGATGCCCTGAAACACATAGCCAATGGAACGCCGCAATTGCACGGGATCGGATTGGCGTATATCGGATCCGTTCACGAAGACGGTTCCCTGGCTTGGCTCGATCAGACGATTGATCATTTTAAGAACCGTCGATTTGCCGCTTCCGGAAGAACCTAACAGGGTCAGGCATTCTCCCTGCTCAATTTCCAGGGAAAGGTCATCGACCACATTATTTTTGCTGTCATAGGATTTGCTTATGTGATCAAGTCGGATCATGCCTTCACCGTTTAAGTGAGCCTGTAAATTTTAGCAATCAGTCATGTTGAGGCTTCTTCGTCAAACCATTTTTTGGGCATCTGGGGTGCTTTGAAATTCAGAATGTAATCGAGTGCTTCCTCCGGTGTGGAAACTACACCAAACAGGTTTAACGTTTCCTTTTTGGCGAATTTGAGATCGATCATTTCTTTGAAGTAATCCACCAGGGGATTAAAAAAACCTTCGATGTTTAAAAACACCAATGGCTTCTGGCTTAGCTTCAATTGCTTCATCGACAGGATTTCAGTAACTTCTTCAAGAGTACCAATGCCGCCGGGAAGGACGATGAAGGCATCCGCAAGTTGATCCATCTCCGCCTTGCGCTCCCGCATGCTTTGGCTGATGATCAATTCATCGGCTTCGATGTAATCGATATCTTTACCCATAAAGAACTCCGGGATCACGCCAACTACACGGCCTGACTCCTGATGAACACCGCGTGCGACACAACCCATCAAACCAATGCGGGCACCACCATATACCAGGTCGATCCCCTTTTGGCCCATCAGGATTCCCAAATCCATCGCCGCATTTTTGAATATTTCATCGACAGACGCACTGGACGCACAAAACACACAAATGGTTTTTATGGTCATATCATTTCCAGGGCTGATCGGACTCGTCTTTTTCATCGGGACTGAACAGTTTTTTATATTCATTAATGACATAGCGGTCCGTCATTCCCGCTATATAATCGCAAACATGCCTGTGCCGTGTTTCTTTATTTGCAACGTGGACTACTGATTCCGGCAATAAACCGGGATGATTCAAATACGCTTCAAACACCTGCGTCAAAAACAACTCCGCTTTGAACTCCATGCGCTTCACCCTTCGGTGAGCGTACATGTTTTTACGCAAAAAGTTTTTCAACTCCAGATGCTTTTCGTTGAATCCCTTGCTGAATCCGGCCACACGGCCTTTGGCAGAACGGATATCATCCACCGTTTTGATTTTATACTTCTTTATATTCTTCAGGGTGTGTTTTCGGAAATCGGTGATTTGCTGATTGATGATAGCGCGCACGATCTGATATTTCTTTAAATTCAAATCGAGACCGGGGTACTTTTTATCAAGCGTTTCCTCGTTATCCCTCCAAAGCGCCACGCTACGCACCTGATCCAAATCCAGGAGGCCAGATGTGATGCCATCGTCCAAGTCATGAGCGTTGTAAGCAATGCCGTCGGCGAAGTCGGCCACCTGCGCTTCCAAAGAAGGAAAACGATATCCCTCCTTGTTAGAGATCGGGTTCTCCGAATCTTTGGAATGCTTGCTGACCCCTTCCATCACTTCCCAGGTGAGATTGAGTCCATCAAATTCGGGGTAGCGTTTTTCCAGAAGCTTCACGATGCGCAAACATTGCCGGTTGTGCTCGAATCCACCGAAACCCTTCATCAACCGGTTCAAAACTTCCTGACCCGTATGCCCAAAAGGGGGATGACCTAAATCATGCGCCAGTGCGATGGCTTCGGCGAGGTCTTCGTTCAGTTGCAGGGATTTACAAATAGAACGCGCGATTTGCGCCACTTCCAGAGAATGGGTCAGGCGCGTGCGATAGTAGTCGCCTTCGTGATAAACGAACACCTGTGTCTTGTATTCCAGGCGCCGGAATGCAGAGGAATGGATGATACGGTCGCGGTCGCGTTGGAATCGGGTTCGATAAGGATGCTCGGATTCGCGATGCTGTCGGCCCAGGCTGTCGCCGCTTTTTTGTGCGTAGGATGCCAGGTGGTCGCGTTCGAATTTTTCAATGTCCTGCCTTTTAATCAAAACAATACCGAAAAAACTTTAATTCATTAGCAATGGTTTAAAGGAGAAAGAAGAATATTAAAATGTTTTGGATGGGATTGGTAGGAAAAACCAAAGGAAGGCCTTGATTCAAAAAAAAGAAATCACAGGGAAAGCATACCGGAATTTCGCTATTCAGGAATTTGCTATGTAAAAATCAGTTTTGGAGTACGTTGGTAGTGTTGGTTTGTCCAATTTGAATGACCGAGGCTGAATTGCCATCGCTCAATTGATCAACATAAGCTTCATGAGACACACCTTCCTGACTGACCCACGCCGAGTTATCATTTGCAAGCTGATTGATTTCCGCAATACAATTCAAACAAGTTTCCGATTCGAATCCACCTAGATACACCTCGGCGAAATTGCCATTTCCATCCTGCACAATCAGGGCTTCGTTGCCAATTCCATCCTGGGAAATCATGGTTCCATTGTCTTCTCCAATTTGAGACACATCCCCATAATTATCCACTCCGGTTTGATCAACATCTGCAATATTTTCCAAGCCAGAGTCTGGTGATATTTGGTCAATCCTGGCTACATTCACTTCACCGTCCTGGGCAACATTTGCGGTATTGGCGTCACCCACCTGATCCACCACAGAACTATTGCTTTCTCCATTTTGATCGATCAATGCATTATTGTCATTACCGTCTTCGGTAATCATCACGGCATTTGCCGTCCCTACCTGGCCAACATTTGCGGCGTTATTGTCACCGCCTTGCTCCATTTGGGCAGAATTGTCATCCCCACTTTGGTTCACATTGGCCACATTACTGGCAATAACCGAAGTAGCTGTTAAGACCAAAGTAAGGCTAATTATAAATAAAACCATCCGTTTCCAGAAAGAATTATTCATCATTTATTCTCCATCAAGTGTTTTCATCATAAACACTTTCGGGGTCGAAACTTTTCAAGAACGATGACCTTGCTTACCCTCGTATTTTTTTAGAGAGCGAACCGGAGGGGGGCTCCGGTTCGCTCCCTTGAAACAAACTCCAACTCCCTAGAGCCGAAGTTTTCAGATTAGTTTTGCGTGATAGAACTCATGTTGCCACTACCCGATTGAGACACGACGCCGATGTTTCCAGATCCATTCTGAGTAGTTTCGGCGTTAAAATTAAAAAATGTTCAAAAGCTGAACATGGGAAGAAGCGTGAAGTGGTTTTGGGTAAACAGCGTCTTCACGCTTCCTACCTGTTCAGATTTTTACTATAGGGAGACAAACTGCCGTTTCCAGTGGTCGTGGGCCGCTAGTCCTGGACGATGTTGCTCACGTTGAAGCTCCCCAACTGACTCACGGCACTGTTATTTCCGGTTCCGGTTTGCATTGTGGAGGCCATATTGTTATACCCATCCTGACCGACAGTTGCGGAATGATCGGTTCCAAGCTGGTCTATGAGGGAATCATTGCCCGGTTCGATCAAATCGCCCTGTTGATTGACCTCGGCATAGTTCCCATCTCCATCCTGAAAAATCTCTGAATTATTGTAGCCATCCATCTGGTTTACGATCGCCGTATTTCCAAGGCCTACGCCAGACGTTGTATCAAAACCATTATCAACATAAATTCCACCCCCGGAATTTATTTGCACTATGGTTGACGCATTATTAAATCCATTCTGATCGACGGTCGCAGAATGCCCGGACCCAAGCTGGTCAACGAGGGAATCGTTACCTGGATCAATGGCATCGCCCTGTTGGGTTATGTGGGCGTAGTTGTCGGTTCCATCCTGGTAAACCTCCGAATTGTTATAACCATCCATCTGGTTCACGATCGCGGTGTTTCCAAGACCTATGGGGAAAATATATTCACTTGGGGAGTCACCTGGTAAATCTTGTATGAATAAACCTCCGCCAGTCTGGATTACTGTAGAATCGTTATTGAAACCATCCTGATCGACGGTAGCTGAATTTCCGGTTCCAAACTGGTCAACGAGAGAATCGTTGCCTGGATCAATCCCGTCGCCTTGTTGGGTCACACCGGCGAAGTTACCGCTTCCATCCTGGTAAACCTCAGAATTGTTATAACCGTCCATCTGGTTAACGACTGCTGTGTTTCCAAAACCTCCCTCAAAAATAAAATCGCTTTGGGTGTCGATCGGAAAACCTATTATTACGAAATCACCACCGCCACCCGTCTGGATCACTGTTGAATCATTATTGAAACCATCCTGATCAACGGTAGCGGAATGGCCGGTTCCAGACTGATCAACGAGAGAATCGTTGCCCGGATCAATCCCGTCACCCTGTTGCATCACGTCGGCGAAGTTTCCCGAGCCACTTTGATAAACCTCCGAATTGTTGTAGCCATCCATCTGGTTCACTATCGCCGTGTTCCCGATTCCAATATACTCACTGGACCTTTCATAGGGTAAAAAGCCTCCAAAACCATCCTGTACCACTACAGAATTATTATTAAACCCATCCTGATTGACGGTAGCAGTATTACTGGAGCCCATCTGCTCTACATAAGAATCGTTGCCCGGATCCACCGCATCGCCCTGCTGGGTGACATCTGCATGGTTGAAGAACCCGCTCTGGTAAACTTCCGAATTATTGTAGCCGTCAGACTGATTGACATTGGCCGTGTTCGATTCATCCGACTGGTCCACCAACGAATTGTTGTTGAACCCATCCTGAATGACCGTTGTCGAGTTATCGAAACCAGTTTGCATGACATTCGACGTATTGCCAGGAACAATGCTGTCGCCTGACTGGGTAACATTCGCCGAATTCATGGTGCCATCCTGGTCAATGTTTGAATCGTTGCCGTTGTCGCTCTGGTCAACATTGGCATCGTTATCGGTTCCTGATTGTGTTGCGGTCGCCATGTTGTCAGAACCGGATTGCGTTGTGGTACTGGTGTTGCCTGCGGCGAACGCCATACTGGTTACAAATACCCCGACGGAAATCACCGAGGCCACTGCCAAAAACTGTTTTTTCATTTCAATCTCCTGCGTATTAAAAATGTGAAAAAGTTTCTAAACGAATTCTGTTCAAAAGCTGAACATGAGAAGAAGCGTGAAGTGGTTTTGGGTAAACAGCGTCTTCACGCTTCCTACCTGTTCAGATTTTTACTCTAAAGGACGGGTTATGGATCACCCTCACCTGAATCCTCTCCGGCCAGGGGAGAGGGTGAACACCCCAAGTCAGACTTTAGTCTGCATTTGCGGAACACGGGCAAAGCGAAACTAACCGCCCTTTCCTGCGACCGTGGGCCGCTAGTTTTGTGTGATCAGGCTCACGTTGTTACTTCCGGACTGGGCAACAAAACTTGAGTTACCCCCACCGTTTTGAGTGGTCACCGCCAAATGCCCATCGCCTTCCTGGTGAATGGATCCAATATGCCCACCGTCATCGTTCTGTTCCACGGTGCCGTCACAGGAATTACAATCGGCCAGGTCATTACCCTGAATGACGAACGCATCATTTTCATCGGAGTTTTGATCGATGAAGGCCGTGTTGCTTTGGCCCCACTGCTCAATTTCTCCAAAATTCAGTTCTTTGCCATTCTGGTCAACCGTGGCATGATTCAACTGGCCCACCTGCGTGATATTGGCAATGTTCAATACCGCCGGACCTGATTGATCCACAAACGCCATATTACTCGGAATGCTCAACTCGTCAGGGTCACCACTCTGGGTCACGTTGGCGTCGTTCACTTCTCCGTCCTGATCCACGTCCGCAAAATTCGCTTTATCCTCTTGATTGACGTAGGCGAAGTTGGCCAGGCCATCCTGATTGACATCGGAAAGGTTTTCGGCTCCGTTTTGAGTCACGTTCGCCTGATTGGATTCTCCATCCTGAACAATAAATGACTGATTGCTGGGTGGAATGGTATCGAACAATTCTCCGCTTTGATGCACCGTAGCAATATTGCCCACACCCATTTGATCGATATCCGAAATGCTCTCGGCATCTTCCTGGGTAACATTGGCTTCGTGAAGCTCACCGTCCTGATTCACACTTGAATCATTATTGAAGCCGTTTTGGTCCACAGTGGCCGTATTGTCGACACCGAACTGGTCTACGTAAGAATTGTTTCCGGGAAGAACCGTGTCGCCCTGTTGCGTTACATAGGCCATATTACCGGAACCATCCTGATTGACATCCGAATTGCTGTAGCCATCCATCTGGATCACATCTGCGATGTTCCCGTCACCCAACTGACTCACAGTAGAAGTGTTGTTGAAACCATCCTGATTGACCGTCGCATCATGGTTCGCTCCATCCTGACCCACCAGAGATTCGTTACCAGGAACAATGCCGTCGCCCGCCTGCGTCACATCGGCCATGTTGTCATCGCCATTCTGGTCAATTTCCGAATTGTTGCCGTTGTCGCTCTGGTCCACAACGGCATCGTTGTTATTGCCAGTTTGAACCGTGGTGGCTGTGTTGGCGAAACCGCTCTGCGTGGTGGTACTGGTGTTGCCGGCCGCAAAGGCCAAGCTGGTGACAAACACCCCGACCGAAATAACGGAAGCCACTGCCAGAAATTGTTTCTTCATGCTAAACCTCCTTCATTTGATTGAAAAAATCTAACGATCTTCATCATTTAGAGCTTTTGTTCCCTTAAGCCGAATGAATACCAAAATACGAACAAGACATTTAAAGCTCCAGCCTCACTGTCTTCATGCGAACAATTTCACGTTACCGCTACAAGAGGGAAACACATTACGCGCATCATTCGATCCGGAATTCATTTCACAGAAATCAGAAACTGGATAACCATTCCATACACCATTTCTGTGGTATTAAAAAATCTAAACTATTTCATTAGATCGAAACTGCTCCAGCAACAAAAAGTTTTCTCAATGAGCTAAGTTATGCTTGGTTAAAATCGATCAATACTCAATATTGATTGAACTTTTATATAGTTAGCAAAAATACAGATATTTAATCGGGTCTATTATAAGCAATTTCAACTCCGCTTAATATACCCTTTTTGGGGTGTTTTTTTAAAATTATTTTAAACTCTTTAACTTCCCAATTTTCAACGTCTTTCATACCGTTGACAGGGTATAAATTCTCATTTAACCGGATTTTTTATATCTATTCTTGCTTTGCTGACTTGTGGACCGGAAAAAGAGGAGGGGGTAAAAGGATAAAATTTTAAAGCTTTCTTCACTTTCAGCCAAAATTGCAATGGTCCATAAAAAAAAGACCCGGCTACGCTCTGCAACAAGCGTAGCCAGGTCCGGAATCAAACCATTATTGAGCCTGACAACTTGAACAGGGCTCTCCGCCACCTTCATGACCGAACCAGTCCTGATAGGTGTGACTCACATTATTACTACCACTCTGGCTTACGTAGGCTGAATTGCCCTCATCCGCCTGATAAACAGACGCGCTATTATTTTCGCCATCCTGCATAATGCCAGCAGTGTGGTCGTTGCCCCATTGCATTACATTCGCATAACAACTGTCGCATTCACCCGGCAATTCGCCGCCTTGATACACATCAGCGGTGTTACCATAGCCATCCTGGATGATGTCGGTTTCGTTATAATCACCATCCTGCATCACCATCGAATGGTTACCACTGCCCGCTTGTTCAATCTGTGCGATATTTTCATTGCCTTCCTGATCCACATCCGCGGTGTTGCCAGGGGGAATAGCATATGCAACGCTGGCACTCAACATTCCAGCAAAAAATAAGGCCGCCATCACTTTGATTCCTTGTTTCATCTCATTGCTCCTTATGTGAAATTGAAATAAAAAAATTTCTAAACCAACTTCGTTCAAAAAAAACTGAACCCATGATAAAGCACAAATGGAAACTTGACTCATAAAGCCCTATTACCATGTATGCAGTATAAAAATTAGAAAATACACACTACTAATAACCAGATTAAACAAAATATAAAATTTGATTAATTTTCAACTGCCTTTGAATCCAAATCAATTAAGTCATTATTTATATTGAATTTTTAAAACTTTATGAATTGATATTTCAGGATTCGCTATTAGGTTAAGTGATTTCACCAATATTATATATACCTCTAAAAGGGTATTTTTAAAAAATTTTAATTAAACCTTTAAGTTATTATCTTTCAAGAGGTTCAGGTCAAGGCGTTGAATTCAGGGCACCGGTTATTATCGGATTTATGATACGGGTCCGCGGATTAGCGGTTTCGGATATAAAAGTGGAGAGATGTGGGAGGTTTTGCATCTTTTATGGATAAAAAAAATGGAAGTGAACACGGGAACACCGCATCCATTTCCATAAAATTCAGTACAAAAAACAGCCGAGGCCAAAAATTTCCGGCAGACGTCTCCGACTTAGTTTTGGGTGATCATGCTCACATTGCCGGCACCTGACTGGAATACCGCACTGATATTTCCCAATCCATTCTGCGTGGTGACTGCCAGGTTGGTGTCGCCATCCTGAGTGATGGATGCAGTGTGGCCGCCATCATCATTCTGCACAACAGTCGCGTCACAAAAGGAACAAGGGATGCCGCCAAAGCCTTGATCAATATTTGCTGTGTTGTCATCGGAGTTTTGATCCACGAAGGCAATGTTGTGGTCGCCTATCTGATCTATGTCTCCATAATTCGTGACGACTCCCTCAATCTGCTCAATGCTGGCAATGTTTAAACCTCCCACTTGATAAACATCAGCGCTATTTGAGGTTCCATCCTGGTCAACAAACGAATCATTGTTGTAGCCATCCTGAATCACATCGGCGGTGTTGGATGCGCCTGCCTGAAATACCGTGGATACGTTACCCGGTTCAATCAGGTCGCCCATTTGCATCACGTTGGCTGTATTTGAACTGCCAGACTGCCCTACCAGGGAACTGTTATATCCATCGAACTGATAAACCGCCGCAGTGTTTCCTGATGCCGTTTGATCCACTTCGGAACTGTTATTGAAACCATCCTGGGTCACCGTCGCTGTGTGATCCCCTGTTCCCGATTGGGTGATTATAGAATCATTCCCTGGATCCACTCCATCGCCACTTTGTGTCACCGCGGCTGTGTTTAGAGAACCGGCCTGGTCTACGAAGGAACTGTTGTATCCATCGGACTGAGTCACCGTCGCCTTGTTAATCAAGCCCGCTTGATCCACTTCAGAACTGTTATTGAAACCATCCTGGGTTACCTTCGCCATATTAAAACCCTCTCCCGATTGTGTGACTATAGAATCATTCCCCGGATCGACTCCATCTCCGCTCTGCGTCACTGTGGCTGTATTAAAATTTCCACCCACCTGCTCTACGAATGAACTGTTGTACCCATCGGACTGCGTTACTGTTGCAGTGTTGAACCTGCCAGTTTGATCCACATCAGAAATGTTATTGAATCCCGCTTGATCTACCGTCGCGGTGTGATCATCAACTTTCTGAGATACTAGGGATTCATTGCCAGGGGCAATGAGGTCGCCACTTTGAGTGACATCGGCATTATTGTCTGTTCCGTCCTGATCAATATTTGAGGTATTGTCCGCATCGCTTTGATCAACGATGGCTTCATTATCCATTCCCGCCTGAGTCGTGGTTGCTACTTGCCCGGTACCCGTTTGCGTGGTGCTACTCATATTTCCTGCCGCAAAGGCAACGCTTGTTACAAACAGACCTGCTGAAATAACCGAGGCCACTGCTAAAAATTGTTTCGTCATCTGACGTACCTTTTATTCAAAAATCTTAATCAACTGCTATAAAGCTGAACATGAGAAGAAGCGTGAAGTGATTTCAGACCTCACGCTTCCTACTTGTTCAGATATTTTAAAAATAAAGATCAAAGGAATGCATCCCCCTGACCTTCCTTAATATCTTTATAAGAAATGCCAAGCTATGCTTGGTGCTAAGCTAGGCGCACCCTGCCCTCTCCCGCCAGGGGAGAGGGTGTGTGGATGCTGTAAAACTTTAATCTCGCCTCTGGGCGAGGGAGCGAAGCGACCCCAGCCCAAGTTTCCTGCAGGCGTCGCCTGCCTAGTTTTGGGTGACCATGCTGACGTTGCCGCTTCCGGACTGGGAAACCGCACTGATGTTGCCACCACCGTTTTGAGTCGTCATCGCCAGGTGACCGTCACCCTCCTGATTGATGAGGGCGTCGTGTCCGCCATCATCGTTTTGCTCGATGGTGGCATCACAAGACATACAATCCATGCCTTCATGGCCCTGATTGATTTCTCCAATGTTTTCATCAGAGTTCTGGTCGACAAAGGCCAGGTTGCTTTGACCCCACTGGGTGATGAATCCATCGTTCACTTCCTTGCCATTCTGGTCGATGGTAGCTTCGTTCAACTGGCCGACCTGATTGATGTTAGCCAGATTCAAAACAGCCCCACCCGTCTGATTAACAAAGGCCAGGTTGCTGGGAATGCTCAACTCGTCGGGATCGCCACTCTGGTTCACATTGGCTTCGTTGACTTCACCTTCCTGATCGATATCGGCCCAGTTAGCCTTGTCCAACTGCGTAACATTTGCCAATTGCGCCAGGCCGGACTGATCCACAAAGGACTGGTTTTCAGCGCCATTCTGGGTCACATTCGCTTCACTGGATTCACCCGTTTGAGAGATGTATGAACGGTTGCTTGGAGGAAGCGTATCGAACAGCTCTCCACTCTGATGAACGTTGGCGAGGTTGCCGACATTGGTCTGATAAACATCCGAGAAACTTTCGCCATCTTCCTGTGTCACATTCGCTTCGTTGAGTTCACCATCCTGATTAACGACAGAATCATTATTGTATCCATCCTGCACAACGTTCGCGGTGTTAACTACACCCAACTGATTCACAAAAGAATCGTTGCCGGGATCTACAGTGTCCCCACCCTGGGCGACACTCGCACTATTAGCGAAACCATCCTGATCCACGTCGGAAGCATTGTATCCATCGGTCTGGCTTACCGAAGCGAGGTTGCCATCGTCCATTTGGGATACATCAGAAACGTTGTTGTAACCGTCCTGACCCACCGTGGCTTCGTGGCCCTCACCACTTTGGGTGATGTTGGAATCATTGCCCGGATCAAAAATATCACCCATTTGATCCACATCGGCAAAGTTGCTGGCACCATCCTGATCAATGTTGGAATTGTTATAAGCATCACTCTGATCAACGGTGGCATCATTGAAGTCACCGGCCTGAGTGATTGTAGACATCTGGCCTGTACCCGACTGAGTCGTGGTGCTGGTGTTGCCCCCTGCGAAGGCCATACTCGTCACGAATACGCCCACTGAGATTACGGAGGCTACTGCCAGGAATTGTTTTTTCATGGTCAATCTCCTTATTCTGACTTTAAAATGCATTTAAAGATTTTCATCGTATTAGACCTCTTCCGCTTAAAGCTGAACAGGAGCAGAAGCATGAACGGTCACCTGAATTGCAATGAGTTCGCTCTTCCAACTTGCACAGCTTGTTGAAATTAATCTTCGTGACCGTGCCAATCCTGAAACGTGGAAGTGCTGTTACCGCCAGCAAACGCAACACCAGAGGTCAACATGCCAGCCATTAACAATACGGTCATGGATTTAAAATAGTTTTTTCATTTTTCACTCCATTAGAAAAAAAGCTTAAAAATAAAAAAGCTTTTCTAACGTTAAACTTCTTAAAAAATTAAATGATAATATTTCAGCCTATGGTTTATGTTAAGAAATTTTTACTTTTTTATATATACCTCTTATGGGGTATTTTCAATAATATTTAATAAATAATATAACTTACTATTTTTCAATAGTTTATAAATTTCAAATACCCCATACATTCAAGCTATTTTCAGAACTCTGATGTATCCTTTTTAATAAACCCATTTGAGGTTATAAAATCACGTAGGTTGGGGTGAGGAATGAACACAACATTATAGATGTCGCCTTTTAATAACCATCTGTTTCCTGGAAACGAATATAGACGATCTTGCCGGGATTTGGTTTTCGGGGAGGCCTTCGTTTTGATTCGTATGGGATTTTCCGGGTTGACCTTTTTCTACGGCAAACAATGTTGGGGTTCGTTCCTCACCCCAACCTACAAAACTGGAAAACATATTCGTTGCTCTGAAGGGGGAATTGGAATTTTTCCCAAAAAAATGGAAGTGAACGCGGGGTTAACCGCATCCACTTCCAAAAAATTTTCTAACCGGATTTAACCTAAAGGCGCGGGAGCAAAGCGACCCCAGCCGCAAGCTTCCTGCAGGCGTCGCCTGCCTAGTTTTGCGTGATCATGCTGACGTTGCCGGTACCGGACTGGGATACTGCACTGACATTACCCAAGCCGTTCTGGGTGGTGACCGCCAGGTTAGTGTCGCCATCCTGAGTGATTGTAGCCATGTGGCCACCATCATCATTCTGCTCAACGGTCGCGTTACAAAAGGAACAACCGGAAACTGATCCCTGATCGATATCCGCCATATTGTTTGCAGAATTCTGATCAACAAAGGCTGTATTGTTATCGCCTATCTGATCAATCGTTCCTTCGTTATCATCACCGCCAATCTGCTCAATATGGGCATCATTCAAACCACCTTCCTGATACACTGCCGCATCATTCACTTCATCATCTTGATCAACGAATGACACATTGTTGAAACCATCCTGGGTCACCGTCGCGGAACCATTATTTCCAACCTGAGATACAATGGAATCGTTACCAGGATCCACGGCATCGCCACTTTGAGTCACGGTCGCAGTGTTTATTTCACCCGATTGCACCACTAAGGAAGCGTTATATCCATCGGTTTGGTTCACCGTCGCCTCGTTACCAATATTCGATTGATCCACATCAGAACTGTTATTGAAACCATCCTGAGTCACCGTCGCAGAGTGGAAACCGGTTCCCCCTTGCGTTACTACAGAATCATTGCCGGGATCCACCCCATCGCCGCTCTGAGTCACGATGGCTGTATTGCCACCACCACCCGCCTGGTCCACGTCGGAGGTGTTATAGCCATCGGACTGAGTCACCGTCGCGGTATTACTACCTCCACCCCCCTGGTCCACATTAGAACTGTTATTGAAACCATCCTGAGTCACCGTCGCCGTGGAACCAGCTCCACCACCTTGCGTTACAATGGAATCATTCCCCGGATCCACCCCATCGCCGCTCTGCGTCACTGTCGCTGTACCACCGCCACCACTGGACTGACTCACGACCGAAGTGTTATACCCATCGGATTGGGTTACCGTCGCTGTGGCACCACCTGATGACGTCTGGTCGACATCAGAACTGTTATTGAAACCATCCTGAGTCACCGTCGCCGTGGAACCTACTGACGATTGCGTTACCATAGAATCATTTCCGGGATCCACTCCATCGCCGCTCTGTGTCACTGTTGCGGTGTGACCAAATCCATCCTGTTCTACAAACGAGGTGTTGTAACCATCCGACTGGTTCACCGTTGCATCGTTACTGATTCCAAACACTTGGTCGACATCAGAACTGTTATTGAATCCCGCCTGGTCTACGGTCGCGGTGCCGGATTCTCCCAATTGAGTTACCGTAGAATCGTTACCAGGGGCGATGAGGTCGCCGCTTTGAGTGACATCGGCGATATTGCTCACTCCGTCCTGATCAATGTCAGACGTATTGTTCGCATCACTTTGATCGACGGTGGCATCGTTGAGGTCGCCTGCTTGGGTTATCGTGGACATTTGGTTCGTACCCGTCTGGGTCGTGGTGGCGGTATTGCCTGCAAACGCTATGCTGGTCACAAACACGCCGACCGAAATGACGGAGGCGACTGCGAAAAATTTTTTATTCATTACTAATCTCCCTATTAGAAAAATTAAACCTTAAAATTTTTAAACCGTGTCATCGGTCACCGCCCATAAGCTGAACATGAGAAGAAGCGTGAAGTCATTTCCGATTTCACGCTTCCTACTTGCTCAGTTTTTTAACTATCAAGATTTAAAGGAATCATCCCCTTTGACCTTCCTTAAAATGTTTATAAGGGAATACCAAGCTTTGCTTGGTCACCCTGCCCTCTCCCTCCAGGGGAGAGAGGGAGTGCTTCCAACGGCCGTGGGCCGCTAGTTTTGTGTGATAATACTTACGTTGTTACTTCCCGTCTGATAAACGGAACTACTGTTGCCAATGTCGTTCTGAGTCGTTACAGCAAGGTGGCCATCACCTTCCTGATTGATCGTCGCAAAATGGTCACCACCGTCATTTTGCTCAATCGTCGCATCACAGGAAAAACAATCAGGCACTTCTTCACCACCCTGATAGATAGCCGCATAATTTCCATCCGAGTTTTGATCAACAAGTGCTGTATTGCTTTGCCCAATTTGAGTGACAAAACCCTCATTATCAAACTGACCTTCCTGCTCCACGCGGGCAAAATTCAACTGGCCAAACTGGACAATTTCGGCCAGATTTTCTTCTGCGCTACCAGTCTGGTCCACTTGCGCGATGTTACTGGGAATGCTCAACTCGTCGAAGTCACCACCCTGGGAAACGAAAGCAGTGTTTGCATAACCCACCTGGTCAATGTCTGAAGAATTTGCCAGATTGGACTGAAAAACGGTGGCATCATTTAAATCACCATCCTGATCAACGTGAGACAGGTTTTCCGCTCCATCCTGAATGACCAGTGCCGTATTTCCAGCTTCATCAGAATGCTGAGTAACATAAGACCGATTGCTGGGAGGGATGGTATCGAAAAGCTCTCCCCTCTGCTCAACTGTAGCGTCGTTTCCAAAACCCGTCTGGGTAACTTCAGATATACTTTCCGAGTCTTCTTGCAATACTGAGGCCGAGTTGCCAATCCCGTCCTGCGTTACGGTCGAATCGTTATTGTAACCATCTTGCGTAACATCTGCGGTGTTGAACTCTCCAAACTGATCCACAAGGGAATTGTTTCCCGGATGAACCGTATCACCAGACTGATTCACTGTGGCTGTGTGACCAAAGCCACTCTGATTGACATCAGAAGTGTTGTAGCCATCGTTCTGGGTAACAGTAGCTTCATTGTCATCAAATTCCTGGTCCACGGTTGAAACGTTATTATAACCATCCTGGGTCACAGTAGCATCATTTCCGATACCACTCGTCTGACTTACTGTCGAATCGTTACCAGGATCAAAAATGTCACCGCTCTGGGTAACAGTAGCGGTATTTGAAGCTCCATCCTGGCCTACGGTAGAGGTATTGTACGCATCACTTTGAGTGACGTTTGCTTCGTTAAAACCACCATCCTGGTCAATGGTAGAGGTATTATTCGCATCACTTTGATCGACGGTCGCTTCGTTGTCCGTACCCGCCTGTGTAGTCGTTGCCATTTGACCGGTACCTGTTTGTGTGGTGGTACTTATATTGCCGCCTGCAAAGGCAACACTGGTGACAAACACACCCACCGAAATGACGGAAGCAACTGCTAAAAATTTATTTTTCATCTTATTCTCCTTATATGTATTAATGAAAATTGTTTAAAAGTTAACCTGTTCAAAATCTGAACATGGGAAGAAACGTGAAGTTTTTTCAACCTCACGCTTCCCACTTATTCAGTTTTTATGGAGAAGAGCGATTAAAGTCACCCTTCCCTGGAAACGCGAAAAGGGAATCCGGACCGAAGCCCGAATTCCCAAAGGTTCAAACTAATTTTGCGTGATCATGCTGACGTTGTTGCTACCCGTCTGGGAAACAAAACTGAAATTGTCTCCGCCGTTTTGAATGGTTTCAGCAAAATGCCCATCACCTTCCTGATGGATAGCACCCGAATGCCCACCGTCGTCGTTTTGCACAACGGTACCGTCACAGGAATTACAATCCGCCAGGTCATTACCTTGAATGACAAATCCATCATTGTCATCAGCGTTTTGATCGATGAATGCTGTGTTGCTTTGCCCCCACTGATCAATGTCTGCAGTGTTACCATCTTGACCATTCTCATCAATTCTGGCTTCATTCAACTGGCCTACCTGCTTGATATCGGCAATGTTAAAATCTGCTCCGCCGGTTTGATCTACATACGCACGATTACTTGGAATGCTCAGCTCGTCAAAATCCCCGCTCTGGAAAATGTCGGCGTCATTAAATTCACCGTCCTGATCGATATCAGCAAAGTTGGCCAAGTCTGTTTGACTGACAAATGCTATGTTTTCCGACCCGTTCTGATTGATATCAGAAAAGTTTTCCGCCCCATTCTGCTCAACAAATGCGCCATTGGAATCTCCATCTTGAACGATAAACGACTGGTTGCTGGGCGGAAGGCTATCGAAGATTTCACCTCTTTGATCAACATCGGCCAAATTACCAGTTCCCGCTTGATCGATATCCGAAACGTTTTCGCTGTCTTCCTGGACCACCATTGCATCGTTTAGTTCGCCTTCCTGGTCTACATTCGAATCATTATTAGGACCATTTTGATAAACGTCAGCGAAGTGCCCGCCAAACCCGGACTGGTTGACTACAGAATTATTACCGGGAGAAATCGTATCCCCTTGCTGAGTCACATAGGCTTCGTTATCATCACTGGTTTGATTTACTTCAGACGTGTTGTATCCATCGCTCTGAGTCACTTCTGCAATATTCCCGCTATCCATTTGCAAAATATCGGAATCGTTATTGAAGCCATCCTGATTTACGGTTGCACTGTTGTCTATACCATCCTGAACCACGCTGGAATCATTGCCCGGAACAATGCTGTCCCCGGACTGAGTCACATCGGCAACATTACTGGTACCAAATTGATCGATTTCGGAATTGTTACCATTATCACTTTGGTCAACAGTCGCATCATTAAAGTCCCCTGTCTGGCCGATCGCCGAAGAGTTAGCAAAACCACTCTGGGTCGTGGTGCTGGTGTTGGTGCCTGCAAATGCCATGCTGGTGACAAAGACGCCTACAGAAATGACAGATGCTACTGCTAAAAATTGTTTCTTCATCTCATGCTCCTTATATGAATTAATTAAAACGGCTTCTTTATAAAAATGTGTTCAAAAGCTGAACATGGGAAGAAGCGTGAAGTTTTTTCAACCTCACGCTTCCTGCTTATTCAGTTTTTATGGAGAAGAGCGATTAAAATCACCCTTCCCCGGAAACGCGAAAAGGGAATCCGGGTCGAAGCCCGAATTCCCCAAGGTCAAAATTAGAACTGCGTTACAGAACTCACATTGCCGCTACCGATTTGGCCAACACTACTTGCATTGCCGGAACCGAACTGAGTGGTTTCTGCAAAGTTGGTGTCACCATCCTGAGTGATGTCAGCTGAGTGGCCACCGGCATCGGTCTGCATGATGTCCGCATCGTTGAAACTTCCGGTCTGGAAAACGTCACCGAAACTACCTACTCCGGACTGATCTACGTATGAGTCATTATTAAATCCGTCCTGGGTCACCAAAGCTCCGTTGCTTTCATCGATCTGCGTTACCAGAGATACGTTGCCAGGCTCGATCAAATCGCCACCCTGGAACACATCGGCCGTGTTGGAAGTCCCGCCCTGCAATACGGTGGAGGAATTATAGCCGTCAATCTGAAATACAGAAGCAAAGTTACCAACATCCACCTGATCGATGAATGAATCATTGTTAAATCCATCCTGAATCACCAAAGCTCCGTTGCTTTCACCCGCTTGATAGACTTCCGAATTGTTTCCAGGATCAATTCCATCGCCGCTCTGGAACACATCGGCAGTGTTATCGGTTCCACCTTGAACGACCAGAGACGCGTTGTAACCATCGGTCTGGAATACAGAAGCAAAGTTACCTGTATCCACTTGATCAACAATCGAATCATTGTTAAATCCATCCTGAGTCACTATAGCTCCGTTACTTTCACCCAATTGGAAGACATCCGAATTGTTTCCGGGATCAATTCCATCACCACCCTGAAACACATCTGCAGTGTTGCTCAACCCATCCTGAACGACTGAAGAAGAGTTGTAACCATCGGTCTGGGAAACAGAGGCAAAGTTACCTGTATCCACTTGATCAACAATCGAATCATTGTTAAATCCATCCTGAGTCACTATAGCTCCGTTACTTTCCCCTAATTGAAACACATCCGAGTTATTTCCTGGAACGATTGCATCGCCACCCTGAAAAACATCGGCGGTGTTGCCAAGGCCATCTTGAAGAACGGTCGAAGAGTTCCCACCATCGATTTGTGTGACCAATGCCGTATTGCCCGTATCAAACTGTTCGATTAAAGAGGAATTATTAAAACCATCTTGAATCACAAAAGCTCCGTTAGCTTCACCCACCTGGGAAACTGTGGAATCGTTTCCAGGCTCAACCGCATCGCCACCCTGGAACACATCGGTGATATTGCTGGTTCCATCCTGAAAAACCGTAGAAGTGTTATAGCCATCCAACTGAACTGCGGTTGCGGCATTTCCCTCACCATATTGCTCAACCAGAGATCCATTGTTAAAGCCATCCTGTACAACCGTCGCTCCATTGAAATCACCGTCCTGCAAAATATCGGAATCGTTACCCGGATCGATCAAGTCGCCTTCCTGAAGGACATCCGCCGTGTTACTTTCTCCGGTTTGATCAATAGTGGACGTGTTGTTGGCATCGTTTTGTTCAACAACGGCATCGTTGAAGTCACCAGTCTGTGTCGTGGTGGACAACTGGCCCGTTCCCGTTTGCGTCGTGGAGCTGGTGTTTCCTGCCGCAAAGGCTATGCTGGTGACAAATACGCCTACCGATATTACCGAAGCTACTGCTAAAAATTGCTTCTTCATTTTTTTTTTCCTAATTAAAAAGTTAATTAATGAGAATGGGTGCTTTATATGGCTTACCCAAATCTCCTTATAAAAATACAAAAATAAAAGTTTGCAGAACGTTCTTTAAGGAACGTCCTGTAAGGTGACCGCCTGATTGCCTGTACCACTTTGTAAAATGGCGGCGGTATTGCTGTCGCTACCCTGCTGAATATCGGCGATGTTGTCGTTGCCGGTCTGAATGATATCCGCGAGGTTGCTATTGCCATTTTGATCGATACTCGCCAGGTTCAAATCGCCTGTTTGAGAAATTCCTGCCGTGTTGCCAAGTCCGTTCTGGTCGATATCACCCTGGTTCAATTCACCGTCCTGAGCCACAAAGCCGATATTTTCATCACCTTCCTGATTGAGGATGTTAGCGGAGTTATCCGTTCCAACCTGATCGACGAGGCCGTCATTAAGATTTCCCACTTGATCAATTCGCGCGGCGTTGTTTTCGCCATCCTGCGCCGAGTCGGCATTGTTATCGTTGCCTGCCTGCGTGATAAATGCGATATTTTGATTGACCGACTGAAAAGAAGACGCCGTATTGCCCTCGCCGTCTTGCTCGGTGGTGGTGTCGTTTTCGTTTCCATCCTGATCAACCTGAGCATCATTGGAATCTCCCACCTGTTCGATGGTGGCCACGTTGTCGACTCCGTTTTGATTGACCGTACTGGTGTTGATGGCCGCACTGCCGAGACCCGCATACAGCAGGAACCCTACTGCCAACATGCCCGATACAGCTTTTAATGTTTTGTTTGAATGATTCATATCCCCTCCCCTTGATGTTGCCCTGTTCTACAATTCAATAAATGACTTCTTGTCCGCTGTGCCGGGCGGACGGATTCTACTCGAAATCAATCTTTACTCGATTGCGTGATGGTCACGGTTTTACCGTCTTCTTTAATGACCACCGTTTCCATGTTGCCGCTACCGGTTTGTGAGTGCGTGACGGTATTGTCATCGCCTTCATGAATCGCGGTGGCGATGTTGTTATCGCCATGCTGGCTTTGAACAACTTCGTTGCCGCTTCCTTCCTGCTCCACAAGAGCCACGTTGTTTTCTCCGGTTTGGGTTTGAATGGCAACATTTCCACCCCCGCCGGATTGACGGATCACAGCCCGGTTGCCACTACCACGGGAGGCTCTTTCCTGCCTGCGTTTTTCACGCATTTCTTTCATTCGTTCTCTCATAGCTTTTATCCTTTGACTCCGCCGTTCCTTGCGGTCCGAGGAATCGCTCTGGGTGATGACCGCCGAGTTGCCTGAACCGTTCTGGACGATCTCTGCCGAGCTGTCACCTTCGCTTTTGATGACAGCCGAATTAACGGCAAAAGCCAACCCACCTGAAAACAGGGTGAGGCTGGCGATTGCGGTCATGGTTTTCATGACTGGATACTTCATAAAACTAAACTCCTTTTGGCTTAACAGTTACCTTGGCAGATGATGACGGATTCGCCACCGGGCTGGGTGACCGAGAAATTCAAGCCATTTCCATTTTGAGTGATATCAGCAATGTTGCCGGAACCGTGCTGAATGATGTTGGCGATATTGTCATTACCAATCTGCTCAACGAAGGCCTGGTTAAAATCACCCTGCTGGGAAATAAATGCCTCGTTGCCTGTACCCTGCTGAAGGATGCCCGCTTCGTGGAACTGACCGTCCTGGGAGATATCGGCAATATTGAAATCGCCATCCTGGAATATGCCAGCGGTGTTGTCTTCACCAAACTGAATGATCGAAGCCAGATCGAAGTCGCCGTTCTGTTCGATTTCTGCAAAGTTGTTTTCGCCGGGATCGACGAGTGCAAATTCGGAATGGCTGTCGGTGCCGTTGTGATCATGATCGTGACCGCGCCCGCGTCCAATGGTGTGACCGCGTCCGCGCTGGTTTCGGTGGCCGTCTTCGTTCAATGATGAAAAGTCATCAACAATCACATCGTCATCGCCACCTGCCTGGATGATGAGGGCTTCGTTGCTATTACCGGTTTGCGAGATGGATGCAAAGTTCAAGTTGCCGGTCTGTTCGATGGCTGCCATATTGTCTGCCCCTTCCTGACCGATGAATGCTTCGTTCTCGGCACCAACCTGGGAAATGCTGGCAAAATTGAAATCACCGGTCTGGCTGACTTCAGCTGTATTCAAATCTCCCAATTGGATGATGCTGGTGGGTTCGCCTTCGGGACCGATATTGGAGTCGCCGGTTTGATCAATAGATGCGAAGTTGTTGAGACCTTCCTGCTCAAGAAAACCTTCGTTCTCATCACCAACCTGGACAATCGACACTTCATTGTCGTCTCCCACCTGGAAGACCTGGACGATGTTGCTTTCTCCATCCTGATCGACACTGGCCAGGTTACCCACCTGAGCAATGAAAGACAGCACGTCAGCACTTTGGGATTCGTAAGTATCGTCAAATATGTCCAAAGCACCCCCGGAGGATTGAGTGCTGAAAGACACCAGCAACAACAAAATCAAACCCAATCCAAAACCTGCTTTTAGTTTTTTAAATCGCATTGAGACTCGCCTCATATAAAGAAAGAACGTTCAAGTTTCTATTTAATTTCATTAGTGTCCGGGGAAAATCAAAATATTCTTTGAAAACGTGAGGCTTAATTGGGCTGTTTTTTAACCGGACAGCACGAATAAGCTCCTAAAATGGCTGTAAATGCCTGTTCCCACACTGATAAGGATTTTCAGCGATCTCAGAAAACTCTTTCAGGGGATGTAGATTCAGGTTTTCCCGGACAGCATGGATCGAAAACAGGTAACTCCTTAAAAAACAATGAAATATTTTTTAATACTGGACTATCAACCCAATGTTAAATATTTCCCCGGACAGTAGTGATTTAATTTAATAGATAAAACTTCCGAAAATCTATATTTTAAAAAAATAAATCCTAATATTTAATAAAAAAATTTACAAGTCTTAAATTTTATTCATAAAAAGTGGTTTACTTTTTTTCAAGATACAAAATTATAAGAAAGTCTCAAACTATTAGCAATACCCCAAATGGGTTATTTTTTAGGATTTTCAATAGATTTTTGATAAATTTCTTAAACCACTTGTTTTAATAGGTTTATTTTATTTTTTGATGAAATTTGCATAACCTGAATACCACACTGCGGGTATTTTTCTAAAAAGGCCTAACCAGGCAAAAATCAATATTTTTCCGCCTACTTCAGGGTATTGGGGAACACCCATTTTATGATCATTCAGCCTCTTGGTATCAAAAATGAAATCTTAGGGTGGGGAGGGTTTTTACTATTTAATAAGAAATTCTTTAATTCAAACCGCTAAATTGGGAGTTTTTTAAGGCTCTGGAATCTTGCAAATCGCCAATAAATTCCATTGCAAACCCTGTGCTGGAGGCCTCCAGCACCACGGCTCCCCAAAGTGTCAGGCCGGTGACATCAGGGTACGCTCCATCGGCTAGCACGGTATTCGGGCTTTCCGCCAGGGCTTCCACACGGAGTTGTCCCGCGCAGGCACCTTCGCTTCCCTGGATGAATTTTGCCGCGGGAAAGGTATCGGAGTTAATGAAAGGGTGGTTCACGGGATTGATAAACACTTGCCGGGATTCATTCGGTGTGATGGTAAATTCCAGGGCATCGCCATACAATCCGGTTCCATCGGCTAAAAGGGCGCTCACCACGACACCTATTCGGGAACTCATGCCTTCAGCCGAAGGATGGTTGATAGCCAGAAAGGAATAGACGCCGGTCCCGGACTGCCAATAGGGGGATATCACTTTTTGTGAAGTGGGGTCTGAAGGTGCCGGCTGGACGGTGGACGAGGGAAAACAGGGGTGCGGGCTGATGGCGGCGCGAAAGTTTTCTGCGAGTGGAATGGTTTCTCTCAAGACCCGGCTGTTGTCCGCGGGAAAATCTTCGCCTTCAGGAATTCCCGTAGGGTCGCTTCCAAAATTTATGTCCGGATTCGACCAGTGCAGGGCCAAAGGACAAGAGTTGCACGATTCCGCATCGGCCATCACGGTTCGGAAACGGCTTAGGGGTCCGATATAACCGTGATTATAAGTAAACGGTTCGCCATCTGTGGAATCGGATGCCCAATCGTGGCGGGCTCCCAGATTGTGCCCGATCGCATGAGCCAGGGTGAGATCCATGGAAACGCAAGACCGTTCCACAACCGAAAACGCATCGGTTGAAAAGCTGGCGTCGGCAACGGTCATTTGATTGGCAATGGAACAGCGCGACATATCCCCTTCCACAACAAGCACAACCAGGTCGGCACCAAATTGATCCCGCAGAATACTGATTTCCCCGGACAGGGTGAGGTCTTCCTTGAAATCATTGAGAGCCTGCGCGAGGGTGTTGTTTTCGCTTTCGGTATAAGTCACCTGCCGGGAAGCAACCACGGACATGCGCGCATTCAACTGGCTATTGACCAAAGCGCCATTGGCTTCCGCCAGAGCAACGTCGAGTTCGCTTTGCATCGCGGACGCGCCTCCGAAAGCATTGAATGCATCTGCTGTGTATACCACTAAAATATCCAGATACATTATGGTGTCTGCCTGGGCAGGTGGAGGATCTGCCAAAACCTGGGCTGAAGGGGAAGTGATTTCCCTGGGAGCCCATTCTCCCGGAATGAATGCCGGGTCGAGTTCATCGATTTGATGTAAATGACCCTGAATGTTTCGGATTTGGTACTGTCGGCCATTATAATAGATGTTGCCGAAGACACGGTCTTTTTGAACATCGAGAAAAACATCACCACCTACAGTCGAGGGAATCCTGCCCACCCAAACGTACCCACCTGTCCGGTTTGGAATCAGCCGCACTTTTTCGGCGGTCAGCGTAACGTCATCAAACAAATTAAAGGTAATGTGTTTGGCAGAGGGCAATACGGCTCTTGAGGAAAGCTCTCCCGGTCTCAACGCATGGATGTCCAAATAAGCTACCCTTTGACGGATCAACCAGGGCAATATCCTTGCTTTGGCCTGAATGGACCTATTGGATGCTGGCGGATTTTGAAACAGGTTTAAAGGGAAATTGGGATTTTCACTTTCGGCGAAAACATTACCGGCCTGAGTAAAAAAGCAACAAACCAGAGCCAATAGTGTTCCTTGAATGGACCCAAAACGTTTGTTATTAAACATTCAGGTGTTCCTTTATAAAGGAATTAAACCGATTCTTTAACCCGTCAGTTCAAACCGCTTGAGGACAAGTCGCGGGACCCACTTACAGAACTGGAATCCTGCAAATCCCCGATGAACTCCATGGCGAATCCGGTGCTGGTGCCAGCGATAACCACCACGCCCCAATACGACAAGGCATTGATATCCGGATAACCACGACCTTGAGTTCCTTCGGCACCTGCCAACTGTTCGGGATGGCTGGACACCGGATGGAACAGGACCTGACCGTGAAAAGACTCGGCAGGCCCCGCGATGAATTCCGCTGAAGGCAGATTGCCGGCATTAATGGACTCATTGCTTTCCTCCACAATGAAAATTCTCCGTGTCGAGGATTTACTTATAGTGAATTCCAGCATGGGACCAAACAAACCTTTACCGGAATGGATCACAGCCTGCGCCCGAACACCGATCTGCGAGCTCATTGCCGAAAGCGAAGGGTGAGAGACTGTAATAAATGTATAGCTGGTCGCGTCGCTTTGCCAATAGGGCGCAATGACACGGCGGCCCTTGTCTTCTCCGAAATTCACAGGTGGACTTACAATCAGCGCTAGTTGGCCGGAAACATTGAGTCCGCCGCCTTCAGAAACATCAACTGTGAGCAGACAGGTTTGAGGCTGGCCTGTGAGATTGATCGGAGCGGTCCAATCGGGGCTGGCCACATCCGTTGAGCTAAAACGGGCTCCCGACATATTGGGGCATGTGGCCGTCCAGGCGAATGCCAGTTCGTTTCCCTGGGCGGAACTGGCAGAAAAGGTGATGGGAACGGTTTCTCCAGACCCGACGAGAGTGCTTTCGATAGAAGGGCCCGTGATGCTCGGCAATGTCCCAAATTCATCTATCGCTGAATCGATTTGAATGCGGGGGAAGGTTAAACCGTTGCGCGTGTCATTGACCGGCACCCCAGTTGTCTTGAGCAGATCCAGTAAAGTTCCAACCGCGAGATTCCCAGTATTGCTTGGCAGGTTAGTACCCGAGAGGTTTTCCTCCGCGTGGCGTAACAAGGAGAATGCTCCGGCAACCTGGGGAGAGGCCATAGAGGTGCCGTCAAAGGTTTCGAAATTATTTCCCGGAGTGGATGACAGAATGTTTGTCCCCGGAGCCAACAGGTCCAGAATGGGAGCGGCGTTGGAAAAACTGGATACAGTGTCCGTTTTTGTGGTGGAACCGACGCTTATCACGTTGGACAAACAGGCGGGCGAAGAAATATTATTAGCCTGAGACTCGTTTCCTGAAGCCGCCACTGCCGCGACACCGTTATTGTTCAATAAATCGATGACGGCTTTGATGGATGGGTCGTCACTATCGCATACTGTATTGAACGCGCCACCTCCCAGACTCATATTGACTGCGGCTATTTTCATTTGCGTCGACAAGGTCAATACCCTTTCCAAGGCCGATACCAAATCCGATGTACTTGCAGAGATACAGGGAGTACCCAAAAATCCGCAAAAAGAAGAGTCTGTAATTTTGGAAAACACCTGAATGGCGATCAGATCCGCTTCCTTACCCACGCCGCCAAACCCAGGTCCATGACCTACAGCGATTCCGGCAACATGACTGCCATGGTCACATCCTGCATTGTTTAAAGATGGATCGTTGGCGTTGCAATGGAGTCCAGAGCCAGGAGCGGTTGAAAATGGCTCAGCGTTCGGGCACACGCTAAACTGGCCAAAGGTCGGAAAGCTGGTGGAATAACATGCTTCCGATACCAGTTTGTTGCCGCTATCGAAAAATGAATGCGTATAATCCACTCCTGTATCCAGCACCGCAACGGCCCAGCCATTACCGGTATGGTTTTGCTCCCACACCGTTGGCGCACCGATCAACGGGGAACTCTCTCCTAACGAAGGGCGGTACCAGCGTTCTTCCTGAATGTCCTGGATTTGATCGTTTTCCTGGAGAGCTTTGAAGGTAGACGCGTCCACACTCATGCCCAAATAAGGAACATAAGAAAAATGTCGCAAATCGGAAATAGTGTGATCGGCTCCCCGAAACGATTCAAGAAAATCATTCTGGAGCTTTGAAATCCGGTCTTTTAAGGATTGTAAGTTTTCTGCGGATTGAGGGAGCGCATCGGTTTTCCGGTTTTCCTTTAACCGGACGATGACCCGTGCAGTTCCCGTTTCTTTGGACAGGGAAGACAATTGGTCCCAGGAAGCCCCCAAAGCAAAGGCTGAATTGCCGAAACAAAAAAAAGCCAGGCAAATCAAAAACAGCAATGAGATTCCAACCTGAATGGAATTTCGAATGGAGAGGCTCCTGTTAATTGAAAGGCTGAAAAGATTAAAGCAAAGAGCTAATAAACCCGAGCAATGGATAAAAAGGGGGACCCCAAAAAATCGTTTAAATTGATCAAAGAACTTATTGAGGACTCTAAATTGTGGGCCTTCGGCCTCATTTATCCCCCTCACCATAGTCCTCTCCCGCCAGGGGAAAGG
This sequence comes from Nitrospina sp., assembly GCA_024648695.1. Classification (GTDB taxonomy): domain Bacteria; phylum Nitrospinota; class Nitrospinia; order Nitrospinales; family JACRGP01; genus JACAVV01. The sequence goes on from JACAVV010000005.1 coordinate 316,801, forward strand.
GTGACTTCTTATCCATAACTCGGGATAATAAACCTTGAAACCAATCCAAACTATTTTTCCACAATCACCACAGGCTGGGCAACAACAAACTTTTTGACCTTTTTAGGAGAAAGGCCTGGACAACACAGTACAGGGCGGACAGAACCTTATCCCTTTAATACTTTTTCAGGCAGGATTCCAGGTGGGAAGCAAAATTCATTAAGGGATTTCCCTGGTTTAAACCGGCAAATTCATTGATAAACCTTTTTCTTCCTTTTTCCATTTTTTCACGATCCGTTTCAGAGGTATAAATCCTTTCAATCAATTGCTTCAATGCTTGCGGATCATCTTTTACCAGGCTCAAGTTGGCTTCGTATTTTCCCAGAGGAGGCAATTGGGTTCCGGAACTCTTCAACAAGGGTTCTTTTCCTTCCATGGAAAAAATAAACTGGATTCCCGGTTTATCCATCAAAAGTCCTTCCAAAGCCGCTGTGGAATATACGCAAAAAAACAAATCGCATTCAATAAGCAAAGAATCGATTGGACTCATGATTATTTCCGCGTTGCTACAGTTGAATTCCGAAATCATCGCTTCATATACTCTAACCTGGACATCATGGAATCGGGGTTTAATAATCAACTTTTTTTCAGGGAAATGGTGCATGATTTTTAAAACCGATCTCAACATCCTTTCATTATCGTCAAAGCTCAAGCGATTATCCACCCGGCCCTGCCCCCCCGAATGGCAAATGAACAGCCAGGTTCCGGGCGACTTCATGCTTGCCAATTCTGATTGACTGGATGGGATATTCGTGTGCAGGGGACACCCTGTGATTATTATTTGTGACGCCGGCACATTCCTTTTCATTCTAAAATCCTTGTTCACCTGCCCCCAAACAAAATGATACTCGGCAACACTGGGGTATCCGATTTTGGTATTTGCTACAGGGACTTCCAGTCCGTGCTGGAAACTGATGCCGGGGATTTCATGATTCCGGGCGACCCCAAAAGACATGCGTTCGAACATCGCATGGTCCGTATGGGCCAATAATAAATTAGCCCTGTTTTCCTTGAGCCAGTCATCCAGTGTTGTCGCGTGTTCGACCAGCGCCGGAAAATAGTCTGCGTACAGGGATTTAAAAAACTCCAGAAAAATGTTTGCAATGGAATAACCTTCAAAAACTGTGCTATTGGAAAGCGACTCTTTATCCTTTTCAAATTGAAGAAGGAGTCTTTTTCGCAAGGATTTTTTCCGAAAGAACTTTGCCAGATGCTTGAGGCTGAGGTCGGCGATTACATTGGTAACACCATGAACCCTCGATTCACCATTCCAGACCTGGATTGAAAATTTGTCTGATTCGACCAAATACTTGAGCAAAGGTTGCCCCAAATAAGAAGCGGATGTAGCACTCGCCAGCAATACTTTGGGTTTTCCGGTATTGCAAAACAGGTTAGTCAATATATTTCTAAACAACAGATAACCCAGCTTCAATATCGAAAAAACAAACCGGGGAAAAACCAACCGCATTCCTGCAATCATGACCGGAACCCCGGCACACCATTTCCTTAATCCTTTACCTTGATTACTCACTACCTTTAAGGGGCAATCTACTGCAATCGCATTCACTTCCTTCTGATTCAAAATTTCTGGAACCAGCTTTTCGAACAAATTGAATTCCAGGCCCGGTTCCACGGAATCATTCGTACCCGGTCCCGAGTTAAAAAACACCACCGTTTCGGGAGCTTCCCTTTGCAGATATTCCTCCAGATCGGTTTTGATCCGCAACACCGCCTGAAAAAAATGGTAAACGAATAATTCCAGACAATAGCCCAACTTTAAACCCTTATACGTTACAAAGTCCGTTCCGTTTTCAGGATCCTTGTACCAGGTTTGAGCCAGCTGTTGCGCATCGTCATTTAAGTGCTCATAGGCCCGGCTCATTTTTTTGGCCGCCAGATTGTCGTGGGGGATCTGTTTCGACTCCAGGTGTTTGGATAAAAAATAATTCAGGGACAGGATTTTCAGATTTGAAAATTCCCTGCAAAATTTCTGAAGGATAGGTTCAAAGTGATTCCAGGTTTCGATTTCGGACAAAGCCAAAACGATCTTTGAGGAATCTTTACTTTCTCTCATCAAATCCTGAAGGCAGGATTCCAGGTTGTGTTCTTGGACAATCAAGGGAGGGGGGTCTTAACGGATTTTTTCCAGATACCAGGACTTGTGTCTTTTGTACATTTTATTCTCCAGGGCATGTACAATCCCTCGCCAGCAGGCGGTCAACTCATTAAACCGGGTGAAGGGACGCAGTAAAAAATTTGCGGTCAACATCACGATTTTATAAATTCGGGGAGCCAGGGTATAAATGTTTTTATATGGGTAAACGTGCCACCAGAAGTACAAGGTGTTGCGCACAACGTAATAGCACCGAATCGCGGGCAACTCTATCATTTTAAATTTGATGGGGCCCCATTTATAGGTGGTGAACGAAAAGCTCGAACCGGCTCCCACATTGTGATTGTTTCTGCTTTCCAGATTCATAATAGCTTTGTAGCCTTTTTGCTTACCCAGATACCCATAAACATACTCACCCCAATCGAGAAAGTAATCTGCTTCGGGTAAGCCGACGTCTTTAATGGCTTCCACCTTGTAAAGGCTCCCGGACCAAATGGTGCTGTCGAATTCATACCAGGTTTTGTCCGGATCGGGCTCCACTCGGGTATAGCCTTTTTCATGAAAGTAGACGGCGTGACGCGGTTTGAATCCTTCCTTTTCCGCATTGGAAGTCAGGGTTACCGAGAAAGGAGTGACCACCGCTTCTTTTGGAACCTCCATCGGTATACTGGAAACCAGCCACACTTTTTTTTGTTCTTCCGGGTCGAGGCGCTCATACAACTCTACCAGTTTTTTCAATGCATCCGGCTCAGGCGCGCTATCATGATCCATCACCCAAATCCAGTCGAAGTCATTTTCGATGGCATATTTCATGCCGGTGATAATGCCCCCGCTGGTACCCCCATTGATTTCATTATGGAGGACGGTCACGCAGTCAGGGAACTCCCGCTCCAGAGTGGTATCGGTAGAACCGTTATCCACCAAAACGATGTGATCGAGTTTTCGTTCCTGGTCCAGAAAAGCCTGCAGAGACCGGTCAATGACATTTTCACTATTGAAACAATGAATGTGACCCAGGATTTTCATTTTTAATAACGCCTTTCCATTTTTTTGAAAACGCCATCACGAATTCCACGCAAACAGGCCATGAGATCGCGGTCGCGGTGGGTGGACATCAAAAGAACCCGAACCACAAACTTGGAAAGTTGAATCCAGTTCATCGACCTGGAAGTTTGCCGCAAATACCTTAGCAGACTGCCTTCAAAATAGACATAAAACCAGAAATATATGTTATTGCGAAAAATGTAATAAAGCCGAATTGCTGGAACTTTATGCTGGCTGATTTTTACTTTAAAGGGACCGAACCCAATGCGTAAGGACGGAAGGTCTGTGTCGCCGACACTGTGGCGCATGATACTTCCCTGATGCAAAAACGCCAGATAGCCATGTTTCATTCCAAGGTAGCCATACTGGTATTCGGCAACGTCCAGAACATAATCCTTCGAAGGCAGGCCCACTTCCTTCACCGCCGAAAGTTTATACAGGCATCCTGACCAGATTGTAGCATGAAACGGATAAATCTCCTGATCCGGTGCCGGATCGACCATTTGCAGTCCTTCAGGAATGTACACTACCCCATGCCTCTTCTCGCCATGGGGATCTTCGACAGGAATACTGGACAACATCCAGGTTTTGGATTGGGTATCGGGAGGCAAACTCTGATAATAGTTTACCAGAACCTCCAAAGCGTTTTTTTCCGGAAGGCTATCGGCATCGAACAGCCAGACCCAGTCATAGCCCTGTTCGATGGCATATTTCATCCCCGTGTGAACGGCTCCACTGGTCCCTTCATTGATTTTGTGCCGAATCAAAGTGACTTCTTTGGGGAAATCCCTGTCCAGAGTGGAATCGGTGGAGGCGTTATCCACCAATAAAATTTCCTGTATCGGCCAGGTTTGATTCAAAATAGATTCCAGGGTCTGGTCAATGATCTCTTCATCATTGAAGGAATGAACATGCGCCAATATTTTCATAGCATCCTTGGGAAATTCATTCAAAAATCAAATTAGAAGTTCAGGAATCTGTAGATAATGGTTTGAGTTTTATTAATCTAAAGTAAGGCGGGAATATTTTTTTGCGAAAAGACCCTTAATAAAAGAAATTAGTGACTTTAACCAAAACTGTCTAAGCCGGAATCAGGTGTCTATTTCAACCACTTCATATTTCTTTTTAAACTGGGCCATATCAGCTTCACATTCCGGACATGTCCAATCGTCCGGCAAGTATTCAAAAGCGGTATTGGGTTCGCCTTTACCACCCCCTTTTCGGGGATCATAAATATAACCGCATTTGGTGCATAAGAATTTATGGACTTGCTTGGTTCCCATAGTTACATTCCTTAAAAATGGTTCCTGAAATAAGTTCAAAAAATCAAAGAGTCTCCCAGATATCCAGTGAAAAAACCTGACGGGGGGAGACAGCTTTCAATGAATTAAAATGCAACTTTCAATATTTATAACACAATTAAAACAGAGAGGTAAAGCATTTAAAATCAACCTGCAAAGCCTTTAACGCAGGATTTTAAAAATGCGGAAAATGGCTAAAAGATCAATTTGCATTATTAATCCCAATACCCTATCCTCATCCTTTACTGTTAACTTTCAACCTGTCCTGATTATCACAAAATGGAAAAGAATAAAGATTCTGAAATCAAACTCTCCATCATAATCGCCAACTACAATGCGCGTGAACTCCTGCGCGATTGCCTGAAATCGATTTATGAAAACCCACCCCGATGCACCTATGAGATATTTGTGGTCGATGATTTTTCTCATGACCAAAGTTATGAAATGGTGCGCGATAATTTTCCCGAAGTTCACGTTTCACGGAACGAGCGCAACCTGCACTATGCACGGTCCAACAACAGAATATTTGATAAGGCCCGGGGACAGTATATCTTTCTTCTAAACAGCGATACCCTCATGCGGCCGGAAGCTCTGGACAAAATGATCGATTTCCTCGAAGTCCACAGGGAAGTCGGAGCGGTGGGTAGTAAACTGTTAAACGAAGATGGATCCATTCAATGGTCTGTCAAAACACTCCCCAATTTGTGGTCGGGACTGTTCGGTGCACGTTCGATAATCACAAGGTTGTTTCCAAACAACCCCTTGTCGCGCAGGGAATTGCTCCATATGAGCAAAAATATGGAAAAACCTTTTGCGGCGGGCTATGTTTCGAGCGCTTCCACCATGTTCCCGAAAGAAGTGATCAAAAAAGTGGGCTACCTGGATTGGCGGCTTTCCTATCACGTCGACGCCGATTATTGCGCCCGGGTTTGGGAAGCGGGATGGGAGGTTTACTATTTACCGGATGCGGAAATAGTCCATTTGGACCACAAGGGAGGAACCCTTGTGAATCCAATGAGACGGTTTAAATCGGTTCTGGAATTTCATTTCGGGTCGTTCATTTATTACCAGAAACACCAGATGAAATCCTGGATCCACCCCATGACCTTTCTGGTCGTCGGTGGATTGGCCTGCCGGTTTGTCTTTTCCCTGGCCCTGCAACAAAGCAGGGAGTTGATGAAAAAATTAAAATCGAATTAATAATAAAACACAAAATCCAGAGTGGTGCGCCAATCCAGCAAATCTTCTCGGTTCGTTAGAGGCGCTTCATAGGTAAAACCCATCTGGACATGATCAATGATGTGGTACCGGAAACCGCCCGCAATGGTCAACACCGTTCCGGAATCTATCGTGCCCAGATTGACAAGATCAGAGCCTTCCAGATCTACAGGGGTCCTTTCTGCATTGCCAATGGTACGATACATATTGAACTCCAACAGTGGAAAGAATTTTTTGCACAGTTCATAGTCCAGATGACCGGACATATAAAACATGGAACTGTCATGGTCCTGGTCCAGAGCAACGTTGAACCCGAAACTCGATTGCATGGCCAGTTTTTTATACATGGTGGCCCCGGAAACAAACCAACGCAAGAACCCGTCTCCGTTACCCTGCAAACGGATGCCTCCACTCCTCAGACTTCCACTGGGTGCTTCATAGGTCAAACCGGTGGTGAGAATCGATTCGTTTTTTGGATCGTTGTAAATAGCATATTTTAGCCCTAAAGCAATGTTTGCGAATCCGTCATCGTCCGGCAATACCGAATCAAAATCGATATCTGCATACCCATCCTTGTTGGCGATGATTCCCAGTCGGTCGTTAATAGCAACCCTTAACTGCAGGGCCAATAAATCGATTGAGCCACCCTGGGTTAAAAACTCGAAGGGAATATTCTGATGTAAATACATCGGACGGACTTCGGTAGTTATGTAGGGCGTTTCATTGAGAACAGGATTTGAAACAGGAGGAACATACCGCTTGAATTTGTTTTCTCCCTCACCCAATGATCCGTGCAAGTCAAAATCAAAGGCATAAACTGAAGAACTGAAAATTAATGCAACCAGAACAAAACCTACCAGAAAAAAATCTCTCCTCATCCTTCTCTCCTTTTTAGAGTTTTCCCCTTCTTTAACTTCTTCAATAAAAGCAAATAGATATCCTTAATAATTAAGATAGGATAAACGGGTATTTATTCCCCAAAACACGAAAAAAAGAAATGACTCAATTTAACCATTATATTCAATTATTTTTTGGAAAATTATTCCTGTTTGGGCAATTATAAAAATAATCCCCAAAATCAGGAATTTGAACCCTGGAAAGGGATTGACACTCTCTCAGTTGCCTGTAATGCCAACGCTCAGGGATGGCTTGGGATCAGGTTGATCATTTTTTTCAACAGATTGTAAATTTGCTTCTGGATTCCCAGCAGGAAAAAATCTACAGCAATGGCAATTCGTGAGGGATAAAAGCGCGAAAAAGTACCCACGCGCCGGTTTACCTTTTTGAAATATTCGATGAAGTTGTTATTGTGATTGATATCGATGTTCCATTTTTCATAAAAAAGGTCGATGCTTTTTTGCATCGCATCTATTTCCCATTTCCATTGAAAAATACCTATGTCCTGAACCTCGTCAATCAACTCAGGGTAATGCAGATAAACACGTGACCTCGGCTCACACATCTGAATACACCCCGCTTCCTTTAAAACCAGACCCGCATCCATTTCCTGATGCTCGCGCAGGCGGTTATCGAAGGCTTTTACCTTGCGGGCCGTTTCCACCACCGCTAGCTGGCAATGGATTTCACCAAAATCCGTTTGCCGGCGGGGAATATTGCTAGTGTCTCCTATGAAATGGTTGGCGTAACGTAATTCCATGGTGCCAATTTTTTTTCCATTTTCCTCGGTAATAAAGAAGTCGTTTCCGGCCGTATGGATCAAATTTTTACGATCAATAATGATTGGGGACACCATACTTGCATCGGTTTCCTTCTGGCATTCGATGAGAGGGGCCAACCATCCGGGCTGGACGAAAACTTCGGAGTCGACAAACACGATCAACCGCGTTTTAGCAAGCTCCAGCGCCTTATTACGTAATTCGCATCCATTCAGGAATTCGGGCTCGAAGACCAGGGTCGCCCGCGATCCATATTTTTCTTGCAGGCGTTTTTTAAGGTCCTCCGGCGCACCCCCCAAAAGCACCATCAACTCAAAAGGTTCTGGAGTGTTCTTATAAAGAATCTCAATACACTGTTCGGTTGTTGAAAATCGGTCCCGCGGCATCACCGCAATCGTACAGGTTTCTATTTCTTGTTTCGTATTCATCAGAAAACTTTATCGATAATTAGGATTAATATATATTTACACTATGGTGTAATTGTAACATACTGAATCCTGGATTTCTATTTGAATTTTTCGCATCCTTATTCGATGTCGTGCCGGTTGAAGACTCCTTTTTAAAACGTTATAATCGTATTTAAGGGTTTAATTTTTTTTACTAATGGAGGTAATTTATAAATGAAAAGATTTGTTTTATTTTCAGCTTTGATCGGATTTCTTTTTCTCGGAAGTATGACTGCATTTGCCCAAACGGCCGTAACAATTTCTTCGCCTTCCGATGGAGCAACTGTGAGTGGTCCGGTTGAAGTGTGCCTGCAAGCCTGGGGAGTTCAGTTTGAGCCTGCCAAAAAGGGCGTTAACGAAGGGAAAGGCCACAACCACCTTTTGATCGATACGCCTTTGCCTTCCAATCTGGGCAATCCGATCGCCAAGGACGCACAACATGTCCATATGGGCGATGGCTCCAGTTGTAAAACCTTAAAGTTATCACCGGGCAAGCACACGATTCGTAGCCTGTTCGCAAAAGGCAACCATGTGCCTTACAATCCACCGATGTCTGATATGATCACGATCACGGTGAAATAGTTTTTAATGATGTGATTGAATTGCTGGTGAGTTTAACTGGCAAAAAAATTTGGGGTTGGAAGTCAAACTTCCAACCCCATTTTTATTTTGTGATTGAGCGGTGCGAAAATAACCCGATTCGAATTTTTAAAATCGTAATTCTTCCAGAGACCTAAACGATTCCAGATCAGTAAGTAAAAGCAGATCTTCATCGTCCAAAGGATTTCTCCTCAAATCGAGTTTTTTAAGAGACGTGAATTTGCCGAGTTGCGTTAAGGCGATGATGGCAGGTTTGCCGACCCGGTTCCCGCCAAGACGAAGTTCCTGTAATTGATCCATCAAGCCGGATTGAACTAATGCAACTCCACCTGTGTTGCCAATTTGGGCATTCGACAGAAATAGAATATTCAATCCATTCAGGCTTTTTGAGCGCAATAAATACTGTATACCCTTGTCCCCAATGACATTGTCACTCAGGTTCAAACTTTCCAGAGATAAGGAAGATTTCGCTTGAGTAAGCGCTAAAACCCCCAATGCATTGATACCGGTTTTTTCCAGGTTCAACCGGGTCAACTGGCTCAATACCGGGGACTGCGACAAGATGAACGCGCCTTTATTTCCAATCCTGTTATCCATCAGGTTGAGGGACCGCAGATTTTTTAAATGCGGTGAACCCAGCAAGGTTTCCAGGCCTTTATGATCGAAATGATTATTGCGTAGCGACAAATGTTCAACATTTGCCAGAAATTCAGCACAGGCCAAAGCCTGCAACCCTTTATTTTTGAGACGCTGGCCATTCAGATTGAGGCCTTTTCCATTATCATACAGGCCTTTTTGGGCTAATTGCTTGATTTGCAAACCTTGCAGGGCCACTTCGCCATCACGCCGAAAAGGATTGTCGAACAAGTACAATTCCCGCAAACGTTTCAAGTGGCTGGTCTGACCCAGCGCCAGAGCTCCAGCATTTCCGATTTCATTGGAATCGAGCAGTAATTGCTCAATTTGATCCAGGCTATCCGATGAAGCAAGCGCCTTGGCTCCCGCGCTACCAACCTGGTTCCAACCCAAATTGAGGTGGCTGACCGTAGAAAACAATCCCGCCGAGATCCATTTGCCCAGCAAATCGTCCCCAATTGAATTGCTTCTTAAATTGAGAATTTTAAGGTTTCCACTAACAGGAGCCAGAGAGTCCGATGAAAGCTCCTGAACACCAATTTGATTCTTTTCTAAAATCAGCGTATGGAGTTTGGGAAACTGTTTTGATTGGATCAACTGAGCCGCGCCACGCTCTCCGATTTGATTATTGAGCAACGTCAAATGGACCAATTCTGATAAAGCTTTGGATTCTGCCAAAGCCTGGGCTCCCGCACAAGTGATCTGGTTCGAATCCAAAATCAAGGTTCTCAGGTTTCCCAGCGTGCCACATTGGGCTAAAGCTTTCAGGCCTGTATCGCCGATTTCGTTCCAACTCAAATTCAAGCCCCGAACATGCGAAAGGTCCCGCGTGCGCGCCAGCAGGATCACCCCTTCATCGCCCATGCGCTCATAGCTGAAATCGAGATGGTCCGTCCCGGAACCCACCGCGTCGCGGATCACGTTGATGATTTTCATTTCCTGTTTTTTGGTTTCCATAGACCTATCAATCATAAATACCGATTTCAGGATAGAGATCGATTTTCATGAATTCCAATCCGGCGAGGAACTCCGAATCGCGCATCAACTCGAGTCCTTCAATATCCAGCCGGTTGTACATCATTTGGAGGTTATTCAAACTTTTGAGGGATTTGGACTCGGCCAAAGCTTTCATGCCCCGGTAGCCGATCCCATTCGCATCCAGATGCAGGGTATGCAGTTTACGCAGGTTGGGTGATTTCGCGATCGCTTCAGCACCTTCATCGCCAATCCGGTTGAACGACAAATCCAGAGTTTCCAGGCGCTGAACGTTGGGGGAGTCTACCAAAGCGGCGATCCCCTCGCCATCGATCTTGTTGCTGTATAAACTCAGATAGCGCAGGTTGGACAAGCGGTCGCAATCAGCAATAGCTTGCAGTCCTTCCCCGCGTAATTTATTGGTGTAGAGCCAAAGGTTTTCCAGAGTGTCCGGGAAAAATTCCGACCCGGCCAGTTCCTCCAGGCCCAAATCTTTAAGTTGCGTTTCGTAAAGATAAATGGTTTCCAAACCTTCAACGCTTACATTTTCGGCGATATCCATTGCCATCTGAACATCTATTTTGCGCTGAGAAAAATCCAGGGTCTTGCTATCTTTGCTTAACCCACGTTTGATCCAACGGCGAAAATTGATTTCCTTCGCCATGCAGTCCTTTCCTGATTACCGTTCCATAGGTACGGTTAGCAATCGGTTTCAAATGCCAGTGAGAATAAAACCTTCATTGTATCGATGCAGATAAAAAAGTAAAGCTCTAAAATTATTTACTGCACAAGAATCGGGGAGGGGAACCGCCTTTTTTCAAAACAGGATTTTCAAGAGGAGAGCCGTCTCAAACTGCATATTTAATGAGAATATCTTTTCAGATTATCGCGTGAGCATAGCAATGATAAATGTTCTGCCGATTAAACCCCAGAGTTTCATCATGAAGGTAAAGAAGAATCTCTGATAAGCCACAAATGGGAAGGAATTTATTTAAAAACTGTGACCCAAATCATAGTAATTATTTATTCAGGCGCTTAAAATGAATTTTTCAAAGATCAATCCTGGATTTTCATATCTACAAAAGAGGATTAAATCTGACGAAATTTTTTACTAATCAAAAGGAAGCTCTTGGCTTCCCGGTCGATGGCAGGAAAGTATGAGTAAGGTTTAAACCTTGAGGGAAGGCTATTACGACCTTCCCCCAGAGGTTTAACCAAGAGAAGAAGTAGGGTAGTTCAAACAATTAAATTTTATCATGGAAACCAGGAATAGCAATATTTTAAATTCCCAATTTTCAAGGATTTTTCCAATGAATCATAATTCTGTCCGCAATATCCTGTTCTTCAGAAAATGTGTAAATTTCTTCTTCGGGTTCCTGGTTTACTTTCTGCTCCATTTACCTTCAATCTACGCCGGAAATTTATTCGTGGTCGATTCTTCGTCGCAGGAGGTCAAACAATTCGACGCGGACACCGGAAACTTTCTGGGGGTTGTGACGGGAACGACAGGCAATCTCGAAACTCCGTTAGGGATTGCGTTTCATCCAGGAACCGGAAACATATTCATTGCCAATGGAGGAAACAATGATGACATCCGGCAGTTCGATCCCGATTCGGGAACATCTTCAGGTAGCTTTGGAGAAACCTCCAATTTTCTGCTTGATCCACTCAGGCCCACCTTTCATCCCTTGACACATAATTTATTCGTTAGCGACTCCTCCTCGGGTCATGGAGACGTGCGGGAGTTCGATAACAAAACAGGTGATTTTATTAGCTCCTTTGGGGAAACCGCGGAACGGCTGGAGGGTATCCGTGGCTTGACTTTTAACCCAATCGATTTCCATTTGCTTGTGTCCAACTCAACATCGATTATGGAGTTCGAGGGCTTCACCGGGAAATTTATTCGATCCTTTGGAAGTCCCAGCCTCGCTCTTGGACTGGGTTTGGTCGTGCATCCCGTCACAGGGAACATCCTTGTGGCCGATTTTAATAATCAGGATGTGCGGGAGTTTGAAAAAGACACGGGTGTGTTCCTGGGAACGTTTGGAGAAACCGGGACTCATTTGATCAGTCCCGAGGACGTAATGTTTCATCCTGAAACAGGAAACTTGCTGGTAACGGATTTTGCAAACGGCGATGTTCGTGAATTCGAGGGTACGACAGGTGCGTTTTTAGGTGTCTTTGGCGAAACGGGTGACCACTTGACCCATCCCGACGGTTTGATGTTTCGACCCGATTTTTTAAACCTGCCTTTGCTTTCTTTACCTTCCGATTTCCCAGATTCCCCCAATTCGCAAAGGGTGGTCTCCCCTTACTGGCAATCCGATTCGGCGACCTACACCTTTGTGTCGGTGTCGCACCCTTCGCTTTCCGGGATGAGTTCCCAAATAGGTCTGCAAGTGAACGCCCTGGTTCGTGGCGAAAAGTTATTATTCGGAACCGCCGAGTTCACCATTCAACGCAACAACACGCAAAAAGTTTTTATCGTGGGCACTAATCACCCCGTATTGAATCCGGCCGCTTTTCCCAATGACACAATCCTTGCAGGCAACGACATGCCCATGCATGGGCAATTGATATTTCAGCCGCTCGCAGAAAAGCCCGAAACCCGGATTGGCAATGCTGACGGAAGCGGCTTTCCCGACATCACACATTTGAATATATGGGGCGCCGTGGTTGTGCAAGCCACCAGCACCGGCTTCGCTATGGAATTCATCGGCGACGCCAGCGATTCCCGCGCCGTGACATCAGGCCGATTCAGTGGGGTGAATTAAATGGATTTCCTGATCAAGTGAATGAGTGGTTTATCGACCAAGTATTTCTTCAACCCTTAATTTCAATACAGGCAACACTTCCTTGGCAAACCAGGGGTTTTTCTTAAGCCATATATTATTTCGAGGGCTGGGATGAGGGAGGGGCAGTATTCCTTCAGGAAGATACTGCCCCCAGGATTTTACTGTTTTGGTAAGCGTCTTTTTTTGAGAAGCACCTAAATGATATTGATGTGCATACTTACCAATGGTCAGGATGAGCACAATCTCGTTAAGCCGTTCTAAAAGTTTTTCCCTCCAGGTTTCAGCACATTCCGGGATAGGCGGCTGGTCGCCAGACTTTCCGGGCCCCGGATAACAAAAGCCCATTGGTATTATGGCGACTTTGGATGCGTCATAAAAAACTTCCTTACCGATTCCCATCCAGTCTCTCAGCCGATCCCCACTGGGGTCGTCAAAAGGGACTCCCGTTTCATGGACCTTGCGCCCCGGCGCCTGCCCTGCTATCAAAATTCTGGCTTTCAAGCTTGATTGCAAAACAGGTCTTGGCCCTAATGGCAATCGGTCCGAACATAAGTCACACCGTCTGATTTCCTGTAAAAAACTTAAAAACCCTGGTTTCATTAATGCCATAAAGGATTACCTGCTATTTTTTCTGAAGCACCGGGTAACCCAGGGTATAGGTCCATTTATCAGCCTCTACCGCATGTTCCGGAGCAAGGTCTCTTGCGGGCAAGTGACATGCAATGCAATCTTTCTGATAATCCGTGGAACTGGTTTTGAACCTGTCACCCGCTTCAAAAAAAGACCAACCCCAACCATCTCCCCATAAAGGCGAATCCTGAAAACGCCCCTGGGTGTCCCGCACCAACACGAACCAACCCTTAATATCCGTTGCGTGACTGACAGCAGGTCCCGTTGTCATCGGCATCGTTTTTGTGTGAATGAGTTCTTTTACCAATACCGCGCCATCCGGGAATTGACGATGTTTTTTATAATAGACTATGGTTTCAGGTTGAGTATAAACAATATGATACTCCTTGGAGCCTGGTTTTCCTTCAGTGTTTGCATGAGCCCATGTTCCCAGGGTTGACCAACGCCTATAGTTTTTTGGAACATGAATATCCCCGGTTTCCGGATCTACATTGGAAGCAAAGCCAGTTTCGGCATGACTCAAATTCCAACCAACTAAAGTGAAGTTAACCCCAACCCATAATAAACAAATAATAAAAATGACCGTTTTTTTCATAAAAATTCCTGTGAAATAAGAGAATAAAAACCTCTGGATTGTATGAAATAAGTCAAGTTGAAGACCTCAATCTATAAGGCCCTCAAATGACTTTTTTAAAAATGATAAATAGTATTTAATTAGGAGAAACGCTTATCGATTTTTTATCAAACTCGAAAGCATTGCTGGCAATCACTCCAGATCCAAAAATAATCGCACCCAAACCCAAATGGAGAAAATTATCCAGGGCATTGATGTGAATCACGCCTAAAAGCATCCCCTCGGAACTTGCCCCAGTGACAAAAATCCCCATCAAACCGACTATTAAGTAAACCACTCCAAATCCTTTCATAAAATTTATTGAGGCCGTGTTTCCCAATAAGGCAACAGTTAAAAAACCGATTGCTGTTAGTAAATGAACTAAATTATGTGCTGTATTGGTGACAAACAAAGCATTCTTGCCAACAATCGGATTGGGTATGAATCCCAGGATGGTGGCGGATAAAAAGGCGGCTGAAAAAATCCAGGCAAGTTTTACTGCAAGCTTTTCCATTTTTTTGTTCTCCTAAAAATTTGCGAATTCTGTTTTCTTTTTAAAAGGAAACTCTGTATCTCAAAATATTGCTTCTTTTTAAAATCGAGCACACTGATCAAACTCTCCTCAAACCAAAAGAAACAAAGTATACCGGTTGGTATATTTAAAATGCAGATCATTACAGAAATTTTCAAAAAAATTGGAATTGCTCTATTTATGGAAAAGGAATTTTAAGAATAGAGTCTAAACCAATTGGTTTATTTTTAACCTTTTTGGTTAAGTTTTTTTTTAAGAGGGTTTAATACAGTCTGGGAAGATTTTTGAGGGGAGAAAAGATAGAAACCCAATGTTATCTTGAAGAAAAAGTAACCTGCTCACGAAACAAGGGTCAGGAAATTCCTTTTCCCATGAATTTCCTTTAAGCTTTCTTAAATCACATTGATATTGTATTTTTCCTGATGCAGTTTGGTGTTCACGCGGACGGAAATTTCGATATCGAAATCAGATTCCATTTCTTCCAGGTGGGAACTTTCGATTTCTACCAGCAAATCGTAAATATTGGGATGAACTTCGACGGTAATGGTCTTTTTTTGGTAGGTGTTGCTGGCGATACGGTGGATTGAGCGAAAAATATCATAACAAATGGTGGTGGGCGATTTGATAAACCCGCTTCCTTCACAGTAATAACATGCGTCGCACAAGGTTTGACTCAAGCTTTCGCGGACTCGTTTTCGGGTCATCTCCACCAGGCCCAACTCGGAAATTTTGAGAATATTGGTGCGCGAACGGTCGGACTTCAGGGCCTGGTTCAATGCGTTCCATATGATCTCTTTACTCACCTCCTTGGACATATCGATGAAATCCACGATGATGAGTCCTCCAATATTTCTTAAGCGCAATTGATACACGATTTCCTTGACTGCTTCCAGATTGGTTTTCAGAATGGTCTCTTCCGGATCGGTATGGCCAACAAACTTCCCCGTATTCACATCTATGGCCACCAGGGCTTCGGTCTGGTCAATCGAAATATAACCTCCCGATTTCAGCCAGACTTTTCGGTCGAGAGCGCGGTTGATTTCGATCTCGATTCCAAAATGATCGAAGATAGGGGTGGCACCCTCATACAGTTGTATCTTGTCGACAAGATGCGGTAAAAATGTGGAACAGAATTCGATGCATTTTTCGTAGTCGTCCCGGGAATCGATCACCAGTTCGTCCACATCGTGATTGAACAGGTCGCGGATGGACCGGAAGATCAGGTTCAGGTCCTCGTACAGCAGGCAGGGGGCTCCTGCGGAATCGGATTTGTTCTTTAAATTGTTCCACACCCGGTCGAGGAAATTGATATCGGAAATAAAATCCTTTTCTTCCCGGTTTTGACCGGCGGTCCGGACGATATAACCTCCGCAGGGTTTATCCAGTTCCGAAACCAAGTTTTTGAGGCGTTCTTTTTCATTCTCCTCCTCGATCCGCCTCGAAACTGAAATCTGGCTGGCCGTGGGCATATATACAAGATAGCGCCCCGGCAAGGTGATGTAGGAGGTGATCCTTGCTCCCTTGGTTCCCAGGGGATTTTTAGCGACCTGAACGATGACTTCCTGGCCTTCTTCCAGAATATCCTGAATGGGAATGGAATGGTTATCTCGCCGAAAAGGTTTATCTTCGGACTCAGAATCCAGGTCCGTATTGAGATCCATAGCCTTGTTGGAGACATTCGCATTTAACTGGTCACTGATACTCAGGGGATCTGGCTTGGATTCATTGTCCAGACGATCGCCCACATCAATATCGCCCACATACAGGAACCCTGCTTTTTCCAGACCCGCATTGACAAATGCCACCTGCATTCCAGGCAGAATTTTGGTCACCAGGCCTTTATAAACATTGCCCACAATTCCCTTATTGGCCTTGTGTTCGATGAACAACTCCACCAGAAGGTTGTTTTCCACTAAAGCCACACGGATTTCCCGCGAATTTGAATTAATTATTATTTGCGATCCCATATGGTAATCACCCCAGGGAGGGGCATTCCTTCCTCAATCAAATATTTAAAGGGAATTTCAATGTTTGATTATACATGACCGGGGAAAGGCTTGGCAATTCTCTTTAAGCGAGAATCACCGAACATTTCTCCTCATCTCGATATTTAGAAGAATTCCGAGCGCAAAAAAGTTGGTGATCAGGGACGAACCGCCGTAGCTGAGCAAGGGTAAGGGGATGCCGGTGATTGGGAACAGGCCCATGGCCATGCCAATGTTGTAAATGGTGTAAAACGAAATGGAAGCGGTAATTCCAAGGGCCAAAAACATGCCGAAGCGGTCTTTGGAACGAAAGGCGATGTTGAGTCCTTTAAAAATAACGATCAGGTAAAGGGACAGTAAAACGACCACACCGAGAAAACCAGTTTCCTCAGCGAATACCGCGAAAATGAAATCGGTGTGTTTTTCCGGCAGAAAATTGAGACGGCTTTGAGTGCCGGCCAGTAATCCCTTTCCCCAGAACCCCCCGGAACCAATGGCAATCTTGGATTGAATGGTGTGGTAGCCTGCGCCCAGGGGATCGAGCTCCGGGTTGATCAGGGTCAGAATGCGTTCCCTTTGATAACCTCTTAAAAAGAACCACATCAATGGAGCCAGGCAGATTCCCGTAACTATCAACCGGATTAATGTGATGTGGTGGATCTCTATGGAAAAGACAAAGACCAGAAACAGGAAAAACACCATCATCGCCGTTCCGAGATCGGGTTGAATAGCAATCAAATAAGAAATGATGCCTGTGAAAATGCAGGGCAGAATCAGATCCTTCAGGGAATAACTGCCGTTGGTTTTGCCGTTCTCGAAGTATTTGGCCAGGATAATGATCAATGTGAATTTTGCAAATTCGGAAACCTGAATACTCATCGGTCCCAAATGGATCCAGCGCCGGGTTCCGGAGGTGACGGTTCCGAACAAATTCAAATACACCAGAACCAGCACGGTGAGCAAGTAGATTAAATAGGCGTACCGGCTGAGCAGATTGTAATCGATGACCAGGGCCAGGATCAATGCAACCAGCCCATAACCGATCCACCAGATCTGTTTAAGGTACAATTCCTGAAAAAAGGTTTCCGGGCGACCATGATTGGCGCTATAAATAATAATGACCCCTATTGAGGAGAGAGCGATGATGGTGAGAAAATACCACCAATTGAAATTCGATACCAATCTGCGATCAATCATGAATTAACAGAATCTCTTTCTACAATTTATTTTCCGGAACATATCACTGGCACGGTTGGCATAAACCTGCTCTAATTCATTAACAAATTTACATATTACATTTACGTTCTAGTCAGGCAGTGATTTTGACTAAATTTCTGAAATTGAAAAAACCTTTATAAAACAATCAGGGCCTAAACAGAATACAACCACAAAAAACCAAATAAGACATTGAAAAAGCTTGAGTTACAATCCCAATATCAGCTTTGATCACAAATTTCTAACATCTCCAGAAAAAAAAATAAAATTTGCAATGATACCCTCGATTCACCGCTACTTTAAGGTCGAAGACTATGCATAGGACTCTATCCCCCTGCCCACATAGGTGAATTTCTTAGATAAGCCCCCAAACCTTGATAAATATTAAGCTTATTGAATCCGGAAGATCGATTTCCGGGTTTTATCCCATGAATTAAGGCCTAAATATGCGTCAAAATTATAACGGCCTTGAAAAGGGCCATTTTTCAATGAATTTCCCTATTATCAAAAGTTAATCAAACGAAACCCTAACAATTCCCCTTATATAAAGGCCTCATTAGTATGACAATATTTCAGGGACTGGTTTCCCCCTGATTTTGAGGGTTTTTACGCCCTTAATCCAAGAGCCCTGCCGCTCCTTGTGGATAACCCATATTTGTCAAGGGGAAATGTATGCAGAAATTTAAAAATTTTCGAAAACCATTATAAACTATTGATTTAAAAGGGCAAATAAAAATTTTTCGAGTTTTCCAGGGAAGTACCATTATGACGGTATTTAAATGAAATTTTGGTTTTTTACAGTTCTTCACAAGTTATCCACAGTTTTTATCTACAAATTCGGTAATAGATTTCTCTATAGAAAAGACACTTAAAACCTGGCTGTTTTTGCTATAAATTAGGGCCAAAAGGCATTTGGGATAGCTATGGATGAAAATTTGTCGTTTTGGTCAATTTTTCCATATCCGAGGGAAGCTTTGCCATAAATTGTAGCAGTTTTCCCGTTTCAGGATGGGTCAAAGTCAATCGGCTGGCGTGTAAGGCTTGTCTGGATATTGTATTTGACAAAGAACGCGGTAGCCCCCTTCCATATAAGGGATCTCCAAGAATGGCGTGACCCAAATTTGAAAAATGGACCCGGATCTGGTGGGTGCGCCCGGTTTTAGGAAACGCCTGGACCAATGAGTAATTTTCGAATTCCTTCAGCACCTGATACCGTGTTTCCGCCGACCGTCCCTGTGCAATGGCGGCCATTTTTTTACGATGCACACGGTGGCGTCCGATAGGGAAATCCATGACGCCGGATTTTTCTTTTAAGTGCCCGTGCACGATAGCGAGGTATTCTTTTTTTATTTCCCTTGATTTAAACTGATGACTCAGGCCCTGGAATGCCGAATCGGTTTTCGCCACCACGATCAGTCCGGAGGTGTCTTTGTCCAATCGGTGGACGATTCCAGGTCGTTCCACTCCGCCAATGGCCAATTGCTCCCCACAATGGTGAAGGAGCGCGTTCACCAGGGTGCCCTGGCTATGCCCCGGAGAAGGATGGACAACCATTCCCGCCGGTTTGTCGATAACTAACAGATGCGCATCTTCATATATAATGTTTAAAGGGATGTCCTCCGGTTCCAGTTCCAAAGGAACGGGATCTGGAATTTCAAAATGTATATGGTCTCCAACCTTTAACTTATATCCAGCCTTGCCGGGAATCCCGTTCACCTGAACACGTTTGGAATCAATCAATTTTCTGATAAAGGAACGGCTGATCTCCTCCTGCACTTCGGCGAGATACACATCCAGGCGAAGTTTTTGACAGGCGGGTTCGATCTCGTATTCAAAGGTTTGCATGGGGTTTGCAACCGCCTGAGCATAGGGCGGTTCACTCAAGGGAACTTAACTTCTATTTTTCCATAAGACGAGGCATCAGGGAAACCAGATTGCAGGGTTTGTGGGTGCTGTCCAACTGGTGCACGAGGATGTCGTCCCAGGCATCTTTACAAGCGCCCGTAGACCCGGGAAGCGCAAAAAGAAAGGTGCCTTGAGCCACACCGCCTGTTGCCCGCGATTGCATGGTGGAGGTTTTGATATTCTGATAACTCAACATCCGGAACAATTCTCCGAAACCTGGAATATGCTTGTCAAACAAGGCTTCGAAAGCCTCAGGGGTCACGTCCCTGCCCGTCACACCGGTGCCACCGGTGGCAATCACCACATCCACATCCGGGGAGGCGATCCATTCTTTCAGCGCTTTTTGTATTTCTTCAATTTCGTCAACAACGATGCGCTTTTCGACGACATGGTGTCCCGCCCCTTTCACCCTTTCGACAAGGGTGTTGCCCGATTTGTCATCGACTTCGTTGCGGGTGTCGGAAATGGTCATGATCGCAACGTTAACAACTTGTTTTTCTGCTTTTGAATCCATAAAAACGAGGTCTCCAGATAAAATTTGATCCTAATAGTATCAATTGCCCTCCCGGGATGCAACTGGTCTCATGAGGTCAAACTGGATATTTATTTTGTTTCAGGAAAATTCGAATATTCTACATGAATGCGGAGAAGGATTAGCAGGATTTCATAAAACCTTAAACGGACACTAAAAAAACTCACTGAACAATACTTCATTCAGGAAACCATGTTTTTTTTTAATGATTTCTGATATCATCGCCCCTGTGCCTTATTTCAAATACGATACCTCGTTAAACTCCCCACCTTTTCCCATCTAAAATATGAACAAAATCCTAATCGTTTCCCACGAACCCATAACGCCCAATATGGCGGGTCCGCCTATCCGTTCCCTCGAACTGGCGCGGGGCCTGGGTCTGGATTTTGAGGTGACTCTGGCTGTACCGAATGATATTTCCTTGCCCGAAGAACCATTCAAAACGTCGCGCTACGATCCAAATTCTTTAAAAGTTCTGTCTGAAGAAAGCAATGTGGTGATTCTTGCGGGTTTTCTTCTGCCTTCGTACCCATTTTTGAAGAAATGTTCCGCTTCCCTGGTACTGGATATTTACGATCCGGTTCTGTTCGAACTGCTGGAGATCCGCGCAAACCAAAGCCCATGGGAACAAAAGGAGGAGTTCTACCGTTTTCTTTCATCCTTTGACGAACAGATGCGTGAAGGCGATTTTTTTATCTGCGCCAGCGAGGCTCAACGCGGTCTCTGGATGGGCATGTTGCTGGCCGCCGGACGCGTGAACGCGGTGACTTATCAGCATGACCGTGCTCTGCGCTCATTAGTGGACCTGGTGCCTTTCGGCTTACCGGGAGACCCTCCCAAAAAGAAGAAACGGGTTATGAAGGGTGTCCACCCGCTCATTGCCAAAGACGACAAGGTGATTCTGTGGGGCGGCGGCATTTACGATTGGCTGGATCCGCTCACGGCAGTGCGTGCTATGGAAATTGTTTACAAAAAACGCCAGGATGTAAAACTGTTTTTCATGGGATGCAAATATCCTAATCCGGCAGTGCATATGCGCCTCATTCCCGAAACGTTTCAATTGAGTGACGAGTTGGGACTCACCGACAAGGCGGTGATCTTTAATGACTGGGTAGCTTACGAGGACCGCGGTGATTATCTGCTTGAGTCAGATATCGGCCTCAGCTTGCACCCGGATTCCATCGAAACGGATTTTTCCTATCGCACAAGAATCCTCGACTATATCTGGGCCGGACTCCCCATCATCACCACCCGGGGCGGTGCGTTAAGTGATGAGGTGCGGGATAAGGAAATGGGGATCGTGGTAGATTATTACGATCATGAAAACCTTGCCCGGACCCTGCTCGATATTCTGGACGGAAATCTCGATTTGGAATCGTATAAACAAAACCAGGAACGGCATCGAAAAGACTATTCGTGGCAATCAGCAATCGAACCGTTAAAACGGTTTTGCGAGAACCCGTGCAGATGGATGGACAAACAGTTCCTGGTCGAACGATGGTCCATTGTCAGCCCGGAATATTATTTGAAACGCGTCAAAAGTATTCAGGAGACGGAGGGGGCGGGTTCTATTTTCAAACGCAGTCTACTTTTTATGCTGAGGCTTTCGTTGAAAGGGACTATGGAGTTACAAAGTTATATGGACAGGGCCGCATTGAAACTCCTTCCCAATCCACAAAAGCCCGCGCCGATTCGAATGTTAAAAGTCGTTTTATCCTGGATATTACGGCCATCACAAAGTGTCAACAGATCCCTGCAAACCTTTTTACATCGTTTTGGGGAAAAACTATTGCCTCCACCCAGGTCATGAATCCGGAAGCCACATCCCATCCTGAAGTCAGCGTCATTATTCCCACATTCAATGGCCGGCACTTGCTGGAGTCCTGCCTTCCTTCATTGTTTCGGCAAAATTACACGGGATTCGAAGTGATCGTTGTCGACAACGGTTCTTCTGATGGAACTGAGGATTATTTAAAAAAAGAATTTCCCCAGGTTCGGGGTTTTTATTTTAAAGAACAATTGTATTTTGCCAAAGCCGCCAATGCCGGGATCCGTTCTGCGCGCGGCGATTACATCGTGATGCTGAACAACGATACGGAAGTCGATCCAGACTGGTTGCAGGAGTTGAAGGCGGTAATGGACCGGGAACCCGATCTGGGATCAGTGGCCTCCAAAATGCTCGATTTTGACAAGCGCGACATTCTGGATGGAGCGGGAGACCTTTATGTAAAAACCGGGATGGCTTACCGCTTCGGCTGGTCTTTGCCGGACTCTCCGGCATTTCAAAAGCCGATGCGATTGTTCGGAGCCTGTGGCGGGGCGGCCATGTACCGGAAAAGTTTGTTAGAAACCATTGGTCTGTTCGATGAAGATTTTAAAATGTACTACGAGGATGTAGACCTGAATTTTCGCGCCCAACTCTACGGATACCCTTGCCAGTTTGTTCCCACTGCCCGCTTGTACCATAAAGGTTCTGCGCCAAAAGAAGGTGAGAAAAGCCAGAACGATGCGGATATCCTTTATCTCATTTCCCGAAACAGCTTATGGACGGTTTTGAAAAATTATCCACTGGCCCTTTTGACCCGAAACTTCCGATCCATTTTGCGTTCCCGTTACCAGCATGCCCGGGCTTATTACCAGCAAAGCCGGGAATTGGGCTGGGCGTATACCAAAGGCATTCTGCATGCCATTCTTAAATGCGGACCTATTTTGAAAAAGCGTTGGCTCTTGCAAAGCCAAACCCGTCCGGGATCCAGTTATTTTCGCCACCTGTTTCAGCAATCGGATGAATTGATGAAGATTGATGAACATTACCAACCGCAATAGAACACATGCTACAAAACCCAATTCGTTTAGAGTGGGGTCCGATATTCATTCCATTTTTTGTTAAAATATACCTTTGAATTTCCGGCAATCCGAGTTTCCCAGGAACAAAATATCCATGTTATTACCCGACCCCTTTATTAAAGCCGTTGAAGCTTATGCAAAACCTGTTGAAGACGAGGCGGCGCGAAAAAATATCCTGGATCATCATCTGAATTCCACGCCCCTCTTTTCATATGCGTCTGCGATTGAACACTACCAGACTATAAAGGGGAAGGAAATCCTTAGCTCTGGATGTTCCTCCGGGGGATTCGTTTCGATGTTTCTCGAAAAGGGAGCGACCCGTGCCTATGGAGTGGAAACCGATCCTGCACTGGTGAATCTAGCACGCCTGCGTTTTGCTGGAACGGAATGGGAATCTCAGGTACAAATCGATTCCTGTTCCGGGGAGGTTTTGCCCTATCCAGACGATACCTTCGATATCATATCCAGTTTGCACGTTATGGAGCACACCCAGGATAACGGCCTGTATCTCTCCGAAATTTTCAGGGTATTGAAACCGGGAGGCATTTTGTTTCTGGAAATTCCCAACCGGTATTTCAGGAAGGAACAACATACTCAAATCCCATACATTCATTACCTGCCAATGCGATTCAGAAAATGGGTGACCGGATGCATCACGAAAACCTTTCTGGCCCAAAAGGTCACTCCCGGTTTCCTGCATAGATTGAACCTGATGACGAACTTGCATTTTCCATCGCCGGCCCAGTTGATGGATATGGTTTCTGCCCTGAGTTCCCACTACGATCTGAAAATGGAGGATGCGTTTTATCATATTCCGGGCAAGGCAAACTTTCGTCAGGAAATCACGCCCTACCTGATAGGACCTCACAAAAAAATGAACAGTTTCAGAATGGTGGTCAGAAAACTTGAGAACAAAGCCATCAAGCCTGTTAAAACCGGCGAAGATACCCACGCGCAATGGCAGAAACTAACCGGCTACAACTCTTATCAGGAAGCACTCGACAGCTGTCCTTCCGAAGTTTTAAAGCAAGCGGTCAGAAAACACCTCAAACCGATGGAAGGCCAAAGGGAATACGACAACACCCTGTTTTCTTACATCGACTATTCCCGCTTTGTTCAATGGAGTAAGGAAATCGAACCCTATTTTTCTTTTCCCGGCAAACGAATACTGAGTTCCGGTTGCGGCACAGGGGGGTGCTTGTACGCGTTTCTGGAAAAAGGGGCGGAACATGCTTCCGGTATCGAGGTGGAATCGCATTTGGTGGATTTCGCCAAATTGCGGTTTGAGGATTCCGAATTTGCGAACCAGGTGGATATCCGGCTTTATTCCGGCGGCACCCTGCCTTATGACAACGAATCCTTTGACCTTGTCTACAGCATGCATGTATTGGAGCATACCGAGGATAATGAGGAATATTTACGGGAACATTTACGCGTGCTGAAACCCGGAGGCCTCCTGTTTCTGGAAGTTCCCAACCGCTACTTTGTATTGGAACAGCATGTCCACTTGCGTTATATCCATTGGCTTTCGAAACAGTGGCGCAACCGGCTCATCCCTGTATTCCTGTCACCTCCCTTCACCTGGCTCCTTTCCGAAGACCGTCGCAACAGGATGAGAGGAATGATCGATTTCAACTTACCATCACCAGCGCAATTGATGGACCTTATGGAAGAACTCAAGGAGGATTACCCCCTGGAACGGGAAGATGCTTTTTTTCACAACCCCAGCAAATTAAAATTCAAACCCACCCGGTTTCCCTATTTGGTGGGAAAACAAAGAAAACAATTAAGCTTTCGTATCATTTTTAAAAAAAGGCCTGGCGATTAAATTCGTCGGAACCTGATTTCTATAGTTTTTTCTTCACAAACCATCCAGGTCCCACAATGGCCGCCCAGTCCAAAAACTCAATGCCCGAGCCTGTTCCTGACCCGCTTGTTTCCGTTGTCATCATCAATTGGAACGGCGAACGCCTCCTGCCCGCTTGTTTGACCTCACTTAAAAAGCAGACCTATACGAATCTGGAAACGATACTCATTGATAACGCCTCACGGGACCGTTCATTGGAGATTGTGGAAGAACAAATGCCTGAGGTGCAGGTGATCCGCAATTCTGAAAATTGCGGATTCTCCAAAGCCGCGAATCAGGGCATTGAAAGGTCCCTAGGGGAATACGCTTTGCTATTGAATATCGATGTGGAGCTGGATCCGGATTACATTCTGGAGCTTGTAAAAGACGCCTGCACTCATCCCGAAGCCGGATCGTTTGGAGGGAAATTACTGCGTTCCGATTCCAGAGACCATGATATAGAGATTATCGATTCCACGGGTTTGATCCTGTTAAAAAACAAGCGCCGTCCCTGGGACCGTGGGGCCGGTCAACCCGACCAAGGACAATACGCCGAAGCCGAAAATGTATTAGGAGTCAATGCGGCCGCGGCCCTGTATCGCAAATCCATGCTGGAGGCTATTGCCCAAAACGGCCAGATTTTTGACGAAGATTTTTTTATCTATTTCGAAGATGTAGACCTTGCCCTTCGGGCCTGCCTGCAAGGCTGGGAAAGCCGTTACGTACCCACAGCCTTTGCCTACCACCTGCGCGAGGGTACAGAAGGCGTGCGACAGGGTGAGATTCGAGCCTGCTCTTCCCGCAATCGGTATCTAGTTTATTTGAAAAACGAACCCTGGCAGGTTTTCCTGAGCGGCCTCATCCAAATCCTGTGGATTGAATCCCTTAGAGTCCTGTCTTATGCGGTGAAAGATCCCTGGGCCCTGCTGGGATTTTTCAAGTTTCTCTACAGCTTTCCCCGAATGCTCAAAAAACGGAAACGCATTCAGTCACAAGCAAAAATCAGCGCCAGGGAATTTCAACGCTGGTACGAATAAATGCGGGCTATCAGAACCCCAATACGGTTTCCAAATTCTACTAGCTCAAAAGGGCTTAATTCGGATAATTCATCAGCCTATCAGGAACAGGCAGACTAACTTTTAGGGGGAGGGCAATAACTGATGAGAGTGTCTCCAGGTTTGATTTTTAATTCCGTTTTACCGGTAACCAGGGTCAGGTCCTTGTTTTCCCGGATCAGGACCAAAGGCAGAAGATCGGGTGGGTTGGTCTCGAAATACGTTTCCAGCCCAAACTCTTCGGTGAATTGCGTTTTTTTCAATCCCCAGCCAATATAATACATTCCCAAAAGCGATTCGAACCGGACGTCTTCCTTAAAAGCGATTTGGCCACGTGCGGAATTGCGCAACCCCTTGGCTTCATCCTGGTCCCGGGTGTGCATTGCCAGTTGATACACATTGTTGGGTCCCAGGTGCGTCAGATAGGCGCTACAGACCAGGGCATTGTAGGCATCATTTCCTGTAGCCGCAAGCAGTTTTCCCATCGCCGATAAGTCGAGTTTCTGCTCGCTGTTTTCTGACAAGATTTCGCCAAAATAAACCGGCAAGCCTTGCAAACGGGCTGGACGCAGACTGTGCCAGGAGTTGTCTACAATCAGGACGGGCACTCCGGAATCCTTAATTTCACTTGCCAGATCTATGTTGAATGGTGAGGCGCCGATTATAAGGAGGCCTTTGCCCGTATCATCCGCAAGACCCAGTTTACGGGCGACCCACCCAAATGAGAAGCCATGAACGACAACTGTAGTGAATACCGCCGCAAATACCAAAGGCACCAGGTACGTCGCATCCTCATATCCAACCGCAATCAGGCGGGGTGCAAAAAGACCGGCCATGGACGCCGCAACCACACCTCGGGGCGCAATCCAGCCAACCAGCAAGCGTTCGTTCCAGGCCAGATTGGATCGCCATGTTGCCAGCAGGATTGAAGCGGGTCTCACCAGAAATAGCAGGCAAATCAAAAAAATCACCGCCCGCCAATCCAGTCTTGCAAAGATTTCCAAATTCAAACCGGACGTTAAAAGAATGAAAACGGTGGAGACGAGAAAAATCGAGATGTTTTCCTTGAACCGCCTGAGTTCGTGAATGATGACTAGACCGGTGTTGCCCACCATGATCCCGAACAGCGTGACCGCCAGAAGTCCGGCCTCGTGCTGAAACATGTTCGCGACGCCAAAAATGATGAAGACGAGAGAGAGAATTGCAGGAACCTTTAAAAACTCCGGAATATAATCCTTGTCGATCGCTTTCTTTAACAGATAGCCACCACCTAAACCCAACAAGGCCGAAGCAGAAAAAGCGATGCCCAGGCTTAACAAAATGTGCATGGACGTGTCGGCCTGGGAAACAAAATATTCAAACACCAGAACGGCCAACAATGCGCCAAGCGGATCGTTGACGATGCCTTCCCATTTCAGAAGAGACGTGGTGTGTGTATCGATGCGGGTTTGCCGAATAAGGGGAAGGATGACTGTGGGCCCGGTGACCACTAAAATGGCGGACAGCACCCAGGAGACTTCGGCGGACAAGCCAACGAAATAGTGAATAGGAATAAACCCAATGATCCAGGCCAGAGGCAGACCAAGGATCACCAGACGCCTCACTGCCAGACCAGCTTGCTTCAGTTCGTGCAGACGCAAACTCAATCCGCCCTCAAACAGAATCAAGGCAATCGCCAGCTTGATCAAAACCGGGACCAACTCTCCAAAATCGCGGGCAGGATTCACCCATCCAAAAATCGGTCCCGCCAACACACCCGATAAAGTCAACAAAACAATGGAAGGCACCTTGAATTTCCATCCCATCCATTGTGATAAGATACCCAGGGCGATTACCAAAACCAGTTTTTCCAGGACAATGTCTTGAGTCATAAGCGGCGCAGGTTTAATTTAAAGCCCGGTTTCAAAATGGAATTCAGGGAAAAATATATTCTTATCTATAATGCGGGCATTTAATTCAGTTAAAAATCAATCGGGAGAGTCGTATTTTAAAGACAAGAATCAACAATATCCTCTTAAAAAAACATTAAATACGGATTGTGTCAACAAAACCCCGCAAATTTTTACGGTTGGAGTCTTGTTAAATATAAAAAATAACGAATTAAAGGTTGGAAAAGGCAAACGGCATGGCAACCTGTTGCCTGAATGGTCGTGGGAATTTAATGAATTGTTTACTGGAAACTCATTAATTCTGGTTCACCGTGGCAGTGTGGGAGGAACCTTGTTGCAGGATCGTGCTTGTATTTGCAGAGGAGTCTTGCGTGACCTCGGCCTGATTCAAATCGCCGAATTGTGAAATGGACCCCATATTGCCTTCAGCGTTTTGAGTGATTTCCGCGTTGTTTTCGAATCCTGAATCCCCTACCTGCCCCTGGTAAATCTCCGCAAAGTTGTCGTCGGCTACCTGGGTTATTGTGGATTCATTGAGATCACCGATTTGTTCGATGATGGCTTCGTTCGAATTCAATACCTGGAACACGGAACTGGTATTGTTATCCCCTTCTTGCAGGACGTCTGCAAAGTTGCCGTCACCAAATCCGATCTGATCGATATCGGCATCATTGGAGTTGCCAAATTGTGTGATGAAGGAAGTACTGGTGTTGGTGGACAAACCGATATCGGCATCGTTGTTATCACCATTCTGCTCGATGATGCTCAGATTATCATTGCCGCCAAAAATAATGCGGCTCTGGGCTTTGTTCTCATTCCCGTCCTGGACAATGATGGCTGAATTGGCTTCGCCGTCTTGCAGGATGTTTGCATCGTTCGAATCGCCGGTCTGTTCTACCAAAGCGGAATTGCCGCCGCTGGTGAGGTTATTGAACTGTTCCACCCGGGCTTTATTCTGGTTTCCTTCCTGAACAACTTCAGAATCACTGTTGGTGGACGCATCGAACAGGTTTTCACCTTGTTTGATTATCGTTTCATTCAAATCCCCCGTTTGGCTCACACTGGAAACGTTATTTTCCCCTTCCTGAAGCAACTCCGCAAAATCGTTATTCCCATTTTGAATAATGAGAGAGTCGTTCAACTCGCCGTTCTGTGAAACTTCCGCCTGGTTGCCCACGCCATCTTGTTGATTCTCCGCCGTATTGGTTCCAGCGAGGCCCGTACCAAAAAATAATAGCGAGAAAATTAAATTGCCAGACACAAAGCCTAAAATTCTTCGAACCATAACGGACTCTCCAATCATGAAAGATCACAGATTTTTTATGCATTAAAATGAAAATCTGTCAAAAATGGCATAAGTTGTTACAAAACAAAATCAAGCCTGAAAATTATAGACGAATTAAAAACAGGTTTCAATACTCCTTTTGAGGTATTTTTTGATTTGTTCACCGAAAAAGCCCTAACGGGTTTTGGAACAAGAATAGTTATGGTTTTTGCCTAAACTATATTACAGCAACCTTCGATTTTATATTTTAATCAAGCAGGAAGGGGAACAGCAGTCCGTGGGCAGAAAATTCAGGTGGAAATTACGCCGCCGGGAAAATTGAGGGTGAAACAGGTGCCTTTGCGAACTTCGCTTTTCACTTCGATTCGACCACCCATCAATTCCGTTAAATGCTTGGTGATCGACAGACCCACACCTGTTCCCTCGGCACACTGATAACTGTTTTCACCTCTGAAAAATGGCTGAAACAATTGTTCCATGTCGGATTTAGAAATTCCCAATCCGGAGTCTTCAATATGAATGGAAACACTGTTGGGTGGAACCAGATGGGATTTCAAGATAACCGATCCACCGGAAACGTTGTACTTGGTTGCGTTGGATAATAAATTGAGGAGGATCTGTTTTAGGCGGATACGGTCGGCATAAACGAAAACGTTGTCTTCCAGTTCCTTTTGACCATTGGAGACAATAAGGTTTTTTTCCATTGCCATTGGCCGGATCATGGAAAGCACCTCTTTTAATAAAGGAGCTAACACGATGTTTTCGTTTTCCAGGTCAATGTTGCCGGAATCGATTTTGGACAACTCCAGAACCTCGTTAATGAGGTCCAAAAGATGGTCCCCTGCCTTGTGGATTTGATGCAGATTGGATATTTGCAGTTCGTCCAGATTTCCTTTTAAATTTTGTTCCAGTAATTGCGTGAAACCCAGGATGGCATTCATCGGAGTCCGCAACTCATGGCTCATGCGGGACAAAAACTCGGTTTTTGCAAGATTGGCACGGTCGGCTTCTTCCATAGCCCGGGTCAAATCACGGGTTCTTTCGCGAACACGGTTTTCCAGATAGCGATGAGCTTCTTTCAGGGCTTCTTCCGCTTTTTTTCTATCCAGGATTTCCTGTTGCAGGGACTCGTTTTTGGCCATCAATTCGTCGGATGCCAGATCCATCGCCCGTTCCATAAGCTCATAATCCATGTCCATTTTTTCATAGGCTTCATCCACCTCTGAAAGAAACGCCTGCATTTCAGGACTCTGGATATCCTGGGCTTTGAGATGCCTTTTTAATTGTCGAGCCAATAAACGATGCACAATCTAATCTTCCCTGAAAGCTGTTATGGTCATGGTTTGATTGTGTAAATTGCAGGGTTCGAGAGGACTGAAATGGGCGATTTCTCCATAGGAATAAAATCCCGCCAAAACGGTTTTTTCTCCAAAAATATCGCGAATCACTTCAGTTTCTTCCTCAATACGCTGCTTCATAATAATTTTTCTGCCCATACAACTGATAAGGATTGCCAAGTCGGGCGTTTGTTCCGCCATGTTGTCAAAAGAGGTTTGCGCGGCTTGCAATGCACCGTCTACCAGTTTATTGATATTGGTCTTCATCAAACGGGCGTACCCTCCTTCAAACATATCACCCGCAAAGGTCATGGAATTTTCCTGTTCATTGATCGATAAAATCGTTCGCACAACAGGGGACTCCGATCCGTCGGTCCGGAAACTCAGAGGAAATAAAAACAGGTTGGTGGCAAGGTCCCGGGACAGTTCTTCGCCCAAATATTCTTTGTACAGATCCAATGCGGAACGACCATCGAGTTCGTAAAGGATATTGCCGTCGGCACGAGTGATTTTTCTTTCGGGACCAAATGGAGAGAATCCACCCATAGAACCAAAGCTGATTTTTAAATGAGAGCCATAAAACCCTACTACGGAAATAAGCTCTTTTTTCGGAATGTCCCCAGAACAGATCAAGGTTTCTTCAAAACGATCCGCGTCTCCTGCAAGCCCCCCTGTAATTCCGACATTTTTATCGAGATGACGCGACAACCCTTCAACCAATCTACTGCCATTGACTTTCAATCCGTCCGACAAAACAAAAACGTGTTGTAACTCATTCGGAATCAAAGCCTGCGCCAACTCTTTTCCTGCTGTAAAGCTGTCTTTACCTCCGGCTAAATCGACGGAAGCCATTTTAATAAAGGTTTTATCAAAGTAAACAGCGGTGGCAACGAGGGATTCGTCCAGGACATGGGTGTCGCAAATTTCTCCAGAGGTGGAGCACCCGATTTTATAGGCGGAAGGGTAACGCTTGGACAAAAAATCAAACAGATCCTTGTAGCCCATAACAAACCGGTTGGCAAAGATAAAAATTAATTGCGCCTGTTCATTTGGAAAATCGTCAGATAAGGAGGACCAACCGTTTTCTTTGGACCATATGACTTGTTCTACTTTCATAACTTAAAATCCAACCTTGAATTTAGCCTTTTATTAACCCCGACATGGAAAAGATTCACTCTACTCTCCGGAGGGAGAGGGTTAAGGTGAGGGCGCCTTTAAAAGGACTTCTAAAACCCCCTTTTCTCCACCGCGAAAGAAGGTTTAGATGAGAGGGAGGATCCTTTTCCTTATTCAATGCCAAAGGCCTGCCTTTAAGAGTCTAATAGGTTATCTTTTTTGAAGTTAAAATCTTTCCTGCGTAAACACTCTTATCCATAACTCCATGCTGTTTATTTATGGAATCAGAAAACCTTAACTTTGGTAAAGTAAAATCATTAATCAGCCGACCATGAAACCTGAAAAAGGTAAAATGCAAAACAAAAGGCAATCTCATTTGATCCCGGTATATGGGGAATTTTCCTTTTACATTCCAGAAGGACAAACGGAATCAGAGGTATTATTGCCCTATAGGTCTTTCTCTTAATTTTGAGTTTTTCAGGTTTTGGACGGATGGATCAATAAGAAATAACATCCTCCATTAAACGAGCCACTCACAAACTCTGAAAAAAGGTGGACCTATACTTTTTCAAGGCGGGTTCACTAGTTGAAAAGTTGTGGTTTCAAACATTTCAACCTAAGAACCCGCCTGAAATCTTAAAAATGTGTTTTTCTTATTATAAATCCAAATAAAAAAAAGGCAATCGGCTAAATAAATACCCCTTCGGGTTTTGCCAAAATCAAACTCTGCTGTAAATCTGACCTCCAGAAGAGTTGAATTTGTCCGACATTTCCTTCATTCCCGCATCCAAGGCTTCCTTTTCGTCCAATTGATTCTTTTGGGCGTAATCGCGAACGTCCTGAGTGATTTTCATCGAACAAAAGCTGGGTCCGCACATGGAACAAAAGTGAGCCAGTTTGGCGCCTTGCGCCGGAAGGGTTTCATCATGGAACGATAAGGCTTTTTCGGGGTCCAGGGAAAGATTGAATTGGTCTTCCCAACGGAACTCAAAACGGGCTTTACTCAATGCATCGTCACGAACGCGTGCTCCCGGATGCCCTTTAGCCAGGTCTGCGGCATGGGCGGCGATCTTGTATGCGATCACGCCTTCTTTAACATCCTGGCGGTCGGGGAGACCCAAATGTTCCTTGGGGGTCACATAACACAGCATGGCCGTCCCGAACCACCCGATCATGGCGGCACCGATGGCGCTGGTGAGGTGGTCGTATCCGGGCGCGATGTCTGTTGTGAGCGGTCCTAATGTGTAAAAGGGAGCTTCGTGGCATTCCTTTAACTGCTTTTCCATATTTTCCTTGATCATGTGCATCGGCACATGGCCTGGTCCTTCAATCATCGTTTGCACTTCGTATTTCCAGGCAGTTTTGGTCAGTTCACCCAGAATTTCCAATTCGGAGAATTGGGCCTGATCGTTAGCATCGGCGATAGAACCTGGACGCAAACCGTCTCCCAGCGAGAACGCCACGTCATAAGTGCGCATGATTTCGCATATCTCTTCAAAGTTGGTGTACAGAAAATTTTCCTTGTGGTGTGCGAGACACCATTTCGCCAAAATTGATCCGCCGCGGGAAACGATTCCGGTCATGCGCTTGGCCGTCATGGGTACGAACCGCAACAGAACACCGGCATGAATGGTGAAATAATCGACGCCCTGCTCGCACTGCTCGATCAAAGTGTCGCGGTAAATTTCCCAGCTGAGTTCTTCCACCACCCCATCGACTTTCTCAAGGGCCTGATAAATAGGAACCGTTCCGATAGGTACCGGAGAATTTCGCAGAATCCATTCGCGTGTGGCATGAATGTTTTTTCCGGTCGACAGGTCCATGACATTATCCGCACCCCACCGGGTCGCCCAAACCATTTTTTCCACTTCTTCCTCAATACTGGAAGAAACCGCAGAATTGCCTATATTGGCATTAATTTTTACTAGAAAATTACGGCCGATAATCATCGGTTCGGATTCGGGATGATTGATGTTGGATGGAATGATGGCGCGGCCTGCGGCCACTTCGTCGCGTACAAATTCCGGTGTGATCTCTTCACGCAACAGTGCCCCGAAAGAATTTCCTGCCAGGCGTTGTTCGCGTTCTGCATCTTCCAGCAGAGCGTTGCGTTTCTGGTTTTCACGAATGGCGATGAATTCCATCTCGGGAGTGATCATGCCTTTTTTGGCATAATGCATTTGAGAAACGTTTCTGCCGGATTTGGCCCGCAAGACCTGCTTGCGAACATTTGGAAACTGCTCGGTGCGTTGCACGTCGCCTTCGTGTTTGAAACCATCATCAATCGGCTTGGGGTCGCGGCCGTCGTAATATTCCACATCGTCGCGATCCAGAATCCACTGCTGGCGAATCGGTTTCAATCCTTCACGAATATTGATCTCGACTTTGGGATCGGTGTAAGGACCCGAGGTGTCATAAACATAAACAGGTTCATTGGGTTCGCCTTCGGGGGCATGACTGTCGCCATTGCCATTGGTGTTGACGGTGGCGGTTGGGGACAGGCTGATTTCCCGAAAAGGAACACGGATCTCCGGATGAATTTTGCCTTCGACGTAAACTTTTTTCGAGTTGGGAGAAATCGGTTTGGTCGATAAGATAACTTGTTCTGAGTTGCGCCCGGATCCCGTTCCATTCCCGTTTCCGTTACCCTTTGCATTCGATTGTGTCATATTCACTCTCCTCCAAAAAATGCCTTGTATTCTAAAATAGTATGTTCAATATTCGAGCTGTTCCAAATATCAGAAATCAACGCCACTCCGGAGGCGCCTGCTTTTAGCACCTCGGGAACGCGACCGATTTTTATTCCCCCAAGGGCCAAAACCGGAATGTTCAATGCCTCTGCCACTTCTTCCAAACTCTCTAAACCTTGTGGCGGACCGTATTCTTTTTTCGATGCCGTCTCATAAATGGGACTGAACGTTACGAAGTCAGCTCCCTCTTCCTCAGCCTCTTTTGCCCGGTCGAGGGAATGGGTAGATACCCCGACCAAAAGTTTGGGAAAATGATTTTTAACCTCTCTAGCTCCCACGCTCGACTCGGTTAAATGCACACCCTCCGCAGACACCATATGAGCGATGTCAATTCTATCATTGATAAACAACCGGGTCCCATACTTATGAGTCAGGCCCTTTACCTTTCGCGCCAGTTCCAGTAAGTCCCGCGAGGCAAGATCCTTTTCCCGCAACTGAAAGCTTCGGATTCCCGCTTTCAGAACCGCTTCCACTTTGAGCAAAAACGCATCTGGAGAAAACAGTTTTCGGTCGCTTATCAAATAAACCCTTAGCCATTTAGGAACTGGTTTAAGCATTTATTATCCAATACCCGTGGGTTTTCAACTTTTGAAAACAAGGTGGATTCAGATTCCTGTTGGAATCACAAATCAATCAAGCCCTCCAAAGGACTGCTGGCGGTTGCGTATAATTTTTTAGGGATGCGACCCGCTTCGTATCCGAGCCGACCCGATTCCACGGCCATCTTCATAGCTTGTGCCATTTTAATGGGATCTTTAGCGCAGGCGATAGCGGTGTTCATTAAAATTCCGTCGACACCCATTTCCATTGCACGGCTGGCGTCGGAAGGCGTTCCTACACCTGCATCGATGATCACAGGCACCGTCACCGCCTCCTGGATGAGCCGAATGTTGTAAGGATTGCGAATGCCCAGTCCGGACCCAATAGGCGCGGCCAAAGGCATCACCGCGGCACACCCGACTTGTTCGAGTTTTTTGCAAAGCACCACGTCGTCTGTGCAGTAGGGTAAAACCGTGAATCCATCCTTCACCAAAATGTCCGAAGCTTCCAGGGTGGCTTCGTTGTCGGGAAACAAAGTTTTCTCGTCGCCGATCACTTCCACCTTGACCAAATCGCCCAGACCCGCTTCCCGTGCCAGTTGACAGGTCATCACAGCTTCCTTAACGCTGTAGCATCCTGCTGTATTGGGCAAGAAGGTGTATTTATCCGGATCGATAAAGTTGAGAATCGATTCCTTGGTTTTATCCAGTTCGATTCTGCGGACCGCCACCGTCACCACTTCGGCTCCGGATACAGCAATGGCTTCTCTGGTTTCTTCAAATGATTTGTATTTTCCCGTACCTACGATGAGACGGGACTTAAAAGACCGGTTTCCAACTTTTAAATAACTGCCTTCCATGCTAATATGACACCCTGTAAGAGGTTGAACGAAATTGATTTTCTATAGTGAACCTGAAAGATTTACCTGAAACGGCTTACCCGGAGCCCCCTCCTACGGCGTGAACGATTTCTATCGTATCGCCATCCTTTATGGATGTGGTTGCGAACTGGGTTCTGGGAACGATCTCAGAGTTCAGGGCAATTGCAATATGCGATTCCGAAATATCCAACTCCTTGAGTAATTCGATCAGGTTCTGGCTTGTGGCGATTTCTTTTTCTTTGCCATTTATTGTTAATTTCAAAAAACCTCCTGCTCCTGGTTGCTGAATATTGGGTCCCGTAAAAAAGTTACGGGGGCACCAAAAACAAACACGATTAACGGCGGCAAGCTCGCCTGTTAAAAAAAGCAAAAAAAAAGCCACATTCCATTAGGAGATGCGGCAATAGAGTCATCGCTCGCTTCCCTGCGCTGGTATTAGCCAGATCAGGTTCAAAGGGTTGTCCAATGGACTCTCAGTTTGGTAACACCCCCAGCGGAATAAGTTTTAGGTTACATCAAATTTAAAACCAGTCAAGTAGAAGTTCAACTTTAATAAAAGGAACCATCGAATGAAGCAATCGATTCCTTGGAAAAGCCGATTAGGCCTTGTATTAATGGTGGTATTGGCCGCATGCGCCACCACCGAAAGCCCCTATTTTGAAACACCCCCCGGTCAGATTTTACAGGCCGAAAGTAAATTATTTAAGGATGCTGTGGAACAGCAAAACAGTGGCCAGACCCAATCGGCGATTGGGTTGTGGAAGCAGTTTCTGGCAAAACATCCGAATTCATTTGAGGCGCATAACAACCTCGGCATGTCCTACTACCATGACGACCAGCTGAATGCGTCCATTGAAGAGTTTGAAAAGGCTCTGGAACTGGAACCCAGCGATTTAAAGGTTAGAGGAAACCTGACCCGTGCCTTAAAATTCCAGACTACTCTGTTGAAAGAAAACAAGGAGTATGAAAGGGCCATTGCCAATCTCCAGATGATTGCAGAATTATCCGCCACCCCGCAAGAGGAGTTTCGTGTTAAAAACGAAATTGATGAATTGCAGGGCAAGATTTTTAAACAAACCGAGCGGATCAATACAATCAACGCTTATAAATCTTTCATTAAAGAGTATCCCAATAGCAAGTATCGGGACAGGGCCATGAAGAAAATCGAGGAATTGAGCCGGTCACCCATCATTCATTCGCCACGACCGCAGAAAATGTTTCCTTATAAAGGCACCACCATCCGTCCTTCACCTTCCACAATGCGGCCTTCTCCCTCATCCAGCACCATGATGGAAGAGGAAAACATAGCCACATTAAAGATTCCCCGGATTGACGAAGAAGATATGGTTTCAGCCAACCAGAGCCTGAAAAATAAAGAGGAAGTGAAACCAGCGGATAGAGAACCTGCTATGGAAAAAAAAGGCATGAGCCAACCTCCCCCCTCGGATTCAATGGGGGAGTTGATGTCTTCAGGCGACATGGAGGAATCCAGTCCGCCCGCGGCCTCGCCATCGACTCCCCAAAAAGTGACTGCCACCAAAAAAAAGCCCGCAGTGAAAAAGTGGGTTGTGGTATCCACCCGCAAATCCCGTCTCAGAGTCCGCCAAAATCCTTCCCTCAATGCAAAAGTTTTGTTCCATCTTAACAAAGGCGCTGTCCTTCCCCTCCTGGAAAGCAAACCCCATTGGTTTAAAGTCTCCTACGCCAAAGGAAAATCCGGATGGATCAGCCGAAAATGGTCCAAACTGAGCAGTAAATAAGTATCCCGGCACACTCACCCCAAATTTTGAGATTGACCTGAATTTGCCAATCATTTTATAATTCATTGCCTGAATCTCTTATCTGCAATTTCCTGATTGATTTGTCGTAGGCCAGCAGAAATAGAACATGCGGACCCTCGGCCGGCAGAAACATGTGGCGAGAATGGTTTGGGAACGAACGCAAATTAAGTGATGCTCAATGAGTTCATACGCGTGGCCAATTTTATCTGCCGCAGACCCCTCAATATCCCCATTAACTTTTTATTTTCCTAAGGAAACCCGAATGATGATTACCGCCATCGAAAACCTGGATCACGTGATAGAACACGAATGGAACTATCTTGATTCGCAAAAGAATGAATGGAGCCTGTTGACGGGCGATCAGGATATGGAAGTTTTGGAGCATGTACTCCGTTGCATTCTTCACATGGGGATTACCGACAAAATGCCGCAGGAATTCCAGGAATGCCTGAAGGTTCAAAATCCTGATGGCGGATGGTCAAAAATATCGAACACCAATCAGACATCAATCTGGATCACCACCTTCGTGGGTCTGAAATTGAGCCGTGGAAACCTTATTATTAAAGACCCTGCTATTTCAGCCGCTGTGGACAAAACGCTGGAGTATATTCTCAATTCGCAGGAGGAAGACGGGCATTGGACCGATCCGGAATGGTCGCATCTCGACACCACCTGTTCGGTGACATGTTTTCTCACGATCTACCAGGTAACACGAGACAAACAGGATGATGAGCGCATCAATAAAGCCCGTCGACGTGGCTTCGATTATATTATGTCCTGGCACCGCGAGTCCGGCTTGTGGAAAGACAACGGGTTCCATCCCTCGGGTATCGAAACCACTGCGCACTTGATGCAATACACTCTGGTACCGGCCTACTTTATGGATAAAATCGAATTTGCCGAAAAAGCCTGTTTGGATGCGGCCGAAAGTCTGGTCGACGAGCAAGCGGAAAACGGGTCCTGGGATAATGAAAACATGGACCACACAATGGACGCGTGCAGAAACCTGATGCTGGTCTCGGATATTTTCAATCAGAAAGAAAAATACATGCCGGTGATAGAGAAGGGCGTGCAATGGCTCACCAAAAACAAAAATGAGAGCGGGTGGGGAGATTTTATCGACGAGCCCAGCAATGTCGAACGCACCGCCGACGGACTGGACACATTGTTGAAATTCCGCCGGTATTGTTCCAACCAACCGATGTCCGATTTCTGGGCTTATACGAAATGACCCAATACACTATGAACAGCTGTTCGCCCCTTTTTAATGAGGTTTTTACCATTCAGGATTTATGCAGGCAATAATACTGCTCGCCGGCTATGGTTCCCGGCTCGACCGCGACGACTTGCCGCATAAAGCCCTGCTCCCTTTCGGCGAAGAAACATTGCTTTCGCGTCACCTCACCTGCATGCAGGAAATGGGGATCAAAAAGACCCACCTTGTGGTCGGCCACAATAAAGAACATGTCAAAAATTATGTGGAAGGCTTGAACCCGGATCAACCTGTCGCGTTCATCGACAACGATCTTTATCTCACCACCGGCAATACCCTGTCGCTGGTCATGGGACTGGAAAAAATTCAGGACGACGTGTTGATCATGGATGGCGATGTATTGTATCCCAAATCCGTTCTGGCCGAATTCGTCCGAAAAGGAAAGCCGTCTTCGTTTGCGGTGGTGGGTGCGGATATCAATGATGAAGAATGCTCGAAAATGCTGTTGAATCCAGACGGCACCATTGGAAGTTTTGTCACCAAGCGCCTGATGACGGAAGAGGAACTGGAGCGATACCAGTTTGCAGGCGAGGCGATTGGTTTCATCAAGCTCACACAGGATCACGTGCGGAAGTTTGAGGAGTTGTACTACCGCAACGAGCCGGAATACAGCAAGACCCTCTGGGAAATCCCCTTCACCGAGTTCGTGCAATCCTTCGCACTCCACCCCTGGACCATAAGCACGCCCCATTGCTTCGAAATCGACACCCCGGAAGATTACCAGGATGCTCTGTCACATTTTGAGAGGAATAAAGCTCTGTATTGAAAAACCAGCGGAAAAATCCCTTGCCCGTCGGTAGAAAGGCCGTAGGTAAAAATAACCTTGAACAATCGCTCCTGGAGTTATTTTCCTGCCTTCAATGACCGCATATCGATGACAAAGCGATATTTCACATCCCCTTTCAGCATCCTCTCGTACGCTTCGTTGATTTTCTGTATGGGTATCAATTCAATATCCGATACTATTCCCCGCTCGGAGCAAAAATCAAGCATCTCCTGTGTCTCCGCAATTCCGCCAATGGCAGAGCCTGCCAGAGAGCCTCTTCTTAATATCAAATTGAAAACCGTTGGCGAGGGATGCGGATGTTCTGGAGCGCCGACCAGCACAAGAGTTCCATCCCGGTTTAAAAGGGAAATATAAGGATCGAGATTGTGGGAGTTGGCTACCGTGCTGATAATCAAGTCGAAGCTCCGTGAGTGGGTTTGCATCTCGTCCTCGTTTCCGGAGACCACAACCGCATCGGCTCCAAGACGCATTCCATCCTCCTTTTTGGAGTCGGACCTTGTGAATAGCACGGTTTCTGCCCCCAAAGCATGAGATAATTTGACTCCCATATGTCCCAGGCCGCCTAAACCCACAATGCCGACTTTCTTTCCGGGACCCGCCTGCCAATGCCGAAGGGGAGAATACAGTGTGATACCCGCGCATAACAGGGGCGCGGCTGAAGCAAGATCGAGATCTTTGGGAACGCGCAAGACAAAACGCTCATTCACCACAATTTTTTCCGAATACCCCCCATAGGTAACGGGAGCCGTGTTGTGGGGATCTGGAGAATTGTAAGTGAAAACCGTGGTTCCGGCATCGCAATACTGTTCCAGACTCTCCTGGCAACTGGCGCACTCCCCGCACGAATCGACCATACAACCCACCGCAACGAGATCCCCTTCTCTGAAAGAACTCACCTGATTACCTACTTTACCGACTTGTCCTGCAATTTCATGCCCCGGCACACAGGGATAAACCGTAGGCCAAACCTCCCACTCGTTTCTTGCCGTATGCAAATCTGAATGGCAAACCCCACAGAATTGAATTTCTATTTCGATATCATGGGGACCGACTTCGCGGCGTTGGATATGAGTTTCAATCAGGCCTTCTTTTGCAGAAGGCGCGGCAAAGGCTCGAGCGGATGTCATTACAAGTCTCCAGAAAATGGGAAGGCAATCGGCCTCAATACACCGTAGGTTCCTGAGGCATGAATGTTTATCAACCTTACATCAGTTATTATACAAAAAGAACCTCTTGTTCTCATGGGCTCCATTAAAATGTTAAGGGGAAAATGCTTCAAGTGTTTTAAGGTGAGAATATCCGGTTACCGGGCGAAAAAAAACGGGACCCCTCAGGGTCCCGTGGTCACACGCTCAATCCGACTGCGGTGTAGGAGATCGAATCGTGATCTTGAGTTTTGGTTAATCTTTACATTAGGACGCTTTTAACCCCAATCGTTGTAGGATTCCAGTCGTTCGTCGTCGAGCAAATCCTTTCGGGAAGACTTGCGGCCTTTCTTTTTAAATAGACCGGTCGTGGCCTGGCCTTTCAACTGGTTTTGAAAATCGTCCCAGTATTTCTTACTGAGTTGTTTGCCGGAGAGCACCTTTTTCATCTGGCCTTTAGGATCAAACACTCGAACTTCATAGAACATGTAATACCTCCGTTGTCGACTCTAAGAAAGTTTTTTGCAGGGAATGAAAGCTTACGCTATGATAGAGGAGCCTAACGCCTTCAAACATGCTGGGTGCAATTTTCCCTCACTCTTCAGAAACCCGAGTTTCGGAGGATGATTCGAGGGACATTCTCCTGTTGTTTTA
This sequence comes from Nitrospina sp., assembly GCA_024648695.1. Classification (GTDB taxonomy): domain Bacteria; phylum Nitrospinota; class Nitrospinia; order Nitrospinales; family JACRGP01; genus JACAVV01. The sequence continues at coordinate 358,241 of JACAVV010000005.1, forward strand.
CTAGTATGATGTATGTTGGGGTGCAAAGTTTCTTAAAATGCTTTAATGAAAGCCTAAAACGACGTAACTTATGAAAATACAAAAACTTTTGATTTTAATTTTAATGTTTCCCTCACTTATTTCTTGCGAAAAAGAGCTAAAAGAACACCCGCTTCCGCCTCAAATGAAGCGCCAGATCGAAATGAAAAACGATCCCAAAGTGCAGGCACAGGTGATTTCGGGAACCCTTAAACTGGATGCCAGCCTCAAAGATAAAACGCCCAAAGGGGCAACTTTATTCATTTACGCAAGACCCAAAGGTGTTTCAGGCGGCCCGCCACTTGCGGTCAAGAAAACGCGCCGCTATGACTTGCCTTACGACTTCGAAATCGGGCCAATGGATGTGATGATCCCGGACACTCCCTTCGAAGGGGAGATCACATTAAGCGCTCGTCTGGACAAAGATGGAATGGCCGGAGGCGGTCCCGGTGATCTGGAAGGCCAACTGGACACCAAAGCCGGCGAGAAAAACGTGGAGTTGATATTAAATAATCAGGTGCCCATGCCAGCAATCGATGCATCCAAATCCATTTCCGGCACCATCGAAATCGATCCCGCCCTTGCAGAGTACGTATCAAAAGAATCAGTACTGTTCCTGTTCACCCGTCCCGAAGGCGTTGAAAGCGGACCCCCTTTGGCGGTCACTCTGGCCAAGGAAGTGAAATTTCCTTATCCCTTCGAATTAGGGCAAGCGCAAGTGATGATTCCCGGCAACGTCTTTGAAGGACCAATGAGCATCCACGCCCGCCTGGACCACGACGGCAATGCTAAAGCCAATAAAGGTGACCTCCGCGGCTCTATCAAAGCCAACGCTGGAGACCAGGGAGTGAAGATTATATTGGATGGACTGGTGGAAGGCGAAGGTTAAAGCTCTTCTTTATATCCGGATTCTTCACTAATATGCCAGCTTGGAAAGTTTGAGGAAGACTGTCCTTTCAGCACTTCTAATCCAGATCCATAAACTGGTTTCGAATATGGGACACGACGCTTTGGATTTCTTTTTCTGACAGGCGGCTTTTCCAGGGCATCATGGCAGTGCCTTTTCTACCTTCTGTCACGGACTCGACCATGCGCTCGCGGGTGAGTTCTTTTTTCGAAGCCGAGGATGTAAAGTTTTTGGGCGGGGGGTTTAATGCATTGGCGACAAAGGTTTTGCCGTCACCTTTATCGCCATGACACACTTTGCAATGTTTTTTGTAGACCGCTGATCCGAGTTTCAAGTCAGGGTCCGCGGTAACATTCAAAAATGAGGACAGGGTTATCGCAACCAAAAAGCTGATCGGGCTGATATTCATGGAAACTTTTTAAAGGAAGGGAAAGGTTTGATTCAATGAATATCTTCCAGCTTTTCTATATTCAGGGTATTGAGCAAATCTTCTTTTAATTCGCGGATGATGGCTTCATTGAGCACGCGATTCTCGCCGTGGGACACGTAAAACACGTCGGTTCCGATTTCTCCGGTGCAGGAAATTTTGGCACGGGATATATGAACGTTGTGGTCGGCAAACACTTTGGCTATCTTGTACAACATACCCAAATGGTCATTGGCTTCAATACGCACCACGGAATAATGTGAAGCGGTGGTGTTATCGATCTGAATATGAGGTTCCATCACCGTTGACGCATTCTTATCCGACATGAACCGGGTCCGGTTATTCAGTAATTCTGAAAAGTCCAGGCGATTTTCCATCAGGTCGCTGAATACGGTCTCTATCTGCTCCCAGGTGGAATCGGATTCAACGTTTAAATGCTCGGGAGGATCGACCTGTAAGGTTACAATCACAGGTCCATCTTTTCTGCGATAAATCTGGGCGCCCAGAATATTGAAGTTTTTTGCGGTCAGCGTTCCTACGATTTTCTTGAAAGCCTGCCGTCGCGACGGACAACTTACCGTAAGGGTGTGGAACCCCACCGACTCATTAAATTCGTGCCTGAAGATAAAAGGTTTATCGGCCAGATCGTGGATCAGGCGCAAATGCGATGCGATCTCTTCCGCATAAACGGTGAATAAATAGTCTTCAGGCATCATCTCCAGATGGTGCTCTATCACATCGGGAGCAAATTCCCGCTCAAGGATCCTGAACACTTCAGCACGCGTATCCTGGAATTGGGCCTTCACCGATTCCGGGTCCTCCAGGTAATCACGGGTCCGGTTGTACAGCTCGATGAGGAGGCTTTTCTTCCAGGCCGTCCATGTATCCGGGGCCACGGCCCTGAGTTCTGCATAAGAAATAACAAACAACATTTGCAGGCGTTCAATCGAGTCCACCACCCGCACGAAACCTTCAATAATGGTGAGCTGATGCATGTCCTGATGAAAGGCTGTTTCCATCATTTCGTAAAGATGGTTGATGAGAAAATTGAGGGTTTCCACTTCTTCCAGACCCAGATGTAAGCGTTGGGCAACGGGAAGCAAGGCTTCCCAGGTATTGGGAGCATCGGGATTTCCTGCGTTTTCGCTATTGCCTCGAAGCGAATGGAGCAGGCAAGCCAGTTTGATCAATCTTTTTTCGGTAATCAATCCATACACTTCGGCTAATTCCTCGTGACCGCCTTCTATATGAGTTGAAAGTTCCTCCAAAAATCGCACCATGCGCAGGGAGTGTTCGTCGGTGGTGTAACGATGATAAAAATCGTAATTCACTTGACAGTGGGTCTGACAAAATTCCGGCAGAATGACCCCCAAAAGACCCACTTCATGCATCAGGCGCAACACCCGGGCGCTCTGGCCGTGGTCCAAAACATGGTAAAGGAATGCACGATTCGGTTCCTCGCTCAAAAACTCTTCCGTAACCGAATCCTGACCCAACCGACACCGCCTCTTTAACTGGGCACCGAGTTCCAGGTTGTATTCGAAACACAATTTAAAAGCCTCAAGAATCAGTTGAGGATTGGTTTCGAACGCGGTGTCTTCAGTACCTTCCCATTTAAGACAGGACTCCTCGGCATAGAAACCGTTGCGCAAATCCCTACGGGAGAATGAAGATATGATCTTTTTGATCGTGTGTTTGGTTTCCAGGCATCGCTCGAACAGGGTCTCGGAAATATGGTAAATGTTGGTCGCATGCAGAAAATATTCCTGCATGAACCGTTCAACCGGCTTATTGTTATCCCCGCCGTTGTACCCAAGGTTATGTGCCAGGTCTTTTTGAATGTCCAGTGTCAGAATATCGCTTTTTTTATTGGTCAGATAATGCAATTCATTACGCACCCTCAGGGAATGGTCCAGGGATTCTTCAAGCAGATCCAGTTCCCGGTCCGAAATCACATCGTCACGGCCGATTTCGCGAAACGAGAGCACTCCGAAGCGGACCGCCACCGCCCAGCGCGCTACATGGTAATCGCGCAGGCCACCGGGTCCATTCTTGATATCCGGTTCCGAATGGCAAGCCACCCCTTCCTTCAAGCCGAAACGCGAGTATTTTTCGTTGGTACTGGTTTCGAAAAACTCATTCACGTTGGTTTTCAGGACTTTTCTGGTAACCGAACCCACCAGCTTTTCGAACAATTCGATATTGCCAGTGAGGAAGCGTGTCTCGATCATCGACGTCTTGATAGTAAGATCGCCCTTGGCCAGCTTGATACAATCCTTGATAGTCCGGCAACTTTGGCCGATTTCGAGTCCAATCCCCCAAAGTACAGATACCACTTCCTGTATGAACTGATCGGTGACAGGATCAATGTTATCCTGCACCAAAAAGAGCAAATCGACGTCGGAACAGGGGTTCAATTCACCGCGGCCATAGCCACCAACAGCGACCAGTGCGAATTGCTCCATGTGGTTGGAGTCTTTATAAGCCTCCAGATTATTAACATCGTCCACAATTTCGCGGAGCATTTCATCCATCAAACCCGTGTGGGCCTGGATGACTTCGCGTCCACCGGCGCCGGCGCGGTGCCAGTTTTTAATTTTTTCGCGTTCCCGGCTCAACAGGGCCTTTAAGCTGGTAAAATAATCGAGACGTACCCTGGGGTCTTCAGGAAGCGAACCGGCTTCCTTCCAATCGACCTCGAACTGGTAATGCGTGAGTTTATCGTGGCTCTCGTGAGCCTGGGCAAAATTTATCATGTATCGGGAATATACCTTAAGAGCCATCCGGATTCAGAGGTCGCAAAAAGGAAGCCGCCGGGTCCGAACGGACGAAAGAAAGTTACATCAGGACTGCTCTGGCTCACACCCCCGTGTCCCTGAGAGCTTTAACAGTCAATAAATCATAACATATTGATCCAAAACCACAAAGTCAGTTATCATCAGGATTCCATGAGCGAAAACCCCGCCGCCGATTTGCTCCCGGGAAGTCTAATAAGCCTTGACATTGAAAACATATTATTTTAGGTTACCAGCTTATCCCTAAGCATTTATAACTCATAAAATCGGACTTTAAATTGATATCACATTTGAAGGGTATTTCTTTGTACTCCCTACTCATACTGGCGTATGACCTGATCACGCAAATTGATCTGCGGAATAAGTTGCCCATCTCCCCTGGTAGACTGGAAAACGCCGGAAAAATGCGAATCAACGCTACTTCATTTAAGGATATAATCTCATTTTATGTGGTTCCGGTTGGCAATGGTGACAAGCTTTATTATGGGTTCGCCAACGAGAAAAGCCGATTGACCGTAAAATTTGGCTACTGATGATACATAACTGCCTGTCCCTTTTGGGGGCAGGCATTTTTTTTTGAAACATTGAGGAAAATGCACATGCGCAATAAAATCACTGTGGTAGGAGCGGGACAGGTTGGAACAACTGTAGCTCAATTGACTGCTTACAAAAACCTGGGGAATGTGGTCATCACCGATATCGTCGAAGGCCTTCCGCAGGGAAAAGCCCTGGATCTCCAGGAGTCCGGATGTTTGCAGGTATTCGACGGAATCATCACCGGAACTAACGATTATAAGGATACAGCAGATTCAGATATCGTCGTCATTACCGCCGGGATTCCCCGAAAACCGGGTCAGGACCGAAGCGACTTGATTGCTACCAATGCAAAAATTGTGAAATCGGTTACCGAACAAGTGATGGAACACTCCAAAAACCCGCTCATCATCGTTGTGTCGAATCCTCTGGACGCGATGGTGTATGTGGCCAAACGAGTTTCCGGGTTACCCAGCGAGCGAATTATGGGAATGGCAGGCGTGCTGGACGCGGCCCGGTTCCGTTCGTTTGTATCATTGGAACTCGACTGCTCACTGGTGGATGTTGACGCTATGGTGTTAGGCGGACATGGTGACTCGATGGTACCCATGCCACGTTACACCACAGTGTCCGGAGTCCCCATCACAGACCTCATGAATAAGGAGCAAATCGACCGTCTGGTGGACCGAACCCGCAAAGGCGGCGCCGAAATCGTCGGACTGCTGAAAACCGGAAGCGCGTTTCTGGCACCGGGAGCCTCTGTGGTCAAGATGATCGAAGCGATCCTGCAGGACAAAAAACGAATCCTGCCTTGTACCGTTCACCTTAGCGGCGAATACGGTTGGAAAGACATCTTTTTCGGCGTGCCGGTGAAGCTGGGTCATGCAGGTATTGAGGAAATCATAGAACTCAAACTGTTGCCGGAAGAGATGGAGCAACTCAACCGCTCCGCAACCGATGTCCAATCCCAGATCAAGGATGTCGATAACTTGCTGGATGGGTAGACTCTTCGAAAAAACCGCTGGTATTGAATTTATGCAAAGGGCCTGGTTGACTTCAGGCCCTTTTTTTTCATAATTACAATCTGGAATTGAGATCAATCCAAACTCACAGGAACGGCATTAGTCGTTTTGTCCAGGGGCAATAGGACCGACAAAAGTTGTTTCGATAAATTTAATACTCTAATATCCCTACTCTATTCTCTCACAATTGAAAACTCCTCGAACAGGGTGATTCCCGGTTCTTTGCCATCGCATTCCAATGTGACGTTCTGCCATTTTGGGTCTTTAGACCTCCAGCGCGGATTTTCACTTATTCCCGGTTCATCTTGCGGGCAAACGCGATGTGTTTCTACTTTTAACTGCTTCTTTTCCACTCGCAAAACCAGGAAATGATTCATCAGCGCCCGGCTCGCAAGAGCATCAAACACCGGTTTTGGAGCGGTTCGTTTTTTGACACCGGCCCAATCGGCAAACATCTTGAAAGTAGCTCCCCCACCTCCGCTGATAATATGAATTGTCCCCTGACCTTTCCTGTATTGACCTTTCGTTGGCCTGGTAAAAGGAATGCCTGAATCCTCGCTCGGAATTCCCAATGCATGAAATCGCTCATAAGAATGCTGATTGCCCGATAATACCAGATCCGGTTGCAGACTGTTGATTTGCTTGAGAACGGTGTCTCGCTTGTCCCGAAACCAGGCAGTGGTCAGTGCCGGATCATGAAGGCCGACGATTACCCATAATCCCTCTTTACGGGCTTCTTCTATGCGCGGAGCCAGCCAGGGAGCCGGGTCTTCCCAAGGATAGGCATTGAGCACAACGAATAAAACGGGTCCTGCTTGCAATGTGCCTTCATGGGATCTTGGCGAAAATGCCCCTGTTTCCTTTTGGTCAAATGGATTATCCAATGGATCAATCTGGTCCCAGCACCCCGATGCTTTGGGTTTCCATTTATGCGGGGGAAAATCATTATCTCCCGGCACAAACACGCGTTGCGGGAAGGGATCTGCCAACTCCGATTTCACAATCTTGAGAAAGTTTTTATTACAGGTGCCAGGCATAAATTGTGACTGATAAATGAAATCGCCCAGATGCATCAAGACATCCGGTTTCTGGGACCGGATCCCCTGCATCACTTTATTAAACCCGGGATGAAACACCCTATCGCCAATACCCGTATCCCCCACCACAGCCACTTTCAGTTGTTGCATACCCTGGGCAGACAACACGCTTGCCCCAATTATAATAATTGCCAGGCTTAAGAAATAAACCTTACCCCATAAAACGCAAAGATGTTTATTACGGTAAATCACATCACGTCCTCCAGTTGCAAAATAATTAACATTAAAAATAAATATTTATAAAAATAGATACAAAAAACCACGATCCGCTCATTTCAAAGAAAGCGTATATCCCAAAAAACAAAAAAAAACCCTTTAATTTCAATGGCGTGCAGTTTTATTTTATTTGATGTGAGGTTTGGCATATTTTATGCTGTTTATTTAGTATAACTATATTAAACCCAGCCTCAGGAGGATTGCTATGAAAATGAATACAAGAATTATTATAGGTGGCGTTTTACTGGTTGGCCATTTGTTAGCGGCGCCAATTGCCTGGGCGGGAGAACCTGTGAAAAACCTATCTAATGATACCAAAGGTCATAAGATTGCGGTCCCGGAAAAAGGCATGCCTGCCCATGCACCGACCGCCAAACGAAACCACAGAGCGAGAGTTGTCAGAGACCGGGTTTATGAAGAAACCCAATATGACCATAAAGCTAAGTTTAAAGCAGATACCAAAGAGGTGGTTCAGGAAGAAATTGTTCTGGGAAATATTCATTCCCAGGATCGATAATATTCAATTATTGTAACCTTGAAAAATTTCAAATGTATTGATTGAAACCCATAAGGAGTTGTAACCCATCCCCTTCATTCCCCTTTGAGATGGGCTCCCTTGTTAAAAAGCATCGGCTGGACGCCGGTGCTTTTTAGTTTATAGCCTTCCTTTACAATACTTCCCTGCACTTTTCCTAATAAATAAGTTTATCAAACCCTATTTCGTAAAACCCCTACCCAATTGGTCCGGTTTTCGTACGCCTACAGTAAAGCACTATTGAAGAAACGCATAACCTGTTGATATTAAACGAGTAAATATTAATTTTTTACATTTCGAAACTTGGCCTCAAAATTGCATTTTCTATTTATTTCACACAACTAATATTTCCAACGCGGGTTAAATCCCGCACCATATATTTCTGGCAAGAAGATGAAACCGTTTTACCCAAAAGATAAGATAATTATCTCTTTGTCCTTTTTATGGACTGGGCTGGTATTTTCAGGAGATGTCATTACCCCTTTGGGAAAAGCTTTGGGTGTGCTCTATAGTTTAAGTGTTTTGCTCAGTTTATGGGTGCCTCGGCAGTGGTTTATTTATTGTATCAGTGGACTTTGCATTACCTTGACCCTCTTTGGATATTTCCTTTCGCCCCCTGGCGGCGTGCCATCTGATGCGCTGGTTAACAGGGGCCTTTCCCTGTTTGTCCTGGTTTGCACGATAATTGGATGTCTGGTTCACAAATCTCTTCGGGAAAAACTTGAAATTTTCAGCAAACGCTATCCACTGATTTTAACCTCTGCCGGCGAGGGCATCTATGGCTTGGACCAGGAGGGTAAAGCCACGTTTGTCAATCCGGCGGCTGAAAAAATGCTGGGCTATCAGGAGAAGGAATTGCTTGGGAAATGCCTGCATGATTTGATTCACCATTCTAGAAAAGACGGTTCAAAATACCCGAAATATCTTTGCCCTGTTTACTCAGTTTTCCAGGATAAAAAGGTACACCAGGTAAATGATGAAGTCTTTTGGAAAAAGGATGGTTCCAACTTCCCTGTAGAATATATGTCTACACCCATTCAGGAAAACGGTGAGGTTACGGGTGCCGTCGTTTCTTTCTGGGACATATCCCATCGCAAAACCCTGGAACGGCAGATTGTTCTGGAACGGGACTATCATAAAATGATGAACGAGGTCTATCTCGCTGTAAACGATGTGGATGAGGAAAAGGAAGCGCTCAGAAAATGCCTGAAAACGGTTTGCATTCACCTGGGCTGGACGGCATCCCATTTATATTTTGTTTCAAACAACGGCGACAAACTGGTGCCCAGTAATATCTGGTATTTGTCCGAATGGAAAATGTTTGATGATTTGAGGCGCTTGACGGTCAAGACCACTTTTTCTCCCGATCAGGGTCTACCGGGAAAAGTATTCGCCAGTGCAAAGCCCCAATGGGTCGCTGATATTTTAAATGAGTCCGATTCTAAGAGGCTCGAGGACCCCTGCCAACTTAATGCTAGAGCGACTTTTGCTTTTCCAGTGTTTGTTAAAAACAAGGTTTGGGGGGTTATGGAATTTTTTTCCATGCATCCAAAACAACCGGATCCACTTCTGTTGGACATGATGAAAAACATCGGGATTCATTTGGGCCTTTTCCTTGAACGGGTGGAATTCACTGAAGAACTGAAAACTTCCAAGGAAATCGCTGATGAGGCCAATCGGGCAAAATCTAATTTTTTGGCCCGGATGAGCCATGAATTGCGGACGCCAATGAATGCCATTCTCGGGTTCACGCAATTGATAAAATACCGCCTGGATACCCTTTCAAAAACCGAGACAGAAAAATATCTCGATTATGTTGAAAATTCCGGGAATCACCTTCTGGACCTGATCAACAAATTGCTGGACCTTTCAAATATTGAATCGAAAGCTTTTAACATTAAACTGAAACCGGTGCCGTTAAACAAGACATTGAACCACATTCTTAATGAATTCGAACCTTTATTAAAAGAAAAGTCATTGCAAATTATCAACGAACTGCCCAAAGATCATGGACTGTATATATTGGCCGAACCATATCTTCTGGGCCAGTCTCTCAGTCACCTTGTCCACAACGCCATCAAATTCAATGTCCAGAATGGAAAAATCTACCTGTCTTGTGATATTACCAATCCGCAAATGGTGAAACTGTGTGTTACAGACACCGGATTGGGCATCCCCCCGGAAAAACAGGCAACCCTGTTTGAGCCCTTTGGTCATTTCGGGGAAAACTCTTTGGAACAAGAGGGTGCCGGGATTGGGCTTGCCATTGCAAAGGAATTCGTACTGATGATGGGCGGCCAATTGAAATTTGACTCCCGGGAAGGCCTGGGGTCTTCTTTTTGCCTCGAGTTACCCTTTGCTGAAAAACCTGAAAAACAGGATTCCGGTTCATCTGCTCCCCTTCTTACACCCCTCCCTAAATCCTCTCCAAAAATAGCTACAAAATCTATCCTGTTGGTAGAAGATACTTTGGATAATGTCGAGTTGATACGGGAAATCCTTTTAGAATACAAAAATATCCAACTTAATATTCAAACGGATGGAATGTCAGGATTGAAAGCCGCAAAGGAAGATCCACCGGACCTGATACTAATGGACGTCAATCTGCCCAACATGAACGGTATAGAAGTGTGCCAACAGTTACAGACCCACGACGAAACAAAAGGCATTCCCGTGGTAGGGATCAGCGCCAAGGCTATGCAGAAAGATATTGAAACCGCTTATTCAAACGGATTTCAGGATTACCTGACCAAACCTCTGGATATCAACCGGTTTCGGGAAATGATAGAAAAGTGGCTGGATACTCCTTAACTCAGGATTTAAAGTGTTCTGCCTGCCTTCTAAGAAACCAGCTTTAAGGACCGGGTTTTAGCAAAATTACATGCAAAAACAAGAAAAATGACCGAACGTTATTCTGAACGAAGCGAAGAATCTCTGGTTGAGTATCGATCTTGCATTAAACCGGGTTACGCCCATAAAATGTTTTTTCTGGTAAAAGGAAGTTTGCATTCAATTCGAAAGCGGACTGTCGAAGAAAAACCTTTTCTACGATTAATCTTTTACCAGAGATCCTTCATTTCATTCGGGACGACACACTGTGCTTTTTACAGTAGAAGATTTTTCAATTGTATGCTCGAAAAAGTTTATTCCTCAACAAGCATGGTAACTATCTCCTTGCTTTAAATATCATACTCCCCGGCGAAAAGTTTTGTATAGGGCAGGCAATACCCACAGGGTGAGCGCCGTTGAAGAAATGATCCCTCCGATCACCACGCTGGCCAGAGGCCTCTGCACTTCTGCGCCCGTCCCGGTCGCCAGAGCCATCGGGAGAAATCCCAGCGATGCGACTAGTGCCGTCATCAATACCGGCCGTAACCGGGTGAGTGATCCCTTGATGATAGCTTCATCCAGGGCCATTCCACTTTGCCTTAAACTGGTGATATAAGAAATCATCACCAAACCGTTCAACACGGCAATTCCGGACAGGGCAATGAATCCAATAGCGGCAGAAATTGAAAAAGGAATGCTTCGAAGCCACAGGAAAAACACACCCCCTGTGAGCGCCAGAGGAATCCCGGTATAAACCAGAAGGGCGTCTTTGACATTGCCCAAAGTTGTGAACAGCAAAATAAAAATCAACAGCAAAACCAGGGGCACCACCACCCACAACCGGCGGCTTGCAGAGATCAGGTTCTCGAACTGCCCGCCCCAATCGATCCAATACCCGGCGGGCAATCGGACTTGCGCGTTGATCTTTCTTTGGGCTTCTTCAACAAAGCCACCCAGGTCCCGGCCTCGCACATTGGCGGTCACCACGATACGGCGCTTTCCATTTTCGCGGCTGATCTGGTTAGGTCCCCGTACCATGGAAAAATCGGTCACCAGTCCCAAAGGCAAATATTGCGGATGCCCTCCCTCTTGCACAATTGCAGAATATTTTGGTTCCTGAACATGTTTGGCCAATACAGGCATAGCCAGGGGAACCCGTTTCAGGGTATCGACATCCTGTCGCTCGGCTCCGGGAAGCCGCACCAATAATTCGAAACGCCGGTCCCCTTCAAACACCAGTCCAGCCGACTTGCCACCGATGGCGATCTCGATCACATCCTGCACATCCGATATGTTCAGGCCTAAACGGGCCATCTCGGTCCGGTCGAAGTCAATCGTCAATATGGGAAGTCCGGTCACAGGTTCCACACGCGCGTCGGTCGCACCCGGAACGGTTTTCAATACCTGCAAAACATTTTGGGCAGACTCCAGCATCAAGTCCAGGTCGTCGCCAAATACCTTGACGGCCACATCGCTTCGAACTCCGGCAATCAGTTCGTTAAAACGCATTTGAATGGGCTGTGTGAACTCATACTTGTTGCCGGGAATGTTGGCCACGAGTGCTTCCAGTTCGGCAACCACTTGATCTTTGGATTTTTGCGGATTGTCCCACTGTTTTCTCGGTTTCATAATTACAAACACATCGGCCACGCTTGGGGGCATGGGATCGGTGGCGATCTCCGCGGTCCCGATTTTGGAAAACACATAGTTCACTTCAGAAAAGGTACTGATTTTTTTCTCCAGCGTGTCCTGCATGTCTACTGCCTGAGTGAGGCTGGTGCCTGGAATACGCAGGGCGTGAACCGCGATGTCCTGCTCATCCAGCGTGGGAAGAAACTCGGTCCCCAGGCGATTGCCCACAAGCAGGGAAACCACAACCAGCAAGCCGGCAAACAACAAGGTCAAGTGACGATGATTCAACGCCCATTGCAATACAGGCGTGTACATTTTCTGAATACCAATTATCGCCCGATTAGGCTCCTCACTGATTTTCCCCGATGAAAACTGGGCGACCATTGCAGGAACAAAGGTGATGGAAAGCAACATGGCTCCCGTTAAGGCGGCGAGGACCGTGAACGCCATCGGTTGGAACATTTTGCCTTCCACTCCAGAGAGAGTGAGGATAGGTAGATAAACCATCATGATTATGAGGACACCGAATATGCTCGGTCGGGCCACCTCCCGCGCCGCCTCCCGCACGATTTGATGACGCTCTTCCGCGATCAGCAGTCGACCCAAACGCTTCTGTTCCTCGCCCAATCGACGCATACAGTTTTCGACAATGATAACCGCCCCGTCGACAATGATCCCGAAATCAATCGCCCCCAAACTCAGCAGATTGCCACTGACTTTGTTTTGCACCATACCGGTGACGGCAAAAAGCATGGAAAGCGGAATGACCATCGCTGTGATGAGAGCCGCCCGGAAATTTCCCAACAACAGGAAAAGCACCAGGATGACCAACAAGGCCCCTTCCTGCAAATTGTTGCGGACCGTACTCAATGTGGCCTCCACCAGATCTGTTCGATCATACAAGGTTTTAGCCACAACACCTTTGGGGAGGGTCCTGTTGATGCGTTCCATTTCTTTGGCGACCCGTTTCGATACCACGCGGCTGTTTTCGCCTTTCAACATGAACACCGTTCCGAGCACAATTTCCCGGCCATCCCGCGTCGCCGCACCGGTTCGTAATTCTTTTCCCAATTGGACTTCCGCAACGTTTTTGATAAAGATGGGCACTCCATGATGAACCCCAACCAGCGTTTCCCCAATATCCTCCAATGTGAGAAACTGGCCCGGTGCGCGGATTAGAAACTGGTTGCCACTGTGTTCGATATATGCTCCGGCGGCATTCGCATTATTGCGGGCCAAAGCGTCCAGAACATCACGAAACCCAATGCCGTAGGAAATCAACTTCTCGGTGTCCGGCATCACGTGAAATTGCTTGACGTAACCACCGATGCTGTTGACATCCGCCACTCCTTTCACATTGCGTAATTGCGGTTTCACCACCCAATCCTGAATGGTGCGCAAGTTGGTGAGCGTGAATGGTTCCTGGGAATTTTGAGCGTTATTTTTATCAGGCTCGATAGACCACATAAATATTTCACCCAGGCCCGTGGCGATCGGACCCATAAGCGGTTCAACATTTACCGGTAGTTTTTGTTTCAGTCCCAGCAAGCGTTCACTGATTTGCTGGCGCGCGAAATAGATATCCGTACCGTCTTCAAAAACAACTGTCACCTGCGACAGACCGTAACGCGAAAGCGAACGTGTGTTTTGCAAAAAAGGAATGCCTGCAAAACCCGTTTCAATGGGATAAGTGATTCTTTGTTCCACTTCCAGCGGAGATAAACCCATCGCCTCCGTATTCACCTGCACCTGGACATTGGTGATATCGGGAACCGCGTCTATGGGAAGACGTTGAAAACTGAATATTCCCAATGCCGCAAACAACACAACGCCAATAACCACAAACAGGCGTTGATGAATGGAATAATTAATGATGCGATCTAACAAAGGGTAATCCTTAAAAAATGTAGGCCATCGGCCTTATTATTTCCCTTCACCACCCCCTATCCCACCAAGGGAGAGGGGGAATTTTCTTCTAAAACCTTTCTTTCCCCGCGGTAAATTGATTTGGATGCGGGTATGACCTCATTGAACTTCATTTACCATTATTCGCTACTAAACCGTTCTCGCCGCATACTTCCCCAGGCCGTCGGCCGGCTAGTGGGAGTGGACGGCACCGGATTTTTCGATGTCGGCTTTGACCGCGAAACTGTTTTTGCTGACGTAGGTTTCGCCACGGCGCAATCCTGACAAGATTTCAACATGGGTGTCGTCACTTCGACCCAAAGTGACGGGACGCGCCTCAAACCAGTCCCCGTATTTCACGAAAACCACAGTCCATTCACGCATACTTTGCAAAGCTTCTTTAGGCACCGCCAAGGGCAACTGCGCCGTCTCCTCAACCAGGCGGACATTGACAAAAAGTCCCGGCCGCCACTGTTCCTTCGGATTCGGGATGACCACTCGTCCCGTCACTGAGCGCGTCGCCTCGTTCATCGTGGAACCGAGATAAGTCAAGCGTCCGGCCGCTTCCAGTTTAAGCATATCCGAATAAACCCGCGCTTTTTGTCCCTTGCGCACACGCGACAGCTCCTTTTCCGGAATCGTGATATTCACTCGCACCTTGCGCAAATCCCCAATGAGGAACAAAGTGTCCTCCTTGCGCACCGCCTCCCCCTTATGAAAATGCTTTTCGATCACCACACCGTCAATAGGCGATTTCAGTTCATAGCGCGTGAGCGGCCGGTCCGGATCGGTGAACATTGATTCAATATCCGCGCGAGACAAGCCAATAGACAATAGCTTTTGCATCGTCGTTTGCACCTCAAGATCCGCCAGACTCAAGGCTTTCTGTTTTGCCAGCAGGTCCCTTTGAGAATCGAACGCAATCTCCTCGCGCAAACCCACATAGTTCGCTTCCGCCGTTTTATAGCCCTCTTCCGCCAGCAGGTAATCCGATTGGGAAGCAATCTTTTTCTCAAACAAATGCTTTTCGCGGTTGAACACTGAACGCGCCAGATTCCACTTCGTGTAGGCCGGAAGCAGTAGGGAGCGGCTTGCACCGATTTCCAATCCGGAAATCCTGTCATACAAAGTGTCCACAGGTAGATTCTGCTGAAGGAGGCCAAGGAGTTTGGAAGTGGATTCAGCGACCACCGTTGCCCTTTTTAAATCGACTTCCGCCATTTCCCGGTGCTTGACCGCTGTGAAATGCTGGTTTTTCGCATCGGCCAGACTTCTGCTTTCCAGAACACCGATCAATTGCCCCGCCCGAACGCGGTCGCCCTGATGCTTGATGACCTTTTTCACGATCCCATCCAGCCCAGGCACAATATGGGCCACCCGTTTTTGTTCCAGAGCAATTTCACCTAACAGTTTGACCGTTTTCTGAAGAATCGCCGGTCCCGCCTTTTTAACTTCGATACCCGCGTTCTTTACTGAAAGAGGCGATAATCGAACACGCACCTCCACAGATGGATAGTTCCAGGTATACGTTTTTCCCTGCCACTGGGCCTGCACCTCCACATCAAACGAGTGCGGTTCTTCGACAAAATGGTCGCCCAGTAAATAATCTCCGGCAGGCTTGAACAGAAATTCCTCCGTGCGATCCAGACGCTTCAATCGAATCTTCAATTGAACCTCATTCAGAGGAATCGCTTCCCCAGAAGTACGGCTCGGATAAACGCGAAACTGTGGAGGCACTCCCGCCTCGTAAATGGCGACTTCCAATCGGAACCCCTCTTTTTCCAGCAAGCGGCCGCCATGCTCACCATGAGGATCTTCCTCATCCAAATGGTTTTCCGCATGCATCGATTTCTCTGGTTGTGAGGAAACTGAATTTGCCCCCTTGCCACTGCCCAGAAAAGTGTATGCAGACCACCCAATGAGCCCAGCCAAAACGAGCCCCAGAGCCACAATGGAGTTTTTTTTCATTGGGCCGTCACTCCTTTCCTTGAAATATCCTCCAGTTCCAAATCGGCAAGAGGAATGCCCGCCAGGCTTTTTAACTCGATTGCCGACTTGTGAAGTGCGGTCATGCCATCCACATAATCCAGCTTTGCCTGGAACAAGGTTTTTTGACTGTCAATCAAATCCAGCACATTGAACTTTCCAAACCGGTACCCTTCCTGCACCGCTTCAAAGGCGCGTTGAGCACCCGGCAACAAATGTTTTTTTAGAGACACCACGGTGGTTCTGGCCAAACTGAAACGGTTGTACGCATTCGCCAAACGCTTGCGGATCCTGGATCGGGAAGCACGCTGGTCCGCCTCCGCCTTGAATTTGCGGTAGCGGGCCGCTTCGATGCTACCTTGATTGCGATCAAACAATTGCAGAGGAAGGGTCATGTTAAACACAAACGTTTCGTCCTCCGTTTCCTCAAAATGGCGGACACCCCCTTTTAAGATCAGGTCGGGAATCGCTTTGGACCGTTCTACATCGAGTGCCGCCTGGCGAGTTTCCACTTCCGCGGACCAACGCATCCAGTATGGGTTCGATTGCAGTTTTGACTCCAGAGTTTCCAAAGGGGCCACCTCAGGCAAGTCGGTAAGCCTTCCGACCGCACGTGTAAAAAAAGGAGACGGGTTTTCCCACAATACAGACAACCGGCGCCTTGCCGTGTCCAGAAGAGTCTGGGCTTGATCCAGTTTCATGCGCGTCGAAGCCAGTGCGACATTTGCTTTAACTTTTTCTATAGGTGATACCTTACCCGCATCGACCCGGTCGCTGACAGCTTGCAGGGTTTTCTCTCCCAGTCGCACCAGTTCCTGGGCATAGCCGATGCGTTCCTGCGCGTCCAGCACCTCGATGAAAGCCAGCGCCACTTCCCTGAACACTTCCATGCGCTTGATCGCATAATCCCAATTCACCTGATCCTTTCGCAAAGCGGCCAATCGTTTTCGGGCCTTGCGTTTGCCCCCCAATTCAATTTTCTGGTTCAACTGGAAAGTGGCCTGCGATTGGCTGACACCGTTGAAATCTCCGGACCCTGCGAAATCCTGTAAATCCAGTTCCAGTTCCGGATTGGGCCATAATCCCGCTTGCAGGATGCGGGCATCGCGCGCACGGATTTCCCAGGCCAGTCCTTCCAGGTCCGGATTGAACAAAAGCGCCAAACGCAGGGCCTGTTTCATTTCCAGGAGGCCTTTCGGTTCCTCCTGCGAAGCTTCTAGTTTAATGTCCTGGCTCCACGCAAACGGAGGCCAACACGCGATTCCCCAAATTCCCATGAAAAGGAAAAGGGCCAGCGATCTCATTATCGTCTCTCCAAGTGAACTTTTCGCACCTCTGCCGCAAACATAAAAATTGATAGCCACGGCACCAGGCAAATGGGCTTGTTAAATGCGATCTACTTTATAAATAGTCAAACTATAATCAGAGGATCAAAGGGGGAGAACGTTGGCTATGAATGCGAAAGTATAATGTCGTTTGCGTGATAAAAGTTTCTGAAACCCAGGTGTTTCCTGGGGTTTCCCAAGTGTGGGGCAGGCTAAACAAAGGACTTTCCGCTTTGGAATGGAGAGTAAACTTGCCGGGCAAATGGGCTGTTTGAGTGAAAAACCCATCCTCTTCCGTTTCAGAATCCGAATCGCTGTGGGAATGTGTGTGGTGATCGTCCAATCCCAATTCACCGGTATCCAGGCGAACCGCTTGAGCCAGGCGCTCCATTGCCGGTGAATGAAAGTAGCCCGAATGGTGGTGCGCGCCCAGGTCATTCCCGTGGGAATGGGTATGCCCGGGATGATAATGAAATACAGGCATCATAATAAAAGGTAGCCCGAGCAAGACTATCGCCAGGGTCACTAAACGATGCAATTTTTTGGTTAAGCGGAAAAACATGCTTTAATAACCTATCGTCAGGAATTGTGCAGTCTATTATAAGTTATATTAAGATCATTCCCAAAGATAAATTATTCTGATTGATGTGCCAGAGAAATTCATGACCTCCCAAACTCAAACGCTGTTACAGGTGTCGGCCCTTTGTTTGAAAAAGGACCGTCCCATTCTGGAAAACATTCACTTTTCCCTGAACCGTGGAGAAATGCTCGTGGTTCTGGGTCCTTCCGGATCTGGCAAGTCCACCCTGCTACGCTGTTTGAACCGACTGGAGTCGGCGACCACCGGCACCGTGTGTCTAGAAGGACGATGCACGGAAGACATTTCAGCACGCGAATTGCGCCGCCACATAGGCCTGGTGTTCCAGGAGCCGGAACTCCTTCCCGGTACCGTATTCGAGAATCTGGGAACAGGCCCCAAACTGATTGGCGAAACCCTGGAAGAAAATGAAGGCCTGGCACTTCTGGAAAGCGTCGGGCTGGATCCCGCATTCAAAAATAAACGTTCGGAAACCTTGTCTGTGGGAGAAAAACAACGACTGGCCCTGGCCCAGGTGCTGGCTAATCAACCCAGAGTTCTTTTGCTGGACGAACCCACATCGGCGTTAGACCCCCTCTCTACCGAAACCGTGGAATCCGCTATTTTGAAAGTGCAGAAGGATAATAATATCGGCATGATTCTCGTAACTCATGATATGGATCAGGCACGAAGAATGAACAGCGCCACTCTGGTTCTGGTCGATGGCAAAATTGCCGCTTATGGAACACTGGATACGATACTTCAATCCGGCGCCACCCACCTGATCAAGCGCTTTTTCTCCAAACAGGATAAAAACAGCTGACCATGCAAAACGAATCCCTTTTGCTCGCGTACATTCTGGTTATGATCGCTATGGCCATTTCCTGGAAAAACCGTCTGGAAATTGAAAAGGACATTTTAGGCGCGTCTGTTCGGGCGACCTTGCAATTGATTGCAGTTGGATTCGTTCTGGAATGGATTTTGACTATCGATCGGATGTTGTATCTGGTTCTGATCTTGGTCGTTATGACCGCAGTTGCTGGCTGGGTTTCCGGGAACCGGGGGCGGCCTCTGCCCTACAGTCACGCCATCGCCTGGTTTTCCATTGCTTTCGGCTCTTTTGCCACATTTGGAGTCTTGTGGTACGCGGGAGTTATCCAGTCCGAAGCCCGCTTTGCCATTCCACTGGGAGGGATGATCATTGGTAATTCGATGAAAGCCGCTTCCCTAGCCATGAACCGCCTGCTTGCAGAAACAGAACACCGGCGGCGGCAAATCGAAACCCTTTTGGCATTAGGCGCTTCCCCAAAACAAGCCATGGAACAAACCGTACGACAGGCGGCCAAAGCGGCACTGATACCGACTATCGACACTCTTAAAACTGTGGGACTCGTTCATTTACCCGGTATCATGACCGGTTACATCGTTGCCGGAGGATCCCCATTGACAGCGGTTAAATACCAATTGGCGATCATGTACATGCTCACGGGGGCCTCTGCCATGACGTGTCTGGCCACCGTCCTTCTTGCATACCGGGGCTGTTTTAATAAATCGGAACAATTGATTTTGGACAGGAGTTTTTGACAAACGCCATTCAAGTTTTCTTTACCACACATTTACACTGAGCCTGCCAGATATTAATTTTAGTACCTATAATAATATTGTTGACTGAAAATAAATTTTTTTCGATACTAAAATTACAAAGAAAGAAAGTTAATTTTTGTCGATCTTTTTCATCATTTCTGTAGGTGTAGATGCGGTTTCAAGCAGAGAGGGTACACTTTAAATTTTGTATCAATAAAATTTTACATTAACGCTATGTGTAGCTATAATAATTAATATGAAGCCCCAAACAAACAAATGACGAACCATGAATAATTCAAATGAAGCTTTAAAAACAAAAACAGTACTCTATATAGAAGATAATCCAGCCAATATGGAACTGGTCCGGCAAATTCTTTTCCAGCGCCCGGAAGTTGAAATGCTCGGAGCAACTCATGCCCGGGAGGGTCTGGAACTGGCGAAAACACGCTGTCCTGACTTAATACTGATGGATATCAATCTGCCCGGAATGGATGGACTCACGGCGCTGGATCTTTTAAAGTCCGATGCATCGACTGAATCGATTCCGGTGTTGGCGTTGTCGGCCAATGTCATGAAATCGGATATTGAAAAAGGAATCAAATCCGGTTTTAAGGAATACATCACGAAACCCCTGAAGATAGTCGATTTTCTGGATACGGTGGACCGCTTTTTATTGCAGGCACCCTCCAATTAAACTATAGATGAATTTATCCAGGATTTAATGGCGGGTAAAAAATGAGTACTGGTGTATATATCTTTTTGGGGGTGGTGGGATTCAGCGGCCTGGCGTTAATCGCCTATTTTATCATTATTTATAATGGCCTGATCGCGCTCAGGGAGAACATAAAAAAAGCCTGGGGCAATACCGATGTGATTCTGAAGCAACGGTATGACGAACTGCCCAAATTGGTATCCGTTTGCGAAAGCTATGCCCGATTCGAAAAGGGCCTGCTAACCCGCCTGATGAAAGCCCGTGAACATTATTTTCAAGCCAGGTCCATCGGCAAAAAAGCCAAGGCCAGCAGTGAAATTAGCGGCGCATTAAAATCTCTGTTTGCGTTTGCTGAAAATTATCCGGATTTGAAGGCCAACCAGAATTTCATGCAGTTGCAAGGCAGAATATCCCACCTGGAGGAAAGCCTTGCCGACCGTCGCGAATTTTATAACGACAGCGTGAACAATTACAACATCCGCATTCAGCAGATCCCTGATGTCCTCATCGCCCGTTTTATGAGGCTTGAATCTCAGGAGATGTTCCCGATTGGAGATGAAGAGCGTAAAGACGTGAATGTCCATATCTTTCCCTAATCCCGTAAAAGCGAAATTCATCGGAGATTTGCATGATCCTGAACCCTCAACTGTTTCTGGTTTCCCTTTTGGGGATAGGGTTTGGTGGATACTGGTTCGTCCTAGGCTTCCGTGAAATAAAATCCCGGCGCATTATTCAAGACATCGCCACCTCCCGCATAGCCACAGGTGCGGTGGGCACCCAGGTTGAGATAAAGGGAAAGGTCGAAAGCCAACGAAGTGAAAAAATCCCGGCGCCTGTAAGCGGGTTTGACTGTTATTTCTATTCAATTGAAATTCAACGTCTGGTAAAAACCCGCAACTCCAGCTATTGGAAAAAGCTCGACCAATTCTACTCCTCTCCCGGATTTTTCATAGACGACGGCAGTGGCGCACGCGCCTTTGTTTTGGTAGAAGGCGCTGAAATCATACGGAGTGGAGGCGTGCGTTATTTGCAAAGCCGATCCAATCGGCTTGATGAATTGCCTGTTTCACTTAAACAAGCGTTGGCCCAAAACCAAAACCAGTTCAAGCGATTTCGATTCAAAAACACCTCCTGGTTACTGTCACAGGAATACCGGTTTGTCGAGTGGCGATTTTCCCAGGGCCAAAAGGTTTATGTCATGGGGTTTGCCGACTCCGGGATCACGCCACCGAAGCGAATTAAAATCAAGTTCGAACAATTTTTAAAAGCACGGAAATTGATCCAGACCAATCCAAAGCTTCAAAAAAAATTCGACAGCAACCAGGACGGGGTTCTGGATTCCGGGGAACTGGAAGTTGGGGCCAAACGAGTGGCCCAGCATTGGGCGGTAAAAGAAGCCACAACCGAGCCGAAAAACAGGCCGCAAGCACCGCGCATGATTTTTCGAAAAAAGCCAGGCTGTCCATTTATCATCAGCGACCAGACCGAACACCATTTGGTGCGAGAGATGGGGATGAAAGCGGGATTGAAAGTGTTTGGCGGACCGGTAATCGCGCTTATCTCCGGTTTATACCTGATGATGGCTATTATCAAGCCTTCCCTTTAAGGATTCGGGAAAATTTGTGCGACCACCCGAACTGATAAACCCCAAAATGCACGACGGGTCGCGTAATTTTTTATTACTACCTGCAAATTCTGGTTATTTAAAAGTATTAACCCATATTTTTTTATTGTGGGGAGCGTTTCCAACCTTCTTTATTACCGATGGAATAGAAGCCTGGATAGACTTTCGTTTCAAAGGACACAAATTTACAATCAATGATCAGTTCGGCGACTATTGGTTTTTTGTAACCGACCCTCATTGTCCCGAGCCCATACTTCAAAAAGTAGCCCTTCATTTTTCCAGAAAATTAAAATGACTAAACGCCAGTTAGCAATAAATGCCGTTAAGTTTAGAAACAAATTTCCCTGAGGGCAAGCAATTCTCCCTTTACCCTGGCGGGAGAGGAATCTTCTTATCCAAAACTCGGGTTAACCTTTTCTGCCAGTTTTCTTTCCGGGTGACGCAGGAGGCGGTGCGATTCTTTCGCCTTGTTTTATTTTTTCTTTGATATCCTGAATCACTCCGAAACGATCCCTTTTGAGTTTGCGAATGAAATCCTTGGGGACCGCCGTTTGGTCATCATATTTTGCGCTCCATTGAACGATCTCCAACAGCATGGGAATCAAGTCCATTGTCTTAAGAGTAGGATTGTAGAAGTTGGTCCTTTTGTTTTCCGGGTTCCGTGTCTTCTTGAGAAATCCGTTACGTTCCAGTTTTTCTAGCCGGTTGGCCAGAATGTTGGTGGCTATTTTCTCATCGGATTCCGCAAACTCACGATACGTTCTTTTACCCAGAAACAATACGTCTCGTAAAATCAGCAGGGACCACTTGTCACCATATGAATCCAGGGCAAAAGTTACCGGACAATTTGATCTACGCTCGCTCATTTCATTCTCATAGAAATTATACTTGCATTATGCAAGTATATACCGCACATTAATTTTACTTGCAAAACACAAGTAATACTTCAACAACCTTTGATCATTTCTCTATCCCGAACAGGAGACTACCATGAGTACCGCATTGGAAATCGTTAAATCGTATCATCAAGCTTTCGAGTCAAAAAACATTGAAAAAGTAAAAAACCTGATCCACGATGATTTTTCATTCAACGGACCCTGTATGCAATTCGACAACGCCGAATCCTTTTTGGAGAAAATGACGGAGTGCGGCTTTAAAGCACAACATAAAGTTGTAAAAACCATCGCCACAGATGATCAGGTGGTTGTGATTTTCGACTGGATCTGCGAAGAACCTGTACAAGCCAATATTCGCATGTGCGAATGCTTTCAAGTCCGCGACGGAAAAATTCAATCGGCTGAATTGTTTTTTGATTCCGCTAAGTTTCCAAGTATGGAACATGTATCAAATTAATCACTTAATACCATAAACAAACACTTTCGAACCATACAGACGGTCGCCGTTTGCTGGTGCAGGCGGCGACTGTAGTTTATTGCAAATCAGGACATTTTATCAAATTCCCAAAAAAAGGCCCACCTTGAGATATTGCTCCTCCCAGGGAACCTGTACAGAGGCTATTTGCATTCGAATGGGAAGCTTGCTGTCGAAGCAATTTTTTTGCTGTGATCAACCAATCGCCAAAGACCTATCATAGCGTCCCACCTTGTGTCTTCATATTGCTTAAAAATTCAAAGCCACCAATCCTGTGCTAACATTAATAATTGATTTCAAAATATTTAAATATCTTTTTTTCAGTTATGAAGCAGGTAAAGTTTGATCAAAGTTAAAAACCTAAACTTCGATTATCCCGAGAAGCGGGTGCTCAAGGATGTTGCATTCTTCATTGAAGGAGGATCTATCACCGCTCTGGCAGGACCCAACGGTGCGGGGAAAACCACCCTTCTGAATTGCCTGGCAGGACTCCAGACCCCCATATCCGGGAACATCGAAATCAATGGCGTGTCGGTGATTGATGAGCCCCGGCGTTGCCACGAGTTTCTCGGGTTTTTACCGGACAATTTTGGCTTGTATGTCGATCTCACAGTTCGCCAATGCTTGACTTACTTTGCCCGCGCCCACAACATTCCGCCAAACCGACTGGAATCAGCCACCATCTCTATTGCGGAACGCCTGGGTTTGATTGACCATATGAGCGAGAGAGCGGGTTCGCTCTCACGCGGATGGCGGCAAAAACTGGGCATTGCGCAAACTCTCATTCATGACCCCGAAATCATTTTTCTCGACGAACCTGCCTCAGGACTGGATCCCATGGCTCGTAAAGACCTTTCCCGTTTTCTGGTGGAATTGCAAAAGGAAGGAAAAACGCTTATCGTTTCTTCCCATATTCTCGCCGAACTGGAAGATTACTCGACTCACATGATGATCATTCAGGACGGCCGTTTACTCGATCCAATGGCGGTTGGACAGCATGCAACCCAATCTACAAAAATCCTGGTATTGGAACTTTATGATATTTGGCCTCCCCTTACTGATTTTTTGAGTGCGGTGGATACCATAGATCAGATATCCATTGAAGGGACACGCGCCCAGTTTCAGTTTGCGGGAGACTTGCGGGAACAAAACGAACTGTTGAAAAAACTCGTAAATCGAAGCGCCCCGGTCTGCGCGTTGCAAACTCTGGAAAGCAATTTGCAAGATTCCTATCTGGAACAGATGAAAAGAAATGATCTCCAATCCTGAATTAAAACGCAACCTGTGGTCCCAGTGCACACTTCACAAGCTCATTGTGGGACCCCTCATTCTGTTCGGGGTCATCGTCGCCATTGGGATGGGGGCGGAAGAATCATCAACCCCATTTGCCTGGGGTTCTCTTCTTCTTTTTATTGCTATTACCGGCTTGTGGGGGAGTTCATTAGTATCCGAGTCGATTCCCGTTGAAGTGCAATCGGGAACCTGGCCCCTGCAAAAATTAACCCCCATTTCGCCCTGGACCATGACCTGGGGAAAAATTTTAGGGGCATCCTCTTACGCCTGGTACCTGGGAATTATTTGCCTGCTAACATTTTTTTGGGCATTGGGCGATATGCCTCAACATGATTTAAACGCCTTGTTCAGCCAAAACAGGATCCTTTTATTTTCCCTTCTAATTTCTATATCGCTATCGGGACAGAGTTTGGCTTTGTTTTTGAGTTTTTCTGCCCTAACTCACCAGAGGTCCAATAAAAAACAGCAATCCATAGTCGTATTTATTTTCCTGGCGTTTCTTTTTTTGAGTCTGTTTCAGGGAAGACCTTTGCCGCTTGTCAGCTGGTATGGCAGGAGCCTCCAGTTTTATCATTTTTATTTAGGCACCCTTTTATTTTTATTGTTCTGGGTTGCTACGGGAAGCTATCTTTTGATGCGGAAAGAGCTTCAACTTGCCAACGCTTCCTTAGGCTGGATGTGTTTCATCACGTCCTCCAATGTTTATATGATGGGATTTCCCTGGAACCTGACGGTTGACAATTCCGCTTCCACACTGAGCCAGTTGATCGCAGGTTTTATTTTAACCTGGATGCTCAGTTACGCGGCGCTGTTTTGGGGGATGACTAACGGCATAAAGGTTCGTGAGTCCCTGTTGCAATGGAAGGAAAAACGCTGGCGGGACTGGGATTCCGGTTTGCCCAGATGGATACATACCCTGTTGCTTTTAGCGATTCTCGGAATGGGCATTACGGTTTATGAATTGTTAAATTCCCGGCAGGATTGGGAAGGCCCTCCGTTAAATGGATTGGCGTGGGCTCTATTCTTTTTCGTTTTAAGGGATACGGCCCTGGTATTGTATTTCAATTTTTCCAAAAATCCCAAACCCAATCTCATGGCTCCCCTCGTTTATTTGGCCGTATTGTACGGCTTGATCCCCACCCTGCTGTCCCTTTTGGGCGGTTCCGGCTGGAACTTCATATTTTTTCCACATTTAGAAGCTTCAACAGCATTAAAAATCGGCGCGCCTTTTCTGGAAGCCCTTCTGATGGCTTATTTCGCCATAAAGCGCTGGCGAGCCAATTTCGCTAAGGTTCATTAAACGCTTTAACGACCTCTCTCGGCGAAACCCAAAAAATTTAGATTTATTCTGAACGTAATTGTAATTTTTTAAAGCCTGTGCTATATTCAAAATAAGATAAGTCGCATCACTTTTTGGAGTCTTATTACATGCAAACGATCGAGAGCTTAATGAAATCCCCAATTCTTAGTGTTTCAGAAAACACACCCATTCAGGAGGTGATCGACGGATTCAGTGCCAATAAAATAAGTTCCTATCTGGTGAAAGACAAACAAGGTTATGTTGGAATTATCACGAAACGAGATGTTATCGGAAAACTGCTCGGAAAAAGGGATCCGAAGACAACCCTGGTGTCGGAAATCATGTCGCGCACTATAGAGACTTTGGATGCCGGCACCTCTATAGGAAAATGCTGTGTATTTATCAGCGACAAGGGAATCAGCCATGTGGTGGTGAAAAAAGGCGAGGATTGGGTGGGGATCGTTTCCATTAAGGACCTGGTACCTGGCGAATTTCTCACTAAATCCAGCACACATGATGATTTGTTAAACAGGGTTTGGGATTATGGAAACAGGCTTGTTGAGGAGGAAAAAGAATCTTAACGGAGCTAATAGAGGGAAGGTCCTTCCTTATCCAAAACTCAAACCGGAATTAACTTTCAATATTACTATCAGGCGATTATGAAACTAGACTCCAAAATTTTAAGTCAGCTTATTGAACAAATAAAAATTTCTGTTTCCCGCAAATTGTCGCAAGTCGCCGGGGAGGATATCCAGTTCGAAAAGGTTTGCAAGGAATTAAATAATGATGTGGTGGGTATCGTTTCCTTTTTGGGAGATGTGAGCTTCATATTGCTCATCATGTTGACAGACGACCAGATAAAAACCATCTCGCGAAATTTTGTAGGTATGGAAATGGACTCCAACACTGAAGACGTAGGCGACTTGATCAGCGAAGTGGCCAACATCGTGTTTGGCGACATTGAAATGGACTTGAAAACGATCAATTTGCAAGTGGAACGTTCCCTGCCGACTATTTTGAAAGGCAACAACATCCAACCCTTGTTGAAGAAGAAAGCCCCCTCCATCATATTGAGTTTCGGCAAAGACAACTATCTGGTAGAAATGATCGGCACCACCGACGACACCCTGCACAAAAAACCGGGAGCGTAACGGGAATAACCTTTATGGTTTGTCTTTAAGATCTCTTTTTCTGAAAACTATTCACCAATACCTTTGAGAAGCAAAAATTTTCACCAAAACAACTCTCTTCCCTGAAGGAAGGTCTTCGAAAGCCTATAAAATTCTCCGCCAATAATCCAGTATGTCTCGCAGAGTTTGTTGGAGTGTAAACTGTGGCTTCCATCCTGTGGTTTCCATAAGGCGACTGGGATCGCCAAAAAAGTTTTGGGCTTTTTCGGGACGGAATCTTTGGGGATTAATTTCCACCTGAATCGTTTTAGTACTGAGGCCGATCAGGGAATCCAGAAGGGATTGAATTGAGATGGGTATTCCGGAGCAAATATTTAAGGGTATGCCCAATAGGGCATGTTTCATCAGGAGGTGGTAAGCTCGAACCGTATCCCGGACGTCAGTAAAATTGCGTCGCGCTGAAAGGTTTCCCACTTTCAATATGGGAGTCGCGCCTTTCTCGATTTTTGCGATCTGGCTGGCAAATGCGGCACTGACGAATCGGCTGAATTGACCGGGGCCGATGTGATTGAAGGGACGGGCGATGACGATGTCGAGTCCATCCTTTTCAATAAACCGGCGAACCAGCGCTTCGCCCTGGGCTTTGCTCTGGCCGTATTCGAGGAGAGCGCGAGGGTTTGCGTTTAATGAATGCCGTTGTCTCCGCGTGCTGTGTATTCATACACTTCGGACGACCCCACCCACAACATACGGGCAGTGTGACAATGCACCTTCACCGCTTGCTATATGTTTTCAGTACCCTGCACGTTGGCGGCAAATGCCGTTTGGCCGTCCTTACCGGCCGCGGGAAAAAAACTTGACGCCAACCAAATGATATACGCGTTGGGGGCGGACCCGACGTATCAGGTCCACCACTTCTTGCGGTTTCGTTATATCTCAAACATGCCAGTTCACCGCCCCATCGGGTTTGCGGAACCCGGGGTTGAATGCAGGGTACCATGAACCGTTTCATCACACTGTGACAGCCAATCGGCAAGATGGGACCCGGCGAATCGCCGACCACTGTTATCAGATTTTTCACGAGATCCTTTTTTGCATAAAGACCGCTGGTCAAATTGCCTTCGGCGTGGAAGGCCTTCAGTCTTTTTAAATATTAAAGGTTCGCGAAAAATTTAGCAAATCGCTTGCGATTCTATAAGCGGGAATCAGGTTCCCGTTTCCGTAGCGCGAAAGGATTTCACATAAAAGGAAACCAGATCACGTACCGACAACATGCCAACCACCTTGTCCGATTCCGTTACAGCCAAATGTCGGACTTTATTTTTTCGCATAAATTCGTTGGCCTCTTCAATGGGAAGGTAACGGTCCATGGTGAGAAGCGGACTGGACATGATTTCGGATACTTTAGTTTCGTCGGGGTTCACCCCTCCGGCAACGCATTTACGAGTGATGTCGGTTTCGGTAAGGATGCCTACAAAATCGTCGATGTCTTTGATTAAAAGAGACCCGACATGTTGTCCATGCATATATTGCGCGGCTTCCTGGACTGTGGCTTCAGCTTCAACAAATAAAGCAGGAGCGCTCATAAAATCGCCAATTTCATCCATTTTCCGTCTCCTTCAAAAAGGTTAAGCTGGGCCGATTCCAAATAAACCGGGAACCCCTGGACCCAGATGAGGTTAAACATTGTCTGCCTTTAAATCCTAAACCTTGAAAGGATGGAGGTCAAACTTAACCATTGTATAGCCGGAACCAATTTAGAATCGCAAAGCACTGGAAAGGCTAAGCCTTTGATCCCAAGGGTAGAAATGGGGCTCTATGTGCAACTGAACGGCAATTGCTACAACAATAAATACAGGCTTAAAATATAATGACAGGAAAACTTTTATGGATGGTCGGTAGGGTAAAGTTTGATTGGAGGCACGAACTAAAAAATCGCGCTCCACGGTAAGCTGTCCAATCTTGGCATGAAGCTCATGAATTTCTTTTTCCTGATCTCCTGCGGCCTTTTCAAGCTGATTGGGAAAACCCGCCTCCCTAGATGACAGGGCTTCAATCTACCAGCGATGAATGCTCACTTCATTGGCCTTGTATTTTTAAAATAGTTTGGATAGCGGCTCTTTTTCAGGAAGCTTGCGGACTTCCTGTATCCAGGGTAGGAACCGGCTTCCGACACTGAGACGCACTTCGAAGCGAGGATGATACTTGTCTCTATGCCTGCCATAATTGCTTTTTAATCCCTGAAACGATGATCGGAATTTTTTTGAGATGTTGATGTGGGGGGTCTCAACCTTTTGCAATACACCATACACATAGGGGGTATCGTATTTGCTGGTGGCAGGATTCCATCCTCTGGAATGGTACATGTTTATGACCCCTTCCAGGATCATGTATCTGGACTTGTCCGGATACCGTTGCCGCAAGGTCAAGGCATCCCTTCCCGCGTCTATGGCAAACAAATGCGACTGCCTTCGTTTTTCATTATGCTTCCATTTGATCTGGCTCTCCAGAGACGACTTTTCATGAGGCTCTTGAGCTACGGCAAGTTTTTTCTCCAGCTTTTCTATCTCTTCCGCATTGCCTGCAACCCAATCATCCCAGGCAGAACCTTCGAATTCAAAAACGATATATGCTTTTTTTACGGCCTGCCTGCGATAGTAGTCGGAAGCCTCGGGATGTGCGGGGTCGAGATCGGTATCGAATCCGAGAGCCTGCAAGCGGTCTCGGTGCAACCACCCCGTCCTTTTCTTGTTTTTCGAATCGTAGTGCGAGGTTTTCCAGGACAAGCGAAGATGCATGCCGGAATTTTCATGAGACTGGCCATACAAGGACAATTCCCTCTCAGTAAGGAGTAAAGATGATTCCGGTTCACCGCTTTGGTTGAGATAAACATTTGTCAGTACAAACAGGTTGCTGATGACCACCAGAAGGATCGCTGACAGGATACCAAACTTCTTCATACAGTCACCTCTTTCAAATGAGACCGCATTCTTTTAAACACGGAAAGAAGCCCCAGGGAAATCAGGGAGATCAACAAAAAGAATAGTGACTTCGGCATCGCTTCCCACCACCAGTCGAAAAACTTGGTGTACAGGAATATTGTGAAAAAGGTAGCGCCAATATTGGTCACTCCCTTGAACTGGCAACGGATGCCCCACCAGATGGTTAAAGCCGATCCTGTGAACCCAATGAATTGATAAAACCCTTCGATCCAGTCACGGTCCAGACTGAAGTAACTGGCGCTTCCCCAATTGGACATAATCAGCACCGCGATAAATACAGCGATCAAACCCACGGCCCTGTAAATCGAGGGAAAAGCGATATGTGTGGTATGAAGACAAACCCTGGGAACCAAGGCAATCGCCAAACCCACCGGAATGAATTTTTCCGGCCGTTCGCCAAACGATAACCAGTAGGCACCGCTCCAGGTCCCCATTTTCACAGAGAAATAAAACAGCAAACACAGCAAACCAACCGCTAACTGCAAACGCAATCCGAAGCGGTAAGCCAGTATCAGGGAAAACGCACCCCATACCAAAAACGCGTTTGGAGTGGGAGGCAAGTTAAAAATCCTGCCTAAAAGGGCCAGGTTGATGATAAAGCAGGCAATGGCCGCCAAACTGATCATGGAGGCGTAATAAAGCGTACTCTCTTTTTTCTCTGCAAACACGGCCAAAGGCAGTAACACAATAGGGCCCGCCACCAGAATACTCACCTGAGCCGAGGTAGCAAGGTAACCCCAGATTTGGACGAACATGAAGTAAATGCTGGCACACAAGGCAAGGCCGCCAAAAGCGGTGACGATGCGCATTCCCATCGACAAATTTTTGAGCGACTGGGTGGTGTCGACATCGAAACTGCGATTGAACGATTCCAGGAGGGAATTTTGATGCGAATCGACTCCCTGTTTTTGTTCAGGGCTTAGCTGGAGAACGCCTTCGGATTCCAGGGTTTCCAGTTCTTCCCTGAATGCGCGAATGCGGTCTGCACGTTTTTCTGCCTGTTCTTTACGCATCATTGAGGATGGGAAAATGTTGTTGAAGAACCATACTAAAGGGGCAAGCCACTTACCGTGGCTGGCCTCGATTAGCAGGTTAATAGGTGCAGGAGATGATTGCCAGTATTATTTATATAATAAAATAAGGTACAAGACTAGTTAAGAGGTCGTTTTTTGATGATTTTTAGTAGCAATTTATAGAGATCTTGATCTCTATGATTAAACCTAAACTCACACTCTTTAAGATGCAAATAAAAAGTGGATTTGGAAA
>JACAVV010000014.1 GCA_024648695.1 Nitrospina sp.
GCATAAGCGATGGAAGGCTCGGGATCACCCCTCTCCCGAGTAAAAAAGGGGTAAAACGGGACAACATAGATCCGGCTTAAATCGAAAACAAAAAATTATTGCTCATTTTTTAAATTTAAAATCCTAAATCCCTCTATTTTCTGAATTTTTAGAGGTGCCCTTTATATTTCCAGGTTCCATAGTTCAGGCCTATAAAATCGAAATTTAAAGTGAAATAGATATTCATTATAATTCTATTATTATGTTGCCGCTGTTTAGGTAAGAGGTCAATGCAGAAATCTCTTCCGAAGGGAGGAGAAAATGAAAATGCAAATATTTTATAAAAGGGGATTGGAACAGGTTGGAATCAATTCAGCGATGAGAGGGTATTGAGAGGATCAGGCGAGTTCGCCGAGGATCTTTTTTTCGCTGGCGTGAAAGGTTTTGTGGCGTTCGAACAGGTCCATCATAATTCTATGGTTTTCGCGTCCAACGCTACTTTTGCTGGAGGATTTTCGCATATGGATGACCGGTTCACAATCGATAATCCCCACATTTTGTAGATGACAATAGGATTTCGCCAGGTGATCGTAACCCCATCCCCAGAAATTATGGTCGGCTTCCATCATTTTCCAATAACGTGTCCAGGCATCGCGCGTGAACACCTGTACCATCACCTCAGCAAAATCTGTGAAGCGACCGACTGGAGAGGGATGTTGCAGGGTGATATCATGGGAATAAACTGAAATGTGTGACAGGGCAGGTTGCGCCATGTCCAATTTATTGCGCTCAAAAATATCCAGAAAATTCTGGTAGGAAAAATCGTGAATGTCAATATCATCCACCCAGGGGAAAATGTAATCGTAGCCCTGACAATACTCGGGGGTCAGGTATTTCTTGTAAAAATAACAGAGGATTCCTTTTTCGCGAATGATTTTACATTTTTCAAATACGGGCTCATCGAAGGACGTGTCATCGT
Source organism: Nitrospina sp. (assembly GCA_024648695.1). Taxonomy (GTDB): domain Bacteria; phylum Nitrospinota; class Nitrospinia; order Nitrospinales; family JACRGP01; genus JACAVV01. The sequence goes on from JACAVV010000014.1 coordinate 959, forward strand.
ATGCGAAAATCAAATAGTCAAAATTTTCGTGTCCGAACCTGTGTATCACTTTTGCAAGATAAGGCTTACCCTTGGCCCCTACCGGAGATGCGTATAGAATTTTCCAGGGGTGTTTTTTTGGCTTGGGTTTGGTAGCCAGTTGCAAGTTTCCCTGAAGGGGATAGCGACAGCGGTCAAACCCTATTTTCAAGAACCAGTAAAACTCCAGGAATTTCTGCTTCCAGCGAATTTTACGGATGCGCTCAACTGGGTCGCTAAATAGCGTTGGGGTTTCGGGATAAGTTATCTGATACATTTTTTGGTTAACACTTTATTAAACTGTAGATAATACTCAATCAGTATATTATTATTAATTAAAAAAGGCAACCCTTTTGGGGTAATAATATGGGTGTTTAATAAAATGAGTTGATCACTATTCTCATTTCGCATTCAAAAAGACTGATTTTAAAGGGTTTACTTTGTTTTAGCTGTTTTTGAGCCAATTGATTTATTTTGAAAGTGCCAATTTCCTTATTAAATGCATAGAATGTAAAGATTTAGTATTTATTCGAATGTTTGAATATTATACCAATATCAAACGTGAATTCTATATAAATCGGAGTTTTTCAAGATTTATATTCGCCAAGATTCTCGTTTCAGGGTATAAATTATTGAAAAACAAAGTATTTATTTCTTCCGGAGCTTTATACTTTTTTAAGGGTAGATGATTGGGTAAATCGTGTATTACATTTATTTCTAGCTAAGATTGGCAAACCTGTGTGAAAAGATCTTATTTCCCCTGTTTTAATCTGAGATGAAGTTCAAATCAAAAGCGCTGAAAGTACCGGTCAGCAACGCTGATCCTTACGCGACCAAAAAAGACAAACGACGCGGATTGGGTTGTGGGGCTGGGAGCGCATTTGATGATATTATTGCCCGGCAAGAAAGCAATGGCGCATTAACACATTGAATGGCGGGAAGAGGGCCATGGAACATTTGGAAGGACGCGTCTTAAGTAAATTGATGATTCCTGGGAGCTATGAAAAAATGGCCATGGATTGACCATGAATGTGTTCCAGGATTCTTGATAAAGAGCCCGACCTTATACCTGAATAGTAAATGGATCCGGTTGGGCTCTATTTTCTAATAAATCCTGCTTTTCATAGATCCGCTGGAGAGCTTCCTGTCCCATTGGTAACTGTTACTGTTTGAAGTGCGAGAAGTAGCAACTATATAAAAATCGAAAGGAATTTGTATTGCAGGGTGGCTACGATGTCGGCAAAACCGCCGAGGATAAGTGACAGGCTCAAAAAAAGGTAGGCTTTTTTGCGGTCCATTCGCATCTGTACAATGTCCAGCAGGAATCCGGCACCCATAAGGCCAAAGAAAAATACACGTTGCACATTCATCAAAATCTCCTGCCCGGGGGCGTCGTTTCCCAGGCCTGTGATACGCCCGACACTGTACAAGCTGACCATATACAGACCGATTAACAAAACGGTCCAGGCCTTTTGAACCAGCATTTGCAATTCGATCATTTGTTGTTCAGGGGGTTTATGTTCTTCTGGATTGTCCATGATAATTTTGGTTTGAATTTATGCCAAGAGGTTGAACGAAAAAATATTATGGCCTGGTATTGGCCTGCCGCAGTTCAGAAAGCCATCTCACCTCACGCCGGACGGTAGGTGTTTAGGTTAAGTGGCTTGAGATTTTCCATTGTTTTCCTGGAATGCTCTCGTGCTATAATTTGTCTAACCGCATCAGGTATTATTTTCTTACAATCCAGATTACATCACAATTTAAAAATCTGTAACGCAAAATTGCCCAGCAGAATTATCAACCACTTGATGGATTTAACCTGGTGGCAATGTCTGGGCATTTGATTATTTATTGAATCAACCAATCGGTTTTTGAAAGGATTGAACTATGGCCATTAGACTTGGAGACACCGCCCCGGATTTTACGGCGGAAACGACAGAAGGTACGATTAATTTTCATGAGTGGTTGGGGGATAGTTGGGGAATTTTGTTTTCCCACCCCAAGGACTACACTCCCGTATGTACGACGGAGTTGGGACGCGTTGCCAACCTGAAGGAAGAATTCGCCAAAAGAGGCGTGAAGGTATTGGCTTTGAGCGTGGATCCTGTCGATTCACACAAAGGATGGGTGAACGACATCAACGAAACGCAAAACTGCACAGTGGGTTATCCCATCATCGCCGACCCTGAGCGTAAAGTGGCGACGATGTATGACATGATTCATCCGAATGCCCTGGACAATCTGACGGTGCGATCCGTGTTTGTCGTCGGTCCTGACAAAAAAGTGAAGCTGACGCTTACCTACCCTGCGTCAACCGGAAGGAATTTCGATGAGATTTTGCGCGTGATCGATTCGCTTCAACTCACGGCCAACCACAGCGTCGCGACGCCTGTGGACTGGAAATGGGGCGAAGATTGTGTTGTGGTTCCGGCGATCAAAACCGAGGACATCCCTGCGAAGTTTCCAAAGGGACACAAGGTCATAAAACCTTATCTGAGGACCACACCTCAGCCGAACATTTAGAATCACTTCTTTTTAGAAGGGGGGCGGCCTGTTAGGGTACGCCCCCTTTTTTAGCTGTTTCACTATTCCTGATCGATTGCCATTTGCTAATGAACGAACCTTCCTCCGATACACAGATTTCTTCTCTCATCCGCTTGTTGAATGACCCGGATGAGTTCACCTGGAAACAAGTCAAGTCACGACTCCTGGAAATTGGTCAGGATGCAATACCTTTCCTTCAGTTGGCTTTGCAGGAGGAGGATGTTCTCACTCGAAAGCGTGCGCTTCAGGCTCTGGAGATGTTGCATCCCCAAAAAATCCGCGAAAAATTTCAGAATCTGGCACGGGACAAATCGGAGTCCGTTTCTTTTCTTGAACAAGGGGTCTTGTTGATCGCTGAATTTGCCTACCCTCAAATCGAACCCAAGGAAATTTCAGATCCTCTGGATGCTTTGGCGGAAGAGTTTAAGGACCGTCTGCTTCCATCCGATTCGGCGCGGCGGCTGATCGAGAAGTTGGCTCATTTCCTGTTCATTGAAAAGGGGTATAGTGGTAACGAGGAAAACTATTTTGACCCGAACAACAGTTATTTTAATATGGTGCTGAGTGGGAAAAAAGGAATCCCCATCACCCTATCGGTGTTGTGCGTGTTGGTAGCCCGGCGCCTGGACTTGCCGGTGTTTGGTGTGGGTATGCCTTCGCATTTTATCGCAAAGTATGAGACCCCTCGGGAAACCTTGTATTTTGACCCCTACCATCAGGGCAAGTTTTTAACGACCCGAGAGTGTGAGCAAATGATACGCAATATGGGATTCGATTATGAAGAGCGGTTTTTACAAATCAGCACGCACCGCGAAATCCTGATTCGTATGCTGAATAATCTGATCCTGATCTACAATCGTAAAAAAGAAACCCGGCGTTCCGAAGCGCTTGCCGAATACGCTCAAATCCTTGCCTCCGCCGCCGGTGAAGGCGGCCCCGCAAAACGTTAACTCCTCCGTGGAGAGCGGACATGCGAAAAGTTGTCCTGCGATCCGTCATCATTGAACGGAATATAAACAGCTTGGATTCGATCAATCGTTATTTCATGCGGTAATTGGCCAATAACTGGAGTTGACCAACCCTCTTATTTTCCACATCACGAAACAAAAGCACCTTTTTGTTCCAGGGGTAAGGTGATGATGAAGGTGGTTCCCATCCCCGGTTTCGAATCAACTTCGATATGCCCCCCGTATTTTTCAATGATGCGATAGACGATGTTCAATCCCAGGCCCGTTCCTTCTCCCTGTTCTTTTGTGGTGAAAAACGGATCAAATATTTTCGAAACGTAATCTGGTGGAATACCGGGTCCGTTGTCGGCAATTATTATTTCGATATGGTCGGATTCCGCGCAGGTCGCAATGGTGATGCGCCCTTTACCGTCCATTGCCTGCACCGCGTTGCGCACGATATTCAAAAATACCTGTTGAATTTCTTCTGGCTTTGCGTTGATCATTGGCAAATCAGAATACTCCTTCAATAACTCCACGTCGTCGGAATAGGAATCCAGCAAAGCCATTTCAATGGCCGCATCCATCATATCGTTCAGCGCAACACTCTGCACGACATCCTTGTCGTTGGTTCTCGAATACCCTGATAGATTGAGAATGACCGAAGCCATATGGCGCGAGCGTCCCAGTATTTTTTCCGCATACTTTTGGATTTTGACCGGATCCTTTTCATCCAGAAGGGCTTCTGTGAACCCCATGATGGTGTACAAGGGATTGTTCATCTCGTGCGCGATTCCTGCCGCAAGGGTTCCCAAACCAGACAGCTTTTCAGTGCGGGCGAGCCGGTCGAGCAATTTTTTCTCATCGGTGATATCTTTTAAAATCAGACCGGTTCGATGCTCTTCACCATCGCCTGTATCCATGTCAAAAAACTGGTAAGCGAAAATGCAATCCTCAATTTTCAAGGTGGATTGGTAGTGCGTATGGCCGTCCAGCTTCGGTGGAAGTAGCGGGTCTTGTGGTTGGTATTGTTTTGAATCCGGGTAATTCGTCCTGGCCGATTCCAACACGGAATTTTGTTGGTAGTCGAATAAGCTCGAATTCAGTTTTTCCAGCTCTTTTGAGAAGGCGGGCTGAACACGGTCCAGACCCTGCCCAATATAATCGCGGTTACCAAGATCCAGAAACTTTTCGAAGGCATCGTTGGCAAACTCAATTCGGCCTGAAGGATCGAAAATGACGATGGCTTCAGGAACACTTTTCAGCACCTGTTCTGTGTACTCCTTTAAAAAATCCACCTGCCTAGACTTTTTCTCCACCTCCATTTCGAGGCCGGCAAAAGATTTTTGCAACAACAGGTTCATGCTGTTGATTTCATTTGCGAGCGATTCGATTTCATCGCCCGTGCGAATGTCGAGCTTTTCTGTCGGTTCACCGCGTCCAATCGCTCCGGCGGTTTTTTGAAGCTGGCGAATGGGATTCACCACCCGGTCGGCGGCAAATGAACCCATGATAAGAATCAGTAAAACCGATCCAAACCCGGAGGCGGAAATCCAGAGAAACAGTTTTTGAGTGGGCGCGAACAGTTCCTCTGTGGATTGCCAGGCGAAGGTAAACAATTTTTGTCCGGAGGATTCCTCAATAATTTTGTTGGTTTGGTCCAAAGGGGAATACCCGATAATCGATAAACTCTCGCCCCCATGACCATCGCCTCGAACTTCAACCCAATCCGCTTGTGGACCAGTAACGCTTTTTATAAGAACAGGATCTTTCAGATGATGCCCCGTGGGTAAAATCGGACATTCCAACACCACGCCTTCCGAGTTGATGAGCATCACGTGGCCGGTATCCCCGAAAAGAATAGGTTCAATAGCAGAAGCGAAAAAATCTTTCACATAATACATTCGGTGAAGAACAGCTAGGGGCGCATTTTTTTCGCTTCTTACCGGAACGGCTATTTCAAATACGAACCGTGATTTATCTCTGGCACGGACCACAGGTCCCAAATAAACTTTTTTGGGGAGGGCTTGATAGAAAAAGCTCCAGGATGCCTGGCTGGTTTGCATAGGCTTGGGTGGGGCGGCAATGCTGGCTATGAGATTGCCTTCTATACCTGTAATAAACAGGTGTTCTGTGGCCTCGCTATAGCGAATATCGCTTTCCAACAGGTTTTGCAGTATCAGGCTAGCGGTCCGGTCAATCACCTTTGGGGATTCCGGAAGGGAGCTTGCTGGAAAAGAGGAGGGCAGGCTTTTTAGGGCAGACAACAAATCGGGGTCATTCGCCCAATGTTTTAACTGCTCGATTTCTTCGTTGAACAGTAAGTCAATTTTGGTGGAAGTTTCAAATGCCAGCGCTTCGAAACTGGCGCCAAGAACGCTCCTCAAGGACTTGTTGCCCTGGAAATAGGCGATCATCATAGCTAACAGCAATGGCAAGGCGCCTACACCTATCATAATGAGGATGAGTCTTCGTTTCAATCCCCGGCGAAAAATTCCGTCCCATCGAATGCTGTTGAAAAAAGAAGCGGCCATGGTACAGCAAACCTGGTAACTGAAAAAGGCATCAAGTCGTACTAACCACCCTTAAAGACTTTGACACAAACAAAACCAGAGCCTGTTTTCAAGGTTGAAAAAAGTCCCGGAGGGTGGCCCCTCCGGGATTCCATTGGATGGAAATTCCTTAAGCGTAATCAAAATTTTGTTCCATAGACAAAATTTCTTCAACCTTGGCAATCAGTTTTTCTTTATCTACTGGTTTTACCAGATAACCTTTCACTCCTTTTTGCATTAAAGAGACGGCCAAATCGGTATCCGGGTATCCGCTGATGACCAGGATAGGAATCGATGGGGCGTTTTTCATCAAATAGTCGATGCATTCCAGACCATTTACTTTGGGCATTCTGATGTCGCAAATAATCAGGCCCACTTGTACCAGGTTAGCCCCGGATTTCATCAGGTTGATGCCTTCTTCTCCGTTTTCGGCTTCGATTAAATCATACTTTTTGGAGCTTAAATGGAGTTTCAGGACATCTCGTACATCTTCTTCGTCGTCAATGATTAAAATTCTTCCTTTGGTGCCAGTTACGTTTTCGATGAGGGACATGACAGACTCCTTTTCTTAAAAAGTTTTTTAAACCGTCAAATGGGAAAAACTTTAAGACAATCCCCAAACTCGAACTTTCACTTTGAAATAGCCATGGATCTGGCCATAATTTGATATGCTACTAATTCAATATAGGCCTGATAAAAATTTTAGCAACAAGACGCAAGCATTTATTTTGGAAGCAAAAGGATTTGGAGGGTTTGTATCTAATTCTCTTTGATCGAGATTTTCATCAGGACGCAATAGCCATATTCAATTGGGTTGTATTGCTCTAACCCGCAAGATTGATGCAACCCGTATCGCATGGATCACCTTTTAAACATTGCCTTTAGTAGGTTGGGGTGACAGAGGAACTCCAACGTTGACAAACTTAGAAAAATGTCAATCCAGGAAATCCCATACAAATCCAACCAAGGGCATCCCCAGAAACCCAAACCACCAGGATCGTTTTCATTCGTTTCCAAAAAACAGATGCTAGGGGTTATATGAATGCAACATTTATTATGTTGGGGTTCGTTCCTCACCCCAACCCACGGACTACTCCGGCCCTGGGCCGGTCAGGAGATTTTTTTGCAGGATTTTTTGGTGGGGCGGGTGGCCTGGCACTCGATGTTTTCGGTCATGCCGTTGGCAACGCCGCCGCATGCGGTGCTGACACCTTGCATGATGGTTTCTTCCTCAATCACGCCTTGCACGATCTGGCAGGAGTCGTTGCCCTTGTAGCGCACGCAGACTTCACATTCATAATTGCTCCCGGTTAAAATCAGGGTCCAGGAAACGTAACCCAGCACTCCCAGGAACACCAGGGTAGCGATGGTTCCTTTACTCATTCTCAATTGACCTCAAGTTGAAGTTTCTGACGATTCGATGGTCGTAAGTTGGAAATAATGCTTTCGGTAAAAAATCAGCTCCTCAAGTGACTCGCGAATATCGGTCAAGGCCATGTGGGCTTCACTCTTTTTTGGCGGCATGGGTCCGTCGGGAAACCAGCGCCGAATCACTTCCTTGATCGAGGTGACATCGATGTTACGGTAGTGCAGATAGTCATGGAGCTCCGGCATATAACGTTCGAGAAATTTACGGTCTTGTCCCACCGAATTTCCGCACAGAGGGGAGGCGTTGACCGGGCAATACTTTTTGATAAACTCCAGAGTTTTCCGCTCCGCTTCTTTTTCGGTGACTTTGGAATTCTTGACTCGTTGAATCAAGCCGGAAGCGGTGTGATGGGTGGTGTTCCATTCATCCATATTGTCCAGAATTTCGTTGCTTTGATGAAGGGCAAGACAGGGGCCTTCTTCCAAAACGTTCAATTCGCTATCGGTGACGACTGTGGCAATTTCTATGATCACTTCCTTTTTTACATCCAGCCCGGACATTTCCAGGTCCATCCAAACCAGGTTTAAAGAAGATTTGCGGCCCATACCTGGTTCCTTTCGGCTTGGAATTTATAATGTTTCATCTATTTGGATCTTTCTATGATTTCTTCCACGGTTTGATTATTCATCAGGCCCTGAATTTTGGGGTCGGATGCGATGGTCCCCAGATCTCCCTTGTTGATGGCCCGCATCAATTCTTTATCCTGCAGGATTTTTTGCATCGAAGGATCGGACTGGAGTTTTTCGAGAAGGCGGGCCGTTTCCGGGTCGCCTAGAATCTTCTGCTCCATTTGCTTTAAGGTATCTGAGCCAATTCCCAAATCTTTCAACGTAATGTTGTCGAAAGAGTCTTGTGAGGTTTGGCGTTGGGATCGGGATTTTGAGCGTGGAGCAAAATGAATCGACTGAATCTGGTCTTCGGAAATGAGGATGTCCCCCAGGGTTTTGGATTTTAAACGGTATTCCCCGTTGGCATAAGACAAAATTTCCCCTTTAATAACGCTCCCGTCTTTGAGTTCAAATTCTTTTAAAGTGCCCGCTCCGGCCCAGTCTCCTGCAGATAAACAAAGCATGAAAATGGTTGCACCGATTATGATTTTAAGACTTTGTAATGAAAAAACGAGCACGCAGAAACTCCGTAGGTTTTTGGGAAAACAATTTTAACCTAAATGACAGTAAAGATAAACCCCAAGCCTGGGCAAGGGGTTTATCGTTCAGATTTAATAAACGAATGAATCTAATAGAATGCTTTTAACTCATGAGCAGAGGGTAATCCAGTGACAGGGTCAGGCATTTGTTTGCGCCTCCGGCCTTTAAAAACTCTGGCACCGGTTGAACATTCACCCCATAACCCAAATTTTCCAACTGTGATTTTAATTGTGGGCTGGCTTGATTCAATATGACTGAGTCTCCAATAAGAACCGCGTTGCAAGTGAAGTGTTGGGCATCTTCTTCAGAAACCACAATCCGGTCGTCTTCCGGAACCTCGTGTTCAATTTTCCGAACCGATTCCACATCAAAGGCTCCCGGATAATACATAACCTGACCCCTGGCTAAAGGACAAAAGCATGTATCCAGGTGGTAATACTTCGGATGGACCAAATGAAGGGAGATCACCTTGATCCCCAGAATTTTTTCCAGATGGCTATGTGACTCCTGATCGGTTCTAAAACCATAACCTGCCCACAGCAGAGGTTTGCCGGGTTGAAAAAGGGCATCACCGGCACCCTCAAAGCAAAGCTTGCCGGGCAATTCTTTTATTTTATAACCTCGCGAACGAAACCAGCTCTTAAAAAACGGTTCTTCCCGCTTGCGTTCCTCATGCCGGAACAAACTGGGAATAAAAGTTTTTTCGTAAAAGAGTCCGGCATTAGCCGTAAACACCAGATCTGGTACATGAGGTTGCGGTGTCAACAACTCTACATTCGCTACTTTTTGAATCAATTGGTAGAACGATTTCCACTGATGATGCGCGCGGTCCGGATCCACTTGCCCCATCTGATTTTGCATCCAGGGATTGATAACATACTGCACTCCAAAATACTCGGGAGTACACATTAACAGGCTTGAATTCATATACGCCTCCCAATAATCGGTTTTTATTATTAGATGTGCGCATACGAAGGGAAGGTTCCATCTCGGAAGAAAAATGAATCGCAAAAAAAAAAGAGGGTAAAAGGTTGACCTCGGAGAACAGCCAACCTTTTACCCCCTAAGAGGAGGAGAAAAGTCTGACTCCAATATAACTCTCGTAGATTAACCTTAAATTAAAAACAGATTAAAAATTTTTAATTTTGAGGCTGTTTGGTAAGCCTTTTAATAACAAGTATTTATGGGCGGGTTAAGGTTCCAGAAGGGTTTTAATATAGGTGTCACGGACCATTTTAAGGTTGTTTGATAACCAAAGGTCGGAAAAATGGGGTGGATATCCGGCAAAATGCTTGATTTGAGCAATCATTAAAGTGGCATCGCGGTGCCAGGGAATATTTCTTTGCTTCTTAAACAATTTTCTAACTTCGTAGAGTTTCTTTTTCGCCGATTCCGAGTCGCCACTGCCAAACAGGCATAAAGCCAGGCCCATATAACTCAAACCTTGCTCCGGGTTCACCTCAATGGCTTTGGAATAATGAACAGTGGCTTCCTTATAATTTTTGGTACCGCTCAATATAGTTGCCAAGTTGAAAGCGGCATGAAAATTTTCAGGAAAAGCTTTCACCAGGTCCTTAGCCCAGGCTTGGGCATTCTCAAAATCGACCAGATTGAAATAAGCCAGAGACAGTTTGATTTGTGCATAAATTCGCTGTGGCTGGCTTAAATTGGTTTTTAAAGCTTCTTGCCAGGCCACGACTGCTTCATTGTAAAACTCCTCGCCATCGAGCTTTTGCGCTTTGGCCAAAGGATTTATTTCGGTATCTGCCCAAACAGGCGAACTTAAGGGGAGGGCGAAAATCAGTAAAAGTGCCATTCTTAGTGGAATGGAAAGGTATGGAGTTTTATTTTTGTTCAACAAAGTCTGTTTCCTGATTTAATGGAATGTGTTCTGCCGTCTTTTCCGGAACAGGTTCTGAAGTGGGTGTAATCGTCGGTTCCTTTTGTTCAGGATAGATCGGATCTTTATGAGTCAGCAATCCCAGCACTTGTTTCATATTATCCTTGAATCGCTTTTCATTTTCGAAAATTTTTTCCACATCAATTTGACGCAAATAAAAAACATTGGATGTGGTTTCATGTTGAGTGTGCAAAACGGCCCGTTGCACTTTCAAGCCCATGTCGGAAAACACCTTCGATTCCATCATGAAGGTTCCCAGAATATCCGGTGTCTCCAGCTTGACTGCCCGGCCAATGATTTTTACTTTCAAATTTAAACTGCGACCGGGGTTGTTTTCCGCTTGTGCGGGGAGGATTTTGCCTCCGAACACCTTGGCCAGTGGGTCGCTATTAACAAACACGCGTTTCATATCTTCCTTGACCTGCTTTTGCAGATAAAAGAAGTTTGAGAAATCGATGGGTTGTCCTTTGGATGTGAGTATCCTGAACGTATCAAACACATTGCCATCGCGAGTGTGGATATTGGCGTCCACGATATTGATCTGGTTGAATGCCAATATTGCCGCGATTTTGTATACAATGCCCGGTTGGTTTCGAGTGCATAAAATCAGGTCGGAAGGCTCACCGGACTTAAACAGCATTTCCGCGACGAACTGATCTTTGGATTTTATAAACTCGTTATAAACTTCCAGTTGAATCTGCAAGTCGCGCGGCAGGCGGATCATCTCCAGAAACTCATGCTTGATGCGTTTGGATACTGTGGCCCGTCTCTTATGATGAATGGTGTTCTGGTAAAACAGTTTCAATTGCTGAATCTGGCTCGTCGACATCTTGATTTTTGTGCCGCCCCGATCTGCATAGGTGAGCAGGATGAGCATTTTCAGGCGCTCTTTGTCGTGGTGAACCAAATCCCATATTAATTCATAGGTTTCATCTTCGTCCGGATCCAGTTGCATCAAATCCCACATCATCAAATGTTTTTCCACCAGGTGGGCGACGTCATGAATCCTTCGGTGTTTGAAGCCAAGGTTTTCAAGGATACCCGGAATCATGCGCGAGCCCACAAGCTCTTCATTTTCATCCGGTTTTTTGGCGCCTTTGCCAATGTCATGTAACAGGACAGACAACTTCAAGGTTATCTTGTCCCGGACCGACTGATAGAGTTCTACCAGAAAGGGGTCTGCTCCCGGATCAAGAGTGAGTTTGTTGAGTTCCTCCATAGCGATCAGAATATGCACGTCTGTCGGAAACTGGTGAATATAAATATCCTGCAACAAGCCGCACAGTTTCTGGAACTCGGGAATATAGTAGTTGGCGAGCAACCCGAACTCGTGAAGTAATCTCAAAGCCCGGCCATAAAACTTGCCCTTGAGGATCTGCTCGAAGTAAATTTGAACTTCCCGCTTTTTGTATTCGTCAATGAAAATGGGCGTGACCTGATCGACATTTTTTTCGATAGCGCGAATGACCGGATAAGACAAGTAACAACCCTTGTCTGCAACCCAGGTGAAGATTTTGAACATCCACTCCGGCTTTTTGCCCAGCAATTCGTCGGGATCGCTATGGCAAATGATCTGGTTGTCGGCATTGATGCCGAACAATTCTGAAAGTGTTTTAACCGACTTATTATTATGAGCTAGGCTTTCCCAGAACAGGTTTCGGCTATACCGTTTGAGTGGGTACACCGCGTTGTAAAAATACTCCTTGTAAAATGCCTTGATCTCAAAGCCCATCGATTGGGAAATTTTTTCACGCACCTCGTAAGTTAAAGCGTCGCGCTGGGTTCCCCGCTGGTGGCAATGCAGAATCAAGCGCACTCGCGAGAGAAAGTTCAACGAGGTCTGCATATTCTTGAATGCCGGCCCGCTGATTTTTCCCTTATTGTATAGCTCCAACAGCAATTCGAACTGGTTGTCGCTTTGTAGGGAATGACGCAGTTTTGCCAATGCCAATGCCCAATAAAGGCGTCTCAACTCTTCTTTAACATTTGGCTCCTGCTGGAACACGGTGTTTTGAACATCGTAATAATGACGGTGACCCGAACAATAATCGAGAATCTCTTCTTTGCGAAACAGGCTTACGGTCTTAACCGCACTTGTGAATTCGTTATAAACCACCAGATCTCCCGCCACGAACCGGTGATACAACATGGAATAGAAGGTCGCGATCGGGAGCAATTCCAGTTCCTTGTCGTTTACCTCCAACTCCGTGTAATTGCAACTGGCTGAGGTGAGGAACAAATCCTGGAACACGAACAGGTAATTAAAATGGCGGGTGACCGATTTCAAACACTCTTGCAAAGCTTCGTCGGGCGAGGGTTTGGAGATCACCTGAATATCGATATCCGACCAAAAATACGTCTCTTCGCGGCAGTAACTTTTTCGTGCGGCGATGGCAATGGGAATATCCTGTATTCTGTATTGAGTGTTATGCGTGCGATTGAAATACCATATAGCGGAGTTCAGACTGGTCTCAATGACCTGATCCACCAATCGGGTTTGCTTTAATAAAATGTAATGGCAATTTTCAGAGGTGTGTAGCTCCGCCTTGAGCTTTTCGATATGAGATTCAAGGACGGGAAGGATCAGGTTTTTAAACCGGAGGTAAAACCGTTGAGGGTCTGCGAGGCAATCATCATCGAAACTGTTAGGTTGAACGGCAACGTGAATACTATCTTTCAGTTCCTGAACAAACTTGTCCGCCTGTGTCCTGTTCCACTGGTAGATATCACTCATTCCGGACCGGCCATCCCTTCCAAAACGAACCCCCTAAAAACAAATATTAATCTGAGGAAAAAATTGGTTATTTACCATGATAATCCCATCGTGGCATGGATTCAATAACTTCCGGAAAAATAAGTCAATTTTTCGAAAAACAAGGGAGTTTTCAAGTATTCACAGTTTTCCAATTGCGGTGAACTTTTAATAATGGACCGGGCAATGTGAATAATTGTTGCGAAAATTTCCAAATAATAGCCTTTTTGATGATCTTCTCTATTCTAGTTTCGAGGGCTCTGTTAAGGGTATCGAAAAATAGCCCGACCATTATTTTTTTTAAACTTACGTGAAAGGTTAGCCTTTACCAAGTGATTCGTTCTTTTTCCACAAGCTCTTTTAAATCAATAAAATATTTAATGTGCTGATTTCAAAGTTTTTGGTTTGTGGACCAAAAACCGTCGAAAGAGCCTGAATTCAGGCCCACAAAAAATAGAAAATATTTGACAACTGCTTAGCAATTTTTTATTATTAATGAGAATCATTTTCAAAATTAAATTTTTATACTAAATTTACTCAAGAGGCTCCAGAAGCCCGGTTTCCAGTATGAGGACTGGTCCGGGCTTTTTTCGTATCATGATCAAATTTATGCCACTTAGTCACGAACTTCGTTGTATTTCCTGCCATCGTCTTCTAATGAAAGGCGAGGTTCGATCCATCCAAATTAAATGCCCTAAATGCAGTACACTTCAATATTTTTTCCGGGGTGAAAAATCGGGTTTAGCGGCCCCTGGAAGTTCCCACTCCAGCACAGTTAAAAGAAAATCAAGGAGGTATAATGATGAAGATTAATCCAGGCAAATTATTAAGAGTCGCTTTTTTCCTGGGATTGTCAGGTTTCGTTTTTCTGCCTTTGGTGGTGCACGCCGAAGAGGAGGCCGATCCTGCGGAAATCGCAATTGGAGAGCGTCTGTTTCTGGAAACCCGGTTCGCACAGTTCTTTTTCGCAAATTCCGGGGGAGATTCCAATGCTACGTTGGCTCAGGGAGACCCGGTGATGGATACCACCGAGACTCCCGATGGCACCCTTCCTGGTCCTTTTGCGGGTCAATCGATGAATTGTAGCGCCTGTCACCTGGTCGACGCCCAGTTGGAAACACCCGGCGGCGGTATGCGTAGCTATGCCGATTTTGCCCGCAGAAGCCCGGTTCCGGACCGCGTGGAGGACGATCTCACTCACGCTCCACGCAATTCACCTTCTCTGGTGAACGCCTCGCTCCCTCGGAAGGGTGGATTGCTTGTACATTTCGATGCCGAATTCGGAACGATGGAGGATTTGGTCAAGGGCACTCTGAGCGGACGCAACTACGGCTGGTTGGCAAGTGAGCAGGCAATGGCATTCAGTCATGTGGTCCATATTATAAAAAATGACAACGGTACGGGTGATCTGGCCCAGGAGTTTGGTGGCGCCTATTCCGAGGTATTGAAAGGAAATACCGATCCCGAATTTATCCTGCCGAAAGAGTTTCAAATCGATGTCGACACAGCCACCGATGACGAGATTGTGGACGCTGTGGCAAAAATTTTGTCAGCTTACGTTCTGGATCTGATGTTTGGCAAGGATGAAAATGACGAGTTCAATCTCTCGCCTTACGATGTGTTCCTTCAAAAGAACGGTCTCGACCGAAAACCCTGGGAAGACGAATCCAACCTGGAATACAGTCGACGCCTGTTACAGGATTTGGCAGGTTTGACGGAGCCTCAATATGTTACGGATGGTGTTGATGGAGAATTCCAGTTTCACGACCAGGATTTTGCGTTTGGACCCGATGAGTTGGAAGGTTTGAAAATTTTTCTGAACGAACCGGACAGCGGTTTGGAGGAACCCCAGGGGGTTGGAAATTGTGTCTCTTGCCACGCGGCTCCCACGTTCACGGATTTCTCTTTTCACAATACCGGGGCAACGCAAAAGGAATACGATTTAATCCATGGCGACGGTAAATTCAGGCGATTAAGGATCCCCGGCTGGAATCAGAGAAACCACAATCCGGATGTTTATCTTCCCGCAACTCCCTTGCATCCTAACGGCAATGGGAGGTTTCGAAGCATCCCGACCGTAGCGAATAAGGATCTCACTGATTTAGGTTTGTGGAACATTTTCGCAAATTACGACGTGCCTATTCCACAAAGCAAAATCTGGAATAATATTTGTGAGCAACAGGTTAATAGGGAGGTAACGGCATTTGACCTGTTGAATGAACGGCCCTTTTTGCATGAGGTTTTAAAAGAGTGCAACGGACATATTTTGCTTCCCAAAACCATCGCTCTGTTTAAAACCCCAGGGTTGCGTGACCTCGGCCACTCCAATCCCTACATGCATAACGGACAAGAAGACACGCTTGAAGATGTGATCAATTTTTACATTCTGGTTTCAAATAAAGCCCGCGCCGGTATATTGCGTAACGGGGCCTCGCAATTGGTAGATATTGTCATAGGTAATTCAGATGTTGCTCCCCTCACCAAGTTCATCAAGTCACTCAACGAGGATTATGAATAGTTGTTGAAAGAGGCTTTCCTCCCCTAATTGGCTGGTCGGAAGGAGATATTCTTTTCTCCTCCCCCAGTCAAGCCTCAAATCGTTCCGCCTTTCTTTCCTGCCAGTTTTAGCCTACGAACAATGCAAGATCCAGAGTATGGTTCATCATGTATTTGACTGCGGTATTGAATAAAAACTTTGGTTTAACCCAGAAATAGATAAGAATATCCTGCCAGAATTAATCGGGAATCAAAAATTCGTGATCCCCTGATATACTTGCTTTTCAGACGGTTGCTTGTCATGGCGCATCTAACAATTTGTGCTAAGGCATTTTAGCCTTTTCTGGTATTTAAAAAAATGATCGATTTCATTATAGTCATTGGGTATAATTTCCAATCCACTAGACCCAAATGTCACCAATATTAGAACCTGCCCAAATTTAAAAGGTCTTCCTTGTCTCACCAAACTGTTCAGTTCGGGGAAACCTGGGAATAGGGAAAAGCCCTGTTTTTGCAAACTACTGCTTTTCTTAAATTCCTCCTGGCTATTTGATTGTTAAAGATCAGTTTCTTCGAGTTGATTGGATCAGACAGATTGAAAACGTCTCTTTAAGAAGTTTTATCTCCGAAATATCAAACTTTTTCAGTTTGAAAAGGCGTAGACCATTTAGAGTTTTTTGAAAAAATAAAATGGGAAACTTGAACATTAAAAACGATTTGTTTGGTGGATTTACCGCCGGGATTGTCACTTTGCCTTTGGCATTGGCTTTTGGATTGCAAAGTGGACTTGGTCCCGTTTCCGGCCTGTATTGTGCGATTTTTCTAGGCAGTATCGCAGTGATCTTCGGGGGCACCAAAACCCTGATCAGTACGCCCACAGGTCCCATGACCGTTGTTGCGGCGCTTACGGTTGCACAAGCCATCAGCCATTTTGGCAGTCTGGAACTAGCCCTCGGCACCATTCTGGCGATTTTCATTTTAGCGGGGGCCATTCAAATTGCTTTCGGTCTTTTCAAACTGGGCAATAACGTGAAGTTCATTCCCTACCCGGTGCTATCGGGTTTCATGACGGGAATCGGGATCATCTTGATCATTTTCGAAATCTATCCTCTAGTGGGGTTGCAGGGTCCAAAGACCATAGCCGGGGTGTTGTCCGGCCTTCGGCAGGATTTATTCAATATGAACTGGCAAGCCCTGGTGTTGGGATCAGCAACTCTTGTTATTCTTTACATTGCCCCGAAAATCACACGCGCTATTCCACCGACACTTTTGGCTTTGGTCATTTGCACATCCATCGCGCTTATCGTGAAAATGGAGGTACCCTTTATTGGGGAAGTGCCGCAAGGTTTACCTGATTTACAATTAGGCTCTTTACTGGATCTTCACTTTTCGGAACCCTGGTTTATCATCAGTTCGGCTCTGACCCTGGGGGCTCTGGGTTGTATAGATACCCTGTTGACTGCAGTGATCGTCGATAAAATTACCCAGACCAAGCATGAAAGTAATCGCGAACTGATCGGACAGGGATTGGGCAATATGGCATCGGCCCTTTTCGGTGGTCTCCCGGGCGCAGGTACCACCATGTCCTCCATCGTTAACGTGAAGGCCGGGGGGCGTTCACGGTTGTCGGGGGTCATATCGAGCGTGTTCCTTTTGGCGGTGTTACTGGGACTCGGCACTTACGCCCAGTATATTCCAATCCCCGTCCTCGCCGGTATTTTGATTGGGGTGGGACTGGACATCATTGATTACAACGGCCTCAAGGAAGTGACCCGGGTTTCGCGGGCGGAAGCGATGATTCTGTTTGTCGTTCTGGCCATGACCGTTTTTGTGGATCTCATCGCGGCAGTGGGTACGGGTATGACCTTGTCGGTGTTTGTGTTCATGAAGAAGATGAGCGCCATTGGTGAAGAGAGTATCGACATATTTCCTTTGAGCAAGCTCAAGGTGAGAAAACCCTGCGACTTGAAAGAAGAGTTTATTTTACCCACTGACCTTTTAAGCCAGGTTTACATCAAAACCTTTTCTGGTCCCGTGTTTTTTGGCTTTTCGCAATTCCTCATCGACAGCTTAAAGCAATTGCCTTCCGTAAAAGTAATCATTTTTGAAATGAATCGCGTGCCTTATCTCGACCAGTCTGCCGCTCATGCCTTGAAACTTTTATTTGAAAATTTACAAAATAATGGCATCCGCGTTTTGCTGGCTAACCTGGATGAAGAACCTCGAAAAATGTTGCATGCAGTGAACGTTATTCCAAATCTCATCAAAGAAGATCAGGTTTTTGACGATATATTCGATTGCGTTAAAAACCTTGAAGAAGAATTTGTACTCCATAAAATTTAGCCGTTTTCCCTATTAATAAGGATAAGGGTATTAATATGAATTCAAAACAAACCGATACGGGAAATTCCCTTTTACAAAGACCCACACTTGGCTACGTCATCGCCATGGTCGTCACCGCTATTACCATTTCTTTTATTGATGGAATGTTGCCTTTGGGCGTATCCGTTGGTGAGAGTTACGCTTTGTTGGTCCTTATCGGGTTACTCGCCAAGGACAGCAGATTGGTGATTGCAGGGGCCATTGTTGGAACCATCCTCATATTTGAAGGGTTTTATATTTCCGATGAAGGCGTGGCGATGTGGATCGTCTGGACCAATCGTTTACTGTCAGTTTTTATCATATGGTTGATCGCTATTCTTTCCTCCTCCCAGTTGCGGTTCCTGGAACAACAGGAAGAATCCGAAAAAATAAAAACGGCGTATCAGCTCCTGCAAAAAGAGAAGACCACATTGACACTGATTCAGGATATGGCTGTCTTGTCGAACAGCACCTATCCGGTGGAAGAAGCGTTCCAGCAATCGATGAAGAAAATTTGCGAATTTACTGATTGGCCAGTTGCGCATCTTTATATCCGTAACGGCGATGAAGAAATACTCACCTCCAGTAAAGTCTGGGTTCTCAAGGATTGGAAACAATTTGAGGCTTTTAAAGAAATTACCGAATCCACCAGCTTTACCCCGGGATTGGGCTTGCCCGGACGCGTGCTGGAAAGCCGGAAACCGGCATTCATAAAAAACCTGCACAAGGACACCAATTTTCCTCGTCTCGATTTGGCGAAACAAAATGGTCTGAAGTCAGGGTTGGCCTTTCCCATAATGATTGGTCCCAAGGTTGTGGCGGTTTTGGAATTTTATTGTAATGAAACTCTGGAAGAAGATGAAAAGCTCATCGAAACTATGGAGCTTATCGGTTATCTATTGGGTCGGATCTTCGAACGAGATCATGCCGGACTCAAAAAAGGCGAATATGAAGACCATCTCCGAAGGCTCTATGAACGTATGAAATCCGTGCGTAAACAGGAAAGCTCAATGGATACCCAGCAACGAGTTGCTGAAAACCTTGATGACGCGTTGAGATAAAGTCGGGGTTCCTTCAAACCCGAAATTAAGATGGTTTGAAATGGTTTTCTGCGAATTTTTTTTCGTACTCAAGACTATCTCAAAAAAGATATCAACCATTCACAATCATCAGAGGTTTTTATGAATAAATTTTCTTCCATTTTGATCCCAACCCTGTTTTTTCCCCTGCTCTTGGTTCAACTATCTTATGCAGAAACCTTCGCGAATAAAGTCGCCGTTTTGTTCGAAGGATATGTGGCGCCTATTGAAGGACGCGAGTTTATACCCGGAACCCGCGATGATGGAGCGCGTAAAGTGGCAGGGACCGTGGTTTTGGTTCAGGGTCCGGGAATCACGCTGGTAGCCGATCCGGGAATGGTTCCGGATCGCGCCCTTATTCTGGACGCTCTGAAAAAGAAGGGAGTGCCACCTGCCAATGTCACACATGTGTTCATTAGCCATCACCATCCCGATCATACGGTTAATATTGCCTTATTTCCAAACGCGGAGGTCGTCGACTTTTGGGCAACATATCATGGCGATCTGTGGGAAGACCATTCGGATAATTACGATATCGCTCCTGGAATCACGGTCATGCGGACACCTGGCCATACCAAAGAAGACGCTTCCCTGCTGGTAAAAACTTCAAAGGGCAACTATGTGCTCACGCATTTATGGTGGCAGGCGGATAAAACACCGGCGGTCGACCCTCTTGCCTGGAGCCAAAAAGCCATCGATCAACACCGGAAACGGATTCTTGAGATCGCGGACTGGATCATTCCAGGCCACGGCAAAATGTTTTCCAATAGCAAATGATGGGATCATGATTTCAGAGGAACAAAAATCAGCGGTTTTAAATACTGTGAATCAGGCCAGCTTACAATGGCAGAAAGCCTTTAATCAGGGCAACGCCGTCGAGTGCGCCTCGTTTTATGAAACAAACGCTGTTCTGCGTGCGCGTCCTTTTGGAACGTACATAGGGACAGCCGATATTCAGGAATTCTGGCAGAAACTCATGCACCTCGGTTTTACCGATCTCGAATATATTGATCCCCAGGTAGAAGTGATTGATGTCAGCAGTGCGATTTTAAAGTCGGGTTGGAAAATGAATAAGGCCCAGGGGGTCATCAACAAAGAGTTGTGGGTGATTCAATCGGACGGAAGCGCAAAACTGCACGAGGATGATTTTGAGGCCAAGGGCAACTTTGCCCAGGAGTGATTACAATGCGTCGGCATCCAGACGCGAAAACACCAGATCGATTTGCCCCAGCGGTGCTTTGATCGGGCCACGAACCCTGCGCGGGTTTTGAATGGACGCGGGCCACAGGTAACGCCAATGAAAATAGGAGTTTTGAATTCGGTACGGATGAAATCCTGCTTTCAGTAAAGGCGCGACCACTTCCTCAATAGCGGGCTTCGGTTCTTCCCACCATAAAGGAGACAATTCAATCAGGAATTCGACATCGTCAGGAAGAAGGCTTAACAAGGGCGTCATCCCGGCAATGATTTCTCCTTCCGTTCCTTCCACATCAATTTTAATCACCTGAATAGAATCATAATCCGATTCGTTTATCCAATGTCCGAGGGGGCCTCCTGAAACTTCTTCTTCTAAAGAGAAACTGGTTGAAGGACGCGTTGTAGCCCAGCCCCGATTGGCACGCGGCGGACCGTACACCGGTACCCTGCGTTCCTGGTCCGTTACTGCCGCATGCACGACTTCTACATTGGGAATGTTTCCATTCGATTTCAGGTTCTGTTTCAACGCAGAAACATGAAGGGAGCAGGCATCCAGGGCCAAAACTTTTCCCGTTTCTCCTACCCGGCGTGAAGCCAGCAAACTGTGATAACCGGCATGGCTTCCCACATCGATGAACATGCGTCCCAATTTTAAACGCCGATCCAAAAATGCACTGATATCCGGTTCCCACACACCAAATAACAGGACGTAAGCTTCTATGAAGTCCTGCAAGTATACTTTCAAATGGAATCCCCATCGAGTCATTAACTTTGATTCGGGCGCAAGAACTTTGTCAGGGACCTTGAGCCACAGAACCGTCCAGACAAAGAACAGTGGAAAACTGATAAGTTTCAGGAAAAGTTTAACAAGGGCGGGGACTTCATTGCTTTCGGTTTGCAATCCACCCATCAACTTTTGAAATGCTGTTTTCTTCATATAGACTCATCGTACGATATTCATTCCAGTTAAGGATAATAAGACACCCTCGGGAGAGAGTGATTGCTGGGAGTAATAGTAACCAAAGCTAATTCAAGCCACTGAAGGGTTGATTGGACACAGAACGGGAATCCTTAAGGTCTCCTATAAACTCCATCGCGAATCCGGTGCTGGAACCAGGGATCACGACCGCGCCCCAAAACAGCAGTTGGGTGATATCCGGAAAACCACCACCATTTGAAACCAGGGAACCTGTCACTATTTCGGGATTCGTCGCTTTGGACCTGAATTGCAATCGGCCAAAACCGCCTGGGGAGTCTACAACGATCACTTCGGATTTCATAAAAGCCTCCCCTCCAGCTAGAATAAATGAATGGTTGGTGCTCACAATGAATAATTTTTTGGTGCTGTTACGTGAAATAGTAAATTCCCGCGTATCCAGGGTCTCACCACTTTCCAGAAAAGTTTCCATAACCAAACCCACTTGCGAACTCAGCGCCGAAAGGGAAGGATGACTGATGCTGAGGAAAGAATAGTTGTCTGAATCCGCTTGCCAGTATGGGCTAATCACCAAATTTGGGTTGTTTCGCACCCGGTGCCGCTCTTCCAGTAAGCTCAAGGCCTGGCCCACCTGAACCCGCGGTTTGCTGAGACCGTTTCTGGAGTCATTGACCGGTTTCCCGGTATCCATGAGTAACTGCAAAATATTGTCCAGGGTCTGGCTATCCGGCGTGTTCAAATTTCCAAGTGAGGGAGTCGCCCCCAAAGCCAATCCCCCTTGCAAAAGAAGAGCCCAGGTTCCCGCTACGTGCGGCGCAGACATGGAAGTTCCCGACATCGTACCGAAGGTGTTTCCCGGTTCGGACGATTGAATCGAGGTGCCTGGAGCTAGCAGATCCAAAAAGGACGCGCTATTGGACGAACTGTTCACCGAGTCACTTTTGGTGGTGTTGCCGACACTGATGACGGAAGACAGGCAAGCGGGCGTGCTCAATCCATCTGTAAACCCGGAGTTTCCGGAAGCGGCGATCACCGCTATTCCGGCGTCACGTAACTGGTCTACAGCGAGTTTCACACTGGGACTGTCACTGTCGCAAGCGGATACCGATGTGAATTTTTGCGTGCCCCCCAAACTCAAATTTACTGAGGCGATGTTGAAGGTACTGCTCAATTCCAGCACGCGTTCCAGAGCTTTCACTAAATCGGAAGTGAAGGCGCCTAACAGACCCCCGGATTCCGAAAATATTTGCATCGCAATGAGATCGGTCCCCTTGGCCACTCCTGAAAAATTCTGCGAATTGCCAAGAGCGATGCCTGCCACATGAGTACCGTGGTCGCATCCTGAAATTCCGCAATTCGCACCGCTTTCGGGCGCAGTGGTTTCCTCCAATCCACCCGGACACAAATTGTCGGAGTAACACGCCTCCGACACTACACGGCCTTCAAAAAAATCGTGACTGGTTTCTACTCCCGTATCGATGACAGCGATGGCGTAACCCGAGCCTGTGAAATTGCTTTGAAATGCCTGGTCGGCACCGATGAGGGGTACAGAGTCGGTCAAGGAAGGGAATAAAAGTTTATCCTCCTCAACACTAAGAATATTAGGGAGGCTTTGCAAAACTATTAAGTCAGATCTATCCACTTGCATTCGCAAAAATGGGAGGCGATGGAATAAATGGGTGGAGGCAAACCGGATTCGCATCCGTTGCATTTCCTGCAAAAAGGATTTTTGTAGATTGCGCGGGTTTTGGAGAAATTTAAGGGACTTGTAGTTTGAACCACCTGCTGAATCACCTGAATCTGAGGAAGGTTCTTTCAGGGTGATGATAACTCGAATGGAATCGCCATTATTCTTTGATTCCGGCTGTTGGCCCGTGGACAAGTGCGGAAAGAGTAAAAATAGAAGAATTGTGAAAGCCGCTAAAGATTTGTCAAACGACATTAGGGATAAGATAGCCTGGTTTCTGGTTCATTGATTCGATTATTAAAAATTTCGTCCTCACCTACTATCAATGATACCGACAAATCCCCTCGTTTCGAATAATTTTCTACTTCACAAGTTTTGATTTCCTGACCACGAATGATCAAGGTCTGGCTTCCAGTACCGCCTAATTCATGGCTCTGAACCTTTCCATCGCTATGCAATATCTTACACCAGCCTTTAAACTTGATGGGTGACTCTGCGATCCCAATAACAACCACCTGAATTTGTTTATCCTGTTTTGCATCCTTATTGACCAGTTTTTTAATCGTGGTTGAAAAATAATAACGTCCATCTGAAGCTTGTCCATATGGAACTTTAGAGGAACTGCCGTCCGGGTTATCGAAATTGACATAGCCGGCCACATCCACGTTTGGCCCATATTCATATCCATCGATGACAAAAACCAATGGAATACCTTTCATCACCGGTTCGAATGAAATCTTGATGTCCTTCTTTTTCATAAGACTCGCAACCGAACCATTCACCATAGCCAGCATTTCCTCGTTCAGATTGTCTTTATAAAACAGGGCACCAATTGCTGTTTTCTTATCCTTACTCTGAAACGCTACCTCAATTCGTTTTTTGAACCCTTCTTGGGAATCATTTCCTGCAAAAGACAACGTGACGAAAACAGGAACGAGCATAATTAAAAAAACGTAAAAGCCAAGCTTTTCAAATGAATTCATCGATTCTCCCCCTGTCAAATATACTGGAAAGCTTTTTAAAAATAATAATTCCTGATAACCAGAAAATGTATTATTTATTGGCAAACTACAGCGCATTTAAATCAAAACCTGCAACAATCCATTGATTATCGCATCATTTTGTTATTTGGAGTCCAAGTATTTATTGAGGAGTTTGGAGTTCAGGATTTGAGGGTTACCATCAGCGAACTCTTTAGCCAGTTTGAAATGTTTTTTGGCGCGATCGGATTTGCCTTCCTGATGGAGACATAAGGCGAGATTAAAATGGATTTCGCCATTTTTATAATTGGCTTCCATGGCTTGGTTGAACTGGATCAAGGCTTCAAAATAGCGACCCGCTTTAAAATGCGCGATACCCTGATCATTGTGAGTTTTGGCGGATGGCTCCGACGCAACACCCAAAATGAGGGGGTATTCTTCAGGCCCACTGCAGGCAGTTATGCTTATTACAAGAATGAGAGAAAAAAATAGTCGTTTCATAACCAACAAGAATTCAGCATGTAATTCCAAATTCCCATCACATTTAAAAATGGTAAATTTGGACACAAAAAAAGCCACTTAACTGAATAAGTAGCTTAAATTTTGGTGTTCCCCATACGGGAAAATAAAATGGCGGGGCCGACGAGACTCGAACTCGCGACCTCTGGCGTGACAGGCCAGCGTTCTAACCAACTGAACTACGACCCCGCAATAATCTTGTTTGACCCATTATATCATGGATCATAACTTCAAAAGTCAAATATCAATAGCAGTCTGCAACCCACAGCGAAGCGGGTTGGCGGCTAGTTTTTCCCAGGCATAGCCTGGTGGGCGGAACAGGGCTCGAACCTGTGACCCTCGGCTTGTAAGGCCGATGCTCTCCCAGCTGAGCTACCCGCCCTTTTTTTGGCTTGCTAAAATAGTTTCCAAAAGGAAAAGGAGTATATTAACGCCTTCATAATCTGTCAAGAAATTTATTTCCCAAACACCCTCAATATCGCAAAAAATATTGATTTTAAAAAGATTGACAGGGTTGCAGAGGGATTATAAGATGGGACAGTTTCAAAATCAGGATATGTTGAATCAATAATCGACCCCAAATCCCGGAAAAATCAACGCATTGAATTTTAAGTAGTTATTGTTCTGATTTTTGGAAAACGATCATCATTCAACGTTCCCTAACAGGCACCAAGTCAAAATAAATGCCTAACCATGAACACCCACGGGAATTGTCCTTGGGTCAAGTGCCCATGCTCGATGAAATATTGAAAAATCTTGAAAACCTTTCCGGAGCCGAACTGATCAAAGTAAAAGAAAAAGTCCTGGCCCTGATGGAAAAAAGGTCTCTTGAAGATCTGGGACGCCGAATCAGCAAACGTGCCAAGGTAAATATTCCGGGAACCTGTTTCATCGAGCGGGAAAAAGAATTTTTTGACAAGGAACACAAGATCCTGATCAAGGAAATGTCCGTCAACGGAATGCTTTTTGAAACCAGCACCCTTATTTATACCAACGATTTGTTAGGAATTACATTTCGATCACCCTCAACTGGAATCAACAAATTCATCGATTGCCTGGTGGTCCGCGTTGATGAAGTCCACGAAAAACCCGAGTTAGAATTTATTGTTGCCGTAAAAGCCGTAGACAAAAAAACCGTACAATCCTACAAAGAAATGTTATCTAAGCGAGTCCCCTGAAACCCTGAAGGTTCGCCTGAAATAACCTATCGCAGTTCCGTTCAACTTTAACGCCCAGAATGAATTCATCGCAAGCCCTCACGCACCTCGTCGAATTGGCCGGTAACGTTGCCAATGCCTACACCACCGCCCTGTATCAACTCGATCACGAATCCGACTCGCTTCATCTAAAAACCTTCATGACGCTCAGTTCCCATTTCGACGAATCGGCCAGTTTTCAGGTGGGACAAAGCCTGATCGGTATGGTGGCGCAAAACCGCGTTCCCCTTCTTCTTGAAAAATCTGTCGACGATAAAGACAAACTTAAAATTTACAAAAAAAAGGAATCTGTTAAGGACTTCCTGATATTGCCCGTTCGGGGAAAGGACCTGGAAGGTGTTTTGGTGGTGGACACCAAAGAACGTTACAACTTTTCCACCAAACTGCAAAAGATCCTGTCCGAGTTCGCCTCTCAAATGGCCTGGCATATCGAGGCCGAACGGCAGGAAGCACGCATGCACCTGATGGAAGTGTTCCCATATCCCGAAATGATCGAATACGGCCGCCAATTGTCGCAATCGAAAGACCCAATGGAAGTCGCCCGCAACCTGGTAGACCTGCCCCTGGAAATTGTGAAATGCGACGCCACCGCGCTGGTGTGGTTCGAAAATGATGATCAACCCGGCAGTGTCATTCAATGGCAGGGTTGGGACCGCGATTTGGGCCGCATCAAGGTTTTCCCTGGAAAAGGGTTGGTGGGGTCCTGCGCCAAAAACAGAGCGCCCATTTTGATCCCCGATACCGAAAAGCGCAACACCATCCTGTTTTCGGAAACTGAAAATTTAAAGATGTTCCGCTCTCGAGCCGTGGTTCCCCTGGTTTATGATAACGACTTGCTCGGCGTCCTCGTTTGTGCCCATAAAGAACCCGGAGGACTGGTTCATTCCGACATCGACCGCTTGCTTTTGATAGGGTCCTATGCCGCCTCCGCGTTGTTATGCTCGACCACCAAACAACAATGGGAGCAGGAAAAAAATGTCGATCTGGTTACCGGCCTTCACAATCATCGGTTTTTATCGCAAAAACAGAGTTATCTGGAAAACCAGTTTTTCAATCAGGGCCAGCCCGTGTTTATGCTTATGGTGCAAATCACCAATATGCCAACCATTTATGGCAGTTACGGATTAGAAACCGGGGACCATTTTTTAAGGCAGATCGTGTCCCTGCTGAGTCATGTGTGCCCGCAACCCAAACAGCTTTATAAATTTTCCGATTCGACTTTTTTGATTCTTTTGTAT
The DNA here is from genome assembly GCA_024648695.1 of Nitrospina sp. Classification (GTDB taxonomy): domain Bacteria; phylum Nitrospinota; class Nitrospinia; order Nitrospinales; family JACRGP01; genus JACAVV01. The sequence goes on from JACAVV010000014.1 coordinate 27,960, forward strand.
AAGATCTCCGAAGAAGAAGCGAGCCATTTGGAAATTCGCCTGAAACAAGTGCTGGATGATAACCCGTTTTACGTGGACGGTAAATCTATTCTGGCGCAAGGAGACATTGGCCTTGCCTCCCATCCGGAGGAGGCGGACAGCCTATCCCAACTCATTGCCCAATGCTTTAATAAAATCACCCCTTCGCTAAAAGCGATTACATGATCAAAAATTTTTTCAACAAGCTGTTTGGCGCGTTTTCCCTGGAAGTCGCTATGGATCTGGGAACCGCCAACACCCTGGTACATATTAAAGATAAAGGCCTGATTCTCAACGAACCCTCTGTGGTGGCACTTTCGACCGAAACAGGAAACGTTGAAGCTGTAGGACTGGAAGCTAAACAAATGTTTGGGCGGACTCATGCCAAGGTGGAAACCATTCGGCCCATGAAAGATGGCGTGATCGCGGACTTTCAGGTCACAAACAAAATGATCACCTACTTCATCGAAAAATCCTTCAAGCAATCCAGTTTTTTTAAACGAAGGACTAAAATGGTGGTTGGTGTGCCTACCTGCATCACTCAAGTGGAGAAAAAAGCCGTCATTGACGCGGCACGGGACGCCGGTGCGAGCGAGGTTCACCTGGTGGAAGAACCCATGGCCGCGGCAATAGGCGTGGGTATTCCGGTGCACAAGCCGGAAGGCAATATGGTGATCGATATTGGTGGTGGAACCACCGATGTGGCGGTCATCTCCCTGTCTGCTATCGCCTATGGTGAATCTGTAAGGGTCGCTGGGGATGAAATGGATGAGGCCATCTCGCGTTTTATGCGAACCGAACACCATTTGAACATTGGTATTTTTGAAGCCGAACGGGTGAAGAAGGAAATCGGAAGCGCGTCTCCCTTATCCGAAAGATTGACCACCGAGGTCAAAGGGATCAATGTGAAAACCGGCATCCCGGCTTCCATCGTGGTAGACGATGAAGAAATACGTAAAGCCATTCAGGAACCGATTGGCAATATTGTGACCGTAGTCTTGCGTGCTTTAGAAAAAACACCCCCGGAACTTTCTGCAGATATCCATTCGAACGGAATTTTTCTCACCGGCGGCGGTGCTTTGATCCGCGGACTCGATAAAGTCATCGAAGAGCGGACCACCCTAAAGGTGTACATACCCAATGACCCCTTGCTGAGCATCGTGCAGGGAACCGGAATCGTTCTCGATAAATTCGAGGAAATGAAAAAAGTGTGTATAAATTGATCTGGTTTGGGTTAATATAGAGACCTTTCCAAACAAAATACTTTTTTATAGAGATTGAACCCGTTCCATGGAATGTTCAAATCCCGGATGTTGTATAGAGTGCGGAAAACAGGTTGCTGAATTACCGACAACGGTAGAGTATCATGATCAGGAAGTCCACCTGTTCAATCCGACAGTGTGTACTCCCTGCCTGGTCGCCCTGTGCGAAACCCATTCAACCGAATGCGTCAATTGTGGCAAACCCATTCCCCCGTTCACCTTGGTCGGAGTTTTGAAAGCGGACGATGGGGAAAAACAGTTTGTCCACATGAACACCTCCTGCCTGACAGTTGGGAGTGCATTTCACGGTTATTGGGGCAAGGGTAAACTTCATAATTTTGTGGAAATTGAAGCATGCTAGAAGTCACTTTTTTAAATCCAAAAGATAAAGTTCGAAGAAAAATCGAAGTGGAACCCGGTGAGAATTTACGTGAAGCCGCGATCCGGCACAAGTTTGGCCTGTACCCCCATATTTTTAAAGTCTTGAATTGCCGGGGTCGGGGATTGTGTACCTCGTGTACGGTGGAGATCGTTTCCGGAGAAGTGGAACCGATGAATGAAATTGAAACGGAAAAATTGAAGTCCCAGGTCGCGAAAAAACCCGGTATCCGCCTGTCTTGTCAGGTGAAAGTGACGGATAATTTGACCGTCCGCACCCGATCGTCTATCTGACAGGATTCATTTAGAAACCCGTTGACAAGTTATGGCTAACATTTCAAAATAAATGAAGTTTCCGAAAGATAAACTGGTTGAGGTCCATAACCACGCGATTGAAGAATATCCTTTTGAATGTTGTGGTATTCTCATCGGGCATCCCGATCATGAGCGTGACGACAAGTTGTTTCGATGCACCAACATTCAAAACAAGCTACATAAAATGGACCCGGAAACTTATACAAGGGATGCACGAACGGCCTATAACATAGAACCTCGTGAACTGATGAACATCCTTCGCGAAGTGGAAGACCGGGGATTGCAGATAAAATGCTTTTATCATTCCCATCCGGAGCACGATGCTTACTTTTCGGAAGAAGATAAGCGGATGGCCTTGTACGAAAATCAACCCACGTATCCCGGAGCAACCTATCTGGTCGTTTCCGTTTACGATAAGAAAGTAAAAGCCCAGGCCTGTTTTTCCTGGAACCCTTTGCAAGAAGAATTTGCGGAAGTGGAAATACATTCTTGAGGAAACTCTAAAAAAGGTTTTTTTACCAGCCCTTCTCCTATTAAAATAGATAAGAGATATCTGGTTGGCAAGGAAACCTGTTTTTTTGTGTTTCCCGTTACTTTTTCTATATTGTCAAACAAGTTTGGACGTTTTGTTTGAGGAGATAAAACATGGCTTTAATGATTAACGAAGATTGTGTCAATTGTGGTGTGTGTGAGCCGGAATGTCCCAACGAGGCTATTTCGGAAGGAGACGATATTTTTGTGATCGATTGGGAACTGTGCACCGAATGTGTAGGCTGGTATGAAGAGCCGCAATGTGTTGAAGTGTGCCCGGTAGATTGTATTCCTCTCGATCCGGAGCACCCGGAAACCAAGGAAGAACTCCTTGCCAAAAAGGAACGTTTGGTGGAAGGTGGCTGATTATATTTTTTTGAGGGTTTGGTTATGAAAGAACAAGTCGAGGAAGTCCTTGAAACGCTGAGGCCCATGCTGATTGCCGATGGCGGAAACGTCGAATTGGTGGACGTTGATGACGGGGTTGTGAAGGTGCGCCTTGTGGGAGCCTGCAGTTCCTGCTCCAGTTCTCTCATGACTTTGAAAATGGGAATCGAAAGGGCTTTGAAAAAGGCCATCCCTCTGGTTCGGTGTGTGGAACAGGTCGAATGAAGCTATTTGAATCACCCTTTTGTCTTTTTGACCCTCGTGGTTTTTTTAAATAATTATTTCAATTACCGTTGCCTGTGTTTTTTAAAATCAAGTTGAAACTTTTACAAATCCTGTGCATTTTCGTGTTCCTTCTCCTTCCGTTCACCGTTGGCAGTGTGGAGAAGGAACACGAGTCCGCCCCCAGCTTTACTTTAAAATCACTGGACGGCAAGGAGTACAGCTTAAACGAGTTTCGTGGAAAGCATCTGCTGATCAATTTTTGGGCCACCTGGTGTGGACCCTGCAAAATCGAAATGCCATCGCTGGAGGAGTTGTATCAGCGTTTTAAAACGCGCGACTTTGAAATTCTGGCCATATCCGGCGATATGTTCGGTGCCCAGGTGGTGCAACCTTATGCCGAGGCGCAAAACCTCAGTTTCAAAATTCTTCTCGATAACATGTTGCAGGTGAGCCACAAATATGGCGTGGTGAGTCTGCCCACGACTTTTTTGGTCAACCCGGAAGGGAAAATCATTGGCGTTCACCACGGCGCCGATAACTGGACTAACCCCGAAATTTTGTTGTTTTTCGACAATCTATTAAAACAAAGTTGATGCCGTTGGCTTTCGTTTTACAACCCATCCCCTTGCCACCTGTTTTCCGCCCTGGTTTTCCGCTGAAAAACCGATTCTCCTTTTATATTTTTCTTCTGATTAGCCTGTTCTTCTTTGTTCTGCCGTTTACTGCATATGGTGAAGACACTGCAAAGGGCAATCCATTGGAAGGGGATATGGTTTTCATTTCTGCGGGGAATTTCCCATTTGGCACGAACTTGAAAGACGAAGAGGCGCATGCGCTTTCGGTGGGCATTCCCAAGCCCTGGTACATTGATGAGTCTCCGGAACAAAAAGTATTTTTAAAAGGATTTTATATCGACCGCTATGAAGTCACTAATGCCCGCTATCAAGTTTATATCAATGATTTGGGCGCTATTGCACCTCCGCATTGGAAGGATAACAAGTATCCGAAGGATCAAGCCGAGTTTCCGGTGGTGTGGGTGAATTGGTACGATGCGGCGAATTTTTGTAGCTGGGCTGGTAAAGAACTGCCGAGCGAAAAGCAATGGGAACGCGCGGCGCGGGGAAGCGAGGGCCGCCAATACCCCTGGGGTAACAAATTCGACCAGAAACGAGCCAATTTACCGGAAAAGCAGGGCAGTAAAAATACCGCCACCAAAGTAGGGTCGTTTCCACAAGGGGCTACCCCAGAGGGTGTGCAGGACATGGTCGGCAATGTCTGGGAATGGACCCGTGACGATTATGCGCCTTACAAAGGCAGTACTTTCGAATCGCCTTTTTTCAATAACGGGTATAAAGTCACGCGTGGCACTTCGGCCCAGGATGTGGGGCACTTTCCGGGAGCCTTGTATTTTCAGGTTCTGCAACAATTTGCCCGAAGTGGCTACCGGCAACATATGGACCCGGAAGACAGCGCTGTGGACATCGGGTTTCGGTGTATCAGCACAACCAAACCCAAAGCCATGGAAAAGGCGGGGCCGGGTTTTAAGGGAGCCTCCGGAGCCTCAGGTTTTTCCAAACCTTCGTCGGCACCGGGCGCGACAGGCGAGGTATCCAGTCCATTTGATTCCGGTTCGTCCAACGCCGATATTGAAAACTTCAATCCATTTCAACCCAAATCGGGATTGCCGGAATCGGGAATTCTTGTCCTGATATTGATTTCATTCATTGCCGGAGTGTTCAGTTTCCTATCCCCTTGCACGCTCCCAATTTTACCTGCTTATTTTGCCATCACCGCACAAGCCGACCGGGCACGCATGAGTATGATGTCCTTGTCTTTTTTCTGCGGACTGGCCACCTTGTTCGTGATTATGGGAGCTTCTGCCAGCGCCCTGGGCCAGTTTTTGCGTGATTATTTATTCCAGATCACGCGGGTAGGCGGCGTGCTCATTGTGATATTTGGGATCATGACCCTGTTGGGCTATGGGTTTTCCGGAGCCAATTTTCGGCAAAAACCCGCATCGTCTTACGTCGGATTTTTCCTGTTCGGGGCCACTTTTGCGTTGGGATGGACTCCCTGTGTCGGGCCCATTCTGTCGGGTATCCTCATTCTTGCCGCATCGGACAAAACCATATTTCAAGGGATGAGCCTGCTCTTCTTTTACGCTGTCGGACTAGGGTTTCCATTGATTATCATATCGACTTTTTTCGGCAATTTGAGCAAAGACAGCCTGTTCTGGAGAGTGTTGCGCGGCAAGGGCTGGAATGTTAATCTGGGAAAGCGGACCTTGTTCCTGCATAGCACCAATTTGTTCAGCGGTATTCTTCTAATCGTGTTGGGTGTGGTTTTGGGAGCGGGTTATATGACTTATATTAACAGCATTGTCCCGATAGAAATTCAAATCTGGTTCAGCAAATATGAAGAATCGTTTTTAAACTGGTTCCAGTAAACTTTCGCAATCCATCCCGCCATACCCAAGCCACAAAACTCGAATCCATTTTTGCAGGAAGACCGTTTGTTTTGTAAAATGAAGCAGGAATTTTGAAAAAGGATGTTCAATTCATGTCACAATCCCCTCGCTTGATCGCGTTATGGATCTTGACCCTCTTTCTTGGAGGGTGCTCAGGAGCCGAAACCATCGTCAAAAAAGATTTCCGCAATAACGACAACACCCTGGCCATTGTAGACTCCACTTCCAGTAGGGGTGGCTTGCTGGACGCCGGAAGCCGATTGCTGGGATCGCTCGAAGACGCCCTCCTCAACACCCTGTTCATATTGAGCGACGATGACCCCAAATATAAGCTGAAGTTTAAAATCACCAAGTTCAAGGAAGGCAGTCGAATCAGCCGCTTGGCCACTTTAGGCATGAGCAACTCAGCCAAGGGGCAACTCCGGGTGAAAGCGGCACTCTTTCGAGGGCGGGTGATGGTTGGCGCGTGGGAAGTTGAAACCTGGGTCAAAGGCGGCATGACCGGTGGTTCCGACGAAGATCTCTTCGATCAGGCCGCCAAGGAAATTGTTTCGCACATGAAGGGTACGGAGTAACCCCTGGGAAAATACCAAAGGCACCAAAAGTCGTTTTGTTGCCCTTTGCTCTTGGCCGGAAATGCCTGAAAACGAAACCAACCTATCGATAGACCAACTTCTGCGAACCGCCGCCAACGCATTTGGTGAGGGACGTAAGGACGCGGCCCAGCACTGTCTTCAACAAATACTGGAAAAAGATCCGCAACATTTTGATGCCCTGCATATTCTTGGGGTTCTGGAATACGAGAAAGGGAACAACGCCCAGGCGGACACTCTGATTCGGCAAGCGCTTTCGGTGGATTCCTCAATGGCAGAACCGCATTATAATCTGGGAAAGGTCCTGCACGGGACGGGTCGGTTTGGGGAGGCGGCAGAGTTTTATCAGAATGCGGTGAACATCAATGCAAAACTCGATCCGGCCTGGTTCAATCTCGGATTGGTGAAACTGGAGCTGGGACAAACGGAGTTCGCCTGTCAGGCGTTGAGTCGTGCTGTGGAGATCGATCCCAACGACTCCGACTACACCTTCAACCTGGGAAACGCTCTGGTGACGATGGGTGATGCCCAGGGCGCGCGTCGGCAGTTTGAGCGGACCGTCGAATTGATCCCGCATCACTTTCATGCCTGGAATAATCTGGGAATCGTTTTGAGAGAATCCGGGGAAATGGGCCCAGCCCTTTTTGCTTATCAACGGGCCATAGGATCCAACCCGGATTTTGCAGACGCCCATTTCAATCTGGGAAACCTTCATGAAGAGTTGGGAAACCCGGAGCAGGCTTTGGCTTCCTACAAGGAAGCGGTGCAGGTAAATCCCGATTTTGCCAAGGCCTATAATAATCTGGGAAACATTTATTATATGTTGAAGCGGTTTGATGAGGCGCGAAAAGCCTATGAACAAAACCTTGCTCTCGACCCTGCAAATGAATCAGCCCGTCACATGCTGAATTCCCTGGATGGCTCCACTACGGAAACTGCTCCCCCGGAATACGTTAAACGCCTGTTCGACAAGGCGGCGCCGGAATTCGAGGAAAGGCTGGTGCAGTCGCTTCACTATCGATCCCCGGAGGAGTTACGACAAATGCTGGACGAGGGATATCCCGCGAAAGGCAAATTCGCCTATGGACTCGACCTTGGGTGCGGAACCGGGCTTTCTGGAGAGGCGTTTCAATCTTGTGTGGAACGACTGGTGGGAGTGGATCTTTCACCCAATATGGTGCAACAGGCCAGAAGAAAAAATATTTATGAGGAATTGTTTGAAGAAGATCTCATTGATTTTTTGTCCCGGTCAAAGGAAACCTACGACCTGTTTCTTGCCACCGATGTACTGGTTTACATAGGTGACCTGCGCCCCTTGTTCCAGGCAGTGGTTCAGCGGGCGAGAAAATCCGCCTGGTTTTTGTTTTCGGTGGAAAGTCAGGAGGAAGAAGATTTTAAACTTCGTCCCACGGGACGCTATGCGCATTCCTTGAGCTATCTGGAAACCCTGGCGAAAGAAACCGGATTCACTAAAGAGGCGGTGCAGGAAACCGTGGTCCGGATCGAGAACGATGTGCCCATTCCGGGAAAAAACGTTATATTAAGTTTGAGGGAAAAACGTTAATGGGTAAGTTTTCGTTGGCTTAGGGTGTCTTAAATAAAAAAACTCCCATAAGGATAAGCAACCTCCTCTACTCTGGAGGGAGAGGGGAGCTTATCCTTATGGGAGATTATTCTCTTAAACCTTAAATTTATTAACCGCTGGCTGTAATCCTGTAGAAATAATCCGGGTCATTTCCTGAGTGGTGGCAGATTGCTCCTCAACCGCACTAGCGATGGTATTGGTGTAATCATTTGTTTGGTTGATGATGGTTGTTATTTGGTCGATTGCCTCAACAGAGTTTTGGGTGTCATTTTGAATCATTTCAATCTTCTTGCCAATTTCCTCTGTCGCCTTGGCCGTTTGGCCGGCCAGGGTTTTAACCTCATTGGCAACCACCGCAAATCCCTTTCCAGCCTCTCCCGCTCTTGCGGCTTCAATGGTTGCATTCAAAGCCAATAAATTGGTTTGTTCAGCGATGGAGGTAATGACCTTGATAACCTCTCCAATTTCAACCGAGCTTTCTCCTAATTTGTTTATCATCTGATTGGTTTCAGTGGCAACACTTACCGCCTGATTGGAAACCTTTGCGGCTTGGGTAGAACTCTTGGCAATTTCTGAAATGCTGGCTGTCATTTCCTCGGAGGCCGCAGACAAACTTCCCGCCTGCTCCGCGATGGATGAAATAGCGACCTTCAGGTTATCCAGAAATTGTGTCAGTCCTTCCCCGATCTGGCCGGCATCATCGGTTCCTGAAACATCCAGAGCCCTGGTTAAATCTCCCTCGCTCGCGGATTTAACAGTTTCCAGGATACTGGCAACCTTCAAGACCTTTTCGGTAATATCCGTTGCAAATTTAACGACTTTAAAGGGTTTGCCCTGGAGGTCAAAAATGGGATTATAGGTGGCTTGAATCCATATCTCTTTTCCTCCCTTGCCCAGACGTTTGTATTCGCCGGTGTCAAATTCGCCTAGATTGAGTTTTTCCCAAAACTGTTGATATTCAGAACTGTTCGCATACGAAGGCTCGCAAAACATTCGGTGGTGTTCGCCCTGAATTTCGTCCAATCGGTATCCCAGTCCATTCAGGAAGTTATCGTTTGCAGTAATAATTGTTCCATCCATATTGAACTCAATCACCGCCTGGGATTTGCCAATGGCATCGATTTTACTTTGAAACTCGGCTTCGGCGATTTTTTGCGGTGTTTTATCCGCCGCATATTTAACCACTTTATACGGGGTTTCATTTAAATCAAAAAGGGGGTTATACGTGGCTCGTATCCAGATTTCCTTGCCGTTTTTTCCTATTCGCTTATATTCTCCAGAATCGAATTTTCCGCGATTGAGCTTTTCCCAAAACGCTTCATAATCGGGGCTGGAAGCATATTCCGGTTCGCAAAACATACGATGATGTTTTCCCTGGATCTCTTCCAAAGAATAACCCACGGTATTTAGAAAGTTTTCATTAGCCGTAATGATAGTGCCATCCATATTGAATTCGATCACCGCCTGGGATTTTCCAATAGCATCAATTTTACTTTGAAACTCCTGTTCGGCAATTTTTTGCGGTGTTTTATCGACGGCAAATTTTACCACTTTATAAGGAATCCCATTGGAATCGAAAATAGGATTATACGTGGCTCGTATCCAGATTTCCTTGCCATTTTTTCCTAATCGTTTATATTCTCCAGAATCAAACTCTCCGCGATTGAGCTTTTCCCAAAATTGCTGGTACTCTTGACTCCTCGCATAAGACTCTTCACAAAATATCCTGTGATGTTGTCCTGCAATTTCATTCAGGTTATAACCGACAGCATTGAGAAAATTCTCATTTGCAGTAATGATGGTTCCATCCATATTAAATTCGATAACTGCCTGGGATTTATTTATTGCTTCAAGCTTTGCCAATGTCTCCAGATTGGAGTGACCATTACTATTTGACTTTTTGAACAGTCTAAATAGTCCCTTGGAATTATTGCCATTTTTTCCCCCAACCTTGTCTTTGACTAGCATTTGTTGCTCCTGGTTTAGTTCAATTTGGATCATAAAACCGATGATATTGCATTCCAATTAAATTACCCTGAGAAATAGTGTAATTTTAAAAAGCTTAAAAATATTCAAATAGGCTTCAAATTGGAGCTTGGAGTATTAAAATACACATTGCGAGATAGATTGGTTTACACTGTCTATTAATTTAAATAAAACAGTATGTTTGATGTGGGTCAATAAATCACTCCTCATTAGATATGCATTTTTTTTTTCTTAACCAGAGTTATGGATCAATGCCGTTAAGTTTAGAAACAAACTACTTCGTAGGATGAAAGGAACCTTCTCTCCTCACCGCAGTAGTGGGCCGGGGTGAAGCCGTGAAAAGCCCGGCAATTCCCCATAAACATTTTAAGGAAGGGCAGGGGATTTGGGGACAAAGACCCACCTAATAGAGTTCTTTTATTAAATTTTCAGCATTTATTGAATGGTCCAAGTTGGTTTCTTAACTTAACGGCATTGACCGTACGCAGTAATTATTTGTTATCTGGCGGGTTGAAGTCCCGTCCGAGGAGTTGTCCGTTCGCCTCGGTAGTACCCGGGAGCGGGGTCCGAGTAATCGGGGGTCGTAAGTTCCCAACGGGCAAAGATGGAGGCCGCAACGCAAGTGAGCCTGGATGTAGCCTCGTTACTTTATTGAAGATGCCGACCCAATGGTCATGTGGGGAAGGCCGTCGCAAAAACGTTTTGATAACGGAAACGGCGTTCTCGGTCTTCCGGGGTAGCAAGGGTGGCATGTAACGGAAGGTAGCAAGCCCAATGCTGGAGGCCCTGCCCAGTGAAACGAGAGGCGTTTCAATGCTGGCGTATAAGGCAACGAAGTCGCCAGAGGCTGTGCAGGGATTCGGAGGGGTTTATAGTACCGCTTGAGGAGAAGGATGGTTATCCCATCTACGCAGGCGGCATAAGATCAGAACCAGGAGGGAAGGGCTCCGCAGATTCAATCCAAAAGTTTTGTACGAAGAATACGGTTTGTTCAAAGTGCCGACAACAGCAGGCTGGACGAAGGCGCATGCCTCCACATGAAGAACATCGGAAAGCGTAGTGCGTGAAAACCGCACGCTACGTTTAATGAAGGAGGGCCAGAAACGGTCCTCTACTCTACCAAAATGGAGATTGAGATTTACAAAGGGTACCTTTAAACATACAGGTTTAGAGGTACCCTTTGTTTTTTAACACGTGAATCCGATTTTCAGGGAAGTCAGTATCCACGCCCTGCCATGCATTGAGCGTAAGCGTTGTCATAGTCCTGACTCGCTCCTAAAGTATTAGCCGTTGCACCCGTGAATCCACCTGCGGCGGCTCCAATGGCCGCTCCTTTGCCAGGGTTACCCGCCGCGGCACCTATTGCCGCTCCAGCGGCGGCTCCAAGAGCTCCACCAAAGATACCCCCTTCAACGGTTTTTCCGAATCCCGGTCCGCCATCGGAAGCTCTTAAAGCAAGATAACGGCAGGTGCGGTCATCTTCGCCCCAGGTGGAGGATTGAGGATACACTTGGACGGTATTCTCCGGAACAGCTGGTGCGGGAACGCTGGGCACCGGTACATATTGCTTTTGAGGAACATAAACTACCGGCGGCGGGGGCGGCGGAACGACATAATATCCAACCCAGGGCCGCGGCCGATAATAATAGCTCCTGGGCCCCCAATAGCCTCGGTAATTAAAGCCCCAACCCCCTCGATAACCGCGGTGACCACGATACCCGCGTCCCCAATGCCTGTGCCTTTTATGGCCACGGCCCCAACTCTTGCCTCGCCCATGACCACGGCCTTTACCGCCTTTCCGGTATCTTTTGCGGTCAGCCACTTGCAGGGTTTCACCTTCTTCCTTCACCAGACCCTGGGATATGGTCAAATCCATTCCCGAAAGGATGCTGGAATAGGACTGGATTCCCGACGACGGGACCAGAGACTTTAATGGTAAACTTCTCGGTTCGATATTTGCCAATGCGTTGCCCGCCCATAAACTCAACAGGGCTGAGACTAAAATGATTCGGGAATTCATGTCATGTTCCTTTCAATGCCTTTACTGCCTTAAATTAGAGACCCTCGTTTCCCATAAATTAAAGTGACATACCAGCGGAATTTCTTAATGGGGTCGATTCCGGTTTTCCCCATCATCTTCCAGGTTTCCGCGTCTTTTTTTCCATAGTTCCTTCATGCGCTCGAAAAAGCGGTCTGCTTTTTCTATTTGATCTTCTTTTAAAACCGCTTTAATGGCTGAAATGCGTTCCTCTCTCATTTTCATTAATTGCGGTCGAAGGGTTTGCTTGATTTCCCTGAATTGAATGTGCGATTGCTTCATAATCTCTTCCACTTTTTGCATTTGTTCAGTGGAGAGGTCCAGGGCTTTTGTCATTTTCTTGAGAAAATAAGCCCGCCGGGCTTCGCGTCCCCCTTCCATAAACTCCTTTAAGCTTTGTTTCATATAGATCCCGGTTGCCAGAGATCCCGCTCCCGCTCCAAGAAGGAAAATCACGAAAATTCCTATTCCCATTTTCCAACGTTCTCTAGTTACCATTTTTAAAACCCAAAAGTATCGTTAACCGTTTCTTCAACGGGATCCTCAAACAGCATCCACGCCATTTCCATTTCGGGATCGACCCCCATTTGCAGGGACCAGGTAGACAACACCAAAAGCAAAGCGGCTGTGGTCATCGCGAATTTCCAAACCAGCGCGTTCCATTCCGACAGCCAGGAAAAGGAGGACGCAGAGGCCGGAAGGTTCCGGATGGTTCTCATCGCGTCCCATTTCCAGACGGTACCCACGTCCACTTGTTCTTTATCGAAATGCGCTTTTTTCAGTGCCTTTTGCAGGCGATTCAATTCTTGGTCAGAAAACGACATCGTTCAGTTTCCTCGTTCCATGATCGTTCGTAATTTTTTTTCCAGTTTCTTACGCGCGCGAAAGGACCGGACTTTCACATTGGCAACCGACCAGCCCAACAATTCCGCGGCTTCTTTTCCGGATAACTCCTGCAGGTAAACCAGTTCGATGACCATTCGGTCTTCTGCTGACAAATCCGCCAACACCCATTCCAGAACTTCCTGTGCCTCTTTTTGTGAGGACCTGTCCGAGATAGAATGGAGTGGATTGTCGCTGACTGAGTTTTCCAACCACATACGGTGGGATTCGGGCAGGGTGCTCATAGGAGTTTCCCGGTTTCGATAATGCTTTCGCCAGTAGTCGTAACTGGTCCGCACCGAAATAACCGACAGCCAATGGGGAAATTCGCTTTGCCCCTTGAAATTTTTTAACGATTGATACGCTCTCACAAAAACCTCCTGCGCGGTTTCTTCTATTTGATCCGGTGGCAAGTGTTTTTTCAAAACCATTAGCACCAGGCCGGCATAACGGTCCATCAAAACCTCAAAAATTTCCGTTTCGCCTTTCAGGACCCTTTCAATGATAACCAGATCGGGAATGTTGTCCTTTTCGTTTTCCATATCCTTGTTAGGGGACCCTTTATTTTGCTCGAATGCCAAAAAGTTAGAGTCCTCTGAGTCCTGTTAAATAAAGTCGGGGATCCTGATACACGGGTTACAAATAATTTCAATTTTTTTAGAGTTTCTTGATTAAAATTTTTTAATCAATAAAATGCCTGTGGCCAGCAGGACTAATCCAAGAACCCTTCCCGAAGAAAGCTCGTGAACCGGAAACCCCAGCCAGCCAAAATGATCAAAAACCAGGGAAGCCGTCAGTTGCCCGGCAATGATTAAGGAAATCAAAGTCGCGGCCCCCAGTTTGGGGGCGCAAATGATGGACGCCCAAACCAGAATCGCGCCGCACAATCCTCCCAGCCACAATCCGGGAGGAATCTCACCAAAAACTCCCACTTTGGGCCAGTGGGTCCGGGAAAATACAAGAGTTAAAACTAGCGCCAGGGTACCGACACTGAAAGAAATCAAAGCCGCGCTGAGTGAACTTCCTGTCCTTTGAGCCAGGCTAGTATTAATTCCGGCTTGCAAAGGAACCAGAACTCCCGCCGCCAGGGCACAGGCCATATAAATAGTTATTGTCATATGTCTCCTCTTATCGAAATTGTCTTTGAGCAAGGCAAATTACCAACTCAAAGGATTTTTACTGGAACTTCGCTTTTTAGTGTAAACTACCACGCGAAAAAAGGCTAAGCGACACCCTGTACAAAAAAAAATAATCTTGGAGACGAAACGATGAAGAAACTGATTATAGTGTTCCTGGCAGTAGGTTTCTTGGGATGCGCAACTGAAGGTACCCAAAGTGCAAGCGACGAGCCGAACTCCCTGGATTGTAAAGACAAGGCCCAGATTGAAGCGGCGGGAAACAACATGAAATACCGGCAGGTGTTTAATGATTGTATGGCGGGTAAATAAAAGAATTCCTCCCCCTATGGGGCTTTACTCGTTTGGGTTCAATGGGCAAAGCCCCTACCATTCCTTTAAGCAATCTTTAAACAATCCCAGAGAAAACAATACCAATGGCTTCCTCATCCTCGAAAAAAGTAATATTCGCCGCACTAGCCGGAAACAGCCTGATATCCATCACCAAATTTGTCGCGGCCTTTTATACCAACAGTTCCGCAATGTTGAGTGAAGCCATCCACTCCGTAGTCGATACCGGCAACCAGGGCTTATTGCTTTATGGACTGAAGTGTTCCAAAAGGCCCGCAGACAAAAAGCATCCTTTTGGGTATGGCATGGAACTTTATTTCTGGAGTTTTGTAGTCGCCATTCTCATTTTTGGCCTGGGAGCGGGGATCTCCATTTACGAAGGCATTCATAAAATAGCCGAACCCATACCGATAATAGATCCCCATATCAACTATATAGTCCTTGGCTTGGCCGTTGTTTTTGAATCCATCGCCTGCTCAGTGGCTTTAAAGGAATTTAATAAAAGTAAAGGGAGCATGGGGGTTTTCAAAGCCATCCGGGTCAGTAAAGATCCTGCTGTGTTTACCGTTTTATTTGAAGATTTTGCCGCCCTCGTAGGATTAATCGTTGCAGGAGTCACATTGTATTGCGCCGAACATTTTCATATGCCCGTATTGGATGGAGTGGGATCGGTCCTTATCGGTTTGATCCTTGCGACTACTGCCGCTTTATTGGCATTTGAATGCAAAGGACTCTTGATGGGAGAAGCGGCTGATGAGCGCGTTGTTTACGGCATCAAGCAAATATTGAAAGGAGAGTCCAATGTGCTCCATATCAACGAAGTGTTGACCATGCATATGGGGCCGGCAGACATCCTGTTGAACATCAGCCTCGATTTTGTAGATGGAATTTCTTCTCCCGAAGTAGAAAAGACCATTTCCAGAATGGAATCGAATATTAAAAACCAGTACCCTGAAATCAAACGCCTGTTTATAGAAGCGCAAAGCTTTTGGGGGCACCGCAAAAGTACTCACCCGGATTCTGCCTGAGAGTTCAACGGGAACCCCAAAACCCATAATAAAATTTAAACGGGTTGGAAAGTTTCAAAAGTCCGCTCGACTTTGCTCTTTAATTTTCTGGAAAAAGCTTGGTGGATGTTGTATAAAGATAGAAATCAAATCAGATCAATTGAGAAACAAAAAACCGCAGGAAAAAGTAAAAAATCCTCTGCATGGATCATATGGATCCATTGATTTCATAATAATAAGCCCAAAAGATCTCCCATTTTTCTGGACCATTCATGAAATTTAAAATCAAAAATACTCTTATTGCTTTAGTCATTTTTATTGCCTTGACAGGTATTTGGGGCTGTTCGCAAAACGGTGAAACCGTTGCAAAATCGACCGTCTCCCAGGAAGATCTGGAAAAAGTGGAACTTCCATCACCCTTTGAGCGTCCCGTAGAAGGCTCCGCAACAAACACCCAGGCTCCGCCCAAACTGGAAGGTTCTGGATCCGATGTGAAGGATCATCCGAATGTAGAAGAACAAAAGAAAATAGAGCGGGGAGTGATCGTTCCGGACGCGATCAAGGATAAGTGGAAAGCCGTTAAAATTATGGTTCGCAACAAAAAAGACGAGTCGCTGAACGAGATAAAGACCGTGACGTTAGGATCCAGCTTTGAGATAAAGGAAGGCGGTCTGAAGGTTACAGTGGGCGAATTCATGCCTAATTTTGTAATGACTCGAACCTCATACACCTCGATGAATAACCAATTAATCAATCCTGCAGTACAACTTTTAGTTGAAGAAAACGGAAAAATTCTTTATAAAGGCTGGTCATTTGCAAATTACCCGAATCTCTATGCATTCGAGCATGAAAAGATTGCCTTTCAATTGATGGATTATGTGCCTCAGGAAGTCTCCTGAAAAAATTCCAGAAATTAATGTCATTTTCCCGAGCGGAAAATGACGAAAACAAAATATGCGCCCATAGCTCAGCTGGATAGAGCGACGGTTTGCGGAACCGTAGGTCGGAGGTTCGAGTCCTCTTGGGCGTACCATTTTTTTTTTGAAAACCGCGTTTTGAGTCTTGACGATGTTAACCCCGGCATCGCTCACAGGACCCCGGAGAGGTGGCCGAGAGGTCGAAGGCGGTTGACTCGAAATCAACTGTACCCTTGCGGGTACCGGGGGTTCGAATCCCCCCTTCTCCGCTTCTCGCCGCAGGGGCAGTTTGCTGACGACAGGCCATGAGCCACTTGTCTGGTTCGAAGTATTCCTATTAACACCGATCTTCTACGGTAGGCGAGATTACTAAAGAACCGCAATAACTCAATAGATTGGTTGATGGATTCGCCCTTTAATTTCCACCTTATTCAGGATTATTTTTTTATCCTCAATTAAGGGATAATTTATTGAGAGTTTATCCCAAAAAATAGGCTTTGCAGATGTATTGCTCCATTTGCCGTTGGGTATTGAAAAATGAGGCGTTGATGGAAATGGAATGCCTTTGCATTTCGATCCATTCTTTGCGGTTATCGTAATACAGGGGCAGGACTTTTTTCTCCAGGGCTGTATAAAGGTGGTCGGAATCATGGGCGGCCAGTTGTTCCAGGTCCATTTCATGATGCGGGTCGAGGTCGCCAATGGCCCATCCAGTCACTCCCTCTATACACCCTTCTACCCACCATCCGTCCAGAATACTCAGGTTTAAAACACCGTTCAGGGCGGCTTTCATTCCACTGGTGCCGGAGGCTTCGTGAGGCCGAATCGGGGTGTTGACCCATAAATCGACGCCTCCTGTGATCAGGAACCCAAGGTCCATATTATAATTGGGCATATAAACCAGCTTCAATTTGTCTGTTTTTTGCTCGATTTTCTTCTGAAATTCATGGATGCGCTGAATGTTCATCTTCCCATCCGTGTCGCGGGGATGCGCTTTGCCTGAATACACAAGCTGGATGCCAGGACAATTTTCTGCAATCTTGATCAGGCGGTCAAGGTCGTTAAACATCAAAGTTGAACGTTTGTAGGTGGCAGAACGTCGGGCAAAGCCGATGGTGAATATTTCAGGATCCATGTTTACCGGTGTGGAGGCAGACACTTCCTTCATGAGAGCTTGCTTGGATTCCATGTGGGCCTGCCAAACTTCGTCGCAGGGGATCATTTCTGCCTGTCTCAGGTATTTCGGGTCCTGTTCCCAGTATTTAATGTATTTATTGAACAGTTCTTTAAAAGAGTCCTGAGCCCAGGTGATGGTGTGGATTCCATTGGTGATGTAATCGATCTGGTGATTGGGAAACATGCTCCTGGAAACATTCCCGTGCATCAGGGCCACTCCATTGGCAAAACGGCTGAGGTTCAAGCCAAGAGTCGTCATGTTTAGATTCTTATCCCCGGCGCATTGTTTAATGGTTTTCAGCGGAATGTCTATTTTGAGGACCTTTTCTACCAATTCGTAGGAAAATACGTCATGACCTGCGGCTACAGGAGTGTGAGTGGTGAAAACACAGTGGTTCTTTACCAGTTCGAAATCCCAAATAGTGTCTTCATCCCAGGTTTCGTAAACGGTCCTTTGATTTTCGCGAAGCAGTTCCAGCGTCAGTAACGAAGAATGCCCTTCATTTAAATGAAAGGTATGAAGGTTTTTAAATCCAAGTGCTCTTAAAAACCGAACGCCACCGATGCCAATAATGATTTCCTGCTTTAAACGATACTCCTCCTCGCCGCCATACAGGGAATCAGTCAAATGTCGATCTTCTTCCTGGTTTTCTTCCAGATTGGTATCTAAAAATATGACCGGGATTTCATGACCCTGAACGCCCTTATATTTGTAGAGCCAACCCCGAACATAAACCTCACGGCCCTGAATTTCTTTCACCAGGATTTTGTGGGGCAACAATTTCAATTTGCTGTGCGGGTCCCACTCCACGGGATGCTCTTTCTGCTTGCCTTCGGAATCGATCTCCTGCCGAAAATAGCCTTTATTGTAAAGCAGGCTGATGGCGACTACTGGTAAATTCAGGTCGGCGCATGACTTTAAGGTATCGCCTGCAAGAACGCCCAGGCCTCCACTGTAGGTTGGCAAATCGTTTTCCAAACCGATTTCCATACTGAAATAAGCTATTTTGGGGTCGAATGTGAAGTCACTCGTGTCGAGGGTCATGATAGTAAGAATATCTCCAGTATATTTAATTTATTTGAGGGTCAGGATCATTCCTTGAGAGCGGAATCAACGTCCGGGTACAAATCGAAGACCTCGTGCAGTTTAGCCATTTCAAAGACATCTTTGGGGGCACCGTTGAGGTGGGCCAGCATAAACCGACCTTCAATTTTTTGCAGGCGCTGATGCGCATGAATGAAGGCGCTGATGGTAGAACTGTCCAAATAGCTAACCTTGTCGAGATTGAGGATGAATTTCTGATACCCCCGGGCCATAAAGGCATCGATCAGTTTTTGCAATTCCCCGGAATTGTAGACATCCAGTTGGCCGGACAGGTCGATGATGATCACATCGCCTTCATTCCGGCAATCGATGTCTATTTTTCCCATCAAACCCAGGATTTCTTTATGAAATTTTTCCATAGTGATCATCCATAATAAGGTGGAAGCTCAAATCCATCAATACTGGCTTTGGTAACGTTTGGAACCATCATGGGAATCGACATGGTCTTCCCAATAGGATTTTGCCGAAGGTTCAAATTTTCTTTTCAATGGGTCTTTTCCGAGAAGGGTGATTATAACCCTTACCGGCGTGAAACATAAAAAAAACAAAAGCCCCAACAACACTTTGGTATTGAAGGCTCCTAAAATGGCGGCAAATTTCATCCACTTGTGATAAAAGCCCTCCAGTTTTTGCGGACAGGTTCCACCCATTACAAAAAATACCAGGGCAATGGTTCCCAGAGTGCAACCGACCCAATAAATTTGCTTGTATATAAATATTCCGGAAAAAAATGAAAGGACTCCTCCCATCATGAATCCGAACGTTCTTAAGTTGACCGGTGGTGCCATGACCTGCTTCTCCAAATGTTGTGGTTTTCCTGATACCGGAATATTATACGGTTTCCTGGCTGACAATAAAGTTAATTAATTGAATGAATTGAAGTTTTTAATAAAGGTGGTCTAAAATCTCGTCAGTCAGGTTTTCAGGAGAACCTTCAAAAACAAGCTCGCCGGATTTTAAAGCGAGTACCCGGGTCCCGTATTTTCTGGCAAGATCCGGCTGATGCAAGTTACACACAACCGTCACCCCGTCTTCCCGGTTGATTGTTTTTAAAGTGTCCAGGATCATTTCAGCGGAACCCGGATCGAGACTCGAAACCGGTTCGTCGGCCAGGATCATGCGCGGTTCCTGCATAAGGGACCGGGCGATCCCAACCCGTTGTCGCTGGCCACCACTTAAAGCGTCTGCGCGGGCACTGGCTTTTTCCAATAGACCGGATCGTTGTAGGTTGCGGTAAGCTTGATGGTATAGGGGGCCGGAAAAATGGTTGATGAAACCCCAAAAGGAAGGCAGGTAACCCAATCGGCCGGAAAGTACATTGGTGAGTACACTGGCCCGTTCTATCAAATTAAAATGCTGAAAAATCATACCAATTTTACGGCGGCAGGTCCTCAACTGCTTCGAGGTCGCCTGGGACAAATCGATATCATCAAATATCACGCTCCCGCTTGTAGGTTGAATGAGGGCATTGATACAGCGCAGAAAGGTGGATTTTCCCGATCCGCTTTTTCCCAAAATGGTCAAAAACTCACCTTCCCGAACCGAGGTCGACAGGCCTTTCAAAGCCTCTGTGCCATTGGAATAGGTTTTGTGGAGGTCTTTAATCTGTAAAAGCACGGCAACTCCATTTCAAGGAGTGTTCATGAACTCCAGGTTTAACAATCGGCCCGCTTTGCGCACAGGATCAAAAAATGCGTCCAAATCCATCAGGCCACTGATACCGTATAGCTTCTTTAAAACCCGACTGCCTTGTTCGGTTTTTGCCAGTTTTAGCAAACCGTTTTTGACTTTAGCTTTCAGTTCCGGACTCAAATCTTTGCGAACCGATACCGTATCGTTGGGGATATCCTCGGTGTAAGCGATTACCCTGGTTTTTTTGAAAATATCGGGAAACGATTTAGCGATCGCCGCACGGGCATCGTCGTATGTGGCTCCGGCATCGACCTCACCCTTTAAAACGGATAAGATAACCGCGTTATGGGAGCCGGCAAAAACGGTTTTAGAAAAGAATTTATCGGGATTGTGGCCTTCAGACAGAAAAAGGGTTTTGGGATAGATATGGCCAGAGGTGGAGGCCGGGTCTACAAAAGCAAAACGCTTGCCTTTGAGGTCTTTTAGCGACTTGATCCCGCTTTTAGACCCAACCACAATTTGTCCGCGATAAAAAGGGCTTCCAAACCGGGAAACGATGAGAAGAAGGTCCACATCATACTTTTGTTTCGCCATCACATAGCTAAAGGTGGCGAGCCATCCGATATCGACTTTTCCGGCACCCATAGCTTCGACCACCGCCGCATAGCTCGTTGCAACACCAGTAGAAAAATGAAGGCCAGTGATTTTAGACAGTTGCGAAGCTATTGAATTTCCTTCCTTTAAAATCATCTGGCTGTCGCCAGAAGGAACGAACATCATCTGGAGCGGATGGTCTTTTGAACCCAGGGGTTTTTTTTCAGCGGTGGAGGTGTGCGGGTATAGGGAAAGGGTTGCCAGAATGGAAAAACCCAAGACAAATTTTGAGAAAAATTTTAAATTCATCCGCTTGATCCAGGTTAAATGTGGAATAAAGGCCAGCGGCGCGTGAGCAAAGTGAGCCCAGCCGCAAAGTTCCTCGGCCGTAGGCCGAAAAAAAAAGGGGTAAAGCACCTTGCGGCGCTTTACCCCTTTTATACAGATAATGCTTAGTGCATCAATTCTTCTCTGATGTATTTAACAACATTCCAAATGTCAGCATCTTTCAAAGACTTATGAGCAACCATACCGGTTCCCTTTGAGCCATTTTTGATGATCCAGAACATTTGACCGGCAGAAACATCTTTCATGGTTTCAGCACAGGCGAAGTTACGTGGAGCAGGCTTCAAGGCTTTTCCCAATTTACCATCACCACCACCTGAGTCGCCATGACACATTTTGCAGGCCATAGGCTTAGCGGTTTTGGTATAGATTTTTTTACCAGCGGCGGCATCAGCGGAACCTGTTTTGTCCATTTTAGCCGTACCTGCAGGAGCAGATTTGGTTTTACGAGGCTGAGGACATTTACTGGCCAATGCGGAACTTGCAGTAAACAAAGTAAATACCGCCAAAACACCTAATACTAATAACTTTTTCATTGACATCTCCTTTTAGAAAAATAACAGGTTTACCATTTAACGAACCCATATAAGGGAAAGACCTTCGAAACCATAAACTATTTATAGTATAATGGTTATAACACGTGTTCAATCTTTCATTGTCATTCGATCTTTAAATTGGCTATATAGCCGGGCAGATTGTATACCCAATCTTGTAAAAAATCCACAGAACAAAAATCGGTGAGGTATTATAGACGATGGAGGGAAGCTGTCAATAGAAAATTATTGAATTTAATTTGCAGACCGCTTGGTCCCCAAAATTCAAAACTTTTTGATGGAAAATTCAACCCTGGGCAGGAAATAAAAGGTTTTCTCAATTTCAAAATAAGGTCAAATAAAACAATGTATTACAAAATTTGAATGCGGTATCTGCAGGTAAAAGCGCCATTTTTATTTTGACATCCAGGGAAAATTGGCTAACCTTATCCTGTTCCTCATTTCATTTAATAAAGGTTGTTTCAAATCTTTTCTATTTTTGATTCTTACCATTTTCGATGGTAAGGAATCTTTATTCTAATATTATTTTACTCATCATCCATTCCTCTCAAGACAAACAGTCGAGAGGGTATCATAACCCCAATCAGGTAAAGTTTCTTTTAAATGTCTCATTATTCAGGCATTTATTGTTTATCGTGGATCAGGGGTTTGGGTTGTAAGGAGGTCTGTTATGAATTTACCTGTTAAATTTCCTACCCAAAAGAAACCCAAATACATTACTAAGCTGGACCAGGTCCCGGAATTATCCAGTCAGGAAAAAGAGGCTCTTCAGCCTGTTGCGGAAAAATATATTTTCCGATCCAATGATTACTATAATTCGCTAATTAACTGGGACGACCCGGATGACCCTATCCGCAAAATTATTATGCCGGATGTTCAGGAAATGGACGAATGGGGCCGTCTGGATGCTTCTTCAGAAGAAGCCTATACCAAAGTCAAGGGACTGGAGCACAAATACAGTTCAACGGCCCTGCTTCTCGTAAACGAAGTGTGCGCAGCGTATTGCCGGTTTTGTTTTCGTAAACGACTGTTTATGGACGAAAACGAAGAAGTGACCAAAGATATTTCCGAAGGACTGGAATATATCAAGAATCACAAAGAAGTGAGTAATATTCTGTTGACCGGTGGCGATCCCATGATCATGGCTACCACCAAACTGGAGCCCATTATTAAAAAGCTTCGGGAAATCGACCATGTCAACATTATAAGAATCGGCACTAAAATCCCTGCCTTCAATCCCTACAGGATTATCAACGATCCAAGTTTGCTGGAAATGATCAACAAATACAGCACTCCGGAGAAAAAGATCTATGTCATGGCGCACTTCAATCATCCGAGAGAATTGACGGATGATGCGGTTAAAGGACTGGATTTGTTGAGTAAGGCCGGGGCCGCACTGATCAATCAAACGCCAATGATTCAGGGAGTCAATGACAATCCTGAAGTATTGACTGAATTGTTCAACAAGTTATCATTTATGGGGATTCCTCCCTATTATGTGTTCTTGTGTCGGCCTACTTCCGGGAATAAGTCGTATTCGGTTCCGATCGAAAAAGCTTATGAAATTTTTGAAACCGCCAGAACACGTTGCTCTGGTTTGGCCAAGAGAGCCCGATTGGTTATGTCGCACGCTACCGGTAAAATCGAGGTTGCGGCCATGACTCAAAAGACGATTGTTTTCAAATACACGCGGGCCGCGGAAGACATTGATAGTGGTAAAGTGATGGTATTCAACCGAAAGCCGGAAGCCAGCTGGTTGGACGATTATGAAAACCCTGTTGAAGAGTACTCCGTTTTATCCTCCCCCGCCAATCAGAAGAGTGATGTCCAGCTTTCATTCGATCCGGTCGATGAAATCCTGATAGGGTGAAGACTCTCCGGATAGAATCCATATTTTTTGAGCAAAAATAGAAACTTCAGAAAGGAGAGTTCCGTCTATGGGACGTTTAGCAGGAAAAAACATCCTGGTGGTTATTCCAAAGGACTATTATAACGAAAATGAACTTGATCCTTTGATGGAGCGCTTTCAGAACGAAGAACCAGAATACCTGAAGCTGGCTTCCTGTAAATTCAAGGAAGCGGTGGGAATGAAAACAGGTCGCGTGTTTCCGGACTTGTTGATCGTTGATGCCGTGGAAGGAATTGTAGGTGACAGTTATGTGACGGCAGGGAAGGGCACACGCCAGATTAAAGGTATATTTCATGGCATTGTGATTCTTGGAGGAACTGGAGCGCGCAAATACCTTTGGCCGGACCGGATATTAAAGTTGATGCTCACCGACCGTTATCGTAGTGGATTCGTGGTTGCGGCCATTGGTCTGGGAGTTCCCTGTTTGGGGAAAGCGGGACTGCTGGAATGCCAGGATGTGGCGGCGGAAATCAACAAGCATTCCTTAAAAGAACTGGAAGAGGCAAAGGCTACTATCACCGAAGAAGACGTAATAGTGGGAGATAGAATTATCACTGCCCGCGATTCATCGGCAGTTGACAAGTTCGCAGAGGCTGTCATTGAAGCCGTGGCTCAGACGAAAAATAAGTAGCCTGCCTTACTTTCGAAGCCATTTATTTGGCCTCAAATCAAGCTTCTCTTAAAAAAAGTTTTTCGGGAATAGGTTTTTAGCGAAATTCAAATTTTAAAAAACCTGAAACGGGGGATCGGCATTTCAGGCAAACATGGCGCTCCATTGTTTGGCTCTGAACTTCCGGATAAAACTTGACAGGCTTGTCCAGCTCAATCGGCCCCAGGACTGTTTAAATCCCTTTGTCTTCCCGTTCTAATTGCGATTGAATGATCTTTAGGCGCAACTTAAACGCCTGATTCAATGCCTTTACGATGGAATCGTTGGCATCTGGAAAGAACATCTTTTTGTTAAAATCGTCGAGAGAATGGGTTTCCAGCAATTTGGCAAAAGCTTCATCAATGAAGGGCCGCGTCATTTTCACGATTCCGTCAAAAGAGACGGTGATTTTTTCGTGTGTGTTCCAATGATCCTCAATCAGTTTGCGGATGGTGTCTCCGGCAGGTGTGCCATCTTCAGAGGTACGGCCTGCCGGTTGTTGCGTCTGAAGAATTTCATACATATCGATTTTAAATTCCGGTTCCATAGTTGCCTGTTTAGCCAAATAAAGTGGTTAAAAAAATGAAAGCAAGGTTCAGACAGCTTACTCTGTAATGGTGACGGAGTTCATGACTATTTTTTCAACAGGGTTATCCCGTTGATCCCTTTCGGAAGCTACAATTTCGTCGGCAACCTCCATGCCCTCGGTCACTTCACCAAACACCGTGTATTGTCCATCCAGAAAATTGGAATCCTTGACCACGATGAAAAACTGGGAACCGGCGCTATCCGGATCCTGAGCCCTTGCCATAGATAAAACGCCTCGCTTATGAGGCGTGTCGTTGAACTCGGCTTTGATGGTGTAGCCGGGGCCACCCGTTCCGTGGATGGACCGGTCATCACTTTTTGAATTGGGATCGCCTCCCTGGATCATGAACCCTGGGATGACTCTGTGAAATGTGGTCCCATCGTAAAATCCTTCTTTCGCCAACTTCTTGAAATTATCCACATGGCCGGGAGCCTTGTCCTCAAAAAATTGAATTTTGATGGTTCCCTTGGTGGTCTCAATAACAGCAGTTTCATTCGACATGACAGTATCCTATTGGGTAAAATTTTATAGAAGTTGAGAAGGTTTAAGATGGGACCTTCAAGCTTATTTAAGGATTTTTACGGATTTCATGACAACCTTTTCCAGAGGGTTGTCTCTCCGGTCGCGTTTCACGGCCACTATTTTATCGGCGACATCCATTCCTTTGGTCACTTTTGCAAATACAGTGTAGTTTTTATCGAGAAAGGTAGAGTCTTTGACCACGATAAAAAACTGGGACCCTGCGCTGTCCGGATGCCCCGCACGGGCCATGGAAACGATTCCACGTTTATGGGGGATATCATTAAACTCGGCCTTGATCGTGTAGCCGGGGCCTCCGGTTCCGTCATTGGACCGGTTGTCGTCCTTGGAATTGGGATCACCGCCCTGGATCATGAAACCAGGAATGACACGGTGAAAGGTCGTGCCGTTATAAAAACCCTTATTTGCCAGGTCCTTGAAATTTTTTGTGTGGCCAGGAGCTTCTTTGTTGAAAAACTCGATTTCTATGGTACCTAGGCTGGTTTCAATGACGGCTTTTTCTCCAGCAAAGCTGGGTGAAATGCTGGAAAACACAAGGAATAGACCTACGAAGATGATTTTGATGGTTTGTTGCATGGATCCTCCGGGAAAAAAGATCTTTGAGGGTTAAATAGGTATGAATTACCATATTAAAAAATACCCCAAGGGAAGTCAAACCTAATCCCAATGGTGGCGAAAGGAATCTTGAAATTGCCTTGTCCGGTTTGACACAATTCAGATGGTTAAAATGATGTCGCCAAATCCAAATAGTTACATTTTCATAGAAAAATCCTCCCGTCCGGTTCGCGGATGGGTTCTTAGGTTCCGTGATTGTTTTGTATTCTTCAACTATTTATTGGGTTTGCTGGCTATTTCTGCTTTAGCCAGTAGCGAAATTTTTCCGGATTTGATAAGCATTGTTCTGTTTGTCCTGCTGGCGCTTTGTTTTTTCCTGGAACGAAAGCAGATTATTCCCATCGAGCCTTTCATAAAACTGGCGATCGCCAAATGGGCCTTACCTTTAATCCCCCTTCTTTACTTCGTATTTGGATTTCCCTTGCTGGAAACCGTAGTTTCGATATTGGTTCTTCTGGTTCTCTCCCGCTTTGTATTCAAAACGGAGCTCAATGATTATTTGTACGGATATTTGATCTGCATCATTTGCTTGTTGTTGGGGGCTATTTTTATTCAGGACCTCATATTCGGTGCGATCTTTCTGGCGTTCTATTTGTGTTTGGGATGTTGTCTGATGTTTTACAACATGATGGTGGAACGCGTGGGCAGTCACAGCCCACCCGACACCTTTCGTCCTGTTGGAGAAAACGAACGAACCAGTGTGTCCCTGTTGCTGGTTTCCAATGCGATGGTATTGGCCAGCCTGGTATTGACGTCGCTGATATTTTTCAGTTTTCCCCGGCTGGGTTTGGGGTTGTTTTCTCTGGAATCGAAATCGTCTCCTATCAGCGGTTTTTCTGATTCGGTGTCGCTTGGCGAGGTTGGGAAAATAAAACTGAACCCGGAGGTGGTTATGCGGGTGGAGTATAAAAAATCCGGTCGGCCTATTAAACCCGAAACGCCTGTGTTCTGGAGGGGCGTGGCGCTGGACCACTATGACGGCACACGTTGGAGGTCTACCGTGGCCAATGAATGGCGAATTCGAAAAAAAAGTGTGGGAAATATCAAGCTGTTTTTGGTCAATCCTAAATTGAACGTGGTTCAGCAGGAAGTTTTCATGGAGCCCATTGACTCCGATGTGGTTTTCACTCAGGGAATTCCGATGGAAATCAACGGTTCGTTTCGTGGGTTAATAATGGATCAGAGTTTTTCCATGCGAACGACGGATAAAAGGATCGGACCGAAACGTTTTTTTATTACGGCGGATATTGGCCGGCCCCGGTTCAGCTATGACCTGGTTTCTCCGGGATACCAGTCCGGAGTTTTAAAGAAATATTTGCAGGTTCCCAAAGATATCAGTCCCAAAATAGTCCGTTTGGCAAACGATTTGGGAAATAATCGCCCTTCCCGGCAAGGCAAAGCGGAAGGGGTCCTGCAATATTTGAAAAATGGGTTCGGCTATTCCCTGGACATGGAGGAATCTTTTGGGAAGGACAGCCTGGAGCACTTTTTATTCACCCGCAAGGAAGGACATTGTGAATTATTTGCTTCGGCAATGGTTGTTTTACTGCGCCTGGTGGACGTGCCGGCCCGAATCGTCAATGGGTTTGTAGGCGTGGAGTGGAACGAAATGGGCAATTACATGATTGTGAGGCAATCTCACGCCCATTCCTGGGTGGAAGCGTTTATTCCCGACAGGGGATGGACCGTGTTTGATCCCACGCCTCCCGACCCCGGTGGTTTGCTGGAAGCGCCCGGTTCCGGGAGGTTTTCAAGAATGATGGATTTCATGAGGCTGAACTGGCAGAGATATATTGTCAAGTATTCGGTTCAGGACCAGGTGCAGGTATTGAACTGGTTTGAAGGGCAGGGACGCGACCTTATGCAATCATTTTCCAAATGGAAGGATTTGAATCGTAAAGAAATCCTGGATGTGCTTAGAGATAACCTGGTGTCTGGTTTGGGTTTGATGGTTGTGATCGGTGTTCTGGTATTATTAATGAAACGTGGAAATTTTTTGGGGATGGGACGCGCTCCCAATCTTCCCTCGGTTACAATTTACCAGTCGATGTTGAAAAAACTATTCAAATATGGCCTGAAGAAAAAACCGCAATGGACTCCACGTGAATTTTGTTCCCATTTGGAGCCCCTGTCCCGAGAACAAAGGGAGATCGTTTTTAAAGTAACCGGTTTTTATGAGAAAAGCCGGTTTGGCGCTTGCGAGCCGGAAGGACAGGAAACGAATGCGATTAAATATTCTCTGGATAAACTTTGAAAAAATAGAAACCAAAGAATCTTTTTTGAAGTTTAAGCTGTAAATTTAAAAGGTTGACAGTGTTTTTGGAATCATAAATAATACTTAAAAATTAGTTGGTTAATTCATCCCGGGCAGGTACCCGGGTTTTTTATTTCAGTCCTTTTAGCGCAATCCATGGATCCTTACTGGGAACAATTCAAAACGCCTTTTCTTTGTTTCGCCGGCTATTCGGGAGTGGGTAAAACCACCTTGATTGAGCACCTCATCAAAAAGTTCAAGGAAGACAGTGTCCGTGTGGGTTACTACAAACACGATGCGCACCGCTTCGTTATGGATAAGGAAGGCAAGGATACCTTCAGATGCAACAGCGCCGGGGCGGGAATCGTCACCATCAACGATCCACGTCATTTCGCCGTAATCGCCAATGAGGATTTCAAGAAAAGGACCATTTCCCATGCATTGGAGCAGTGTGACTGTATTCTTATAGAAGGATACAAGCAGTCGCCCTTCAACAAGGTCGTTTTTCTGGATGCTGATGGCAATCTGCCGATTTCGGCAGAAGTGCCGCGAATCAAGGCCATGATTCACCAGGGCAAAGTTTCCGAAACGGTTGCAACGCAATTAAAGATTCCTTCGTTTCACCGTGATGAAATTGATGCGATCTACCAGTTCGTCATGTCTCATTTTCTCAGTTGCACCTGCCCCCTTTACGGAGCTGTCTTTGTAGGAGGGCGGAGCAAGCGCATGGGGACGCCTAAATTCTCCCTGTCCTATAACGGAACTTCAGAAACGGAACGGATGGTGAGCCTGCTGTCCACCGTTTGCGAAAAAGTTTTTTTGTCGTCCAGAGCCGATCTGGACATGGGAGACCTGGGGGATTTGAGTCGATGTGAAAGGATTGATGACGAGCACGCCAATCTGGGGCCTGTGGGTGGCCTCGCTACCTTGATGGGGCGGTTTCCGGACAAGGCCTGGTTGATCACAGCTTGCGACATGCCTTTTCTTAACGAAGAAATTGTGAAAAACATCGTCGAAGAACGGGATCCCTTGCGCTATGGAACCAGTTACGCCCAAAAGGGCAATATGGGTTTCGAACCCATGTGTGCGATTTATGAACCCAAATTCATTGTGCCCTTATACGAGGCCATGTCGAGGAGGGAGCTGTCGATTTCGAGGATCATGGGGGAACTGCCTTTTAAGCAGGTCAAGATTCCCGAGAGCGCTCGCCATCATTTTATGAACGTGAACACACCGCAAGAATATGAAATCGCCCGCCACCAGCGCGAGCAGGAGAATACCAAATAATGAGTATGATATCGGTCACAGAAGCTTTGCAGGCCATCCTTCCTAAAATTCCTGGCAAGGGAGTTGAAAAAATTCCTATTGGTGATTCTTTAGGCCGGGTGTTGGCCGAAGATATTATCGCCCGCCGGCCCAATCCGCCTCTGGATAATTCGGCAATGGACGGATATGCATTGCTGGCGGAGGACATTCAATCCGCGAGCCCCGAAAACCCGGTGCCGCTTAAGGTGCGTGAGGAAATTCCGGCAGGGGTCGAAGCTAAAACGACACTCAGGTCAGGTGATGCCATGCGCATCATGACAGGAGCACCGGTTCCTAAAGGAGCTAATGCAGTTATCATGCAGGAGGATACGAAGCGTGATGGCGATACGGTTCTGGTAATGGATAAAGCCGAGGTGGGTGAAAATATCAGGCTTGCCGGTGAAGACGTTAAGACGGGTGAGGTTGTCATTCATAAGGGGACGATTATTTTACCGTCGCATGTGGGCATGATGGCTGTTGTGGGCCGGTCCAATATTTTTGTGAGTCAGAGACCCAGTGTGGGAATTTTGTCCACCGGCGATGAAATTGTAGACCTCGATGAAGTGCCACACGGACCCTGCATATATAATAGTAATGGTTACATGTTGGCGGCGCAGATACGTTCTGCCGGAGGGATTCCCAATTATCTTGGGATTGCCAAGGACAAGGAAGAAGATCTGATGGAAAAATTTCATTGGGCCTTGCAATGTGATGTGGTGGTGTCTTCAGGCGGTGTCTCGGTAGGTGATTACGATTTGGTCAAAGCCAGCCTTAAGAAAATGGGCCAGGATATGGTATTCTGGAAAGTAGCGATGAAGCCTGGAAAACCTCTGGCATTTGGAACCATCGCCGACAAGCCTATCTTCGGATTACCGGGAAACCCGGTGTCCTCCTTTGTGTCCTTTGAGCAATTTGTCAGGCCGTCACTCCGCAAAATGATGAACTGCAACCAACTGTACAATAAAACCATTCAGGCACGCCTCACACGTTCGGTAAAGAAGAAACCAGGCCGATTGCATTTTTTGAGTTCAGTGGTCGACTGGAAAGACGGAGAATTCAGCGTCACCCCAGCGATGGAGCAAGGATCCGGCATATTGAAATCGGCGATGAATGCCAATGGCTTGATGGTCTTTCCCCTGGAAGCTTCGAGTTTGTCTGAAGGCGATACTGTGTCTGTACAACTTTTGGAATGAGTAGAATGCAAAAGCACCTGATTCAAAGTTTAATAATCGTATTGAGTTTATTGATTGGAATCTCTGCCTATAGTGCGGATAGTACGGATTCCACCATTGAGCGCCTCATCAATCAAATTGATACCATGTTTCCTCCTGTGGAAGGCTATGTGGTGTCTGTGGTGGAAGACGAATTGATGCTGGATTTAAAGCGGGGCGATTCGATTAAAATTGGCAACAAGCTGAAACTGATTCGTTATGGCGAGATGCTCTACCACCCCGTTACCAATAAACAGCTGGGCCGAAAGGAAAAGGAGATCGGTGAAGTTGAAGTCCTTAATATCGGTACCAACTTTACCCGCGCGCGAATCTTTAAACTGAAAGACTCTAACAAAGTTCAAAAAGGAGACGGCGTTCGGCTTCCCTTTAAAGAAGTTTCATTTTTAGTGTCGCCCATAAAAACCGATTCCAAATCCAAAGGTTCTATCGATTCTAATAAATTGATTTTATCGCTGGAAAAAAAGCTAAAGGCGCATCCCCGCTTCGATGTGCCTTCCTTTGACCTGGGAGTTTGGTTGCTGGATAACGGAATCACCATTAAGCAAGTCACTTCCAGTTCGAATCTGAAAAAGCTTAAGAGAAAGGTGATTGTCGATTATTTACTAGTGCCTGAAGTGCGTGAGGTACAGGAAAAAACTATCCTGGGTTATGAATTGATATCGGCAAAGAATGGAAAAACAGTGAAGCGTTCGCAGGTGTTGACGCAAAGTGTTCCCAAGGTCAAGCAAGGCGACAGGCCCGTGTTTAAAGGAGGATTGTTTCCGGGCAATCAGTTTATCGAGTTTTTAAATAAACAAGTGTTCGGATTTGAAATCGTTGACTTTGCTATAGGTGATGTCAATGGCAATGGCAATAATGAATTTGTGATCATTGACCGTTTTCGGGTTATGATATATAAATTCCAGGATAACAAGTTTCGCCGAGTTACTCAGGTAAAGACAGATCGAGGGCTCAGCCATTTTTTGTCAGTGGATGTGGCAGATATAAATGGAAATGGAATTGATGAAATTTTTGTTACCAATCAAAATTCTGAGGATAGCCTTGGTTCCTTCGTCCTGGAAGCAGATAAAAGACAAAGGAAAATGGTGAGGGTTTGGGATGATGTGAATTTATATTTCCGTGTCATCAGGCCGTTTGATGAAAAACCCACCCTTTTGGCTCAAAATGGAGGGTTTACGGATCCATTTCAGGATGGAATAAAAATTCTTGAAAGCCGCAATGGGAATTACCAAAAAAAAGAGGACTTGAAAACGCCCGATGTGTATGGGCTCCAGTTTATTTTATATGGTCTGACCCAAACGCGAGTAAATTCAAGAAAACCAAACAAAACAATAATACTTGACAAAGATTATCATTTGCGGGTATATTCTCCGAGCGGCCGTTTGCTAGAAAAATCAGACGATTACTACGGTCACGATCCTCGTATTCTGGATTTGGGAGTTAAAGAAGATCCCTCTGGAGCAATCGTCCAGGGTAAAAAGGTGAGGTTTCGGGGGCGTTTAAATTTTGAAAAATTCGGAAAGGGAAGATTCCTTTTTATTCCAAAGAATTACAGGTTGGGTGGAAGTTTTATAGAGAATATGACTGTGATTCAAAATAGTAGTTTGGTTATAAAGGAAGTTACCAGAGCCGGATTTGTAAACTATGCTGAGACGCCAAAGCAGACGGGATATATTTCCGGATTTCAAATTAATGAGGTCCCGGAAAAGAATTTAAAACAAATCCATGTTGCTAATGTGGATAATGGAGGACTAATAGGAAGTTTTATAAAAGATGCAATAAGTACTATTTATACTTATAACTGGAAGCATCAGTAATTTTATTTTTGCGTTAGAAATCAAAAAATAAAAAAAAAGTAAAATTTGGTTTGAAAAAAAAACCATTTGATTATAATATATGTCAAAAAGTAAGTTGTTGAAATAGAAAGGTGTATCCTAACTTGGAGGAGGTAAGCATGAAAAGAAACTTTATGACCGCGGGGGCAGTTTTAGCAACTGCGATCTTCGTAGGGGCCACCTTGGGCAGTACCTTGGCCTTTGCGGCAGATGTAAAATTTGGCGGCCAATTTTTAACTCGATGGGAAGTGAGAAATCAGGATTGGTTAAACGATTCTGACGTAACAGATTTTATCGGGCAAAGAACTCGTTTGAATGCAAATGTAAATATGGATGACCGTACCAGTGCATTCATTCAATTGCAAAGTAATCGTATTTGGGGTAACCCGACCAGTCGAACTGGTTTGGCAGTTCCAAATGACAACGATGCTTCTGTCGGTATCCATCAGGCTTATTTTACGTTGAAGAAATTCTTCGATCTGCCTGTAGATTTGCAGGTTGGACGTCAGGAAGTTGTACTGGATGGTCATAGATTGTTTGGTAATACTTTCTGGACCTTCGGTGCATCCACCCACGACGCGGTTCGGGTCAGCCATTCCGAAGGAAATCATACTTTAATGTATGTTTATAGCTTAGATACCGAATCAGGGGGAATCGAAGATGCCGCTGAGCAAGATATTCATATCTTTTATGGACAATTGAGAAAAGTCCTTGGTGGTGCATTCTCTGCTTATTATGCATATGTTAACAATGATTTGGCTGATACAGATGGTGCCTTGGTTACAACCGGAACGGCAGTACCTGTGAATGGTGTTCCCACGGTATCGAATGCGGGTGTAAACTTTACGGGTGACACGGAAACCGATGGTGATATTCATACTATTGGATTCAGACAAGCTGGTACTTTGAAAAGTCTTTGGGACCTGATTTACCGCATGGAGTTCTACTACCAGTTCGGTGATTTCGCATGTTCCGCAGCCGCTTGTGCCGGTGGTCAAACCGGTTCTCTGGACAGAGATGCTTTCATGGTTGGTGCTCGACTTGGCAAGCAGTTTAAAAACTTTTGGTGGAAACCAAAAATAACGCTTTGGTATGACTATCTGTCCGGTGACGATGACAGAAATGATGGTGACCATGGAGCGTTTAACACCTTGGCAGATACCGGTCATAAATTCTATGGCTTGCAGGACGTATTCCTGGGTGTAGGTGGGTCTGGTGTTGCTGGAACGGGTACCAGCCACTTGGGTTTACAAGATTTGGCTTTAAAACTCCAAGTCAGCCCAATGAAAAAGTTGACGGTTAAAGCTGACTTCCATGTATTCTGGACGGCTGAAGATGTTGACAGTACTGTAAATGCCGCAGGTTCTGGAGTTTCCTTGACCAGCGTCAATGGTATTGACAGCGATGACAGCCATCTGGGTGAAGAAATCGACTTGACCGTTAAATATGCATACAATCCTTATGTATCCATTCTGGTTGGATACTCTCACTTCTTCGCTGATGAGCTCTTGGGAGCGGTTCAGGGCCGAGTTACTACTGACGACGGTGGTAGTGGTGGTGCTGTATCCCAGACCTTTGTATCAGGTGATGATGATCAGGATTGGGCGTACGTAATGTTTAATATGAAATTCTAAGCTCAATTAAAATTAACCCCCGGCCCATTGGGTCGGGGGTTTTTTTTTGGGGCGTGCGCCCGGCAGGGCGCATTTTCAATAAATGCGGATTACGAACCAATATCATAAAATTAAACCGGCTATAAATAACACACCACCATTGCCTCCAGGGGAAGCTGATATTTCCTTATCTATAATTCGGGTAAATTTAAGGGAAGGGTAATACTTCTGGTTGGAATAAGAATTTTCTAAATGAAGGAAGGAATCATTTTAGTTTTTAAGAAAAGGAGGGGGGCTGTTGGTAAGCATAACGGGGGTAGAATACCCCCGAAAGGAAAATTCAAAGTTTAGCCTGCAATTTGTTCAAGATCCATATTGCCTTCGATAATTTCTTTTAGGGCTAACTCATAAAAAAATTTGGGGTGCATATTTTCTTCATCAACTTCAATACAGGGTAAGGCGCCTTTTTCCAATTGATGAATTCGCTGAGCTACCAAAATTGAAAGCAGGTAGCGGCTATTAACAACTTTCAAGGCATCTTTTTCCAAATCCAGAATTTCCTGATTGTCGGACAGTCGCATATATGATTTTCTCCTTTATGATTTATCTGAATTCTAATGTTTTAAAGAGTGCTTGTCAAACCAAGTAAAGGACTATTTTAATATTTCTTTAATGCCTTCAACGGCTTTGGCGATCATATGATCTTTCACGCCACTATGAGTCACGGCTCTGAATACGCCGGGGTCAATTGATAAGATTTTAATATTTCTGGATTCCAGTTTAGCCAGGAAATTCTTATCATCCAATTTTGGGTGATTTAATTCAAAAAAAACTATATTGGTTTTAATGGTATTGAGATCGATTTTGATGCCAGGGATCAAAGAAATTCCTTTGGCAAAAGAGTAGGCATTTGCATGATCCGATTTCAAATGTTCGATCATGGATTCCAAAGCAACAATGCCTGAAGCCGCCATATGGCCAGCTTGCCGCATTCCTCCCCCCAACATTTTTCTATACTTTCTTGCCTGGTTTATAAAATCGCCTGTACTCGAAATCAACGACCCCACAGGAGCCGATAACCCTTTAGAAATAGATATCATCACGGAGTCAACGGGTCCTGTAAGATCGGTTACAGGAACGTCCAGGGCCACAGCCGCACTAAATAATCGAGCACCATCAAGATGTACAGCTGTATTGTGTTTTTGAGCGATTTGAGAAACCTTATTCATGTAGGAAGGTGTGAGAGTCGCGCCTGAACAGAAATTGTGAGTGTTTTCCAGGCAAATCAATCGGGTGGAAGGAAAATGGATGTCCTCGGGTCGAAACGCCTTTTCCAGCTGGGATAGAGGCAAGGTTCCGTCCTTTTCATTGGGAATTACATGGGGATGCAGGCCGCCAAGAGCGGAAGCTCCGCCCACCTCATTTAGAAAAATATGGCTCCGATCACCGACAATATATTCATCGCCCCTTTGACAATGAGTGAGCAGGCAAATCAAATTGCCCATAGTGCCACTGGGAACAAAAAGGGCTGACTCTTTCCCAAGAATGGATGCCGTTATCTGTTCCAGTTTGGCTACTGTGGGGTCTTCTCTAAATACATCGTCCCCTACCTCAGCATTTGCCATAGCTTGTCTCATGGCAGGCGTTGGCTGGGTCAGGGTGTCACTTCTCAAATCAATTAATTCCATATTATTTGCTCTGTATTCGGTTCTTTTTGATCCGGTAGTACACCAGGGAAAGGGATAAGACAGGCAAAACGAAACCGCCAAACAGGAGATTTCTGGCCGTTTTCGGATGAAATTCCAGGGCCAACAGGGTTTTGTATTCTGTAAGCCCGGTATAAGCCAGAATGACGGACAGAATGAGTGCGTACCCGACCTTTTTAGATCGCTTCGAACCCGGATTGACCACAAAATTGGCTACAAAATTGAGCCCCAAAAAAAGGATCCCGTTTAAACACATCAATAAGACGATTTGTTTTTGATGGGGATCAAGCATTCAGGCGGGTCTCAAATGAAAGTTAAGGACCATTTTACCGATTCTGTGGAGGGTAATAAAGCAAATATCGAATGGAACAGATTGTAACCGGGTTTTTTGTTATTTTGAATAGGTTAAACTCTATTGAGGAAACAAACGCTGGCCGTTCCTTTGATCTTCGTTTTTTCATCAAAGTAACTGAAAGCAACAATATGCAATCTTTGGAAATATCAATGTTCCTGGGCTTAAACTCAATAATAAATAGACCAACCGTTTTTAGTGGAGTGAACTGAATTTAAAACCTGATTATTTTTCACTATCCCGAGTTTTCGCCTTTATTTGAAGGTCCCTTTGTATCGCAGTTCTGCCGCGCAGAATTGAGTGGAACCCGTATTTATCGCGGATGCGGTCGATGCCCTGGTATAACTGGTCCCACTGCCTGGGGTCCAGCGCGGCGAACAGGTCGGCTTGTACCGGACCCGGCATGCCTAAACGCGTGAGCGCGACGCCGATCAAGCGTATGCGCGTTCGCCTCTGGTTCAACTGGCAGCGTAGTAAGTTCGCGGTGGTCTGGTAGATGACGTAATCTTCGTTGGTCGCCTCGTCTAATGTTTGAGAGCGGGTGACGGTTTGGAAATCGGAGTAGCGCAGTTTCAGGCTGATGCATCGTGCGCCCCAGGCGTCTTCGCGCAGTTGTGCGGAGGCTTTTTCTACGAGATAACTCAAAGCCGACTCAAGAAACTCGAGGTCAAGAGTATCCTCTTCAAAGGTGGTCTCGCGGCTGATCGAGCGTGCATCGCTACGCCCTTCAACTTCCGAATGGCAAACGCCGCGTGCTTTCAGGTACAAAGCGGTGCCCCATTTTTGAAAGGCGTCCTCCAGCAACTGCCGGGGCAGGTTCGTCAAGTCGTTTACGGTGCGGATGCCCATGCGTTGAAGCTGTTTGCCGCCTTTGGGTCCGACACCCGGCAAACTGCCGATGGGAAGCGGTGCGAGGAAGCGGCGCTCTTTGCCTTCGGGAATCCACAACATGCCGCTGGGCTTGGCGTAACCGGAAGCGATCTTGGCGATCAGCTTGTTCGACGCGATACCGATAGAGGCGTTGATGCCCACGGTGTCCTTGATCTTGTCACGAATCCGTTCCGCAGTATTCAGGGTCGGACCGTGCAGGAGTTCGCATCCGGTGAGGTCGAGGTAGGCTTCGTCGAGCGACATGGGTTCGACGCTGGGAGAATACTGTTCCATGATGCGGAATATCTGTTCCGACATTTCACTATAACGGCGATGCGAGCCGCGCAGGAAAATGGCGTCCGGACACAAACGCCGTGCCGCGGCCACGGGCATCGCGGAATGGATGCCGAACCGCCGCGCCGCATAAGACGCCGCCGCCACCACGCCACGACCGTTGGGGTCGCCGCCCACCACTACCGGTTTGCCGCACAGGGAGGGATCGAGGGTTTCCTCAACGGACACAAAAAACGCGTCCATATCGATGTGTAGAATGGTTCGTGTCATGGTTTTGAAAAATGATTTAACATTACTCCAGTAAATCTTGATTCTGCAGACGTGGCGCGCGAATGCAGTGAGCCCAGCCGCAGTGCTATCAAAAGTAGAACCCGGCATATCCCGGCCAGTGGACTTTTGCATAAGTTCACCCACTATCGGCCGGTGCCTCCCGCGGCCGTGGGCCGCCTAGAATTTGCGCATGACGCCGATGACGACGCCTTGAATTTTCAGGTCACCATTTTTGACGATGATGGGTTTCATATCGGGATTCGCCGGTTGCAAGCGCACTTGGTCTTTTTCTTTATAGAAACGTTTCAGCGTAGCGTTTTCGTTATCGATCAGCGCAACCACCGTTTCGCCGTTGTTGGCGTGCTGACGTCTTTCGACCACCACGTAATCGCCGTCGCGGATGTGGTCGTCGATCATGGAGTTGCCTTTCACGCGCAACACGAAAACATCGGGATCGTCATAAGGCAAAAACGACACGGTTTCGCGGTTCTCCAGAACTTCGATGGGCTTGCCAGCGGCGATGTGGCCCAGCACTTCGTATTCGCGTTTCAAGGCACGGCGCGGGTCGTTCCCCAATTCGATGGCCCGGCTGAGGTGTTGTTGGCGCTGGATCAGTCCTTTGTTCTCCAGATGCGTCAAGTGCTTGTGCACCGTCGCGGGAGAACTGAGTTCGAACTGTTTGCCGATCTCCGCAATGCTCGGCGCGTAGCCCTTCGCCTCGATATGGTCTTTAATGAACCGGTAAATTTCTTCCTGACGCTTCGTCAAATGCATAAAGGTGTTGCCTCCCAAAAAGCTGTCGTCTTCAGCTTTCAAGTATAGGCGAAAATAAAGCAAAAATCAAGCGGGCGATGCCCGCAGGAAGTTCCGGCCCGGCCCACGGCCGGGAGAGACACCGGTCCATAATGAGTGAATTTATGCAATGATTCACCGGCCGGGGAGGGCCAGAGTTTTTCATTAGATAGCGGTGCGGCTGGGCTCGCTAATGCTCACGCGCCGCAAACGGTTTTTCAATGACTTAATTTCTAACAAGAAAAACTGCTCAAGAACCTTTTTTCTTATAGGTTCCTTTGATCATGCGGTAGGCGGGACGACCGTCGTTGTGGATCATGGGAGCGCCGATGAGCACTTCGCATTGAGGGCATTTCAGTGCAGGAAAATCGCTTTTGTGCCGGCTTTGTTTGTATTGGGCGAGATCTGCTGGTAACTGGATTCGATCCAGATACGCCCGGATCAAATCTCCGGACCCTTCCTTTCGATACCGCATCACATGAATATCGCAGGCTTTACAATAAAGGTCTAAAAAACGGGAGGCCATGATCTTGAAAAAATCCTGAAATTATATCCTGTAAAATATTATTTCCAACAGACCGCGGCGCGCGAACGTAGTGAGCCCAGCCGCACCGCTATCTAATGAAAAACTCTGCCCTCCCCGGCCGGTGGAACTTTGCTAAACTTTTCCTTTTATGGGCCGGAGCTTCCGTCGGCCGTGGGCCGACCGAGGGGTTTTAGCAGGATGAGCATGGCGGCTAACAACGTCAGGTTGTTCATGAGGGCTACCACCATTGCGAAGCCGGTGAGCAGGCCGAAGTAAATCGTGGGTATGAACTTGGACAGCGCCAAAATGGAAAAACCGATGGTTACGGTGATGGACGTGTAATAAATCGCGCGACCGATACTGCCGTGGCAACGATTGACCGTTTCAATGTAATCCGGATTGCGCGCAAACTCTACCTTGAACCGATGGATGTAGTGGATTGTGTCGTCGACAGCGATCCCGATGGTGATGGCGGCGATGGTGATGGTCATCATATCGAGCGGAATGCCAAACCAGCCCATGATTCCCAGCACCAGACTGGCGGCGAGCAAGTTGGGCACAATGGCGATCAGAGCCAGATACACATTGCGGAACGATATGACGAACATGCCTAGGATACTGAAAAACACAAAGCCCAAAGTTACGATCTGCGAATCGTACAAACTGTACAACATGTTGTTATAAAGAATCGCCATGCCCGAAAAGCGGATACGATCATTAGCGATACCCATGTCCTCCACCAGGAACTTGCGAATTTTTTCGATGAGCGCCTTGCGGTGCATGGTGGGGTCTGCTTCCACGATACGCATCGTGATCCGAATCTGGTTGGCATCGTCCGAAAGGTAAGGGTACACCAGCGACTTTTTGACCTTTTCCGGAATCAGTTTTCGAATAAGAGCCAGGTCGTATTCTTCCGGCATCTTGCCGTCGTTTAAATGTTTGACCACTTTCATCGCGGTGGCGATCGATTGCACCTTGCCGATCTCTTCCATAGCGGCCAGGCCGTCGTGAATGGCTTCGACCTTGTTCAGTGTGTCGACATGGAACCAGTAATTTTCCGGTTCCGGTTCCTCCTCGGCAAACGCGTCTCCAAACGGATCGTCAAAAGGATCGTCATCTTTCGCCTGCTTTTGTTCCTCCAGAAACTTGTAAAATTCCTGGTCCGGTTGAATAAAGATGTCCAGAGGCGTGGTTCCACCTAACTGTTTATCGATCACCTCTAGTCCTTGATAAATCTCGGTGGATTTCTTGAAGTAGTCGATGAAACGGTTATCCACCCGCAATTTTGAAATACCGACGGCACTCAAAATTGCCAGTAAAATGCAAACCCCGACGATTAAACTTTTATGCTTCTGCGTGTAAGTCGAAATTTGCTCGGTAATAGCCCGCGTCATATCCCGGCTGGAAACTGCGGGGGCAGGTTTCACCAACATCAAGGCTGAGGGAAACAGGAAAAAGGACAGGGTGAACGCGAGGGCGATACCAATGGTCATCATCCACCCAAAATCGATCACCGGCCGAATATCACTGACCACCAGAGAGCTGAACGCGACGATGGTTGTAAGCGCGGTATAGAAACAGGGACCGAACATATGGCGGACGGTCCTTTGCACCAACGTCCTTTGATCGAAATCGGGATGTCGTGCATACAATTCCCCGTAATGCACGATCAGGTGAATCGTCAGCGACATGGTGATGATGAGCAGAATCGATACGAAATTGGAGGAGATCACCGTCACTCGCCAGTCCATAAAACCCAGATACCCCAACATGGCAAATGCGGAAAGCAGGCAACACGTCATGGGAAGCAGAACCCATCGAAACCTTTTAAAGAAAAACCCCAGGGCAATGATTAAAAAACAGATCACTCCGATGCCAAACACGATCAGGTCGTAACGAATAAAGTCAACCATATCGGAGGTGATCATGTTCACACCTCCGAGGAACATATCCGCCTTGTCCCTTTGTCCATCCATGATTTGGCGAATCTGTTCGACCTCTTTGCTTTGCAGGTCATTTAAATACGCGAGGTATTGTTTGAAATCTTTGACCGCTTTATCCAGTTCCGCCTGTTCCTTTACGCCAAAACCCGGTTGGCCCTTCTCCAATCGCAAATCATTCCGTTTGTAAAGAAGTTCAAAATACTTCTCATCCCGTTTCAGGTTCACCTGAATGGCGGTGGTTTTGCCATCGGGACTCATCAGCAGGTTGGAATAAATCGGGCTGGTGCGAAATTCCTTGAGTGCCATTTGGCGGTCGGTGTCCGGAGTTTCCAGAGTGCGCAATTTGTCAGCCAACTCGGAAAGCCGCACTTTAGGGCTGTCTATCAAAGGGACGTCGAGGATCGATACAATTGATTCCACACGCGGCATTTTGGACAGTTCTTTTTTAAGCGCACGAAGTCCGTTGAGAGAGCGTTCCGACATCATGTCATCGTGTG
The DNA here is from genome assembly GCA_024648695.1 of Nitrospina sp. Classification (GTDB taxonomy): domain Bacteria; phylum Nitrospinota; class Nitrospinia; order Nitrospinales; family JACRGP01; genus JACAVV01. The sequence goes on from JACAVV010000014.1 coordinate 69,214, forward strand.
GAGTGTAGGTGATGATGTGGTATTCGGAAGAACCGTATTTTTTGACCATGGTGCGAAAATATTCCAGGTCACGGTCATTTTCCAGAACGAGCGAGTCGGCGGAAGCGTCGAGTTTGAAGTTGTGGGTATAAAATCCCAAAAACAGGGTGAGGGCGAGCACCAGGCTCAAAGCGACTTTGGGGTGATCCAGGACCAGTTTTTCATAGCCGCGTACAATTGTTCTACCCATTTATTTTTACCCTGTCCAAGGAAGGTCATCGTTGAGTGCATTGCCTGTTGGGATCCCCTCCCGTTCTCGGCAAAAATTGCTTTTCATTGTATGCAAAAACCGCAATAAATCAATAGTCTACAAATGAAAAAGGAACCGCGAATTTTTGCGGTTTGAGAAAGGGAATGAAGGTCAGGAAGAAGTGACGTGTGGAAATGCCAACTCTTTCACAATCACAGGTTCATCGCCGGGCGTGACATAAGCTTTCACAATGAGCACCCAACGCGCGTCGTCGGGAAACACGACAACCTGTTTACCGAGTTTCATATCAGGTTTTCGAGGAACGATGGAAACTTCGGCGGGCAATAACGGCTGGATTTTGCTTATCATTTTAAGCTCCTCCTGGGAAAACTCCAGGGGAGAAGGTGGAATCCATTCAGCGCTACCCATAGGGGAGAACATCCAGGAAACAAATTTGGAAGGGCTGAGATCATTTTCATCTGACCGCATCGCCCAAAATGACGAACGGGCCAGTTGTCGGGGAGAGGATATGTGCCGGACCACTCGAATCCCTTGCCTGAGTTCGGGATAATCGCCGGGTTTGGATGCCCAGGTAAATACCAGCCACATGGACCCCAAAATTCCAATGAAGGCCCAGATTCCCAGGGACTGGGTTTTTTCGATGAATCCGCTCATGCCAGGTTCCTGTGATCAGGTGGACAAACAGGGAATCATTATAACCCCATAAGCGGATTCACACCACCCCATAAGCCAGCATGGCATCGGCTACCTTGATAAAGCCGCCTATATTGGCTCCTTTCACATAATCGATCTTACCGTCATCCCCTTTACCGTAGCGGACACAGGTATCATGAATTTTACGCATGATGGTCTGCAAACGATCTTCCAACTCCTCCCTTGACCAGGAAAGCCGAATGCTGTTCTGCGTCATTTCCAATCCGGAAACCGCCACGCCGCCGGCATTGGAGGCTTTGCCTGGAGCGTACAGGACCCCGGCATTCTGAAACACATGAATGCCTTCAGGCAAGGTCGGCATATTCGCCCCTTCGGACACACCGATGCAACCGTTTTCCACTAATAGAAGAGCGGCGGTTTCATCAATCTCGTTTTGAGTAGCACACGGAAAAGCCAGGTCCGCGGGCACTTTCCAGGGTTTTTCTCCGTGATAAAACTCGCAACCAAACTCTAAAGCGTATTCTGAAACCCGCCCGCGTATTATGTTTTTTAAATGAATAAGGTAATCCAGCTTTTCGCGGGTGACGCCTTCAGGGTCGTGCACGAATCCTGAGGAATCAGAAAAGGTAACGACGCGGGCTCCGAGCTGAATCAGCTTTTCGATGGTGTATTGGGCGACGTTCCCGGAACCGGATACCAGGCAGGTTTTGCCGTGGACAGAATTGTTCTGGTGACCCAGCATCTCTTCCATGAAAAAGGCGCAACCATAACCGGTGGCTTCTTTTCGAATGAGACTGCCCCCGAACTCAAGGGATTTGCCTGTTAGCGTGCCGGTGAATTCGTTTTTTAATCGTTTGTACTGGCCGAACATGAAACTGATCTCGCGCGCGCCGACCCCGATATCCCCGGCAGGGACGTCGATATCTTCGCCAATGTGTTTGTAAAGCTCAGACATAAAGGATTGGCAAAAGCGCATCACCTCGCGATCGGATTTGCCTTTGGGATTGAAGTCCGCGCCGCCTTTACCCGCACCCATGGGAAGTCCGGTGAGACTGTTCTTGAACGTTTGCTCGAAGCCAAGGAATTTAAGTATGCCCAGAGTGACGGAGGGATCGAACCGGAGTCCGCCTTTGTAGGGGCCGATTGAATTGTTGAATTGAACCCGGTAACCACGCTGGACGCGAAACCAGCCCTTGTCGTCTTCCCAGCAGACACGAAAAATGATGGTGCGGTCCGGTTCCGTCAGACGCTCCAGAATACGCGCTTCCCGATACTCCTTGCGTTCATTGACCAAAGGCAGAACTGTTTCCGCCGTTTCCTTGACAGCCTGGTGAAACTCCGGTTCCCCCGGATTGCGCTTGACCAATCCGTCCATAAAGTCGTCCAAAGTTATCGGCGTGCGCCCGTACATGCAGATCTCCTGTTAATTAAAAGTTTGCTTTTATTTTAGCGCTATAAAGATCAAAGCGAAATGGGTGTTTTACAGGTAGTGGATTGGAAGATAATTTCGGGGAGGAGGCAGACGAAAAGGTAGAAATAATTCTGGGGTAGTTTTAAAGGTTTTCCCATCAAGTTGAAAAAAAAGAATTAGTGTTATAGGTAACCAACTTTGGTTCATTCCAAGGTGCTTTCCTGGATCTCCATAAGTAGATAGCTATAACCAAAATAGTTGAAAGGGTAATGATTAAACCTATACGAAAGGACCAAGGTCTGTACCTGAATTGTACTCTATGTGTTCCCGGTTCCAATAAGATTGCTCGGAATTTATAATTAGCTTGGTAAATTTTGACAGAGGTTCCATCGACAGTGGCCTCCCAGCCCGGATAGAATGATTCACTAACAAATAAAAATTTTTTGGAAGATACTTCTACCGTTAAGTCTAAGTCCCCATAATGGTAATCCAAAACTTTAACAGACCCCAAATTTAAGGTAGCTCCTTGGCCACATGTGAAGCCTTTGGGTGCTTCATCCAAATATAATATATCTTTCGGGTGAAACACATTGTCTAAAAAAGCATGGCTCCATTCCTCTTGTTTTAAAATAACCTTACAATCGTTTACCAAAAAAGCTAAAGGATAAACATTGAGGTTTTCATAAAGGCTAATGGGTTCTATTTTGAAATCATTTTTTGAATCATTTAAATCTAAATTTTTAGCTATATCAAAACGTTCAATCCCTAAGTTTTTCAATTTTGGAGAATTTATTTTTTCTCTTGAAAGAATATACTTAATATTACTCATAGATAAAAACTCAAGTTTGTCAGTAAGGGGTTTCATATTGACAAATTTAAAAATACTTTTATCTCTTTTAATATTAATTACGGTCCTGGCATCAAAATGTTTTATGCCGGGAACAGACCTGGTTTCTAAAGGAACAATAGAACCTCTAACAATTTTTCCAAATCGCACTGTTTGAACTAGATTTTGTTTTTCTTGAACTTCTGTTGAATTCAAAATTAATACTCTGAAACCACCGTTATTTTCTAATAAAAATTTGGAAATCTTGTCGGGGTTTTTGAATTTCTCTGTGGACAAGGTGCCCCAATAGCCAAACGTATAAAAAAATATATCAAGAAAAAAAATGAAAATGGCTGCAAAATAGAAAATCCACTTAAACCTTGATACTTTATAAAACAGGAATGAAGCCAAACCAAATAATGAGGTGAACATCAGCAGTCGCTTAATATTCAAAATATTAGTTTCGGCTTTATTAAATTCAGGAAAACTCCATCCTTTGTTATTAACCCAATCCACCCAATATTTTTGCTGAAAATCAATACATCCGTAAAGAACCATAAAAATTGCGCTGAAAATAAGAAAATATAGAGCCCATTTTTCAGCTTTTTTATTCTTTTCTTTTACAAAATTTGCATAACAATGCCATCCCCATCCTGCCGCAAAACAGAGAAGAATGATGGTTGGCAAAATAAATTTTACGGGATACCTGAATCCAGAGAACCAAGGCAAAAAATTGTACATCAAATGATATAAATATGAATCGTTACCCATGGAAATATAAATAGAAAAAACACACACTATTACCCAGGGAATACGTTTCCGCCCGCCTTCAAAAAGAAAAATTATAATAAGAAAAAAGGGTATCAGACCTAAATAAAAAGAACCTATCCAATTTTGATTTAAAAACAGATTCTTTTGATCCCATCCGTCACCAAATGGGTCAATTAGGAAAAACTTTAAAAAGTCTCTAAGTTTAAAAGCCCAAACGGAAGCATTTTTTAAATCCAGGCCTTCTTGGCGCATTGAGAATGAAATTAATTCATACGTTGGAATTAGCTGAACTGATATCAACCCAAGAAATGAAATCAAAAACACAAAAATAAATTGTAGTCGCTTTTTTAAATTTAATGGAATTGCTATACCCTGGAAAATATTTGGAATGAGATAGAAAAAAATCAAAAATGGAAAGATTTGATAGCAGGTTTCAATCCCGCCAATAAAAAACATAAGTGAGCCAACACAACCTGAAAAAATGGCCCATCTCAAATCATTGGTTTGGTTCCCTTTGAAGAAACCAAGAACAATTAGCGATACCCAAACGACCGCGAAAAATGTTGATGGATAGGTATATATTGATAGCAAATATCCTCCGAACATAAACGAAAGCCCGGAAATAAAAGCCCCACCAATATTGGCACCCACCGTACGTAATAAAATGTAAAGAAATGTTCCTCCCAAGGCGAAATGCAAAATAAAAAGGTAATTAAAAACTAAAAAGAAAGGGAGGAACAAATAAAATATATAGAAAGGATAAAAAACCCCGGGTTGTAGCCTGGCAGCTAACGGGGTTCCAGCCCAGTGGTCCGGGTTCCAAAGAGGAGGTTGAAAATCTTTTACTTGTTGAACCCAGGCATCCAGATAGGGCAAAAAAAATGAAACTAAATCGGCTCCCGGGAATATGTTTTCAAAATCGGTGAATTTATAAAAATAAACGACAGATAATAAAAAGTATACGAGAAAAAATAAAACAAACTCTTGGGACCTTGGAAATAAAAAGGAAAAGGAGACCCCCCTTTTATTCAAAGATCTACCTGCCATTCTCAATTAGTTATTAAATTAGTTCGTAATCTCGGCTGGAATTGCAAGCCCTGTGGAAGCAGTATATGTGAAAGTATTTGTTACATCTCCCCAATCAATTGTAATTGTAGTGGCTCCAGTGCTTACAGTACCCCCTTGAATGTCAGTGCCGGCTACAATACTATCAATATCATAAGTTGCAGTGGCAGTTATCAAGTTTTGGGCATGCAATAACGTTACCGTACCACGTAATGCAGCCAAAGCACCAGCGGCTCTAGAGGTCTGAGCTTCACCTCTTAAATCAATAAACTTGGGAAGGGCAACGGCTGCCAAAATTCCTAGAATTACAATAACCAAAATTAATTCAATTAAGGTAAAGCCATTTTCATTCTGGTGAAACTTTTTTCTTAAACTCTGTGTCATGAATGCCTCCGTAGGACCTGTTGAATTAGTAATTGTATTTAAGCAATTTCTAAACCAAATATTTTGGAAACAGAATTTCAAGTTTGGGGTTTTCTCTAACGATCCGATTTGATTGATATTTTCGGAATTAAACTCTCTTTTCATTTAAAGCTAAATATCCAGAAAAATGTAAACTCAAGTTTCCAATTTGTAACCTCGTTTACCCAATTGGTTATCGAATCACCCATGAGAAATAGGAAATCAGCAGATAACACGAACCCAGGAATAAAAATATCCCAACCGTTCCATGGTTCTTCATTATCCAGGAATCGACATATTGTCTGGTGCCATCGAATTTCTCAAATGCTTTGTCGGTCGCTATCCAGCGGTCCAATTTTTCATTCCATTTTGTGAAGCGTTCCGGTTCCGTCATGATCGCCAGACAACCAAATATACCTATTACTGAAAAAACGATGAACACCCATTGAATCATGGAAAAGATGAGATCGTAAACTGCTTTGGCGTTTGGACTTGAGGGTTCGATCACCAAATCCAGAAAGACATCCATTTTAAAGTCCACATACAAGTACTTGAAGGTGTATATAGCGCCAATCAGGAAAATAGACCCTACCCACCAGCGGTGTTTCATGATGGCGTCTGTGGTATCGATTCTTTTGTCGAGATTCTTGGAAATTTCTTTGGTGGAGACCCAGGTGTTCATGCGGGCGCTCAAGGCTTCGATCTTTTCGGGCTTGAATGCAATCAGGTAACTGCCCCATAGGGCGAAAAGGATTAATAGCAATCCCAGGATAGTACCCGTTGTTATCAGAATTTCCCAAACGACGTCCATGATCGGCTCCTTGAGTTTCTGAAGTTTTACTTTGCGAACAGACTGTTAAGGCGCGGTTGTTTGAGCCGTTCCGCTGGCGCCACTGGGTTGGTTGGCTCCTGCGGACCCCCTTTGGCGTCGTCTCAGTCGGTCGCGTTCGGTTTCTTCGCCTCGCAGGCGGCGGTCTGCATCCAGTTGACGCTTGAGCGGGCTCTCCCTGTCGATGATCTTGGAACTGATCACTCCATTGACCCTGTCGTAAACCCATCTCACTATAGTATGGTCTTCGCGCTGATGGTAAATGACTCCTGTACCGCGAAAGGTTGTCAGTGTTGTCCCGGCCTGCTCGGGTGTCAGGTTTACCGATGAGTTGGCGGTTCCGCCAACGAATACCCACAATCCGTCATCCTGAGGTTGGCCTGTCGGACGCGTGGTTCGGCGGCGGTCGTAACCTTCCGGAATTTTTGTCAGGTTCGCGAAGGGGTTGTTTGGAAAGGTTGCCACACGGTCCCGTACCAGGGCCTCACTGTAGTTTGTGAGGATGTTGTTGCGCATCACTTCGATAGTCGCATCTTCCGCCTGAATTTCAGCGTCTTCAGCAATGTTCACCATCCTCTGTGACGCGGCGGCAAATAGCAAGCCAATGATCACGATCACCATGACCATTTCTAGCAAGGTGAAGCCGGATTCATCTAAATATATGATTTTTCTGGACTTATCCATGCGACCATTATAATTGATTTTTACCGCCACGCATATTGAAAAGTACGGATCGTCCTCATCTGCGTGCCATTTTCGACATATCCCACATGGGGAGGAAAATGGAAAGCGCCAAAAAGCCTACCAGCACGGCCATGAACACCAGCAGGATCGGTTCGATATAGGTCGATAATTTTTTAAGTGAACGGTCGACTTCCTCATCGTAATAGTCGGCGACTTTCACCAGCATGTCGTCGAGTGCCCCGGCTTCCTCTCCAGCGGCGACCATTTGAATGACCAAAGGCGGAACATAACCGCTTCTTTGCAAGGGGTCCGCCAGGCCCAGACCTTCTTCCACACTCACACGGAGACCGCGGATGATCCCTGCAATCACGACGTTGCTCACAACACGGGACGCGATGTTGAGTGTTTCCAGAATGGGAACACCTGCAGATTGAAGTGATCCAAACACGCGTGTGAACCGGGCCATGGACGTTCTCAAGGCAATAGGACCAATGATCGGCATGCGAAGCAGAAGAGTGTGCCATTGATAGCGCCCGTTTTCCGTTTTAATGTAATGTTTAAACGCAAAAAAGCCAACCACTGCTGTAATCAGGCCGATCAACCAAAAGTCGACAAAAACCTTATGGAAGGCGATCAGTATTTTAGTGGGTAACGGCAATTCGATTTGTGCCCGTTGAAACATGTTCACAAACACCGGAACCACTTTGGACATGAGTATCCCGATGGCAATGACCACCGCCGCGACCACCATTTTCGGGTAACGTAATGCGGTGCGAATCTTGTCCTCGTTTTGCTCCTGCCTTTCCAGTAGATCCGCCAGACGGCGCAGGATTTCATCCATCACGCCACCGGCTTCACCCGCTTCTATCATGCTGACATACAATTCGGAAAATACGTCCGGATGCTTGCTCATGGCATCTGACAAGGACAAGCCGTCACCGATATCCGCCTGCACCTTGAGGATGACCTGACTGAAATGTGGACTTTGAACCTGTTCCGATAAAGCGGTCAAGGAACCCAGAATGGGAATGCCCGCATTGACCAGAGTCGCCATTTGGCGTGAGAACAGCACCAGTTCCTGAATTTCGACCTTTCGCGGACCAAACAAACTTCCCGTGGAGTCCTTGGGTTTCGTTTTGGTTTTGACCGATTTGATAGAAATAGGAAAATGGCCCATTTTGCCTAGTTCCAGGCTGACCACTTCCTGGCTGGCGGCGTCCATGCTCCCTGTGATCAGGGAACCGGATCTGTCTCGAGCTTTGTATTGAAATTGGGCCATGAGTTTTAAAGGTGCTTGTCAGAAAGATTTAAGGTCCGGTATCTTGTACCAGGATTACATTTTTAACGGAATTCATTTTTTAACAATCATTAACAACACATCGTCATTCTGAGGCAGAATTTGGTTCTGGCTAAGAATGACGTTCGGCCGTTTTTCTAATTTTTACTTTTAAGTTTCGCTAAATACTCAACCTCCGTATGCACAAAAAACTTTTCTTCATCATTCTAACTTGGATCAAATTTTCAATAAAGTTCTATTATAAAATCGATTAATGCCAGTAAGCCAGGATGAGTCCAAACAACATCAGGCGTGTGATATCAAAACCGCTGTTTATCATTACCAGTTTCCATCCGCGAAATTCCCAGGCCACGCGACCAATTTGCAGAGGCAGGAGGAATCCAAGCCAGTTCCAGAAAGCCGCGTTTGCTCCATAGACCCAGGCCGGGTCATCCTGTCCCACGTTCCAGGTGGAAGGCCGCCAGATTTCTATACTGTGCGCCAGGACAAAGGCGATCAAAAGCGATCCCATAGCGTAAAGGCTGAGCGATTTCGCCATTTCCTTGGGTGCTGGCTCAGGTTTGCTTTCCATTCCCATTTCTTTGGTCCAGGCCAATCCGAACAGGGGGCCAAACCAGAGGAATCCCAAAGGCATGGAAAGCACCACACATACAACGATAGCAAGGTAATTGATATCCAGATCAGGTAACATAAAACCTCCTGCAAAAGTCAGTTTTTTAACCAGTTCCGCTACGTGCGAGCCAATGCGAGCCAACCCGCACCGTTGAAAAAAATATCATCCGGCGTACCCGGCCGGTGGTAAATAGCATAATTCTCCCATTATTGTCCTGAGCTACCCCAGGGCGTGGGCTGGCCGCGTGCCGATTGGCCCAGGCCGTACTTTTTCATTTTATTGTGCAGGGTTTTGCGACTGACGCCGAGGCGGTCTGCCGTTTCCTGGCGCTTCCAGTTTTCAATTTCCAAAGCTTCCAGAATGAGACGCTTTTCCGTCGACCACACCACCGCCTGTACCTGATCTTCAAAGGAAACACCGTTCGGCGGACCCGTCACAGGCTCGGCCAGAGCGGGATAGACTCTTAACAAATCCTTTTGGTCCAAAACCTGATTGAACGAAAGCACCATCGCACGTTGAATCACATTTTCCAGTTCGCGCACATTGCCCGGCCAGGAATAGTTTTGCAGGATTTCCAAAGCGTCATCGGCCAAACCTGAAATCTCTTTTCCAAAAGGTTTGTTATAAACCTCAAGAAAATGATTCGCCAAAACAGGAATATCCCCGCTTCGCTCGCGCAGGGGAGGCAAGGTGAGGGAAACCACATTAATCCTGTAAAATAAATCTTCGCGAAACTCACCCTCGGCAACCGCCTTTTCGAGGTTTTTATTCGTGGCCGCTACCAGGCGGATATCGATAGGAATGGTCGTTTCGCCGCCTACCCGTTCCAGTTCTTTTTCCTGCAATACGCGGAGAATTTTCATTTGTGTCGATTTGGGCATGTCGCCGATTTCATCCAGGAACAAGGTGCCTCCGGAAGCCAACTCGAACTTTCCGATTTTTTGTTTGACCGCTCCGGTGAAGGCTCCCTTTTCGTAACCGAAAAACTCCGCTTCCAGAAGATCCTGAGGCACTGCGGCGCAATTGACCTTGATCAAAGGTCCCCGGTTTCGAGGGCTGGTGTAGTGAATGGCCTGTGCCGCCAGTTCCTTGCCCGTTCCGCTTTCACCGCTGATGAGGACCGAAACATCACTGCCCGAAATCATTTCGATTCTCGCATGAACCTCTTGCATGCCGCGGCTGTTACCCAACATCCTGTCCAGTGAAAAACGGTCTTTGAGTCCGTTGCGAAGCGATTGCACTTCCTTTAGCAAGTGAGCCCGCTCCAGACCACGGCGCACAACCACCCGCAATTCATCCAACTCAACCGGTTTGCAAAAATAATCGAACAAGCCCTGGTTCATTGCATCCAACGCGATGACCTGGCTACCATGCCCGGTGATCAATATGGCTACCAAATCGGGGTGAATGTGTTTCAATGCCTTGAACAATTCGAGCCCATTGCGCGTGGGGAGGTTATAGTCCAGCAAAACCAGATCGAAATCTTCTTCGGAAAAACGGCCCAGAGCTTCTTCACTGTTTTCCACCGCACAAATTTCGTGACCTTCTTTACTCAAGGCCTCTGAGAGGAAAAATCTCATGGCTTCTTCATCTTCCACGATAAGAATTTTGGAAGGATTCATGATGTCGCCTTATTGGATTCGATAGCCTTCAAGCCGTTGGAAGTTTCGGGCGAATCATTTGTCTCCCCCGAGACAGGAAATGTAAGGCAAAACCGGTTTTCTTCATTCACTCGCGAAAACGCGACCGTTCCCTTGTGCCGATGAATGATCTGATGAGTGATCGCGAGACCCAGTCCGGTCCCTTCCTTTTTGGTGCTGAAAAATGGATCAAACATATGCGCTTGCACTGCAGGATCCACGGGCGGGCCATTATCAAAAAATTCAATTTGAATCCGGTGGGAATCTGTTTTTACGATTTCAACTTCTGCATTGATGGGAACTATTTTGCTTACGATACGAATTGTTCCTTCCAAACCCACGGCCTGAGTTGCGTTTAAGAGTAGATTTAAAAAAGCCTGAACAAGACGGGTGTCATCGCCTGAAACCCTGGGCAAGCCGGGATTCAGATCCCTTTCAACATTGATGGATTGTTTGGTCAGATCAAGGTGAATCAAGTCAAGGGTCTGATGAATCAATTTGTTTAGATCTACCGGAAAGAAATTTCCCGGAGTGCTCTGGGCAAAGTTTAGCAAATTGGAGACCACTCCATTCAGGCGATCGATTTCAGAAACCATCGTCCTGGTGTACTTCTGCGTGGTGTCGTCATCCGGTTCCTTTTCCTGGAGCAATTGGGTGAGACCTTTGATAGAGCCCAGAGGATTGCGGATCTCATGAGCCAGGTTGGCGGCCATCACTCCCAGTGCGGCCAGACGATCCGTGCGAAACATCTGGTCAGAGATCGCTTCGGCCCGTGTGAGGTCTTTAAGCGTCATGCCGACAAGGGGTTCGAAATCACCTTTTAGAATCGAGGTGGAAACCAAAACACGTACCGACCGGCCATCCAGAGTTTCAAACGAAATTTCACGGTCACTTAAAGGTTGATGATCGCTGAGAGTCTGGTTGATCAAATAAAAGTAGCCGTCCGCTTTACGAATGTTTCGGCTCAGTTCCTCACGAAGCGCGTCGTCGACGGGTTTCAAAGTGCCCTGGAGAATCCACTGCGCTCCCATATTAAGGGCCAGAATATTTCCGTAAGAATTCACCAGCATCCATCCTGCGGCCATATTGTCCATAAAGTACTTATTCAGAGAAGAAGCCATTTTGTTAATGTCTTTGCCCAAAGCGGCCATTTCATCCAGATGTTCGGTCTCCAGGTGGGCGCTGAAATCGCCCTGCGCAATGCGGTGGGTTTCACCCATGACTCGCTTCAATGGATTGAGCACAGCGATGGCGATACCCCATCCTGCCAACGCTCCCAGAATGGTGAAAGCCAGAACCTCTATCCTGATAAGATGTATTAAATCCCGTACTTTTTCCTGGCTGGGTGAGGTGTAGGGTGGGTTGTTGGGATTCAGAAAACTTTCCGCAAGATTCAAGGCAATAAAACCGGAAGCGAATGCGGTTAAAGCCATGACCACGGGAAGAATGAGCTTCAAATCGACCGGCTGGCGTTTTTTGAAAAAAAGATCGAACCAGGAATTCATGGTCTTATCAGTGGCGAATGAAAACCTTCACCTGTGTTTGAGGTGGAATAACAATTTTGATCGCAAAAGGCATCCGTCTGTCAGGTCCTTACTCAATCGGCAAAAGTGATCCGATTCAACTCTTCCAAAGTGGTGAGTCCGGAAATCACCTTGGCCTGTCCATCCTCGCGCAGGGTTTTAAAGCCTTGCGTTCGGCGCGCGTGTTCCCGTATGTCCATCGGTGCGGCACGTTCCAGAATCATTTGCCGAACATCGTCCGTGACTGCCAGGATTTCAAATATTCCAATACGGCCCCGATACCCACTGCGTTTGCACGCTTTGCATCCTTTGCCACGATGAAGTTTGACTTCTCCCGGAGTTCCATTCAAAGCCAGAGCCTGTTTCTCTTCGTCGGAAGGATCATGCTCTTCCTTGCATATATTGCAAATTTTGCGAACCAAACGTTGCGCCAAAACTCCGACCACAGAGGACGCCATCAAAAACGGTTCCACCTTCAAATCCGTCAAACGTGAAAGCGCACCGGGAGCGTCGTTGGTATGCAGAGTGCTCATCACCAAATGGCCGGTCAATGCCGCCTGAATGGCGATTTCCGCCGTTTCCCCGTCGCGGATTTCCCCCACCAGAATGATGTCGGGATCCTGCCGCATCAAGGAACGCAAGCCATTGGCGAATGTAATGTTGGCTTTCGGGTTGACCTGGGTCTGGCGAACACCAGCCAGGCGGTATTCCACCGGATCTTCAATTGTTTTGATATTTTTGTCTGGTGTGTTCAACTGGCTTAGAGCGGCGTACAGAGTGGTGGTTTTACCACTCCCTGTAGGACCCGTCACCAATATGACTCCGTAGGGATTGACCAGAAGTTTATTAAACTTTTCCAGGTAAGAGCCGACTAATCCCAGGTCGGGAAGCTTTAACATCAGCTTGCTCCGGTCCAGAATACGAAGGACCAGATTCTCCCCATAAATGGTGGGGCAGGTCGACACACGAAACTCGATTTTCCTGTCGCCAAACTGAGCCGAGAAGCCTCCATCCTGGGGCGCGCGAGTTTCTGAAATATCCATATTGGCCATCACCTTGACGCGTGATATGAGGGCCGACTCCACGCTCTTGGGGGGACGCGAAGCCTGAAACAAAACACCGTCGATGCGGTAGCGGATATTCAGTTCGTTTTCATTGGGTTCAATATGGATATCACTGGCACCATCGTCCAAAGCCTGCTTCAACACCACCTCCACCAGGCGGGCCACAGGCGCTTCAGTGGGGTCCAGATTTGCATCCGGGGTCATTTGAATAGCCGCTTTGGCCTGCTCCCGCTTGTTATCCACCTGCCCGATGCTTTGCACCACTGCCTGAATCGAAGCGGCGACACCATAATTTTCTTCGATGGCGCGGTCGACATCGCCCTGGGTTGATATCACTACATCCACATCCATTCCCGTTTGAATCACCACCTCATCGATGGCGAGCAGGTTCAGGGGATTGGCCATGGCGATGACCAGACGGCCATCCTGAATTTTTAAAGGAATCAGCTTATGCAGGCGAGCGACATTTTCCTTCACCTTTTTCAGGGCATCCTGGGAAACTTTTGTTTCGACCAGGTCGACAAAGGGAATATTGAGTTGTTCCGAAAGGCTGGCGGTTAACTTTTCTTCAGTGATGAACTCCAGCTTGAGAAGCGCCTGGCCCAGTTGCAAACCGGATTTTTTTTGATACGCCAGCGCCTTGTTCAGTTGTTCAGGATTGATCGCTCCTGCTTTAATTAGAACATCACCCAAACGGACTTTTTGTCGGATCACCATCAGCAAGCTCCATAAACCATTGATATCTAATCGCTAACAAGCGCACGGCAGATAAAATTGAACTGAAGGTTATTGTATTCCAAATTACTGATTAATTGAAATAAAATTGAAGGAAAACAATTTTAACCCGAGTGATGGAACATGGCTGTTAAATTAAGGAAAAGTTTTTTCACAGGATAAATAGATTTGCTCACCCCACCCCTCTGCCCCCAAGGCAGAGGGTGACTCCCTTTCCATAACTCGGGTTACCTATAATTGTTGCTGGAAACCCCTGGCAAAATAGAATTGGAAAATTTTTAACACCATATTTTTATAGCGCAATACTCGGAAACCAATCATGGTTTTCCGGTTTGACCGGTAACGGGAGCCTTCTCTTTGGATACATCGGTTTTAGGTTTTGATGTATCCCCTTGGTACCAATAGTAAAATACCCAAAACAAAACCATGAAAATCAGTATGATCCTCCTTCGGGTTTTACTGACTCCGGGCGGGTCTTTCAGATGTTTGAAATTCATAAGTTCAAGGAGATTTTGCACAGCGAAATCCAAAACTGTTGTTACGGACTTCAGGGGTGAAAAAACTTCGGTTGAAGGTAGGTGCGCTCAATCCGCATCCATAGGACAAGCAATCGAACCAGGACCCCCCTTTGAGAACTCTTTTGTCCTTGCCATACTCCGGACTGGGGACGGTGTTGCCAGGATGCGGTAAATAATAGGCATTCACCCACTCCCAAACATTTCCGGACATGTCGTAAAGCCCATAGGGACTTCGGCCTTGCGGATAGGATCCCACCGGTTCGGTTCCCGTGGAACCTTTATAGGGATTATTTGATTTGTCCTGAGTCCATTCATTTCCCCAGGGATATATCAAGCCATCATTTCCACGTGAGGCCTTTTCCCACTCTTCTTCGGTGGGAAGGCGTTTTCCCGCCCATGCACAGTAATCATGGGCATCGAACCAATTGACGTAAACCACCGGATGCTTGCCCTTGCCTTTGGGAATGTTTCCGTTCGGCCAATGGTACGGCGTTTCGCGCTCAGTAGCCTTGGCAAATTTGGCGTAATCTTCATTGGTAATTTCATACAGGTCGATAAAAAACGCTTTCGTGCTTTCCAGATACTCCGGGGCCTCGTCATGCCACCGTTCATTGGAACCCATAATGAACTCCCCCGCAGGCACATAGGCCATTCCGGGTATGGAAGGAACGGGCTTTTTTTCAGTCTCTTCGGTAGATTCTTCCTTCTTTTCCGATGCGGGACTCACTGCTTCGGTGGAAGCCAATTGAGTGTCCGGATTCCTGACTGTAGGCGGTTTGTCTATCGATTTAAAAGACACGGGAAGAAAGGGCGTGAAGGGCTTTTGTGATATTAGCCCAATATGGCATCCTTTGCATTCCTGCTTTCCCTGTTTGTCCTTTCTTGCTTTAATTATGTTCTCCGCCTGGTGGCACGCAGTGTTGCATTTCAAACCCTCCTTGGTGGGATGTTTGAATTCTGAAAACGCGAGCGCATGACCCTTCAAAAAACCAACAAGGAAAACCGACACACAAAGGATTGACTTAAGTGAAAATTTCAAAAATATTCTCATTATGTTAGAAATTGAAATAAATCGAATTGAGAGGAGTGATTCTGGAATGGTATCCCATCCGTAAATAATGTGATATCTATAAGAGGCAACGTGTTCTCATTGACTATTAATTATACCAGCAATTGAATATCGATGAAATCCCCGCCCTGGAGATTTATACAGGAAGGTCCATGCGATGGACTTTACAATATGGCCGTCGACGCCACCTTACTCAAGCTCTGCAACCAGGGGGCAAGCCCACCCACATTCAGGCTATACGGTTGGAGTGGCCCGACACTATCTATCGGCCATAATCAATCCATTGAAAACGAAATCGACCTGGACCAATGCCGAAAGCTGGGAATCCCCGTTATCCGTCGTCCAACAGGAGGTCGGGCTTTGCTTCATGATCGTGAAATCTGTTATAGCCTGACCGCTCCGATTCCCTTTCCCGGCCTGCCCGGCGATTTGCGGGGCACGCTGAAAGAAATTGGCAGGATGCTGGTTCTCGGCTTGCAAAAACTGGGAGTCGACAACCCGGGAGTCTGCACCGGAGACAAACCGGAAAGGAGCTTTGGCCATGACCCCTCGTGTTTTTCCTCGGCCAATCACTGGGAGGTTTCCGTGTCAGGAAAAAAACTGGTGGGGAGTGCCCAGCGGAGGATGAAACACGCCTTCATGCAACATGGGTCGATCCCTCTGACATTGCATCGGGAATGGGCAGAAAAGCTGTTTAAATACCGCACTCAGGACCTGAAAATGCGGTCCTTGCAAAAACTGAACTCAAGCGCAACGTGCTTGAACGAAGTGCTGGGTTTCACGCCTTCCCTGGATAAGGTGAGTTTCGCCCTGGATCAAGGGTTTCAGGACTACTTTTCTGTCAAACTCCAACCTGGATCGTTCAGGGAACCAGAGATCCGGCAAATCAATCTATGGCTGGATTCTGCTACCGTCCAAACCCCTCATTCTCAGGCCAAATTGCAAGGTGAACGTTGACAATTTTCCGCTTACCTGATTAACTAGAGACTTAATCATTTTCCTAAAGGTTATTCGAACGCATTGAAATGTGCATGGGGTCTGAACTCCCCGGTGGATTAGGTTCGGATTTGGGAGGGCCGCCGACACGCCCCGGAGATAATTCCAAAAAGGAAATCATTAAATGCTAATTAAATTTTGGGGTGTTCGGGGAAGCGTTCCATCCGGGAATAAGGAAACCTGCGGAATTGGCGGAAATACCACCTGTGTTGAGGTCCGGTGCGGTAAGGAAACCCTGATATTTGATGCGGGCACCGGAATTCGTAATTTGGGAAACAACCTGGATTCTCAAAACCCGTTTCATGCCCGAATATTTTTCACTCATGTCCATTGGGACCATATTCAGGGCCTTCCCTTTTTCCCCCCGATTTATCAGGCCAGAAACGAGTTCACCATTTATGGCGGCACTTTTTTTAATGAATCGATTTATACAATCCTGAAAAAACAAATGTCTCCACCTGTTTTCCCTGTCAGTCTGGAAGACTTGCCAGCCACCTTTAAATTCGAAAGTTTGCAAAAAGGTCAAGTATTACAAACGGAAGATTTTGTGTTAAAGCACCAGCAAATCAACCATCCCAATGGCGCCCTGGCTTTTCGGGTCGATACTCATAATCGCTCGATGGTGTTTGCTACCGATGTAGAACCGGTGGATGGGAAACTGGATCCCGGTCTGGTAGAATTTTGTAGAGGCACCGATGTTTTGATTCATGATGCCCAATATACCCGGGAAGAATATCTGGGGTTGAATGGGCATCATTCCCGCGTCGGATGGGGACACAGTACCCCGAATGATGCCGTCCGTCTGGCCCAGGCGGCAGAGGTTAAGTTTTTGGCCTTGTTTCACCACGACCCTTCTCACGATGACGAATTTATTAAAAATATTGAAGCTGAATCTCGAAAGCAGTTTCCTGACTGTGTTGCCGCCTATGAAGGATTGGAAATTGATTTCAAAAATTCCTTCCCTCCCGTTTCCTTTTTTGATTAAAGCTGTCGGGTTCCTGGTCATTCTGTTTGGATTGGCAGGATGTTCGAATACCCCTCTTATCGGAGACGATCCCAAAACCCAGCGCTTTGCCGACGTAACCACCCGGGCGCTCCCAAAAGTTTCCGGCAGTATATTACAGGCCCATTTCGCCACCTTGAATCCGGACAACGCCAAGGACCTCGTACTTTTCACCAAAGAAAGAGGTGCCGGCCTGAATTTTGTGGTCCTGATGAACAATGGCAAGGGCAGGTTCCAACGGAAAGATAACAAGAACCTGATCTCAGCGGCGGCGGACACACTTTTTTTTACAGTCGCAGACCTGAACAGTGACCGGATTTCGGAACTGATCCTCCTGCAAAAAGATGCAAAAGGGACTCGGGCACGTATTTTCGTGAATAATGGTAAAGGGTATTTCTATCGGCCTGAAGGCACCCAGGACCTTCGCTTGAACTCTGGAATCGATCGCATCAATCCTATGGATTTAGATAGTGATCACGATGTAGATCTGCTGTTCACCGGAAAAAAGGTTACGGACAAAAATGGAAAAGAAGCTGAATATCCCATGCAATTATTCATCAATAACGGGAAGGCTCGTCTGGTGGATCGTACGGCTACCCTCATGCCGCCTCATGTGGGGCAGGGAGTGACGTTTCCCGTGTTCGCCGACTATGACGGCGATTCAGTGGTGGATATTTTTCTCGTATCAGAACGAGGCCCTAACAGGCTTTTGATCAACAACGGATTGGGCCAGTTCACAGACACTTCGGATCGGGCGCTTCCCGGAGTCATTGGAAAAAATACCCACGCCGACTGGGCGGATTTCGATGATGATAAAGATAACGACCTGTTGGTGACCACGCGAGGTATAAAAAAATCATCCCAATCCTATCCCTCCGAGTACACCTACCTACTGGAAAATGATGGACGCGGAAAATTTAAAAAACGTCCGATGAAAACTTTTCCAAATATTCCGTCCCGCAGGGTCTATTTGCTGGATGCGGATGGCAATGAGACGGTGGACGCTTTGATCCTCACGCATAAAGGACCTCATTTTTTTGCCGGTTTGGGGGGCTGGAGTTTTGCGATCAAATCGAAGGCCCGCCTGCCAAGCGCTTCACCTGTTCTGGAAATGACCTTTGGCGATATAAACGGCGACCATTATCTGGATGTTTTTGCTATCAATTCAAACCGGAGGTCCGGAAGGTTGTGGGTCAGCCTGATCGATTGAATCTAAAATGAGTTCGATCCAGTGGTCCGGTTCAATCGGCAAGAACATGGAATCAAAAGGCCTCTTTCCGGATCTTATAAGAGACTGCCAAACTTTGCCTGAAAACTTTAGGAAGGTGAAACCGAGTTATGGGTGACGAAATATCACAATGCCAATTCAATGGTCAGGATGTCCAGGAATTCCGCCGCCGCTTGAACGAAGAATCGCAAATTCTGATGGATTGGTTCAAGGACGATCGTTTTGAATCTCATCCCGGACGATGCGGGTTCGAGCTGGAAGCCTGGCTGGTGGATAAGCATTTCCGTCCGTCTCCAATCAACGATGAGTTTCTGGATAAAATTTCCAGTCATCTGGTGGTTCCGGAATTGTCCAAGTTCAATTTTGAGATCAACAGCACTCCTCACTCTCTTGAAGACCACCTGCTCAGTCACCTCGAGCAAGAACTTTTGGAAGTGTGGCACCAATGTGAAACGATTGCCAACCAATTTGATTCCCATGCCCTCACCATTGGTATTTTGCCCACGATCAGAAACGACATGCTTACCCTGGACAATATGTCGTCTATGAAACGGTACGCCGCTTTAAACGAGCGGGTTTTGCAATTTCGTGAAGATGAACCTTTGAAACTGGATATTCATGGCAAAGATGCCCTGCGAGTGCAACATCACGATGTGATGCTGGAAGCGGCGGCTACATCTTTGCAAATACATTTACAAGTTCAGCCGAACCAGGCGGCGCGGTATTATAATTTGTCTCAGATCGTTTCCGCCCCGATGGTCGCTCTGTGCGCCAACTCTCCTTTTCTTTTCGAAAAGGACCTGTGGGCGGAAACGCGTATCCCAACTTTTGAACAGGCCGTCGCCATCTCCACCTTCAAGGACGATTCCAACAGGACGATTCGGCGTGTCACATTTGGAACCGGATACGCACAAAATTCTATTGCCGAATGTTTTGAAGAAAACAGAAACCATTTCCCTGTTCTACTTCCGGAACTGTTCGATGAAGACCCCGGTCAACTCAATCACCTTCGATTGCACAACGGGACCATTTGGCGCTGGACCCGGCCTCTGGTGGGTATCGGGGACGATGGCACGCCGCATCTTCGAATCGAGCACCGGGTGCCGGCGGCAGGACCCAGCATCACTGATGTCATTGCCAATATTGGTTTTTTCATTGGCTTGATGGCAAAATGGGTCGATCTGGAAACACCGTTGGAACATCATATTCCTTTTGAAACGGCCCGAACAAATTTTTATAATGCCGCCAAGCATGGTCTGGATGCTGAAATCGTTTGGTCCGAAGGCAAGTCGATGAGTATCGCTTCATTAATATCCGAGATTCTGTTAGACGAAGCCAAGGAAGGACTCCGCTCCTGCGGGCTGGCAGACGAGGAAGTCGACCACTATATGGAAGGAGTGATCGGCAACCGAATACGGACCGGCCAGAATGGTTCTGTCTGGCAACGGGCTTTTATTGCTACACACGGATCTGAATTCACCGAGATGACTCGTCAATATTTCAAAAACCAAACCCAAAACATTCCTGTTCACCGGTGGGCAGTCTGATTCATGGAACTGTTTGAATTCGATTCATTGCCACCCGGGTTTCTTGAAGCGGAACACCATGAACTGGATTCCATTTTGCCGGGTCCTTCCCTGATAAAAATTCCTGGAGAGGATTCGTCTTTTTTGTTTCTGGCCACACTTCTGCATGGAAATGAACCTACCGGATTGCAGGCGATTCAAAAACTATTAAAAAAGTATGAAGGCCAAACCCTTCCACGTGGACTGATCCTGTTGATTGGAAACGTAAAAGCCGCACGTGATAACCTGCGCCGGTTTCCGGAGGAACCGGATTACAATCGCATTTGGCAGGGCGGAAACGGCCCTGAAGGAAAGTGGGCTGAAAAGATTCTGGACCGACTGAAACAGGAAAACCTGATTGCCGGCATTGACATTCACAACACTTCCGGAAAAAATCCACATTATGCCTGTATCAACCGACTATCTTCACCGTTTGTCAATCTGGCAAAAATGTTTAGCCAGACTTTAGTGTATTTCACCAGTCCCAAAGAAGTGCTTTCCAATGCGTTGGCGGAATTTTGCACAGCGATCACCATCGAAAGCGGCGTCCCGGGCGACCCCTATGGGGTCCAGCACGTGTACGAATTTCTGGAAAAATGTTTTCAGCTTAAACAGATACCGAGCACAGGGTGCGACGATTTGTATGTGTATCACAGCGTTGCGCGCATTCTGGTACCGGAGAAGAGCCGGATTGGCTTCGACCCCAATGCCACCGGAAAAGACTTTTGCTTTATCGCCAATCTCGATGTGCAGAATTTTTCTGAACTCCCTGAAAACTCTCTTTTGGGTTGGCGTTACAATTCCGGTCTGGCATTATCGGTTGTGGATGAAAATAATCAGGATGTCGCAAAGACTTACCTGAGTTACGAAGGTAACGAAATTCGTTTTAAACGATCAGTCGTGCCTTCGATGTTCACCACCCAGGAGAAAATAGTTCATCAGGACTGTTTGGGCTATTTGATGGAACGTTTCGAAATTCCCGATAGCGATGCAGTGTGATAAAATGGGAAAAATTCGAGATCTGGGATTAACCCGACTTTATCAACATGATTGAAACACGAACCTTTGAAATAAGCACACAGGGGTTTTCCGATATCATCGACATCACTGGCCATGTTGAGCGGGAAATTTCTGCAAGTGGTATTTCGGATGGAATAGCTACCGTGTTTGTTCCCGGCTCCACTGCAGGAATCACGACGCTTGAATTCGAATCGGGAGCAGTGAGTGATCTGAGGCAATCGATTGAGCGTCAGGCCCCGCAGGATATCCATTATGAACACGATGCGCGTTGGGGCGATGGTAACGGATTCTCCCACGTACGGGCGGCTTTGATGGGTGGATCGTTCACCGTTCCCTTCAATGACCGCCGAATGCTATTGGGAACCTGGCAACAAATAGTTTTGTGTGATTTCGATAACCGGCCGCGTTCACGAAAAATACTGGTTCAAATTCTTGGACAATGACAAAGGAAAAAGGCAAAAAGTTTTTAGGCATTTTGTTCGACTGTTGTAACGTGTACCGCCGCATTTATATCAACCGAGACAAAACCGCCTATGAAGGCCGATGCCCGATGTGTTACCGGGAGGTTTCGGTAAAGATTGGTCCGGAAGGTTCCTCTTCACGTTTTTTTACCGCCCGTTGATTTGGGATTCCCGCCCTGATAAATTCCTGTTCCACCTCTATCAATATTTTCTATTTATGAAATTGGTCCTGCAAAGAGTCAGCCAGGCTTCAGTGCAAGTCGATGGCAGGGAAATCTCACGAATTTCCCAAGGGCTCATGGTCCTTCTTGGTTTGGAAAAAGGGGATGGGGAGGAGACCCTCGTGGAACTTGCTAAAAAAATGGTGAATCTCAGGATTTTTGAGGACGATCAGGGAAAAATGAATCTTTCTTTACTTGATATTCAGGGGGAAGCCTTGGTCGTGTCCCAATTCACTTTGGCCGGTGACTGTTCACGGGGCAGGCGCCCCGGATTCGACAAGGCGGCGCCTCCAGATCTGGCTAACGAACTATATTTGAAATTTGTTGACGAGGTCCAGCGATTGGGAGTTCCCGTGCAAACGGGTCAGTTCGGTGCGACGATGTCGGTTGAAATCCAGAACGAAGGCCCGGTCACTTTTATTCTGGAACGTTGATCACTCCCGACTTCGTAAATTGGGAACCGTTGCTACGGGAGAACCCGGAAGCACAATATTGGCGAAATCCTTTTCCTTCAGCTTGTATATTTTGAAATAGCTATCCAACAAATTCCTGGATTTTTCCACCAATTGAATATTATTTTTTTCCAGGAACAGTTTTTCCGCGATTTTTAAATTTTTAATGGCCTCTCGTCCCTCGCCAACTTTATTGAAAACCATTCCCAGGCTAAGATAAGCTGGGGCGAAAAGTGGATCAAGGTTGATGGATTTTTGAAACGACTCCAGGGCAGGCTTGATTTTTCCCATATTGAGATACAGTTCTCCCAAGGCAAACCGGGTTGGGGCATGGGATGGGCGAATTTTCAAGACCTTGTTGAATTCACTCAGGGCATCCTCAAAAAACTTCAGTTCCTGATATGCCCAGCCGAGGTTGGAATGCGCCAGATAATCATTCGGGTTCAACTTGACCGCGGTTTCCCATTCCTTGATGGCCTTGTTAATTTGGTCATTCTGGGCATAAATATTACCCCGGTTGAAATAAGCTTCCGGGTAACGCGGATTCAATTCTATCGCCTTGGAATATTCCTTCAGGGCCTCATTATCCCGACCCATTTTCCCATAGACAACACCCAGATTATTGTGGGCCACGGCATGCCTGGGTTCCACCGTTATTACTTTTTGAAAATTTTCTACGGCGGTTTTGTACTGTCCCAAACTGGAATAGGCGGAACCCAGGTTCAATAATGCTTCAGGATTGGTTTCATCCCGACGCAGGGCCGCTTCCAGAATTTTTACGGCCTCTTCGCTAAACCCCTGCTCCAGCTTGATCACGGCCAGGCTGATGAGAGTGAGAGGATCGTCGACGTTCAGCACCAGAGCCTGGGTCAATGTCTTTTCCGATCGGTCCTTTTGTCCCAGGCGAAACTGGGCCACACCCAGATTCCTGAACGCTTCCGGATATTTATTCTTTAACTGAATGGCCTTTTCCAGGTTTTCTACCGCGTTTTTGTATTCTTTGTTTTCCAGGTAAGCAGTTCCCAGTTCGAAATGGGCTTCCGGATCCTTGGGGGATTTCACAACCTCCGTATGAAAGTGAGCGATTCGTTGCTCAGGAGAGTTGTCTCCGGAACCACACCCGGATAACAGGAAGAACAGGGAACTGATGAGGGCAAAGATAGCTTGCATGGAACCTGAACAACTCCAGGAAGTTATTTATTCAGGTTCAGGATAGGCGGAAAGTGGGGCGACGGCAAGCCTAGAATGGTACCGACAATTTGGCAAGTGACATCAACGTGGATGGGAACAACCCAAAAACCAAAACGGCCACCATACTGACCATAATGACAGCTCTCATGCCTTTGTTAATTTCTATCGTTTCAGTACTCTCTTCATCATGGAAATACATCAACACAATCACTCGCAAATAAAAATAAACGGCGATCATGCTGGCGATCACCGCCAGGATGGCTAACAAATGGTAACCTTCCTGAATGGCGGCAAGAAACAGGTACAGCTTGCCGAAAAAACCCGCTGTGGGCGGAATACCGGCCAGGGAAACCATGAACAGGGCCATCGCTCCGGCCAACATGGGATTTCTTTTTGAAAGTCCTTTCAAACGCAAAATAGAGTTGCCCTCTGAACCCTGTCCTTCCAGTGTTAGAACGATCGCAAATGCCCCCACGTTCATAAACAGGTACACTGCCAGATAAAACAGAATGCTGGCCACACCTTCGTGACTGTTGGCGACAATGCCTATCAGCAGGTAACCGGCATGCGCAATACCGGAAAATGCCAGCATGCGTTTGATATCCGTTTGAAAAATTGCCGCGGTGTTGCCCACGATCATGGTGATTACTGACACGCCAAACACCACTGGCATCCAGATATACTGTAATTCGTGAAACGAAACCGAGAACACCCTCGCGATCAATGCAAATGCCGCCGCTTTAGTGGCCACAGACATGAATGCCGTGATCGGAGTGGGGGCTCCCTGATAAACATCTGGCGTCCAGGAATGAAAGGGCACGGCAGATACCTTAAACGCCAAACCGGCAAACATCAGTCCCACCCCGATATAAACCAGGGTATTGTGACTGTAGGGATTGCTGTGCAGAAGTTTGGCGATGCCACGAATCTCTGTCGTTCCCGTTCCCACATATACCAGCGCCATACCATAAACCAGGATCGCCGAGGCGAATGCTCCGGTCAAAAGGTATTTCACTGTGGATTCCTGGGACGCTTTACATTCCCAAGTGAGTTTCTCGCTATCTCCGGGACCTTCGGTTCCGGTACCGTGTTTGGCGGAAAACCCGCATAAAATATAGAGTGCGATTGAAAAGACTTCCAGGGCTACGAACGCAGTGATCAAGGTTCCGGCTTTGGCCAAAAACATCATGCCTGCCACTGCCATAAGGACCAGCGTGAAATATTCGGATTTGTTTTCGTTGTCGGATTTTGGGTAACGATAGGAAGCCAGAATGGCAAAAACACCCATCGCCAGTATCAGCAAATTGAAGGACTGGGAAAAGCGGTCATAGATCAGGGCATTCGAGAATATTTCCGGCTCGGCTCCTAAATGGTCGTGTGGCGCAGACCTCCAAAGCAAAGCCGAGTAGAGCCAGGCGATTCCCAATCCACCGAGCGCACCATTGCACAAAAACGGACGGTTATCGTAGGTTTTGAATAATCCTAAAATCAATAAGGCAAAGGCTGTCATCAGGACGATCAATTCGGGCCCTAAAGCCGTCCACTTCATATCGCTGTAATCGATTAAAAATTCCATTTCAAAAACAATTCCTTTCGGCCCGAGACTGGCCGGTCCATAGTTGTGCTTCTCTGGGAATAAAAGATGTTTTGCAGAGTGATTTGTAAAACATTTCCAGCGTTTTTTCAAGGCTGAATTGAATTGTCTCCTCCTGGCATGTGGATTGATTTTGAACGAAAAACATGCTTAAAGCTTGTTTTCTTGCAAGAAACTCCCTGAGAATCATCCAGATTGGCATTGAATTAAAAGGGCTTCTAAGTACATTGGGGAAGCAGAAGCATTTTCCGAATCCGGTTAAAGAGGGTTAAAGTTCCTATCTTTTCAGTTATAATAGAAAGTGGGAATCTTTTTAACTTACAGTTTTTCAAGCGCGTATTTTTTGTCATGAAAAATAGTTGCTCAGGTCTTTGAATTCATTCAGTTACCCCTCGTTTCCACCGGGAGCCTGCTTTTTCCATGAAATTTTCAAATTTGTTTCTTGTTCTCAGTCTTTTTACTTTTCTATTCGCACCAAATGTATATTCCGCTGACGATTTAAAAGACGATCGCATCACCCAGGCCATCCAGGTCACCACCAATCCGGGAGAGGATTTTGCTCCCACCATTTCCCGGGACGGCAAATACCTGATTTATGTCTCCGACAAGTCCGGCAATCTTGATTTGTGGCTCAAGTTTCTGGGGCCGGGTAGCCATCCTCCGGACCGGCAACTAACGTTCCACAGCGCGTCGGACAATTCACCGGAATTCAGTCCTGATGGTAGTAAAGTGGTTTTTGTATCGAACCGGTCGGATCCCAGAGGAGATATTTATGTTCTTGAACTGGGTTCCTTTTCGCTTTCCACCGAAGAGAAATCGGAGGAAAAGACCAAGGGCGGCCTCAGTTTTTTGGGCTTGTCCTCACTGCAGAGTAAGGATAGCGAAGCCCAGCGTGCCAGCGGTTTGACCCGCCTGAGCCAAGCGGGGCCGGAAGACCTGGATCCCACGTGGGACCCTTCGGGACAGGCGGTTTATTATTCATCTCATAAACCCGGTCAGGCCGAGAAAAAAATTTATCGCGTCGCTTTGTCAGGCGGATCGGAAACCCAAGTGACCACACAGGACGGGGTCAGTCCCGCCGTATCTCCGGACGGCCGCTATTTGGCATTTATTTCCAAAAAGGAGGACGCATCGGGAAACATCTGGCTGAAAGACCTTTCCAGCGGTCAGTTGACGGCTTTGCACAAGGGACCGGAAATCGAGCTGTCTCCCCACTGGTCTGAGGATGGTCGGTATATTTATTTTACCCGCTACCAGGATGACACCAATTTCGACCAGGATTTAACTATTGAAGACCGACCCAGTATCTGGAAAGTGGGTCTGAATGGTTCGGTGCCAACCAAGTTCCTGCAATTGACGGACAGTTCCACGTATGACCTGTTACCGGAAATCCATGGCGACAATATTTATTTCACGTCCCATCGCCGAACCGGGATTGATATTTTCCGGCTTCCCAAGGAAGGCGAGCTCCCCGCCCTGACCGATTATGGGCAAGCCCTGCAATTGGCCAGTGACCTGTGTCCTGATGAAAAGGCCTCCTACACCTGTGTGTTGATTTACAAAGATATCCTGAATGAATTCAAGAATGAAGAAGACCTGGCGCGCATTCGCTATAAATTGTCCAAAACCTTTTTCAATCTGGGCAATGCCTTTTCCGCCAAGTTCCAGTATGGCCGCATTTCTAAAGAACACCCAGACGATCCGGTTTATAACGGACTCGCTGAAATTGAAATCCTTATTCTGGAAGTGGAGGAGACCCGAAAGGAAGGGATCACTCTGTATAGAAAACGGGTGGAGCAGGCTTTGTCCGAAATCGAAGCAATAGCGGCCAAATACAGGAGTCAGCCCAGGGTTTTGGCCCGTGCGTTCCTGGAAAAAGGAAACTTTAATTTTGAACTGGACCGGCAGGATCTGGCACTGGGGTTTTACAAAAAGGTCATTCAGGAATACGCTCGTCAGCGGGAAACAGCGGCAGAAGCGGCTTTTTCGAGAAGTAAAATTTACACCACCATTGGCGACACCGATAAGGTGGTTGAAGCTTTCGTAGACGTGGTGCGCAATTATTATGATGTGAAACTCTGGACCGCTAAAGCGATCAGCGAAATTCTGGCTCTGTTCGAAAAGGAAGCCTCAGTCGAAAAGAAGGTTTCCAACCTTCAAAACCTGACCCGGGAATACAAATCTTTACCCATTTTGGCCGCGGCGGTGCAGAACCGGATCGGTCAGTTGTATTATGAAGGCGGGGAAAATCTTCTCGCTAAAGAGGCGTATCAGAAAACCATCAGCAACTTTGCGCAGGCGCCTTTGGAAAAATTCAACGCCCTCTTTGCTTTGGCTCAAATCTATGCGGAAGAGGAACAGTTCGAAAAAAGTCTGGATCTTTACCAGCAGGTGGTGCAGACGCCACAGGGCTTCGACGAAAAATTACGTTTGGCCACCTTGGGCTATATTCGTAAATCCCTGAAAAAAGGCAAATGGGAAATCAATGTAGGCGAAGTGAAGCTGGCCTATAAAACGTTTCTCAAGCTGATCGACTTCAGTCCGCAAAATGTGGAAGCACATCGCGGTTATGTGCAATCGTCTGCCATGCTGAAGAAGGTGGATAAGGCGATCGATTTTTACAAATCCCGGCTCCAGCAAAACCCTAAATCTGCAGTGGACCATTATTCGTTAGGTCTGGCTTATACTTACCTTTCGCCTCCCGGACTGGACATGGCGGAGAAGGAGATCAACCAGGCATTGGTCGTCAACTCCCAGGAAACTTATTACCATCAAACCCTAGGTTGGGTGTTCGAGCAGAAAGAACGTTTGCATCCGGGCAAGGAATACCTGGAAAAAGCTTTGCAGGAATATTCCACCGCCCTCGCTTTGAATGACGAAAACATCAGCCCGGAAAACGAGGCCGATCTGTTTCTGAACCTCGGTAACGGCAACCACCTGTTGCGCAATCATCTGGAAGCTCGCCATTATTATCAGAAACGGAAAAAGAGCAAAGTCGAATTTGTCAACGCGGACCGGGAAATTATTTATTACCAACGCTTCGGCGAAAGTGCCTTTAAAGCCGGGTACCCGGATGAAGCGGTGGAGCATTTTAAAGAGGCTCTGGCGCTTCATAATAGAAAGAAGGAACCCGACCTTAAACGCATTGCGGAAATGAACGATCGTATCGCATTGGCTTACCAGGACAGCAACCAGTATGCTAAAGCGGTCGAGTATTTTTCCAAGACTCTGGAACTGCATCGAAAAACTGGCAACACGGAATCGCTTTCGAAAGCTTTGCGCAACATTGCGAATAACCTGTATTCCCTCAATGAGCGCCGTGGGCGCAAGGACACTCAATCGCTGAACATGGCGCTCAGCCATTATTTTCAGTCGATAGAAAATCTCGAAAAATATGGAGTCGTTCAACAGGAGGTCAAAAAAGAATCCAACGCTCTGGTCAACATCAATGTGGAAACGGGGCTGGACGAAAATGCCTCCCAAGCGGCCCGGGGATTCAATAAAGAGGGTGAGGAAAAGCTCATCTTCAATTATGTCGGGAAGATTTATGGCGACTTCGGTGAATATGACCGCGCCATCGATTATTTTCAGAAGAAATTGGCCCTGGTTCCGGACAATCTCAATCCGGAAAAAGACATTCCTGTCATTTTGGAAAAAGCTATCCTGCTCAACCAGATCGGGAATTTCCACTTTCAGGGGGGCGAGTACGACCGGAGTGGAGAGTATTTTAAGGAGTCCTACGCGCTCAGTAAATCCATCAACAACCGGCAAGGGGTTGCCGTCAATGCGGCGAATCTGGGCCGACTCCTGTTGACCAAATCGGAAATGATTCCGCGTGAACAGTTCCGTAGTTCTATTCAAGACACCTTGAATTTTCTTGAGGAAGCGCTGGACATCATTGTGCAAGCCAAAAACTTTGCCAGTCCGGAATATGCTGTGTACCTGAATAACTATCTCGGCATCTTTTATCACTATATGGGAGTTCATTTTTCAGATAACGGGTCCGGCCAATCTAGAGGACCCACGACCGGCCCGACGAAGGAGCAGTTTCTTGCGGCTCTTGGATCTCTACAGCAGGAATTCGGTTACTTTCAAAAGTCCATTGCTTATTTCAACTCTGCTCTCGAACTGGTTCACGCCAATATTGAGGGTCCATTGGCCAAACGATTGGAAACCGCGCTTCAGCAAAACCTCAGGCTCACCCATTCCAAAGCGGACCTCAAAAACCAGAAACCGAAGAAGTTTGCCGATACCGGTGGTTTGAATTCCAAATGGCAATTCAAGTATCTGGAGTTTTTAGAGGTTCCGGAGTCCAGCAAATTGAGCGTGCTGAAAAATGCAGAGGCTGAATTGTCGCGCTTGCCTTATGGATTGCTTCCCAATACCAGCACCTCGCGGGTGATGATGGAAGAGTTGTATTTTTCATTGGCCCAACAACTTTTTAAGGAAAAAAAATTCAGCGAAGCCTTTTACTATTCTGAAAGAGGATTGCAACAGATTCTCATCTCCTACAGACAGAATATGGAACTGAAGTTCAAGGATGAAGTTCGCGTCGGATACTACGATGAATTTATGGAATATCCGGCGCAAATCAGGGATCTGTCGAAACAGATAGCCGTGGGTGCGGGCAATTTTTCCAATCGGTCCGAGATTGATGGCCTGCTTGAGGAGTATCAGGACCTCATTTCAGTGGTTAAGGAAGAGGATCCGGTTTTTTCCCAATTGTTCTCTCCAAGCATTCCGGAGTTGAGCCAGGTGCGGGCACTTTTGCGGCCTGGAGAAGTGATCGTCAAATATCAAAAAGTGTACGACCGGATTCTGGTTTGGGTGGTTTCCCGGGACCGTGTGTTTGGTGGAACCATTTTACCCGATCCACAATTGTTTGGTCTTATTTCCAGGATCACACACAGTGATTCGGTGGTCCAAGGCCAGGATATCGAAGCTTTGTCCAATGCCTTGATCACGCCCCTGGGAGGCACGCTTGGGCAATCGACCTCGGTCTATCTGTTGGCGAACGGTGGTCTGGAATTTTTACCGTGGAGCGCTTTGAAGCTGAATGGGAAAGCACTGATAGATCACTATGCGATCACTCACGTTTCTTCGGTGGCGCAGTTCATCAATTCGCACCGCAAGAAGAATCTTTATAATTCTCGACTGCTGTCGGTGGAGCTTTCGGAGGCCGATGCCAAGTCCATATCTCAGCCCTTTGCGTCTTCCATAAACCTTTCGGAAGATAAAAGCACACAAAAGGAATTCATGAAATCGATGGGGCAGTATGCCGTGGTCCATATAGAGAGCAAAGCCCAATTGGGCCGGTTGGGGTCGGGCAACTCCTACATCAATCTCACTCAGGCAAGAAACCGTTTCGAGCGCATGACTCTGGAAGATCTCTTTGAAAACCCAGTTGAGTCCCATTTCATTGCCCTCAACCATGTGGAGTATGAAAAGATGCCCGACCTGGATGTGTCGCCCACAGCGCCCATGGTGCATGCCCTGGACTACATGGGGTACCCCGGCATTCTCATGAAGTTCGGACCCAAAAACGAGGCCACGCATCAGGAGTTTCTGAAACTGTTTTACCAGAATTTTCGTAAAGGCAATCCGACCGAGGCCCTGCGTATTGCACAACTGGCGCTTCGGCAGAAAAACCCGGGTTCGTATGCCTGGACCCGTTATCGCTTTTTTGGTTTTCCGGGAATGAACGAGCAGGAAAAAAACATTTTTGCGAAAACCCATTTTAAGGAAAATGTCAAAAAAGGCATCAAGGCCTTTTCCAAAAAGAAATGGAACACGGCTATCAGCTATTTTGAAAAGGCCCTGGTTCTGATCGATTTGATGGAGAACCAAAATCAGGCTCCTCAGCTTTACAAAGTTCTCGCACAAGCGGCCTACAATCAGGAGGACTACCAAAAGGCAATTAAGTATCAAAAGGAGTTGGTTGCATTGGCAGACCAAAAGGGCGATCCCGAGGAACTGGCAGGAACGATTTATTTTCTGGGCATCCTGTATTCCCGGGCGGAAGAGTTTCCCAAAGCTGTGGAAAAACTGGAACTGGCCCTGGATATTTTTCAGGAATATGAAATTCTCGACAAGCTGGCGGAAAGCTACAGTGTCCTGGGAATCGTAAAAGAAAATGCCCTGGACTACGACAAAGCTCTGGACGCCTTCAACGCTTCCCTGAAAATTAACAAGGAAATTGGAGAAGATTTAAACCGTGGCAGGGAGTTGCGTCGAATCGGGCGTATTCATTACCTGCGCCTGAACAATTACCCCAAGGCACGCGATTATTTTACGCAGGCCTACAATTTGTTCAAGGAACTCGATCAGGTCGATCAGGTGGTTGAGACCTTGCTGGAGTTGGGTCTGGTCGCGGAGAAACAGAGTTTGTTTCCGGAAGCTTTGAAATTTTATGCCGAAGCGCAGGCCCTTGCAGAATCCAGCGACTTTCCTGCTTCGGTTTCCAAGGCCTTGCTTTATCAGGCCAACACCTATTGGTTTCAAGGGGACTACCAGAACGCTTTCAAACGCCAGACACAATCATTAAACATCGCTGAAGAATTAAAAGATAAACGCCAGCAGACGTTCATCTACAACACCCTTGGCCTGATTTACTGGACCCTCAACGATTCAGTACGCGCTCTGGAGAATCTGAATCGAAGCCTGGATCTTGCCAGGGAAATCCGTTCTCCTCTCGACATGGCATCGGCCTACAACAACATCGGACTGGTGTACCGCAAGGATAAGGATTATCCGCGCTCCATTGAGTTTTTTCAAAAGGCGCTCGACAAGGATGTTGAACTGAAATCCAAGTGGGGACAAGGTTACACCCACCGCAACCTGGGTATCAGCTATTTGCGCATGAAACGCCTGGACCAGGCTCAGGAGCATCTCAATAAGGCGGTGGCGTTCAGTACTGAAATCGGCAACCAGACCAATCTCGTAAAAGCCAAGCTGGAACTCGGTAATTTGGCAATGGAACGTGGTCAGTGGGATTCTGCGATCGGGGTTTTTCAGGAAACCCAGGCCCTGGCCACCCAATACAACATCAAGGAGGTCATTTGGCGGGCGCACCGTGGCAATGGGTTTTGCCTGAGAAAACTGAACCGACTCAGTGAGGCCGCGCAATCTTACCGCACTGCGGTACAGGTAGTCGATGAGTTACGCGCGGCAATCAAGGTAGAGGAATTTCAGAACGGCTTTCTCACCGACAAGCAGGATGTGTATAAGGAGCTGATCCTTCTCCTGCTCGACCAGGGAAAAGTTGAGGAAGCTTTTAATTTCGCCGAACGGGCCAAATCCAGAAGTTTCATCGATCTGCTGGGCAATCAAAAGATCAGCTTGAAGAACGATATCAGCCAACAGCTTTACGACAAGCTGATTGGGCAAAAACGCCGAATCCGCCTGGCAGAAGTTGAATTGGCCAAGGCGGAAGGCGACGAAAATAAAAAACGCCTGCGAACTGAGCTGATTTCCCAACGCAATGGCTACCGCGACCTGTTAATTCAGGCCAAAGCACAAAGTCCGCAGATTTCCAGCTTCGTCACGGTAGAGGCGATCACTCTTACGGAATTATACAAAATTCTTGAAAACGACGTTTCCCTGGTCGAGTACTTGATAACCGACGAAGAATTGATTGGCTGGGTGATCAGCCAGGGCCGCATACAGGTCGTGCGCACGCCGGTTAAGGAAAAAGATCTGATCGTCTTGATCGAAGATTACCGCAAACGGATTCAACAACTGGCACCGGTGGAGGATCAATCCAAAAAGTTGTATCAGTTGGTGATTCAACCGCTTGAACGGTATTTTGCATCGACCCGTGTGCTTGGGATCATCCCGCACGGTCACCTGCATTACGTGTCGTTTTCCTCTCTGCGGGATCAGGAATCTTATCTGGTGGAAAAGCATCCCCTGTTTTATTCCCCAAGCGCATCGGTGTTGCAGTTCACCTTTAACCGCAAATTTGAAAAAAAAGGTAAAATAAAAGTTTTGGCACTGGGCAATCCGGATTTGCAGGATTTTAATTACGACCTGCCCCTCGCCGAACTGGAAGCCAAATCGATCAAATGGGATTTTCCCGAAATCGATTTGTTCACTCGCAAAGAGGCTACCGAGAGTTGGCTTCAGGAAAATATCGGAAAATATCAAATCATTCACATCGCCTCGCATGGGGAGTTTGATCCGGTGAACCCGTTGTTTTCCTCGTTAAAGCTCACTGCCGATGAGTTTAACGACGGCAGTTTTGAAGTCAACGAAGTGTTTTCGCTGGACATCAAAGCCGACCTCGTGACCTTGAGCGCGTGCCAGACCGGACTTGGAGAAATTTCGGGCGGTGATGAACTGGTGGGACTGAACCGGGCTTTCATTTACGCGGGCACGCATGCCCTGGTGTCATCCTTGTGGCGCGTAAGCGATATTTCAACGGCTGTTCTCATCAAACACTTTTACAGAAATTACACGAGTGCAAATAAATCAGAAAGCCTGCGTAAAGCCCAACTGCTGGTGAAACGTTTGTATCCCCATCCCTCGTACTGGGCCGGGTTCAACCTGACAGGGGATTACCGGTAGAAAAGTTTGTAAGCTATTGAGAGGAAACGCGACTATAAAAGATTAACTTCGTTTGAAGAACGAGACTCTTTTGGATAGTCGGTCATGACCGTTCCCTCGCGGCAAAAATCTCTCAAGAAGCTGGGTCTGATTGTATCCCTGTTGATCGGTCTGATCCTGACAAGCCACTTTACCGGCCTGCGTTCCAGTTTCACCCCCATGCAAATCAAGGATATGTTTGGTCATCATCAAGTGTATGGGATCCTTCTATTTTGCCTGGTGTTCAGCCTGGGAAATTTGCTTTATGTCCCGGGATGGGTTTTTCTGGTCGCCGCTGTCGTTGCCCTTGGTAAAGAGTGGGGCGGTCTGGTTACTTTCACCGCCGCGATCACATCATGCACTCTCAGCTATTTTTTAATCTACAAACTGGGGGGTGACGCGTTACGGACCTTTAACAACAAGTGGGCCGACAAGGCATTTTTGCGTCTGGATGAAACCCCGGTAATCTCAGTCGCAACTTTACGATTGATATTTCAAACCGCGCCACCGCTAAACTATGCTCTGGCGCTTTCTAACGTCCGCTTCTCTCATTACCTTGTCGGCACTCTCGTTGGATTGCCGCTACCCATTTTCGCCTATTGCTACTTTTTCGAAATCATCTTCAAAAAGGTAATTATCGAGTTGTTCTGATATTATGAAAACGTATTGTATCTATTGAATATCAAGCGGCGAAAATGGAATCGATCTCCTTGTCATTGTCCGGACCCGGTTGCCATCCAACCGCTTTTAGATTGTCTTCCATTTGCTTCGCGTTTTTTACACCTACCAGGGCAGTGGCCAGAGCCGGTTGGCGAAGCACCCAGTTGATGGCCAGTTGACTGCAAGTCTTGTTTTCCTGCTCGGCAATTTTTTTCAGTTGGTCAACCTTACCGATATTCCTCTTAAATGCTTCACCTGTAAATTCACCCAGAAGGCCTTTACTGCGCCAATCCTTGAATTTTGTGTTGGCGTCGTATTTTCCGGTCAGGACACCTGAAGCCAGTGGGCTGTAGGCGACAATCCCGATATCGTTTTTCAAGCAAAAGGGCACCGTTTCTTTCTCGATGGACCTTTGCAAAAGGCTGTATTCAGGTTGCAGGGAGACAACCGGGCCTACTTTGAGGCAGGCTTCCATTTGTTCTACGGAATAATTACTCACGCCGATGTGTCGAATTTTTCCTTGCTGTTGTATTTCCAGCAAGGCCTGCATGGTTTCTTCCTGAGCCGTTCCCACATCCGGCCAATGCACCTGATACAAATCGATCACATCGGTTTGCAGGCGTTTTAAGCTAAGTTCGATTTCCTCCAGGATCGAGGTTCTGGTACAATCTTTTTTGATGGAGCCCAGAGCCTCTTTTGTCCAACGTAAACCGCATTTGGTGGCTAGCACGACTTTATTGCGGTAAGGTTTCAGGGTTTTACCAATCAACTCCTCGGAATGGCCAAAGCCATAAACGGGGGCAGTGTCGAAAAAGTTGATCCCTGATTCATAGGCTTTGAGTATGGCCTTGGCAGAGGTGGCATCGCCTTCGGTCGACCAAAACGGGGCACCACCGATTCCCCAGGCACCAAATCCTATGACGGACACTTCCAAATCACTGCTTCCCAATTTCCGGTATTCCATTTTGTGACTCCTTTACAGTTTTCAAGAGCATCCTGAGTGTTCAGGCGCTTTTGTATATTAAATTTTATAACCTGTATTCAATGATTCAGGTTGTTTTGGAATGAAATATGAAATCTCTTGTTCGCGTTCTCAGTTACCTTCGCCCCTATAAACGTTATGTGGTCATGACCCTTTGTTTTGCCGTGCTCACTACTTTACTCGATTTGATACCGCCCTGGCTGATCAAAATGATCATTGACTTCCTGGTGGAAGACAAAGGCCAATCGGTGGTCTATTGGACCGCAGGAGGTTTGGTGCTGGCTTACCTTGCGCGCAATTTATCGAATTACATCCGAATCATGCTTAATAACAAACTGGAGCAGAAGGTGATCTTCGACTTGCGCTCGCATGTGTACCGGTGTTTGCAGACTTTGTCCCTTTCCTATTTCGAAAACCGTTCGACAGGTGAAATCATGTCGCGAGTGAATGAAGATGTCAATAATGTCGAGCGCGTGTTCATCGACGGCATCGAACAAGTGGTCACGGCCCTGCTCACGTTAACCGGCGTGGTGGTGATCCTGTTTTTTATGCATTGGAAACTGGCATTGATTTCCCTGATCCCCATTCCCATCCTGTTTTTCAGTGCTTTTAAATACACACACCGAGCGCAGGAACTTTACCTGATCAATCGCAAACGATCTGCTCGATTGAACGCTTTTTTGCAGGACACCATTTCCGGAATCCGCGAAACCCTGGCTTTCAACCGCTCGCAACACGAGGTGGAACGTTTTGATGAACGGAGCCAGGACTATTGCCAAAGCATATTGCAGGTGATGCGTTTATGGGCCCTTTATTCGCCGGCCATGATGTTTCTTGGATCGCTGGGAACGGTATTTATAATATTTTACGGTATCGGCCTGGTGCGGACCGATGAAATCTCCGTCGGTTCGCTGATCGCCTTCATCGGTTACCTGGCTCTATTTTACACTCCTGTGAACCAACTGCATTCTCTGAATAATATGCTTCAGCAGGCCCTCGTGTCCGGAAAACGGGTTTTCGAGATCATCGACACCCCTCCGGAAATCAAGGATGGTCCTAATGCGCTTTTCCCTGCGGATAAAGTGGAGGGAAAAATCACTTTCGACCAGGTCAACTTTTCCTATATTGAAGGACGGCAGGTTTTGCATGATATCTCGTTTCAAATCCAGCCTGGAGAAAAGATTGCCTTGGTCGGCCATACGGGAAGCGGCAAATCGACGATCATCAAATTATTGATGCGTTTTTATGAAAACAATTCAGGCACCATTTCCATGGACCAGCACAACATCAGGGATTTGAACATCACCTACCTGCGCGAACAGATGGGACTGGTTTCGCAAGACCCGTTTTTGTTTAATGGAACCGTATCAGAAAACATTCTCTATGGGAAGCTGGATGCGGATCCATCGGAAGTGGTGCACGCGGCAAAAGCTTCCTTCTCTCATGAGTTTATTGAAACCTTGCCGAAAGGATACGAAACGGTGGTTGGGGAACGCGGCGTTAAGTTGTCGGGGGGCGAAAGGCACCGCATCGCTATCGCCAGAGCGTTTCTGAAAAACCCGCCAATCCTTATTCTGGACGAAGCGACGGCAACGGTCGATACGGAAACCGAATCCAAAATCAAGGAAGCTTTGAAGAACCTGATGCAGTCGCGGACCACCATCATCATTGCTCACCGATTATCCACTTTGGAAGACGCTGACCGTATTCTTACAATCAAGGACGGTCGTCTCATGGAGAGCGGACGGCACGAGGATTTGATTGGAAAAAATTCGATCTACGCCAACCTGTTCAAGACTCAGGTTCATCTTTGAAGGAACGAACATTCAAGACATTTTGAAATAGAAAAAAATACCTGCGGTAATCATCACAGCCCCCAGAAAACGCCCTCCTTTGGGTCCGTAAGGCAGAAGTTTTTCCAGAAGCACAAACAGGGTCAGGATTCCGATCCAAATAAGGTTCATCACTCCTCCTACAAACAGGAGGCTCATGATCAACCAGCAACACCCCAGGCAAAACGAACCGTGGTGCACCCCCATTTGAAACGCGCCGAGATTGCCTGAACGCCAATGCCTGGAAATGAATTGTATTGGAGACCGGCAATGCACCAAACACCTTTCTTTAACGGGGAGCCATTGATAGATTCCGGCCGTCACCAGTAAAATAGCCGCAAGCGTTCCACTTTTTGCAACCATCATAGGCGAAAGCAAAGACAGGGTATCCAGCCCCCACTGTGCCAGAGTGGCGACCATACTAAACAGAAACCACATCACCAGGTATCCGAAAACGAAAGCGCTCACGGGAGCAACGTGCATTCCCTGGCGGGCCGATTTTTTTAGCACTGCGGCATAAATTAAAACCGTGGGGGTTATGGAAGGCATCATCATTCCGACCATCATGATGGCCCACATCAAAAACATCATCAAAAAATATGTAGCGTCCCATTCCGGCGAAGGTATCGATTTCATACCACCTTCTGTGTCCATTGTGGCAACTATGGAAACCAGATAAACCCAGGATAAAAGTGTGACGCCAAACAGGGAAACAGAGATCGCCAGAATGTCACGTTGAGGAAGGTTTTTAAAAAAGGACATGAATGGATCAGCGAATGATTCCATCCTGATTCATATGGAGAACATTGAACTGGCCATAGCTGTGTTGCAAATCCAGTTCGATTTCGGACATCACTCTGGAGTTGCCTTCCCCCATCTCAGCATAAGTGTATTCAAACCCCTCGGGCAAA
This sequence comes from Nitrospina sp., assembly GCA_024648695.1. GTDB lineage: Bacteria > Nitrospinota > Nitrospinia > Nitrospinales > JACRGP01 > JACAVV01. The sequence continues at coordinate 107,264 of JACAVV010000014.1, forward strand.
TGAATTCCTTTTCGAGACTCCTTGCCGCTATGCGGATCGATTAAGGGAGTACCGGTAGATTGGCCTAAACCCTCAATCTTAACCTGGGCGTTTCGAGATTCAACATCGATGCTGATATCGATGGGAGCGTAACGGGTGGGATGTACTTTGGACATAGTGCTGTTAAAAATAAAAAACGATGTTGCGGGGGAGGACGATTCTCCATGCGCGATTTTTCGAAGAGCCTCGCGTTGATCGGGACTGGCCTTGTCGTCAATAATCACCTGCATTTGACCATTGCCTTCGGCAATTTCTCCGGGCCATTTCATAAACGAAACGAATGAGAGGTTGTTCAGGGAAATGTCGTTAAAATGGCCTTCATCAATTTGAAAACTGGCAACCGCTTCACAATAACCGTGAGTGGAAGGCGCGTTAAATTGACAGGGACAGCCGTAATCACAATTGCAATTGGCAAACTCGCTTCCTTTAATCGTCCATTTAGCTTCCATAAGCTTTCCTTCAGAAGTTCTTTGTTTAAACCTGGCTTTCCTGAGTGATGTCTCCGAAAATTCCCATATTGCGAAATTTTTCGGCCCTTTGTTCCAGTAATTTATCGACAGGTATTGTCAGCAACTCATTCAATTGACCTTTCAGGGCTTTTCTGAGCAGAATGATCGCACGCTTGTGGTTGCGATGTGCGCCCCCCAGAGGTTCGTGGACAATTTGATCGATTACATTTAATTCCTTCAGGTTCTTTGCGGTCAGGCACAACGCATCCGCCGCCTGCACCACCTTGTCCTTTTTGGCCCACAAAATGGAAGCGCATCCTTCGGGAGAGATAACCGAATAAACCGAATGTTCCAGCATCATGACGCGGTCGCCAACGCCAATGGCCAAAGCACCGCCACTGCCGCCTTCACCAATAACCACAACGATGATTGGTACTTTTAATTGCGACATCACCATCAGGTTTTTAGCAATGGCCTCGGACTGACCCTTTTCCTCGGCGTCGATTCCGGGATAGGCTCCGGGAGTGTCGATCAGGGTGACGATGGGGAAGCGGAATTTCTCGGCAAAATTCATTAAACGTTGGGCTTTCCGGTAATCCTCCGGTTGCGCCATTCCAAAGTTCCTGCGCAGTTTTTCTTCTGTGGTGCGTCCTTTTTGATGGCCCATCACCATAACGGTCTGCCCTGCCAAGCGGGCAATTCCACCGACAATAGAGGGTCCAAAGCCGCCGTGACGATCACCATGCTGTTCGCAAAAATCGGTGAATATGCCATCAACATAGTCCATGGTGTGTGGGCGTTCAGGGTGACGCGCTACTTGCGTTTTTTGCCAACCATTGAGATTGGAAAAAATATCCAGCTTCATGCGCCTCAGCTTTTTCTTGAGCTTGCCGATTTCATGCGTGATGTCACCCACGCTATCGTACATATGGGATAAAGAAACCAGTTCGCGAATCTGGTTTTCAACAGCAAAAATTTCTCTTTCGAATTCCAGGATCTGTACCATAATTCTGTAGCTTATTCCTCAGTAAAAACCAAAAATGGGATGAACCAGATTTGTCAGTGTTTTTGATTCCTGCAGGGCCTTGGCGCCCTCGGTTCCAATTTTATTTTGTCCGAGCTTCAAGGATTCCAGCTTAACAAAGTTATCAGATTGTGCAATATTCAATGCCCCTTCGTTGCCAATTTTATTGAAATTTAAATCAAGCTCTTTCAGGTTTTTCAAGGTAGAAGACCTTGCTAAAGCAATGGCGCCCCGGTCGGAAATATTATTTCCTGCCAGTTCGAGAGATTCCAAGCTTGCCAGTTTAGGCGAATTCGCGAGAGCGATAACCCCTGCATCGGTCAGATTATTTTCGTTTAAGTTCAATCGTTTTACTTTGGAAACATAGGGCAAATCCAGCAACGCCAACACCCCTTGATCCCCGATGAAATTTTTTTCAAGGTTTTCCAGTTGTCCCCTGCTGTTCAGCGAATTGAATTTCTGAATGAGCCGAAACCGGGCCAAAGCTTTTTTTCCGGGTTCAGTTAAACGATTATAAGACAATTCGATTCGTCTCAGGCTTTTATGTTCAAATTTTTCGAGCAGGTAGAGCGCTCCGGCATCGCCTATCTGATTAAAGGTTAAATTCAGTATTACCAGGTTATTCAAATTCGGCGAATCGGCCAAGGCCTTGGCGCCGGCATCGCTCACCCGGTTTCTGTATAGATTGATCACTTTCAATCTTTGGGCAAATTCGCTATTCACGAGATAGCCGATACCGGTATCCGAAACTTCATTGTTCTCAAGGTGCAGGCTTTCCAGATGTTTCAAATAGGGAGAATTGGCAAATGCCCGGACTCCTTCATCTCCCAACATGCTTTTGTAAATGACAAGGGTTTTCACCGTTTTCAAGTGGGGCGATTGGGCAATGACCGTTGCGCCTTCCGCTCCCAAAGCTTTCTGGTTGATTTTTAAAACATGCGGATTACGTCTTAATTTTTTTCGAATATATTTTTCGACATCCTGGGCTTCCATCATCACAGGGGACGATCCCGCGGTCACAATAAACAATAGGGGCAGGTAAAGGAGGGTTTTCAGTAATTTGTTCATGAGATTCAAACTTTCATGGAGGGATATAATCAGACTTCGTTTTGGGTAACTACGGGCTTACTATTATTTTATGATTTCGAAGTCCTGTTTTCAATGGCCTCCAGACGTTTTTCCAGTTCACGAATTTGAGCGGCCAACTTGGGTAGTTTCTTAATGAGCACCGTGCTCCTGCCATAATCCTTATGAGGAAGGCTGGGGGATCCTGCCTGTATGGTGTTAGCGGGGATATCATCCATAACGCCTGATTGGGCCATCACCCCGACACGGTCGCCTATAGTTACATGTTGAGAAATGCCCACCTGGCCTCCCAGGGCAACCTGGTTGCCAATTTTGCAACTTCCTGACACTCCTACTTGTGACACGAGAATCGTATCTTCGCCGATTTCGCAATTGTGTCCGATCTGCACCAGATTATCGATTTTGGTTCCGCGGCGAATGCGGGTCTCTTTGAATTTGGCCCGGTCGATACAGGAATTGGCACCGATTTCGACATCGTCTTCAATCACCACCTTGCCGATATGCTGGACCTTAAAATGGGCTCCCTGTTCATCCTGTGTGTAACCGAATCCGTCCGCACCGATCACAGTACCGGCATGAACGGTCACGCGGTCGCCCAATACCGTGCCTGCGTACAGGATCACGTTGGGATAAAGGATGCAGTTGGCTCCGATCTCACAGCCGGCACCCACCACCACGCCGGGGTAAAGAACGCTCTCTTCTCCAATACGGACTCCCGTAGACAGAACAACGTAAGGTGAGAGGGTGATATTGTTTCCCAGGCTGACATCTTCTTCCACCACAGCCTGATCACTTATTCCTGCAGTGGGTTTTGACGTCGGGTACCAATGCGCTAAAACGCGGGCAAAAGCCAAAGCCGGGGTTTCGCAGATAATTTGCGCTTTATCGGTTTCCAGTAGTTCCCTGGTGATCACTGCAGAAGCTTTGCTTTCAGCCATAGCGGACGCTTTGCGGGGGGGGGCGAGATAGGTGAGTTCTCCCGATTGCGCGTCTTCAATGGAGGCCAGTGCAGTTATTTCCAGGGTAGGATCTCCCACCACCTGACCCTGTATCAAGTCTCCAATCTGTTGCAAATTCAATGTTTCATCCTCCGCTAATAAGACATTTCCTTAAAGGACCACTTCATTTTCTAATGGTTGCACCTTGCCTTGGAATAGCTGATACACCTCATCAAGTTTTTTAGCCACCCGTTGGCTGTGGGTCACAATGACAAAGGTTTGTCCTAATTCTTCGTTCAATTTGCGAATCAAATCCACCAATCCATCGGCTGTGTTGGTGTCCAGATTACCCGTAGGCTCGTCCGCGAGCAGAAGCTCGGGTTCATTGATCAAGGCCCGCGCCAATGCCACGCGCTGGCACTCGCCTCCGGACAATTCTCCAGGACGATGATGCATCCGGTCTTTGAGTCCCATTTGACACAAATACTCTTCGGCTTTTTCCTGAGCCAGTTTTTTATCAATTTTTTTAATAAGGGGTGGAAACATGACATTTTCCAAAGCGGAAAAATCGTGGAGCAAATTGAACTGCTGGAACACAAAGCCGATATGGTTGTTTCGATACGTTTCCAGGTACCCGCTTTTTTGTGCAAAGATGTCTTCGCCGCGAAAATAAACGTTTCCGGAATCAGGATGGTCCAGTCCGCCAATAACATGAAGCAAAGTGCTCTTTCCCACTCCGGAAGCTCCAACGATTCCTAAAACTTTTCCGGGAGGAATAGAGAAGCTGGTGCCGGTCAGTACCTTCAGAGGATCGGTTTCCTTTCGATACGTTTTAAATACATCGACCGCTTCCATTAAGGGAGCTTTGGAAACCTGGGTCACATCATTCATATCTCAGGCCATCCACAGGATCCAGTCGTGATGCTCGCCAGGCGGGGTAGAGCGACGCGACATAACAAATGACTATTGAGAAAACCACGATGATTAACGAGTCCCACCACTGGATATCGGAGGGCAAGCGGGTCAAAAAATACACATCCGCGGGGAATGCCTTGAACCCGAAGATGCCTTCGATGAACCCGACGATTTCATTGATGTTGGGTACAATGGTGAATCCGGCGGCACAGCCGAGCAGGGTGCCTGCCAAACCGATCATCAATCCTTGCAGACTGAAAATTTTCATGATACTTCCCCGCGTCGCGCCCATAGCTTTTAATATTGCAATGTCTTTTCCTTTTTCCATGACCACCATAAACAGAGTGCTCACGATGTTGAATGCGGCTACCAGAATGATCAAAATCAGAATCACAAACATGGTGATTTTTTCCAGGCGTAAGGCAGAGAACAGGTTTTTATTCATCCGCATCCAGTCGCGCACATGGTAGGGAAAACCCAGGCGGTCATTCAGTTCTTGAGCCACCTCATCGGCGCGGAAGATGTCTTTCACGCGAATGCCGACACCGCTGACCTTGTCTTTCATGCCAAAAAATTTCTGAGCGGATTGAATGGAGATAAATGCCAGATTGGAATCGTATTCATACATCCCCGACTCGAACCATCCAACCACTTGATAGATTTTCATTTTCGGTATCAGGCCCATAGGAGTGGCCCTTGAAACAGGCGATACCAACCGGACAGTATCGCCCACGTAAGCGCCCAGTGCGCGGGACAATTGTTTACCCAAAATGATACCGTCGCGTTTCACCTTATCGTTCATTAAAGAGCCGTCCACAACTTTTTTGTTGAGATCGGCCAAATTGCCTTCCTTGATATTCTTGTCCAGATCGGAAACGGTGGCTTCGCGTCCCGGGTCGATTCCCCGAATCACGACCCCTTTCACGTTATCTCTCCGGATCAGCATGACCTGGCTCATGACAAAAGGAGAGGCCGCGTCGACGAGTTCGAGTTTCTTCGCTTCGTCGATCACTCCTTCAAAATCGCGCATGCCTTTTCCGGCAAAATTGCCGACGATCACATGGCTGTTTGTGCCTAATATTTTATCGCGAAGGTTTTTGCCGAATCCGGACATCACGGCAATCACAATGATGAGCGCCATGACGCCGACCATCACGCCACCGATTGATATCCAGGTGATCAGTGAAATAAACTTTTGCGAGCGTTTCGATCTCAGGTGTCTGAGGCTGACAAATAATTCGTAGGACATTAGTAAGATCCCGGGAAACTGCGGTGAATCCGCAGAGTCTCAGGATTCCTTCTTGAGTTGGGGGAACAGGATCACGTCGCGAATGGACTGGGAATTAGTGAACAGCATGGCCAGGCGGTCGATACCGATCCCCTCGCCAGCAGTGGGCGGCATACCGTATTCCAGGGCACGGATGAAATCATTATCCATCCAGTGCGCTTCTTCATCTCCGGAATCCCTCTGCGATACCTGCTCTTCAAAACGTTCCTTCTGGTCGATTGGATCGTTCAACTCGGTGTAGGCGTTGGCAATTTCTTTCCGGGCCACGAACAATTCAAAACGTTCCACCAGGGACGGATCGTCCTCCTTCTTTTTCGATAGCGGGGACAGTTCCAAAGGGTAATCAATGATGAACACCGGTTGCACCAGATTGGGTTCCACGAAGTGGTCAAACAGTTTTCCCATCACCTTGGCAGGGCTGTCTTTCTTCTCCAAAGGCACCTTGTGTTCGAGAGCATAGGCCACCGCTTTTTGCGGGTCGTTTACCGTATCGGCAGGAATATTGCCAATCTCGGTCAAGGACTCTTTGAAAGGGATGCGTTTGAATGCGGGTTCAAAATCGAGGGTGCCTTCTTTCTCTTCTCCGTTTTCCACATAGGTGTAAGGAAATTTTAAGGTGCCAAAAACCTTGGTGCCAATGTAGCGGAACAATTCTTCGGTGAGATCCATTAAATAGTGGTAATCCACGTAAGCCGTGTAAAACTCCAGCATGGTGAATTCCGGATTGTGTTCGGTGGAGATTCCTTCGTTGCGAAAATTCCGGTTGATTTCGAAAACGCGCTCGATGCCTCCGACCACCAGCCGCTTCAGGTAAAGTTCGGGAGCCACCCGCAGGTACAAATCCATATTAAGTGCGTTGTGGTGCGTTTTGAAAGGCTTGGCCGTCGCGCCCCCTGGAATGGATTGCATCATAGGCGTTTCCACTTCCAGGTAATCGCGGTCCGTTAAAAACTCGCGTAAAGCCTGGATGATCTTGCTACGGTACACGAAGACCTGTTTGACGTCCGGGTTCACAATGAGATCCACATATCTTTGCCGGTAGCGAAGTTCGACGTCTTTCAGTCCGTGCCACTTCTCCGGCAAAGGCAGTAGGGATTTCGAAAGCAGGGTGGTTTCCTTTGCGAACAGGGTCAGTTCGCCGGTTTTGGTTTTGGATAGTTTACCCGTGACGCCCATAAAATCGCCGATATCATATTTGCTGAACAAGTCATAAGCTTCCTCGCCGATATCATTTTTCTTGATATATACCTGAATCAAACCCGTACCATCCTTGATATTGCAAAACGTGGTTTTGCCATGTTTACGGCGCGAGAGGATTCGGCCTGCCAGAGTGTATTGCAAATTTTTCTCTTCGAGGTCCTCTTTGGTTTCTTCAGAAAACGTTTCAAGAAGTTTGCCGATGAATTCCGAAACTTTGAAACGGTTGATGTAAGGATTGACTCCCAGGTCGCGAAACTCCTGGACTTTGGCGCGTCTGATTTTTATTAGATCACTGATTTCTTCCATGGACGATGCTTTTTATAAAAGGGTGATTAAATGAAAACTGTTAGGTGATTTAGAGGATTGCTAAGGATACCAAAAATACGGGCAAGATTGTTATGTGGAATTTGTTAAACCGTCATGAGGGCATTGGGACTAAAAATTATTGAAATGGCGGTTCCAGGTGAACGCAGAGCGACCTCAATTTCGGGAGCCAGGAACAGAGGATTAAACGATGCTCCGTCAAACTGGCGCTTTTTCACCCATGGCAGTTTAATAGAAAAAAATGCCTACCGGGCATATTCGGTGAAACGCGCCTCCCGTACGACCGTGATCTTGATTTCACCTGGATAGGTGACTTCCTTTTCAATACGCTTGGCAATATCTTTTGAAAGTAAATCCGCACCTTCATCACTGATACCATCTGGCACCACAATGATTCGCACTTCCCTCCCTGCCTGAATCGCATAGGTTTTTTCAACCCCTTTAAAGGAGTCACCGATTTCTTCTAGTTGGGTCATGCGTTTTACGTAGGTTTCCAGCATTTCCCTGCGCGCACCCGGACGCGACGCCGAAATTGTATCTCCCGCCGCCACCAGAATGGCGTACAAGGATTCAGGTTCGACATCCTCGTGATGCGCCGCAATGGCGTTGACGACGTATTTATGCTCGTTATACTTCTTGGCGATTTCAACGCCCAATTGCGTGTGCGTGCCATCGGTTTGATGGTCGATGGCTTTACCGATATCGTGAAGCAACCCGGCCCGCTTGGCCAATTTGATGTCAAGTCCCAATTCTCCCGCGATCACACCACACACGAAAGCAACTTCTTTAACATGCTCCAAAACGTTCTGGGTGTAACTGGTGCGGTACTTCAACCGGCCCAACAGTTTGACCATTTCGGGGTGAATACTTTCTATCCCAAGATCCATCACCGCCTGCTCTCCGGCTTCACGGATTTTTTGATTGATTTCCTTTTTGCACTTAAGAACCACTTCTTCGATTCGGCCGGGATGAATCCGGCCATCCACCGTGAGCTTTTCAAGAGCTCGACGGGCCACTTCGCGGCGAATGGGGTCGAATCCGGATAGCACCACGGCTCCCGGAGTGTCGTCGATGATCAGATCAATTCCTGTACACTGCTCCAAAGCACGAATATTACGACCTTCGCGACCAATAATGCGTCCTTTTATCTCGTCGTTTGGCAGTTCAACCACCGAAATAGTTGCTTCGGCAATGTGGTCGGAAGCAATCCTCTGAATGGCCGTTGAAATGAGTTTTCTAGCTTCATCCTCCGCCTCATTGCGTGCTTTATCCTCGATCTTTCGGACTTCTCGGGAGACATCCAGCCGGGCTTCCTCCAACACCTGATTCTTGATCTCTTCCTTGGCCTGCTCGGCGGTGAAAGAGCTAATGGATTCCAGCTTTTTAAGCTGGTCCTTGATCAGGGTTTCATATTTTTCCTTTTCAACATTCAGAAGTTTTTTCTTCTCTTCGATTTCCTTGAATTTTTGTTCATATTCTGATTCCGCGATTTTATTTTTTTCCAGGTTGCGTTTTAGATCATCCTCCTTATTTCGAAGGCTCAACTCCTGTTTGCGAAGTTCACTTTGCTTTTCCTTGATTTCCTTTTCAAATTCGGATTTGATCTGTAACTGCTCTTCCTTAATTTCAATAGCGGCGGATTTAACGCGGGTTTCTGCTTCTTTTTCTGCATCCAGTATGATTTTTTTGCCCTTTTCGCGGGCATCTTTAATTTGATATTCAGTAAAAATCTTCCTTAAATAATACCCGATGAGGTAACCCACAATGAGGGTTAAAAAGGAAGCGATTATTAATGTAATAAAATTAAACTTAATGGTGAAGAATATATGCATCTTCAGTACCTCATTTTATTTTTAACCGTTTTTAACGGACGATTCAGCATTCTATAACACGCGATTCGGTGATGACTTTGTGGGCCGAGACATCCCATTCAGCCTGTGGCAAAGATTCAAAAACCTGAAAATCGAAGCTGAGGGCCAAAAGAGGGGTCCCTTTTGAAACCGTTTTCATGTATCGATCATAATAGCCACCGCCGTAGCCAATCCGGCCTCCACGATAATCAAAGGCCAATCCGGGCGCTATCACCAAATCCAGAACCGACGGGACCTGCATGTTCAAAAATTCGCGTTTTGGTTCTTTTATTCCAAACGGACCGGAATCGAAGCCGATATCCAACCCGGTTAACAAGGAAATTCCCATGGACTTTGAACTTTTGTCAACAATGGGAATGTAGACCGATTTTCCCCGACGCCAGGAATCCTGCATGACTTCCTTGGTTTGTACTTCCAAAGGCGTCGCCATATAAACCAAAGCATGGCGGCAAGTCAGGTATTCATCAGTTTGAAACAGATTCAAGGCAATTTGATGACTCTTTGCCTGTATCTCTTCCGAAGAAAGTTCTCTCCGGTTGCGGTTGACTTGCAGGCGAAAGGCCTGTTTGCTGTCATCCAATTGAAATCAACTCAACTATTCTCAGGATTCCAGGGGCGGTAAATATCCCCGATTTGATCAGGTGGGAAATCGATATAAATGAGGAATGAAATTAACCCGGTTAATGCTTGAGGCGTCTGGAAACCGATTATCCAGAAAGCACATTTCCTTCATAAGGTAAATACATGGGAAGGGAAAAAGTTAAACGTTTACTTTTTAACCTGTCCAGCACATTCACCAATTTGCCATAGAAAGAAAATCGGTCTACAAAAACATATGAAAATTCATTATAGAAAAAAACGGGAACCATTGACCGGCTACCATTTTTTAAATGTAAAATCCAGTTCCTCTGCGAAAAAAGTACAGCACTTAAATAAGCTACTAAATAATGAAACCAATTTTCGCATTTTCCAGCTTTATCCAGGAGAAATATCATCCCAACGAATCCTCTCCACCCCATCAACTCGGCGCTTAAACCAGAGAATGCTTCCCCGTAAATGCCGATGCAAAAACCTTTTTTTAAACCTGTCAAGGACAGGTGGGATCTCCGTGACTGAATTAGGCTTCCTTGATAAAAAGGAGGCTCACCGCAGTCGAACCATCAACCCCTAAATTAATGAGTTGGCTCAAAAAAACAGCTCTTACACGCACACCACAGGGAAGCAAAATTTTTCCCTTTGGGGCCATCGTAACACAATCCAAAAAACCCCTCAAGAATTATCTGACGGCCCTTTTGGAGGGGTCGAGGACTCCAATTCCAGGTGAATTGTTTCGACCAATTCGCTGGTTTTTTGCAGGATGATTTCTTCATCGCGCTCAGCGCCTTTTTTCAATTCCAGGTATTCGAGCGCTATGCTTACAGAGGTAAGGATCGCAAGATCCAGTGTGGAATTTTTACCCGCACTTCGGGATAGCTCATTCATTTTGGCATTGACGTATTCGGACAATTCATCCAATTCGATCTGGCTGGACAAGTTTTTGACGGTAAACGTTTTACCAAAAACCTTGATTTGTTCAGAAGAACTCACGTGGGGACTCTTTATCAGGTAAAATTCATTTTTTCCAGGTCGTCCAGAATTTGCTGGACCTTACCCCGGATTTCCATTTTTTCGGATTCCGTTTTTTTATACGATACTTCCAGAAACGAAAGTTTATTTAACTTGGCTTTAATTTCATCCTCTCTGGCCATAAATGGATTTAATTTTTGCTCCAGTTCTTCCACCTGGTTTTTCAAACCCAGGTTTTCGGCCCGGAGACGGCGAACTTCGTCCAAAAGCTCGTGAACCGTTTTTTCCAGCTTTTCAAAAGGCTCTAAATTCATAAGAAAATCGTACACCCCGGTTCACGGAGTGTCAATGATCAATGCGCCCTGGAGCAAGCCTTCAGGAATCCCTTAAAGTGGCTCCAAATTGTTGATTGAGAGCGCTCAGAATATTATCGAACACGGGATTGACCTCATCGTCGGTCAATGTTTTATCTGGCGATACAAAAGAAAGAGCGAAGGTTAGGCTCTTTTTCCCTTTTTCGAACTGTTTTCCTTCGAACAGGTCGTACAATTCGACCCGGTCCACCAGAGGCGAACCGGTTTCTCGAATCAGGTCACACACTTTTTGCGATGGCAGTGATTTGTCGACCACGATGGAAATATCGCGGAAGGTTTCGGGAAATTTGGATATGGGGGTGAATCGTACTTTTTTCTTCATCGCCTCCAGATAAGCGCCAATGTGAATCTCAAATACAGATGTTTGTTTGGCCAGTTCCCATTGTTTTAGCAATTTTGTATCCAGTTCTCCAATAATGCCGACCGATTTGCCGTTCAACAAGACTTGCGCGGAACGGCCCCGCTTGAAGAAGGGCGTGTCCTTCGCTTCAAAACCTGGGTGAACGGATCCTGATTTGATCACTGATTCCAATATGCCTTTAATATCATAAAAATCGTAAACTTTCCCTTGTTGTTTCCAGGGACTGCTTTCATAAGGACCGGAGGCTAACACGGCGAGACTGGACCTTTCCTCATAACAGCCATCTTTTCCTGACTGGAAATATATATTACCTAACTCAAACACTTTTACGGGTTTTTGTCCTTTGCTTAAATTGCGCGACGCGGTTTTGATCAGGCTGGGTATCAGACTGGTACGCATTGTTTCCAGATCTGAACTGATCGGGTTCCTGAGTGAAACTGTTTGAGAATCTGATGTGCCGTATATTGAGGAAAATTGTTCCGAAAGGTTTTGCTCAAGAAAGCTGTAGTTGACTGCTTCCTGGTAGCCCAGTGCGGAAAGCCGTTCACGAAATTTGGCCTGGCATTCCTGTTTTGAGGTAAGGCGGATCGGGCGCAACTCCGCTTTGGGTTTGATGACCGGAAGGTTGCCGTACCCAGTCAGGCGGGCAATTTCCTCGATTACGTCGATTTCGCGGGTCAAATCAGGACGAAACGTTGGGATCTTCAAGGAGATGATGGGCTCGGACGATCCATTGGAATCGGAACTCAATAAAATCAATCCCATTCTTTCGAACAAGGCTCTCAAGGTCTCCACGTCAAAGGACTGGCCCAACACTTTTCGGACCCGGTCAAGGCAAATGTCCACTTCTTTTTGCTTTTGGGGTTGCGGATAAATATCGAACCGGCCCGCGCAAATCGTTCCTCCGGCCAGTTCCTGAATGAGGAGCGCCGCCCGGGTTTGGGCTGTGATGACGCCTTCAATGTCCACTCCCCGCTCAAAGCGATAGGATGAATCCGACCGCAGACCATACTTTTTTGACGATTTTCGAATACAGGGAGAATCAAAAAAAGCGCTTTCCAGGACAACGGTTTGCGTGGACAAGGTTACCTGACTGTTGGTCCCGCCCATGATCCCTGCCAAGGCAACCGCCTTTTCGCCATCGGCGATCACCAAGGCATCTTCCTGCAGTTTCAACTGGGTGCCATCCAGGGCAGAAAAGGGTTCTCCTGATTTTGCTTTTCGAATGACGATTTTTTGGCCTGTCAGTAAATTCAGGTCGAAAGCGTGCAAGGGTTGACCGTACTCCATCATCACGAAGTTGGTGATATCAACGATATTGTTGATGGGTCGCAGGCCAATGGAAAGCAGGCGGTCCTGCAACCATTGTGGTGAAGGGCAGACCTTGACGTTTTCGATCACCATAGCGGCATACCTGGGACATAAGGAGGTTTCCAGATTATCCACGGAAATCACTTCTTCTGCAGGTCTACCCCGTGTTTGACTCTCCATTTGGTTTTCCACATCCGGCACCTGGCAAGTCACTTCTGTTAAAGAAGCGATTTCGCGCGCGACGCCAATATGGCTGAGACAGTATCCCCGGTTGGGGGTGACGTTCAATTCAAAGACTTCTGTTTTTTTGCCTTCGGAAAGTTCGACGGTTTCCTCTTCTTCAATCTCCAGGCCACTCATGGTGAGCAGATGGCTCAACTCTTTCGGAGGGCTATTCAGGGCTACGTAATCATTCAACCAATCCAGTGCAACCTTCATTTAATTTGTGATTCTCCTTTAGGGTCAATGGGTGGGATCAATCTTGTGTTTTCGAATCCATACCAAACATAAAGAAATATTTTTGATTAGTCAACTTGTTCAAATTGAATCCCTTGTAATAACAAGAGGTTTAGAAGAAAGGGGTGCTTCAAAAAAGGTTTTTATAATAGCCCGGCAGGGTAAACCGAGAGCTTGGGGCATCCTATTGATTTCGAATGAAACTTTGATATACTCTCATCGCGAACTGGGAAAAACCCAATTCAAAGGCATCACCTTAGATTATTTCTTCACCTTGGATTCTTTTTCTTCCAGGCGTCACTCCTTTTTTCACGTTCCCCTGATTCCGGCTTGTCATGAGAAAAACCTTTTTTGTCACTGGTGGCACAGGTTATCTGGGCAGGAATTGTATTCCCAAAATGCTGGACCATTCCTGGGATCCTGTTCTGTTGGTGAGACCCACATCAGACCTTTCCACTTTTGATGGACAATTGGATATCATTAGAGCGCTCAATATTGAGGGCGATCTTGAAAAAGGGTTTCGGGATTACCGGCCCGAAGGGATTCTTCACATGGCTACGAATTACGGAAAGGGTTCCGCGAGTTTGGAGGAAGTCCTGCAAACCAATTTGAACTTTCCGGTACAATTGCTCGAATTGGCCAAAAAATATAATGTGAAACAGTTTATTAATATTGACACCAATCTTCCGGAGAATACCAGTCCTTACGCGCTATCCAAAAAACAGTTTCTTAAATGGCTGAGGCTGTTTTCCCGCGATTTTAAATGTGTGAATATTGGCCTTGAATATTTTTATGGTCCTTTGGACGGCTCGAAAAAATTCATCACTATGGTCATTAGAACCATTTTAGCGGGTAAAGATCGTTTGGCCCTGACCGCTGGAGAACAACGGCGCGATTTCATTTTTATTGATGATGCGGTGGACGCTATTTTAACAATAATGAACCAACAGGATACCGGGCAAGATTCCTGGCAGGAATTTGAGGTGGGAAGTGGCGAAACGGTTAGTTTGAAGGAGTTGGTGACCTTCATTGCCCAATCGATTCCTGAATGCAAAACTCAATTCGGCTTTGGAGATCTCCCTTATCGCGAGAACGAATTGATGGAATCGAAAGCCGACCTGTCCGCAATTTCTTCCCTGGGATGGGCTCCCAAGTATTCGTTGAAGGAAGGCTTGCAAAAAACCGTTGCCGAAGAGTCGCGTAACCACGTTAAGGTGGCGTCATGAAATACCTGATTACCGGGGGCTGTGGTTTTTTGGGGTCCAACCTGTCGGCTGAAGTTTTGAGCCGTGGCGAGGAGTTAATCGTATTCGACAATCTGAGCCGCCATGGCGCAAGTTTCAATCTGGAGTGGTTGCAGGAGCAGGGGAAATTTCACTTTGTTCATGGAGATATTCGCAATCCCCATGATATTGAAAGAACCCTTGAGGAACATACACCGGAAATCATTTTTCATCTTTCCGGCCAGGTAGCCATGTCGACTTCTTTGGAAGCGCCACGCCGTGATTTCGAAATCAATGCCCTGGGAGGCATCAACCTGCTGGAAGCGGTCCGTCATCTGGTTCCTGAGGCCATTGTGGTGTATTCCTCAACCAACAAGGTTTACGGGGATCTGGAGCATATTGAATATGAAGAGACGCCCACCCGCTATGTGGCTCCACAATACCCGGACGGATTTGATGAGTCGCTCGGACTTGATTTTCGTACGCCTTACGGTTGTTCCAAGGGGTCCGCGGACCAGTACATGGGTGATTACGCTCACATGTTCGGATTGAAGACCATCGTGTTCCGGCATTCCTCGATTTTTGGTGGCCGCCAGTTCGCGACTTACGATCAAGGCTGGGTCGGTTGGTTTGTTCAGCAGGCTTTGGACATTCAATCGGGCAAGTTGAAAGAACCGTTTACCATTTCGGGAAATGGTAAACAGGTCCGGGACATCGTGTTTGCCGGTGACTTGGTGCGCTGTTATTTTTCCGCCATAGAAAACATCGAGCAGACACGCGGTCAGGTATTCAATATTGGCGGCGGGATGGAGAACACGCTGTCCTTATTGGAACTGTTCTCCATGTTGGAAAGCAAACTGAATGTCAAGATGGCCTACCGCCAATTGCCCTTTCGGGCTAGCGACCAGAAAATATTCTGCGCGGATTTTAAAAAGGCCACCCAAAGGTTCGGTTGGCGTCCCACGATAAATAAGCAGGAGGGTATCGAAAAAATGATTGCCTGGTGCGCCAATTCATGAATGCTGTATTGGAATTGAGCGTTGTCATTCCGTCCTTTTTAGAGGAAGAAAACCTTCGCATTCTTTTGCCAAGAATTCGTAAAATTGTTTCGGACATTACAGAGTCCTTTGAGATCATCGTTGTGGATTCCTTTGAGCCTTTGGACAATACAAGGCTGGCTTGTGAAGAGTTTCAAGTCACCTATGTCAACCGGGCCTTGAATAATGATTTCGGCAATGCCGTGCGTACAGGCATAGAACAAGCCAAGGGTAGATACATTCTTTTTATGGATGCGGACGGCTCGCATCCTCCGGAATTCATCCCGAAATTGTTCGAGCGAAGGGAGGATTACGATGTCGTGATTGCTTCCAGGTATATCGAAGGGGGGTTTACGGAAAACAACAGGGTGTTGATTCTCATGAGCCAGATTTTAAATTTAACCTACCGTCTGATTTTGGGGTTGGACTGCAAGGATGTCTCGAACAGTTTTAAAATCTACAAAAGCGCTCTGTTGAAAGAATTAAATCTCAATTGCCGAAACTTCGATATCATAGAAGAAATTCTTTTCAAGTTGAACAAGCGGCGCAAAATAAAAATTCTCGAAATCCCGACCACGTTTAAAAAAAGAATGTTTGGCGAAAGCAAAAGAAATTTGTTGATGTTTATTCTGGGCTATATCATCACCATTCTCAAATTGCGATTTGGCAGGTAAAAAAACCGGATATTGAAAGGCGTTTGAACCTATGAAGGTTGTCATTTTAGCCGGCGGCAAGGGCACCCGCATAATGGAAGAAAGCCATTTGAAACCGAAACCCATGGTGGAAATTGGCGATAAACCCATCTTGTGGCACATTATGAAAATTTATTCGAGTTTCGGCTTGAACGAATTCATCATATGTTGCGGTTACAAGGGCTACGTGATCAAAGAATACTTTTCGAATTACTTTCTGCACAATTCCGACGTTACCTTCGACATGACCCAGGAAAAAATGGAAGTTCACAATCATTCCTGCGAACCCTGGAAAGTGACGGTCGTGGATACGGGACTGAATACCTTGACTGGCGGCCGATTGAAGAGGGTTCGGCAATACCTGGGGGACGAGGATTTTTGTTTCACTTACGGAGACGGTGTGGCGGATATTGATATCCGACAATTGATTGAGTTTCACAAAGCGCAAGGCAAGTTGGGAACGATGACCGTGGCCCTGCCACCGGGGCGATTCGGCCATGTCACGCTAAAAAACAATCTGGTGAACGATTTCAAAGAAAAGCCCAAAGAAGCTATGGGCTATATTAATGGAGGATTCTTTGTCCTGTCCCCGAAAACCCTGGACTATATTGATGGGGATAGCACCGTGTGGGAACGCGACCCATTGGAGAAGCTGGCGAAGGAGAATCAATTGTCAGCCTGGGTTCATGACGGGTTTTGGCATTGTATGGATACCCTGCGGGACAAGAACCATCTTGAAGATTTGTGGGCGGAAGGCAACGCTCCCTGGAAGGTATGGCAATGAATCCGGAATTCTGGAAAGACAAAAAAGTTTTCCTGACCGGCCATACAGGGTTCAAAGGCTCCTGGCTCAGTCTTTGGCTAAAAAGCCTGGGGGCCGATCTGACAGGTTATTCCTTACCACCACCCACGAAACCCAGTTTTTTCGAATTGGCCCAGGTAGGCGATGGAGTTACTTCCCTTCTGAAGGATATCCGCGACTTCAAAACCTTTTCCACGGCCCTTAAGGATCGTCAACCGGAGATCGTGATTCATATGGCCGCACAACCTCTGGTCCGTTACTCCTACGAAAACCCGGTCGAAACTTATGAAACCAACGTGATGGGCACCGTTCATTTGCTGGAAGCCGCAAGGCAATGTTCGGGCATAAAGGCCATTTTGGTGGTTACCAGCGACAAATGTTACGAGAACCGCGCCTGGCACTGGGGGTACCGCGAGAACGAGGCTATGGGAGGTAGCGATCCCTATTCCAGTAGCAAGGGTTGTACGGAACTGGTGGCGCAGGCGATGCAAAAGTCTTTTTTTTCCAATGATACCTATGATCAACATGGCGTTGCCGTTGCCACAGCGCGGGCAGGTAACGCTATTGGGGGAGGGGACTGGTCAGAAGACCGCCTCGTTCCCGATATCATTTCCGGAATATTGGAAGGTAAGGAAATCGATATCCGCAACCCGCAGGCCATCCGTCCCTGGCAACATGCCCTGGAACCTCTAGGAGGCTATATGATGCTGGTGGAGAAATTAGTTGAGGAAGGTCCTGCCTACGCCGAAGCCTGGAATTTCGGACCGGAAAACGCGGACTGCCAACCGGTTTCCTATTTAGCGGAAAAAATTATTCGGCTTTGGGGCGATTCCGCCCGTTGGAAACAGGATATGAATCAGCATCCCCACGAGGCGGCTTTTTTAAAGCTTGATTGCTCCAAAGCGAAGGCACGCTTGCATTGGAAACCAGCCTGGAACGTGGATCGGGCATTGGAAGAGACTGTGTCCTGGTATCGCGAATGCCAGAATCGGCCAGAAAATTTAAGAGCGTTTTCGCTCCAGCAAATCTCAAGCTATATGAAGGATTTTTCCAGTCAATCTTGACTCCAAAGAATATTACCATGTCAGATCAAACCAGAGAACAGCGTCTTCGCCAGGAGATTTTGGATAAGGTCGGCGAGTATTATCGCGAAATCCACCAACCGGAAGCAGATCAGGAATTCCAGCCGGGCGTCTCCAGGGTCCCTTATGGAGGCAGGGTTTATGATGAAAAAGAAATGGTGAATCTGGTCGATTCTGCTTTGGAATTCTGGCTGACCTCAGGCCGCTACACAGATCAGTTCGAAAAGGAATTAGCCCGAAACCTGGGTGTCAAACACGCGCTGTTTGTGAATTCAGGATCCTCTGCAAATCTTCTAGCCATGAAAGCTCTCACCTCTCCTCTATTAAAAGACAAGCGTGTTAATCCGGGTGACGAGGTGATCACGGTTGCGGCGGGATTTCCCACGACCGTGACCCCGATCTTCGAAGCAGGGGCGTGCCCGGTTTTTCTGGATGTGAATCTGGAGGATGGTACCTACAATCTGAACGTTTCTCAATTGGAAGAAGCGCTCAGCAATAAAACCAAAGCGGTGATGGTGGCGCACACCCTGGGCAATCCCATGAACCTGTCCGCAGTAACCGAGTTTTGTGAATCCAATGGACTCTGGTTCGTTGAGGACAATTGTGATGCGCTGGGTTCTACCTATGAAGGAAAAGCTACCGGGTCTTTTGGTGATCTTGCCACCTCAAGCTTTTATCCTCCGCACCACATCACCACAGGAGAAGGCGGAGCGGTTTATACCAGCGACGGCTTATTAAAGCGAATCGTAGAATCGTTTCGCGATTGGGGACGCGACTGTTGGTGTCCGCCAGGCAAAGACAACACTTGCAAGAAAAGGTTCGATTGGGATTTGGGAGAATTGCCGAAGGGTTATGATCACAAATACATTTTCCGGCATTTCGGATTCAACTTGAAATCCACCGATATGCAGGCCGCCATAGGATGCGCCCAAATAGACAAGCTGGACCAATTCACTAAAGCGAGGAGAAACAACTGGCAGAAATTTCGAAGCGAACTGTCTGACCTGGAAGACCTGTTTGTTTTGCCCAATCCAACACCCGGATCTGATCCCAGCTGGTTCGGTTTCGTGTTAACGGTCAGGGAATCCAGCGGATTGACTCGCGACCAAATCGTTTCCCGGTTGGAATCCAGAAACATCCAGACCCGTATGCTCTTTGCGGGCAACCTGATCCGCCACCCCCTGTTTGATGAAATCCGCAACACAAGCGCTTACCGGGTGATTGGTGATTTGCGCAATACGGATCGAATCATGAACCAAACCTTCTGGTTTGGAATCTATCCAGGCCTGAATGAATCCATGCTGGATTGCATTATCGACACTCTAAGGGTCCTGAAGAAATAATGCTTTCACAAAATATCTAATGGTCCTTCCCTCCGACAGGTCGTATTTCCGACTGATCCTATACATCGCGCTATGTTCCTTGATTTTTACCATCCCTTGCTTTTGGCTGGCCGACAATACATTCGTGCCTATCAAGAAAAAGTTTGAATTCGCCAAAACCGATTTCAAGTCATTTACATTCGACCTGGATAACCCTCAGCCTTTGCGGGCCAATTTGAATTACCGCATTGATTGGGAATACGATGAGGGATCTTCGGAATACTTAGAAATCAGCTTGAATGGGGAATCCCTGACTAAAGTTTTTTTCAACGAATTTTCAGTAAACAAGAGCGTTCCCCTTCACATACCGCAATCCCGGCTGAAAAAGGGCAAAAACGAGGTTTCGCTGGATTTGTTTGAATCCAGTTACCGCGCCAAAAACCTGCAAGTGAATTTTTACAACTACCGGGGAATCAGTCCGAATTTTCCGGTAGGCTATGTCGTTTTTGACAGTTATATCCGTTCCCGTTCCCAAGAAGCCGGAACTACAGGAAAGGTTTTTCAGTTTGCTGGAACCTTTGTAGCTGTATTTGTCCCATCCCTTTTAATTGCCGCGATTTTGGTTTGGGTCCAGGGATTTAATCTTTTGCCCAAAATTCAAATTTCACCTGCTTTCTTAATAGTGCCAATAGGCGTGCCCTGGGCCTTTCAAATGTACTCCTGGTTCTCGCCCTACCAGGTGCTGAGTCCACTGTTCGATTTATGGACTCTCGCTTTTCTTTTATGGATGGTGAGCGTTTTAATTAAAATCCTTTGGGACAAAGAAACCCTGAATTTTCTTTTGAAATTGAAAGACCGGGTTTTTCTAAAAACTCTGCACCTGATTGAAACTCTGGATTTGTCTGGGAAAAAACTGTATTTTTTTCTGTTTTTGCTTTTGATTATTTTTTACAGATTCCCTTTTCTATTGATTGAACCCAGATTCTGGGCGGAAGAAGGAACTGTTTACTTCTACTACGCCAAAATCCACACATGGCTTAACAGTTTGCTTTTTTGTCCATCCGTGTATGGGTACTTCCGCCTCGACGTGAACCTGTCTACGACCCTGGCGGCAAAATTGGTACCCCTGAAATGGGCGCCTACCGTCACACTATATTTTTCCCTGATAGTCATGTGCATTCCTTTATTGATTGTGATTTGGGGAAGGTCCTATATTTGGGACACACCGCTTAAGAAGGTTATAGTTTGTCTGGCAATTCTACTCATTCCCGTACATACCGAAGAAATCTGGCTGAACAGTTTAAACAGCATGACCTATTTCGGGCTGATATCCCTTTGCATATTGCTGGAAAAACTGGATTCGCTGACCCCATTCAGAACCTGGGCTTATAGAGGATTGCTTAGTTTTGGATGCTTATCAGGAGTGTATTCGATCTTTTTATTCTTCATGTTCGGTTATAAAGCGCTATGTGAAAAAATAAAAGAAGCCTGGGTTCACTTTGGGATTTTATTCTTTTTTTCATGTATCCAGTTTTCAATTTTTGTGGTGGCGTACCTTGGCCAACCTCATTCCAGTGAAAGGTTTAACATAAAGTATTGGGGCATGTCCGTTACCGGACAGTTCCTCCACCATATCATCGAACCAATTTTAGGAACAAAATTCCAGGATGGGCTGGCTTCTTATATAGACTTTGTCAGACTATACAAATCCAAGGAATATTTCGCATCTGTATTAAACACTTATGGCACGGTTTCTCTTTTTATCATAGGAGTGGTGTTGTATCACCTGATAAAAGGCCCCAAAAGATTCTCCAGAAACCTGGTTTTTGGAAGCTTTTGTTTTCTTTCTTTTTTGAGTACGTTCAGTTCATTGTATGGAATTCCAGAAGGCCGATACGCTTATATTCCAGGTTTTTTGATTTTTATATTAATCCTGGAAAAAATCAGAGACCTCAATTCAAACCCTGATACATCTCCAATTCATGCACTTAAGAAGAGTACCCTGGTTTTCTTATTAGCGTTCTCATTGGGTCAAGGCTTGTACCATTTCCGTCACGTCAAATTTAATTTTTATGAAAAAGGGATGTCCTGGAAGCAGGAAGTAAAAAGCTGGAGAGAGGACCCGGATCATCTATTGCAAATTTATCCACTAGATTGGACCATGGTTTTACCCCCAAAGGAGTTTCTTGCAAACTGGAAATATTATAGTTCCAGTTTTCAAACCATTTCCCTTGAATCTGATGGGGGTTGGAAGGAAACTGAAATAGCAGTCCCATCGCTACCAAATCGATTCGCTTTGAAGTTTTTTTTCGAATCTGAATTTGAAGGAGCCTACAAGGTTTATTTTATTTTAGTTAATGAAAACGGCGAGGAGTCAAAAGCTATCTACTCAATGGTTCCATATAACGCTAAAAGGCAATCGACTTATTTATTGAGATTACACCAATACTATCCAGCAAAAGAAATATCTCCCAAAAAAATTAGAAAAATCAAATTTGGGTTTAAACCTCTGGGTGAGGAACACGGGTCCCTAAAAATCGTTGGTATTTCACTCGAAAATTTCACCTATCCCGCTTACGAACCATTGATCAAGCTTGGTGACAAATAAACTCCCTAGAACGTGGTATGGCAGCAAAGTGATCCCAGCCACACCTCCATCGAAGTGTGGAGCCTGTTATTTTCCAGCAAGACCTTGCAATCGATAAATCCTTTAGGCCGGTACTTCTTCTTCATGGCTTTGCCTAGCCCCAATATTGCATGAGAAAAGGGTGGCGAATTCCCTTCAAGCCTTTAAAATAAGGCTGACTTGCCAATCAAAGAAAGGAATTCGCCGTGACAGATTGTACCTCTGAACAACTGGAATTTCC
>JACAVV010000015.1 GCA_024648695.1 Nitrospina sp.
GAAAAGTACCTCAAAAGTTCCCTAAATTTCTTGGTCGAAATTCGGGCGCGTTTTAAAATCGGGTTTCGCCGCTTCATAACTACATTTTAGCCCTCTTTGGAGGACGTTAACTAGTCATGAACCAAAATAAAAATAACCGAACGTCATTCTGAGAAAAAGACAAGGAGGCTCCTGATGTCCTTCGCCGATCAATGTAATAAAAGCAAAATACTTATGACATAAATGTCATTTTTTTCCTGGAAACTTAATGTAAATTTGATATTCTTTGTAAATTGTCCTACCATTCACCTGTATGGGAGGATCCATGGAACGGGAAATGAGCTTCACCACAAAGATAATGCTTGCCTTGTTTTTGAGTGTGGGGGTACCTGTATTGGGCAGTTTAATGTTCAATGCTTATATTCCCGAATGGCGTCTCGAAAACGAGTCCCTGCATGCGATGATGGAGAGTTTGGGAGGGTGCCTGGCTCTTACATTGGGATCGGTTTTACTACTCAGTTTTAAAAACTCTAAGAATAAAGACTATCCCTGGATTGCCTGCGCGCTTTTTAGTATGGGGACCCTGGACATTTTCCATGCTTCCGAAGCTTTGGGAAAACTGTTCGTTTGGTATCACTCCACCGCCCACTTTGCTGGTGGATTGTTTTTTTCCATGGTTCTTTTACCGGAAGCCTGGAAGGACAAAGTTAAAACCGGTCCTTTACTGCTGGCAACCCTGACGGGTACTCTGGTTTTTGGCGCAGGGTCCCTGTTGGCAGAAAACTCCGTTCCGGCCATGGTGTTGAACGGGCATTTCACCCCACTCGCCAGACTGCTTAATATTTCAGGCGGCATCGGTTTTTTGCTGGCCGCATATCATTTCTTCTTCAAAGCCCGGAAAAAAAATGAACCGGGAGATTTTTTATTCGCGATCCACACCACGCTTTTTGGCGTTGCGGGAATCTTGTTCGAGATGTCCGTGTTGTGGAATGGAAGCTGGTGGTTGTGGCATTTTCTTCGCCTTGTTGCCTATTTAACCGGGTTTGTATTCGCCGTAAAACAATTTATTGATCAGGCGGATATGGTTCAACAAGCCAAATCCAGACTGGAAGCCACGATAGTGGATCTGGAAGAAGCCAGATCCCGGGCGGAAAAAGCCAGTCAGGCCAAATCCCGGTTCCTGGCCCAAATGAGCCACGAACTAAGAACCCCTCTGAATTCTATTCTTGGGTTTTCCCAATTATTGATCTTGAAAAAACAGCATTTGGATTCCGACCAACTCCATCAAATAAAGCATATCGAAAAGTCCGGAGAACTGTTATTGGGCCTGATTACGGATATTCTGGATTTCTCAAAAATAGAGGAAGGGAAACAGGAGGTTTTCCTGGAACCTGTTTCGCTTATTGAGATCGTTCAGGAAACTCTGGAAGCCATGAAGCCCATTGCCAATAGGAGTGAGGTGACACTGAATTATGATCTGGACAACTGGAAACACCTTCGTGTCCATGCAGACAAATTTCGTTTAAAGCAGGTTTTGTTCAACCTCGTTTCAAACGGGATCAAATACAATGTGCCCTCAGGTACCGTTGACTTGACTTGTAAACAGGAAAAGGGGAAGGACCGCTTCACCCTGATGGTAACAGACACAGGAAGGGGTATTCCCGAAGAAGATCTTGACAAAGTATTTGAACCTTTTGAACGCCTTGCAATGAGCAACACCGCCATTCCGGGTTCAGGAATTGGGCTCACCATTTCAAAAAAACTGGTCGAAATGATGCAAGGTAGCTTGACGATAAAAAGTCGAGTAAACCAGGGAACGACCTTCTTTATAACGCTTTCAGGTTATCCGGATACAATGGAAGTCGATCAGAATAATGAGGAACCCGTTTTAATCTCCGAAAAAATAAGAGATTCGGGGTACGAGGGAGATGATAATCGCAAAGCGGTCCTGTACATCGAAGACAATGAAGTCAATCTTTTTTTTATGGAGGATTTCTTCAAGAATTTTTCCAATATAAAACTGGTTTCGGCAAAAGATGCCGAATTGGGTTTGCAAATGGCCAGCTCTCAAAACTTTGACCTCATTTTGATGGATATTCTTCTTCCAGGAATGAATGGTATAGAAGCTTGCAGACAATTAAAAAAATCATCCCGAACCGAAAATCTCCCGGTATTGGCTATAAGCGCACTGGCCGCCAAACGTGATATTGAAAAGGCCATGCAATCGGGATTCGACGATTATTTTACCAAACCGGTGGATTGCAATGCGTTACGATCTGTTTTGGAAAAGAAGCTGGGGTCCCTGGTTAGTCAATCTGCAGGATAACACCTTTTGAATCCCTTAAAAGTTTACTCTCCTTACAATAAAAATATAATTCGGGAACTCCCTCTGAATTCGCAAACGGATTTGGAAAAGGCCCTGAGTGAAGCGAGCGCACTGGCAAAAGACCCGGATCGTACCCTGCCCCCTTTTCAACGAATGGAAATTCTGGAGCGCTGTGCGAACCTGGTTGAACAACGGCTGGAAGACTACGCCCGGCAAGCGGCAGAAGAAGGCGGCAAACCTCTCATAGATTCACGCGTTGAGTTGAAGCGGGCGGTCCAGGGGATTCGTGAAGCCGCACGCTCTGTAAACCGGGTGACGGGTCACGAAATACCCATGGGCCTGACGCCCTCTTCGACCCAGCGGTTGGCCTTCACTCAACGCGAGCCGATTGGGGTGGTGGTGGCAGTCAGCGCATTCAATCATCCTTTTAACCTCATTGTGCATCAGGTGGTCCCGGCAGTGGCGGTGGGGTGTCCGGTGATTGTGAAGCCTGCTTTGACGACCCCGATATCCTGCTTCAATCTCGTGGACTGTTTGTATGAGGCAGGCCTGCCTGAGGATTTCTGCCGGGTTTTGCTTTTGGAAAATGAGTTGTCTGAAAAACTGGTAACGGATTCCCGAGTCGATTTTTTCTCCTTCATCGGTTCCGCCAAAGTGGGCTGGTGGTTGCGCTCCCGATTGTCGCCCGGAACGCGATGCACTTTGGAACATGGCGGTGCCGCGCCGGTGATATTCACTCCTTCCGCAAATTTGGATTCTGCATTGCCTCTGCTGATTAAAGGGGGATTCTATCACGCCGGACAAGTGTGCGTTTCGGTCCAGCGTGTATTTGCCCATGAAGATGTGGTGGCCCGTTTGGGCGAGGGATTGACCACGATGGCCCAATCTCTTAAAGTAGGTGACCCCTTGAATGAAAACACAGAAGTCGGTCCGCTCATTCTGGAACGCGAGGTGGACCGCGTGCATGAGTGGGTCGAAGAAGCTCGCCAATCGGGTGCGAAAATTCTGTGCGGTGGCAAAAAGTTGAACGAAACCTGTTACGTGCCCACGGTAATTTTGAATCCGCCAGACTCCGCCCGCGTTTCGTGCTCAGAAATTTTTGGTCCCGTGATCAATGTTTATACCTACACAGACCGCAAAGAAGCCATCGCCCGGGCCAATGCCATTCCCTATTCATTTCAGGCGGCTGTGTTCAGCAAGGACATCGATGAAGCGCTCGACACCGCCAATCGCCTCAACGCCTCTGCGGTGATGGTGAACGATCACACCGCCTTCCGCGTCGACTGGATGCCATTTGCCGGACGCAGGGAGTCAGGACTCGGCGTTGGCGGCATCCTCCCCTCCATGATGGAAATGACCGAGGAAAAAATGATAGTATTTAAGTCGGACCTTATCGGCTAACCTCAGTTTTGGATTTGAAAAACCCCTCATCAACCCACAGTTATTGCTGACAAACCAAAATAGACTTAATGGAATAGCGCGCAGTAAAAAACGACAAGGGTAAATGTGCGCCTTAATAATTTGGAGACGTTTTAATGAAAAAAATCGCGATCGCGGATTGGTACGTATTGAAAGACCGGGAACCTTCCTACGCATTGGTGGCCAATGTCGATCTGGTGGTGATCCGTTATGATGACCAGGTTTCCGTGTTGTATGGCCGATGCCTGCATCGTGGAGCCTTGCTGGCAGATGGATTTGTCGATGGCGACAACCTGATCTGCGGTGTGCATCATTGGGATTTCCGGTTCGATAGCGGCGTCAGCGAATACGATAACGACGAAGCGCTTCCCAAATTCAGTTCCTGGATCGAGAACAACCGTGTCTACGTCGACGAAGAAGAAATTTCAGCATGGCACGAGGACCATCCGCAACCTTTCAAACGCAAGGAATATCAAGGCCAGTACGCCGATCCCGAAGGCACCAGTGTAGAACCGCATACTGGTTTCATCCACACGCTGTCGAAAAATGGATTGAGCAAAATGGGGCACCACGGTCCAGTTGCCGCGATGGGGGTTCCGCAAGAGGAATTGCCGCGATGGGACGATTTGCAATTCGTCACCGCGCAGATCGCCAAAATGCCTCTGCTCGAAGACGAGCCGGTGAGTACGGGCGTGGTGATCGGACCGCGTGCTAAAAAACCTTTGCGCCTGGATATCCCCTTGCTGGTATCGGACATGAGTTTCGGCGCACTTTCCGAAGAAGCAAAAATCGCCCTGGCCAAGGGAGCCGATCTTGCAGGAACCGGGATTTGCAGTGGCGAAGGCGGCATGCTTCCCGAAGAACAGGAAGCCAATCAACGTTACTTTTACGAATTGGCGTCGGCCCGATTCGGCTATTCGATGGATAAAGTGAAAAAGTGCCAGGCCTTTCATTTCAAAGGCGGGCAGGGTGCGAAAACCGGCACCGGCGGTCACCTTCCCGGAAACAAGGTGAAGGGCAAGATTGCAGAGGTACGCGGACTGAAAGAAGGTGAACCTGCCATATCGCCACCCCGTTTTCCTGACTGGAACAATTGGAAACAGATCAAGGATTTCGCCGACCAGGTTCGAGACGAGACAGGCGGCATTCCCGTAGGCTACAAACTATCGGCCCAGCACATCGAAAAAGATATCGACACCGCACTGAATATCGGTGTCGATTACATCATCCTCGACGGACGCGGTGGCGGCACCGGAGCCGCCCCCTTGTTGTTCCGCGATAACATTTCCGTGCCCACAATTCCGGCCCTGGCGCGGGCGCGCAAACATCTTGAGCGTATGAACCGCAATAACGTGACTCTTGTCATTACCGGCGGACTGCGTGTCCCCGCCGACTTCGCCAAGGCCCTCGCTTTGGGAGCCGACGCCATTGCCGTGTCCAATTCAGCTTTGCAAGCCATCGGTTGCATCGCCATGCGAGCCTGTCACACCAACAATTGTCCGGTGGGCATCGCGACACAGAAGGAAAACCTGAGACGACGGCTCATTGTCGACCAGTCCGCACAAAGGCTCAACAACTTTTTCCGTGCCTCGGTGGAGTTGATGCAAGTGATGGCACGCGCGTGCGGACATCGTCATCTCAACCAATTCAATCGCGACGATCTCATCACCTGGAAAAAAGAAATGGCGTCACTTTCCGGCGTCAGGTATGGCGGGGTGGGCTGATCTTTCCTGAAACCGCTTTCAGGTCACACTTTCCTTTCAAAGGGTGTCTTCATATCCCCTGGAGGGGTCCCAGGTACAAACCCGGTATTCAAGAATTTGGAAGATTGGAACCCGGCTTTATAAGGTGGAAAGAACTTTCTGTGCCGGATCTTGCTGGTAAAAATCCTTTAAAACCTGGTACAGTTCTGGATGGTAGCGTTTCATGCTTTCAGGTTTACTGAAAAAGTATTCCGTCACCACCGCGAAAAATTCCGCTTCGTTCGTCGCCGCATAACTGTCAAAGAAAACCGGTTCACCGTTTTCTACCTTGTCACGGAGTTCCAGATACTCTTCGGAACAGACCCGACTCCACCGCAGATATTCCTCAGACGTGGTCAGGGGAGGCGTGCCGTCCGCACTGCCATCGAGCATATCCAGTTTATGGGCGAATTCGTGAAAGACGACATTATGTCCGTTTTCCGGATGCCGGGTTTCTCTTTTCACCGCGTCCCACACGAGGATCACCGGCCCGCTATGATGTGCCTCGCCAAGAATGGGAATCGGGCCACGCACCGGGGATGTGGGGATTTCAAAAAAACCAGGGGATCTCTCTGGAGAAATGACGGTTGTGGGATAAACGTAGATGGTTTGTACATTGCGGTAATAATCGTTAGGTAATGCGAGTATCAGCAGGCAGGCCTGAGCCGCGATGATGACGCGGATTTCATCCGTCAATTCCAGCCCATTGCATCCCTCCCAATCCTTTTCGGCAATAAAGATCCGGACAAGATCCTTCAACCGCTTTTTTTCTTCAAGATCGAGGTGTTGATAATAGGCAATGTTATTTCGAATGTATCTCTCCCACTCGCCCGGAAAAGGAACAGCCAGTATTTTCCTCCGCCGAAAATCACGAAACCAGTGCCACATAAGATATCACCTACCCTCAGTTGTCGATAAGACCCCCTCTCCCCCCTCGCGTAAGAAGAAAGGGTGGGCCCAGCATAGCCTGGCATTCCCATATAAATATTATGAAGAAGAGCAAGGGGGAAAAATGAGGCCGAAGGCCAACCTTAGAGAGTACTCAATATAAAGATTGCGCCAATATAAATTGTTTTATAAGATTCATTTCTCCACGGTCAAGCATTTTAAAGTCAAGTTGCTCAAACTTCATTTCGAAGAAAAGTAGCGTATGACCGGAGTACGCCAATGGCCAAGACACGGTTAGATAAAATCTGACTTATTATAGGGATATAAATTTTTGGTTAAGGTCAATAATATTCCTCGCGGAGTGATTCGATCAGCTCCGTCGTGTCTTCTTCAAAGATCCCCATTGCGGTAAGCACAGCCCGGCCGATCTGGAGGCTCGTTTCCAATGTTTCTGAAATTGCGACAGTTGCCCCGGCCTTTAGCAACTGGTTGCAGTGTTGCCGGTCGCGTCCACGGGCGTAAATGGCCAGGTCCGGATAAAGGAGCCGCAAGACATGCACCAGTCGTAAGGCAGGAGCCGTCCGGTCCAGCGTGCAGACCAGTGCACCGGCCCACTCCGCATCGGCCGCCTTCAGAACATTAACCTGGCTGGCATCGCCGTAAAAAACCGAGAAACCTTCCCGCCTTCCTTCCCGCACGCGGTCGGGATTACTTTCGATGGCAAGATAAGGCACATTCCCGGCCTGCAGGATCATCGCGATCCGACGGCCCACGCGACCGAAGCCGGCAATGATGACATGCGGCCACTCCCCTTCAATATGTGTGGTACTTACATCGTGTCCTTCACCCGTATGGATGAACTGCTTGCTGAGAAATTCACCCAGATTCGCCATCAAGGGTGTGGTCATCATGGTGAGCGCGATCACCAGTGTCAGGAATTGAAAAAGATCGTTCTCCATAACGCCGTTCACCGCGGCCAGCCCAAACAGGACGAACCCGAATTCGCCACTCTGCGAAAGCAACAGGGAGACCTGAGTTGCATCCGCCCTGCCGGCACCTGTCAGCCGACACAGGATCCAGAGAATGGAGGATTTGACCACCAGAAGTCCAAATACTATTCCGGCAATTTCGACAGTGTATTGGCTGATCAGGCTGAAATCGATGGACATTCCGACGCCCATGAAAAACAGACCCAGCAGAATTCCACGAAATGGCTGAATATCGGCAATCACCTGGTGCCGATAATGAGAGTCCGCCATCATCAACCCGGCCAGAAACGCGCCCAGCGCCAGCGACAGGCCCACTTGCTCCATAAGCCAGGCGGTGCCCAGCACTGCGAACACCGCCGCCGCGGTGAACACCTCCGCCGTCCGGCTCGTGGCCACCAACCGCAGAGCAGGGGAAAGGAGAAACCGGCCGGCAAGGATGACGATAGCAATAGCCAGCACGGCCTCTAACAACGCAAACTCTATCCCATGCAATAGCGAGGCATCCGCGGCGAGCAAAGAAACCAGCGTCATTAAAGGCACAACCGCGAGATCTTGTAGCAAAAGCACCGACAGTGCCGTGTAACCGTGATGAGTCCCCATGTCACCTCGCTCTGTCAGAATTTGAAGGCCAAATGCCGTTGATGAGAGTGCCAAACCAAAACCGACGATCACTGCGGGCATGAGGGGTTGACCAAACAGCAAAGCCAGGCTCATGATAACAAATCCGGTTAACATTACTTGTGCGGTACCCAGACCGAACACCATCCGCCGCATCGACCATAAGCGTTCAGGTTTCAGGTCAATGCCAATAATGAATAGCAGGAAAACTACTCCGAACTCAGCGATATCCTGAATTATTTCAATTTGGTCGACGAAACTAAAGCCCCAGGGACCAACAACGACGCCCGCCGCCAGGTACCCCAGAACCGAACCAAGTCCCAGCCGTTGGAAGAGTGGAACGGCGATAATTGCAGCCGCTAACAGAATCAGAATGTCTGCGAGGTAATGGGTTTCAATCATGTCTTGCTGTCATTGTTAATCACTTTCTTAATGGGAATAACTGCTTTTGCCAAATGGTCAAATCGCTAATTGACGGTTTTTTGAAATTTATACAAACTTTAATGTCCGTTTTGGGTCAAATGAAGACAGATGGCCTGGAAACTTGAAAACCGGCTTTTACATAACGAGCATTATCACCCACCAAAAGTGGCTTGTTTCACCCGTTTGTTGTTATTCATTATAACAAAAGCCTGATTCTCATGGCCCGATGTTTCACTTCCTTTCCTAAAGACAATTGCGAATGTGCTATTATAGTTAGACTATCTAGCTATAATGAGGTTTATCCATGGAATGGAAATTGGCAGATGCGAAAAACAGATTCAGTGAACTGGTCAGCAAGGCTCTCTCGGAAGGACCTCAACGGGTATCGCGTCGCCAGGACCGGGTGGTGGTGATTTCGGAAAGCGAATACCAGCATTTGACCGGTCAAAAACCTGACTTTATTGAGTTTCTTCTTGACGATGATCTCAAGCTGAATGGAAAAGAATTTGAACGCGACTCCTCTTTACCAAGGAAAATAAACTTGTGAGGGTTTTACTGGACACCTGTGTCATCTCGGAACTTTGGCGAAAGGGCAGTTCAGAAATCGTGCGAGAACGAATTTCAGGTTTGGCTCCTCAGGATACCTATTTATCCGTTCTGACCATCGGTGAAATCAACAAGGGCATTCAACTGCTTAAAGAAAGTAAAAAGAAACGGGAGCTTCAAAACAAACTCACCTTTCTGGAAAATGAATACCGGCACAATATACTGGAAATCAATATTGAAACGATGCTGGTATGGGGAGAAATAACTGCTGTTTGCCAGAAGAAAGGCAAACCTGTACCCCTAAGCAATGGCCTCATTGCAGCCACAGCCATCGCTCATGGATTACATTTAATGACCTGTAATACCGGCGACTTCCAATATATGGGTTCCCTACTCATCAATCCCTGGAGATAGATTTCTAATAGAATAAATACATGAAAGTCTTTGCCCTGCAAACTCTGGTGTTTCTTAGTTCCTTTTTGGTGTTCCTGATTGAACTGATCATGGGGAAAATCATTTTGCCCAGCTTTGGTGGGGGGTATCTGGTTTGGGGCATATCGGTGGTTTTGTATCAGGGCCTGCTGTTTCTGGGATACTATTATGTCCACCTGATGAACCATCGTTTCAGTTTTTCCAGATTCCGGATGCTTCAAATCGTTTTGCTGGCCCTGTCCTGCCTCAGTTTTCCGATCGCCCTGGAACGTTTGCAAAACCCGGCATACAACTGGCCGCCGGTGGTGGAAATTGTCATCCTGCTGACGCAAAGCATCGGGCCGGTGTTTTTCATGTTGGCCAGCCTTTCCATATACACGCAAATTCAATTGTCACACTCGGACCTTGAAGAGCGCAAGAATCCGTATGTGCTATTTGCCGGCTCCAATTTGGGAGCGTTTGCGGCTTTACTGAGTTATCCGTTTCTCATTGAACCTCTGCTGGACACCCCGGCCCAGTTGAAAATCTGGCAAGTCAGTTATGTGATTCTGGTCATGCTGTTTCTGGTTCTTCAAAAAGTCATACCTGTCTTCATCTCCGAATCTGAAGAAACTGTTTCCAACTCACCGACTCCGAAATTAACCATCCTGTGCTGGTTGCTTTTGAGTTCGGCTCCTTCGGCCCTGTTTCTGGCGGTCACCAACCAGTTGACCTTTAATATCGCGCCCATACCCCTGCTTTGGGTCTTGCCTCTGGCACTGTATTTGCTCACTTTCGTGCTGGCGTTCAAAAAAAAACCTTTTTGCCCAAAATGGCTACAGGACAGGTTTTCCCTGTTTGTGGGTATGGGAGTGGCCTTGTACTTACTTCACCTTATGGGGTCGTCGGTGATGGAATTTCTGGTGATGATCATGTTGCGCTTTCAACTGCCCCTGTATGCACTGGGCACTTTGATGGAGCCTCTGCTGTGGCTGGGGCTGTGCTTCGCTTTTTGCCTTGTGTGCCATTTCCGATTGCATGCGGAAAAACCCGAAGCTCCCGGTCAGTTGACGACCTTCTACCTCTGCCTTTCCATAGGAGGGTTTCTGGGAGGAGCCTTGATCAACTGGGTGGTGCCTCTGATTTTCGATTCAATGGTCGAGTCGCTTCTCGCATTCCTTCCGGGAGCACTGGCTTTTTATTTGTTGGAAAAACAACATCGCAAATGGGATGTTCCAACCCTGGGCCTTGCTGGTGGACTGATCGCCTTGGTTTTGATTTGGCCCTGGATATTGCAGAACCAGAATCCCGTTAATGCAAAATTGTTGAATATCCTGTTCGCCATTCTTGTGTTTCTGGGAATTGCCTTCATACGCAGTCGGCATCACGGCCACGTTCTCGTTCTGAGCGCTTTGATTCTTTTGATTCCGCTCATCGAAACGCTCAAGGAAAAACGTGAGGAGGTGTATCAAACCCGAAATTATTATGGAATCTACAGTGTGTATGATCGCGGCCCGTTTCGTTATATGAAACATGGAACAGTGGTGCACGGTGCGCAAAACCTGGCTCCGGACAAAGCGAAACAGGCTTTGATGTATTACCACCCACGATCTCCTATGGGCGAATTTTTCCGTTTTCAGCATATCCCCAACACCCGCACGGCTCTGGTCGGATTGGGTACCGGCTCGCTGGCTGTACTGTCCCGGCCCGGCGACGAGATGACGTATTTTGAACTGGATCCCGAAGTGGGGCACATTGCAAGAAACTATTTTGCGTACCTGAAACAGGCGCGTGGGAAAGTCAACCTCGTATACGGCGATGCACGTGTCTCCTTGAGAAAGGAACCTTCGCAAAGTTTCGACACGCTCGTTGTGGATGTGTTCAATAGCGGGTCGATTCCCGTCCACTTGCTAACGGTGGAAGCCATTCAGGAATACCAACGCCTGTTAATACCCGGCGGCTTGATGTTTTTCCACATCTCCAACGAGCACCTCAATCTGGCCCCTGTGATCCAGGCCAATGCAAGGCAATTGGGACTGCATTCCGCGATAAAGCATTCGCCCTTCATTCATTCGCCAGAAGGCGTCTTCACACTGTGGGCCGCTTTGACAGCGGATGAAGAAAAATACAGGTGGTTGACCCAATCACTGAAATGGCGTCCAATCAGGGCTCGCCCCATGCCCCCCTGGACCGACCGTCATTCCAGTATTCTTTCGGTGTTGGTGGATTGACAATTGAAATTGGTCCCTTTTCAGTTGAAAGTAATTGAGGATACTGTTTCAATACCTTTAATGATTTTTATTAAGCCCGTTGTATCTTACTTAAATTTTAAGGGCCCAGAACATCATGCTTTGCCAATCACAAGGACCGGACAAGGAATATCTGACTACACGTATCAGGAGTTTCAACCGCCCCATAGCGGTTGTGGGAAGCCTGACTTCGGCTGAAAGAATCCTGGAAGCGGTGCTGGAGGGTGAGATTCCTTTTCGTGGAATCTACGAAGCACCTGAAAGGCTGAAACAACCGATTTCCTTAAGAGGACAGCCAATTCAACCCTGGCAGGAACTATCCAAACTGGATCCGGATGTTCTGATTCTGATAGGTTCCAGTCGCGCAGTCATCGATTTACAGGACACAATAGAAACCATCCGATCCCTGTGCTCCTGCAGGGTACTGCCTCTGGACAGTTTATTGGATGTTTATGATATCCACAAAGAGTTGGCGCGCCTCCTCCAATTCGAGTTCGACGAGTACCTGTTTGGAAGGGGCTTTTTCAAAGAAGCCCATTGGCATCCCGAACCTCCGGGAATTGATTTCGAGGGAAAAACTATATTGGAGCTGGGGCCCTTTGAAGGTAACAACAGTGTGATGTTGATGGCAAAAAAACCGAAAAAGGTCATCGGACTGGAAGGGCGGCCTTTAAATTACGCGAAATTTTCGGTGGTTCGTTCGTTATACAACTGGCAAAACTATGAATTGCTTTTGGGCGACATTCATTTATTTCCCAGCCTGGTTTCCGAGCCCGTCGATATCATCTATTGTTCCGGCGTGCATTACCATTCCGCCAAACCCTGGTGGCTGTTGAAGTCGTGTTTGGAGTCCTGTGACACGATTGTGCTGAATGGCCATGTCGCCTCTTCCCATTCCGTGCATCCCAAGGGAACGCAAACCGTAACCCTCGAAAGCGGGACGTATGATTTTGAAATTCAACCCGAGTTTGGTTGGAAAGACAATCTGAGCGGCCTCAGCGATCACAGTTTGTGGTTTAAAAAAGAAGACCTGATTCACTTTCTGAATCATTACGGATTCGATTACAAAGAGTATCACTCCGCAGTGACCGGTCCCGGCTTATGGATTTTCAGCGTGGTGACCAAAAGGAAGTGAACCGGCAAACCAACCGAATCACTTCCTTCCCGTCCCTCTATTTCAAATCTGAAAAATCGCCTCTCACCTTGTCGAGGTTTTGCCGGTAGGTTTTAGCATCTCCGTACTCGAAAAAGTTCCGATACCGGCTGTGCAAAGTCTTCATTTTTCTGGCGTGCTTGATCGGGCACCAGTATTGTTCCGTGCGCGCCGCTATTTCTCGAGTGTAGGCGATCACTCCGTTAAAATAACCACAGTACACACAGTTGATTTTTTCGATCGCATTTAAATAACTCAGGTATTGTCGATCCATCAAAACATATTTATCGCGGACCACCAGGGGAATTCCATAGATTGGAAAACACACACGTTGATAAATGGTAATCATGGCATCCAGCATCAGCGCAGGTATCAGGCAGGAATAAATGACGGGTGCCGTAAGAATATTCAATATTTTGGCATCGCGCAGGTAATAACGGATTTTCTTGATCCATTCCCTTTGTTGCTTGCGAATTTCCTTTTCGAAAAAAATCCGTTTTTCCCGCACCTCGTAAAAGAACTCTTCCTGTTTGCGCTCCAGTTCTACCAGCAGTTCATCTTCCAGGGCTTTGATATTTTCCATTAAGTCTTCCAGTTTCGATTTCATCATTTCTCTCAGGTGAGTGGGAAAGGGGGCTTCTTAAACATGTTTAAATTTCAGGGCTGTTCTCCCGATA
The DNA here is from genome assembly GCA_024648695.1 of Nitrospina sp. Taxonomy (GTDB): domain Bacteria; phylum Nitrospinota; class Nitrospinia; order Nitrospinales; family JACRGP01; genus JACAVV01. The sequence continues at coordinate 13,421 of JACAVV010000015.1, forward strand.
AAACATTGCCTTTGCGATACACCGTTTGCACCAGATTATCGCCAAAATAATAAAACAAGTCGCGGTAGTCATCGGTTTTCAGAACCAGGAAATCGGCCTGTTGATCAGGAAGTAAACCTCCAAAATGCTCCTCTTGCCCAAGCGCTTTTGCGGAACCCAGGGTCGCGGCCGAAATAGCCTGTTCGGGCGTTATTCTATACATATGCGCGGCCATATACAGCACGGTTTGCATATTATAAACCGGCGAGCTTCCGGGATTGCAATCGGTTGCCAGTGCGATGGGAATGCCTTTTTCAATCATCGTGTGGACCGGCGGCAGTTGGCTGTTGGCCAAAAAGAAAGTCACTCCGGGCATGAGAACCGCAGTCGTCCCGCTCATCTGCATGGCCCGCAAGTCTTTGGGAAGGGCGTGCTCAAGATGATCGCAGGATAATGCGCCCAACCGGGCCGCATGATAACAGCCGCCACTATGGGACAATTCTTCCACATGGGCACGAATCTGGAATCCCATGAGGCGCGCCTGCAAAAACAAGCGCCGCAAATCGGTTACACTAAAAGCTCCGCGCTCACAAAATATATCGATACCGTCAGCCAATTCACGAAATTCTTTCAAATGCCCAATTATCGTTTCTAAATAGGCGGCTTTATTCATTTCCGGAGGAACCGCATGCGCGCCCAGGTAAGTCAAGGTGATGGGTACCTTCAAACTCTTTCGTAATTTGTGGCCCACCTTGAGCATTTTCATCTCAGTTTCATAATCCAGACCGTAACCCGATTTGATCTCGAAGGCTGTAGTTCCCAGGGCCATCATCTTCACCATTCGTTTACGAGCGCCTAGATACAATTCCTTTTCCGTAGCCTCACGAGTTTCACGGACCGTCTGCAAAATGCCTCCGCCTTCTTCCAGTGCTTCCAGATAGGTGCTTCCCTGAATCCGCGCCACCATCTCTTCCTTTCGTTCACCGGCATAGATTAAATGCGTGTGGCAGTCGACGAAACCGGGGACCACCGAACGCTTTTTAAGGTCGATCACCTCATCATAAGATTTCGGACGGATTCCGGCATTAGCCAGAACATCCAACACCTGCCCGTCTTTAACCACCAGGGCGCAGTTGCGTTGAATCCTTATTTTGGGCGGCCCTGCTGACTCCACCTGGATCAGTTCGCCTATATTTTTAAAGCAAATGGTTTTAGGCATAATTAGACTTTCAATAAATTTTTACGGATTCCATTTTTGAAAAGGGTGATTTATTTTGGAAGAACCACCTTCCGGGCTTTTCCCACTTTTTTGGCTTCAGGGTAACCGGCGTCCACATGGCGCGCGACTCCAAGGCCGGGATCGTTGGTTAAAACACGGTAAAGGCGTTCGGCTTTCTTTTTGGTTCCATCGGCCACGATCACCATACCGGCATGCAATGAGTTGCCGATACCCACGCCGCCGCCATGATGAAAACTCACCCAACTGGCGCCGGAAACGGCATTGATGCCGAAATTCAATAAGGGCCAATCGGCCACCGCGTCGCTTCCATCCATCATATTTTCTGTTTCCCGGTTGGGTGACGCGACACTGCCGCAATCCAGGTGGTCGCGTCCAATTACAATCGGGGCCTTCACCTTGCCGCGTTTCACCAAACGATTCATCACATCGCCCATTTTGGCGCGTTCACCGTAACCCAGCCAACAGACACGTGTAGGCAGGCCAAGGATCGGCACTTGTTTTTGAGCTTTACGGATCCAGCGGTGCAAACCTGTTTTTTCAGGAAAGGTTTGGATCACCGCCTCGTCGATTGCAAGTAAATCCTGTTTCTTTCCCGATAACACCGCCCAACGGAAAGGACCCTGGCCTTCGCAAAACAAAGGTCGAATGTAAGCCGGGACGAAACCCGGATAAACAAACGTTCCATCCGAATGGCGCACCTGCAAGCCGCCCGATTCCGCCTGTCCGCGCAGGTTGTTGCCGTAGTCGAATACCACGGAACCCTTCTCCTGCAAGCCTATCATGGCACGGGTGTGCTCGACAATGGTGGACAGGGATCGTTTGCGATATTCTTCCGGATCCTTACTTCGCAGTTTCATGAGCGTTTTGTAAGTGTTTCCCTCAGGGACATAATCCATCAGGTTATGTGCTGATGTCTGGTCGGTAACAATATCGGGAATTTTGTTTTTCTTGAGAAGCTGTTTTGCAACAGTGGCCCCGTTGGCCACAATACCAACGCTGATGGGTCGCCCCTCGTTCAATCCTTCATCAATCCATTGCAACGCGGTGTTCAGGGAATCGGTGGCGCGGTCCAGGTAGCCCTCTTGCAAACGCCGTTGCACATGGTCCGGGTTGACTTCGGCAACCAGCACGCAGGCTTCATTCATTGTTCCCGCCAGGGGTTGCGCGGCGCCCATATTTCCCAAACCTGAAGTGAAAATCCATTTGCCTGCCAGGCTGTTCGACTCGAAATCCTTTACGCCACACGCGGCGAAGGTTTCGTAAGTGCCCTGTAAAATGCCCTGGGTCCCGATGTATATCCAGCTTCCAGCGGTCATTTGACCGTACATCATGAGTCCGAGCCGGTCCAGTTCGTCGAAATGATCCTGGGTGGCGTAGCATGGGACCAGATTGGAATTGGCGATCATCACCCGTGGCGCATCGGGATGGGTGGTAGCGATGTATACGGGTTTGCCGGATTGGATACATAGAGTTTGATCCGATTTCAGGCGTTTCAATTCGGATACGATGCGGCGGTATTCCAGCCAGTTTCGAGCGGCGCGGCCGCTTCCTCCGTAGACGATCAACTGTTTCCAATCCAGGGCAACGCGGTCGTCGAGATTGTTCTGCAACATACGCAGAGCCGCTTCGCTGTCCCAGTCCCTGCATCGGATTTTCAAAGAAGTGCTGGCGCGGGGGGAACGTTTGGGGCAAAGTTCCATATACATCGGCCGGGATTGCGATTGATCGTGATTTCGGGTTTTTCGTTTCATGATGGCCTCCTCCTCAAAGCGACGCCCTGACAAAAGGAATAATAGATCGAAACCGCTAAACGGCCGGTTCGATCCGCTTCAATGACCGGGTTGAATTCAGACATGTCGAACAAGTGGACTTTCGGACACTTTCCTGCAAGCCGCGCCAGATGGAGTGCGTTGCAGGCGCTCAGCCCCAGGGTTCCCGGACAGGATACGCCGGGGGCGTAAGCCGATTCTATGGAATCCAGATCGAAACTCACGAAAATGGAATCGCACCGGGACGATAATTCCTTCAGCACCCTGTCAAAATCAGATTCCGGAGACGAATTCAAATGGTCCAACCAAAGGATGTTCCCTCCTTTGTTTTGGATGTATTCAGCGTGTTGCCTGGAGCACTGGCTTCCCTGGCCAGCGAACGCGACGAAATGTTCAGGTTGGAACCGTGAATCGTCCAGAAGCAACCGAAAGGGAGACCCACTGTGGGCCTGTCCGTCTTTTAAGGGGCGAACGTCCAGATGGGCATCGATGTTCACCACTCCCACGCTGTCGTTTCGTTCCAACAAAGCACAGGCATTTGGATAAGACTGGTCATTGCCTCCTCCCACAACAAACGGAATGCCCTTTAAATCCATTATTTTTCCCACCGACCGGGTCAATTCCAAATGCGATTCAACATGGCTCAGTCCTGAAGAAACATCTCCTGCATTGGCAAGTTGCAGAGACGACAGATTGATATCGGTTTCCGGGTTATCAATGGTTCCGAATTTTTCCAGGCGTTCGCGAAATACTCTGGGTCCCTGAGCGGCCCCGATGCGGCCATTATTAATGGCCACTCCCTGGTCGTAGGGAAAGCCCAGAAGTACGATATCTCCACTCCATCCCGACTGCATTACATGGCCCAGGCGCAAATCGTCCATAAAGTCCTCTCTGGTTATCAAAGGAAATCCTGATACGGATAATTAGTTTCTTAAAACAGGATACTCCTGTTTGCTATTTCTTCAAAAAAATCCGGGTCGGTGAGACCGTTCACGCTTGTCTTTGTTGGTAGGGTTTTGATATATTTGGGGTTCAATTAACAGTTCGTGATCCGCAAAAATTGGAGGATAAAACATGTCTTATTCGACCGAAGCCTTGAAGCAGGCAATTGAGCTTGAAAAACAGGCGATCGAAAAATACAAACAGGCCATCAACAGTTGTTCCCTTGAGGATGCTAAAGAAACTTTGAAACAAATGGTGGAAACAGCCACTCAGCATCTTGAAACCGCTCAATGGTTGATTATGGCTGAAAACAGCCCGTCGGACGTTGCCGCTGAAGAACCTAAAGAAAATGGTGCCACCAAACTGGCCGCCGGTAAATGTCCGTTCTCGGGTCAGTTCAAGGAAATGGGCATCGACATCGAAAACATGGATATGTCCAAATTCGACATGTCAAAGTTCAAATCCTGATGAGGCAACGCCTGGAAGAGGCTCCGGCCAACGAAAATTGTATTCATGCCGTATTCCACTGGCCGGGGTAGGCGGGATTGTTCTTGAAATAAGCGTGCGGCTGGGCTCGCTTTGCTCGCCCGCTGGTTTTTTAAATGTGGCTGTTGAAAATTTTTGCCTTCGACCTTATGTTAGAGGGAGAGGGCAGTCTTCAGAGTTCCCCGTCGATGAGGACGGGGCAGGTTGATATTTTTTTGGAGTTGTTACCATGTATTCCTCAGAACCTCGAGATGTGTTGATCGAATGTTCCGGTTGTGGCATCGAAAATCAGTTTGCAAGCTTTACACCAGGAAACTTTTTGGTTTGTAACCAATGCCGGGAAAAACTCCTTCATGCGTCTATCGACGAAACACATAAGGAATATGTGTGTGAAGATTGCGGATTCACGATGATCCTCAACAACGATACCAAGGTAGAAATCGGGGAATCCGACTGCAAGTGCGGGAGCAAAAATATTATCGAAATGGAATCGTCTTCTCTCACGGCTGAGACCCTTGAAATCGAAGCCCGCGACGAAGAGGAAGAGCTGGATGAGGATGATTGGTACCGTTCCGGCACCGTGATTGATGATTTAGACGATTATAATAACCTGTTCGATAACGATCCCGGTTCGAATTAGGCTTTTCGCCAGCTGGGATCTTTAGAGGTTGTTTTTAAGGGGGGTAAAAGCATCCTGATTTTTGAAACTTAGTTTTCAATTCCTGGAGGCACATCTCAATGCGAATCAATAAGAGAAACTCTGGCCTTGTTTTGGGGGCCGTCCTTTTTTCCCTGGTAAGTTTCAGCACCCATGCCTTTGGGGAAGCTCTGGATATTTTTGATGACACGTTTGAAGATCAGCCCCGTGAAGTTCTTTCCTTTATCGCGCAAGCGGCCAACACAGCAGAAATTTTACAGTTCGGTGATGATAACATCGCCCAAATTGCACAGGTTGGGGATTCCAACGAGGTCGGCATCTCGCAAACCGGGGATTCCAACCGGGCTTTCATTGAGCAGGAAGGGTTGACCAATTTCGCCGACCTGGAACAAGAAGGCAATTCCAATTTTGGACCGGATGAGGAATCTGTTGCTATTATGCAGTTTGGTGATTTGAATTCTGCTGAAATTTTGCAGATTGGAGATTTCAATTTTGCCAGCATTTTGCAGTTCGGCTCGGAAAATGAAGCTTCCATTGACCAGGAAGGCAACGAAAATATTGCAGAAATCGAGCAGACCGGTGGATTGAACACCGCCCTGGTGAGCCAGTTGGGCAACGGCAACGAAGTGTTGATCATCCAGGCAGGTTTGGATGAAGATATCTTTCTGGACGACAATTCGGATCTCACTGCCGACGAACACCGCGACCAAAGGGGCCGCGGATCCATTCTTGGTCGTATCCTCGGGCATGACGAGGACGATCATGGCAGGGGGCATACCGATCTTGCGTTGGTGGACTCCGGCGAAAACAACACTGCGGAAATCACTCAGGAAGGCGATTTCAATCTCGCTTCCATCCTCCAGTTTGGAAATAATAATGAGTCGATCATCACGCAGGGTGGCGATTTCAATACCGCTGATATCGCTCAGGATGGAGAGTTTCTCATCGCTTCCATCTTTCAAGAAGGGGATGGCAACGAAACCTATATCTCTCAACAAAACGAATCCAACGAAGCAAATGTCACCCAGCTTGGAGATGATAACCTGGCCAGCATCATCCAGCACGGAACCGGTAACCTAGCCGACGTGACTCAGATCGGTAGCGAGTTGAATTTCACCGTTACTCAGCCTGGTGGCGAAACGGTGATCATTTGTCAGGGTAGCTGTTGATTGAAGTCGTTCGTCAATGGGTAGGAATACAAACCCGGCACAACCCTATTATAAAGCTTTGAATTTTAAGGATATATTTCTGCTTTTCGGCTATCATAGAGACTCTCGTTATTCAAAAATAGTTTTTCAGCGGCAACGACTGTGTCATTGATCGGGGGTTTTCTATGAAAAAACCGATTGGCTTGTTTTTATCCCTGCGACATTTTGTTTTGATGGCAGGGCTCCTGTTCATATATGCTTGTGACGCCACGAGTTCATTTACGGATAACATCACCGACTCGGTCGATTCCGTGGTGAAGGAAGTTAAGGAAACCGGAGAGTCCGTTATCAAGGAAGTCGGTGAGTTTGGTGAAAAAGTGGGATCGGGTGCCGGAAAGTTTGTGGAAGAAATCAAGAAATAGGATCAGATAAAAATTTCTCGCCCCACTCGCCCTCTTCCTGGTCTCTTGATCTCTTTTTCTACCCCCTACCCATTCTTATTATGGCCACTGACCCATTAAACAATCCGCCCAAAACGATATTAGTTTTTAAACTGGGAGCCATGGGTGACTTCATTTTTGCTTCCTCGTTTATGGAACAGTTGCGCCGCAATTTTCCAGACTCCAGAATTTTGCTGGTGACCGGGCAAACTTATATGAAGGTCCTGCAAGCCAATCGCGATGTCGACCAATTGATTGCGGCAGATGATAAAACGCTTTACAAGGGTTCGCCCTGGGCAAAGTTCAAAGAAACATTTCGATTAGTCGCATTGTTGCGAAAAGAGCACATTGACTGCGCGTTCGTTTTGCATCGCGCCTGGCCGTTTAATTTGCTGGTTTTTCTTGCAGGGATTCCCTGCCGTGTTGGTTTCAACCGTAGAAATGAGGGTATGTTTTTAACCCATAAAGTGAAACCCCAACCACGGCGCAATGAGCGCGAAATGTTTCTGGATTTGCTGAGAGTGTTGGATATCCCGGTCCAATATGAGGGATCGCGGTTTTATCTTAGCGAAGAAGAAGACCAGTTTCTCGCCCGCTATCTGGAACAGGAGGGCATCGAAGATTCTGAGTTGTTGATAGGGATTGGTCCCGGCGGCGGCAAGAATGTAAAATCCTGGATGCCGTCACGAAGATGGCCGCAGGAAAATTTCATCGCATTGGCCAAAAAGTTTTCAGACGCCCAATTAGGCAAGATTATCCTGTTTGGGAGCCGGGATGAAACCGAATTGATGTCGGCTATCCGTAACGCCGTTCCGAATGCGCTGGATGCCTCCGATCTTTCCTTTGGAGAAATGGCCTCCGTGTTTCGGCGTTGTCAAGTATATATAGGAAACGATAGTGGTCCCTTGCACATTGCGGATGCTATGGGTGTGCCGATCATCGGGTTGTATGGTCCCACCGATCCCAAAGTGCAAGGTGCAATTAACTCTTCAGCAACCTTACTCTTTAAAGATGTGGAATGCTCTCCCTGCTTCGACAATGGTTCCTTCCCGCCTTGCGACCACATCACCTGCCTCACCTCCATAAGTGTTGAAGAAGTCTGGCAGACCCTTTTGAATAAACTGGAACAAATAAAGCCCACGGCCAGCACGGATTCTGTGGAACAAGCGATTTAAAAAGGATCCGGGATTGTCAGATGGAATCGGGTAATGGGGAACAAACCTCTCTCTTGGCGGGAAAGAATTAATGCGTTTATCAATGAAACCTAATCAACTCCACCCAAACATCTTGCCAGTGTTTTTTCTCCTTCATAGACCCAGCACACAAAAGGTTCTTCAGGGTTTTTAAATAGAGATACAGTTTCAATAGTTCCAACCCTATTCTACCGTGGTGTTTTTTGTAAAAGTGTAATTGGCTTTTTCGGTATTCCAGCAGGGCACGATAATTTTCAGGACCCGTACTGACTCCACCTTTGTGAACGATTCGTGCTTCGGGTGTGTAATAAACCGCCCAGCCCAGCTCATGCAAGCGCTTGCTGATATCCATTTCTTCGCAATACAGGAATAAATTCTCATCAAGCAAACCTGCTTCAAACAAGGCTTCGCGCCGGAAATATAAACAAGCGCCTTGAACCCAATCGACGGGCCGGGCCTCGGAATGCGTCCACTCCAGATATTTTCCAACCCAGGAATTGTTGTGCTTTACGTAAAGATTGGTGAACACCTTGCGTCCAAAGTCGTTAATGAAATTCATTCGTTTGCCAAAGGAATGCTGAAGCTTGCCATCCTCATCTTGCAATCGCCCGCCAACCAGGCCAACGTTGGATCGGGTGTTCAGGATTTCGGCCATCTTTTCAAACGCGCCGGGAAGAACCAGGGTATCGTTGTTCAATAACACGATGTGTTGGCCATTGGCGATACGGATGCCCTGGTTATTGGCTTTGGAAAAACCCAGGTTCCTCTGATTGCCGATCCAGTGCACTGCAGGATAGCTTTTTAAAACGTCTTCCTTGCCAGGATGGGTGGAATAGTTGTCGACAACAATGATTTCATAGGTGAGACGCTGGACGTTTTCTGAAATCGACTGCAGACACTCCAACAAGGCATCTTTGGAGTTGTAACTGACGATGATGATTGAAAGGTCGACGGCGTTCATGGTTCCATCATACAGCTTATCGCTTCAGTTTCACATGTTTCAGGTAGAGCAATTCCATGGAGTTGAGTTTCAATCCTTCCACATAGGGTTTCACCAGCAAATTTTGTGTGGTGATGAACAGGGAAATGATCGGGGATTCCTTCAGAGTCAGGATCGATTGCGCTTCATCATAAATCGTCTGCCTTTTGACCGGGTCCGTTTCCGCGGCCCCTTCGGCAACCAGCTCATCGTATTTCGTATTGGCCCAACGCAGGTGGTTGTTGCCGCTGGTGGAAGTGAACAGGTTCATAAAGTTGTCCGGATCCGGAAAGTCTGCACCCCATCCCAGCCGAAATATTGGCGGTGGATCGAGTTTCAGTCCGCTTAAAAACACTTTCCATTCCTGGCTGTCGAATTCGACCTGAATGTTCAAATGACGCTTCCATTGATCTTGTATGAATTCCGAAATGAGCCGATGGACCGGATCGCTGTTATACACCGCGGTCACTGTGGGAAACCCGCGTCCTTCTGGATAACCCGCTTGCTTTAGAAGTTCCCGAGCGCGTGCAGGATCAAACCCGGCTCCAGCTTTCTCATTGTAGCCAAACATTCCCTTGGGGATCCAGGACGCCGTAGGAATTTCTCCGCCTTTTAGAATGGTTGGAATTTTTGACCGGTCGATGGCATGCGCCAGGGCTCGCCGGACGCGCGCATCGTTGAAGGGTGCTTTTCCGGTGTTGAAGCCGTAATAGTATCCGCGCAATAGTGGCACGTTGCGGTACTCAGGACTGTTCTGAAAATGTGGGATGGCCACTGGCGGTAGTTCCACCATGTCCAGGTCGCCTGTTTCGTAGAGAGTCAGGGCCGTGGTGTCTTCACGCACTACGTACGCTTCAATCCGGTCGACTCCGGGGGGCGAACCGTAATAACGCGGATTGGATTTCAAAATGATTTTGTACTCGTGTTGCCATTCTTCCAGTTCAAAGGGACCGTTGCTGACTATGTGTCCCGGATCGGTCCAATGGTCACCATGGGTTTCGATGATGTCCTTGCGTAAGGGAAAGGTCACCATAAAGGTGGTGATGCTTGGGAAATAGACCACCGGTTTGTTCAACCGGACTTCAAGGACGGATTCCGATGTGGCCCGCACGCCAACCTGATCGGGGTCCTTTAGCTTGCCCGAGTTGTATTCCGAAGCATTTTCAATATCGAACAGGAAATAGGCATACTCTGCCGCGGTAGCAGGGTTCAGCAGGCGTTTCCAGGAATATTCAAAATCATGAGCGGTCAGTTTTTTGCCATCGGTCCAGTACACATCGTCGCGCAGGAAAAAAGTAAGGGTCTTGCCGTCGTTTGAAAACTCCCAGCGTTTGGCAATGGCGGGGATGGCCTCCAAATGTTCGTTGTACTGAGTGAGTCCTTCCATGAGGTTGGTCAGCAAATCAAAGGAAACATTGTCGGTGGCCAGGGACGCGTCGAGGGTGGGCGGCTCAGACTTAATTGTCATTCGAAAGGTTGTATCTTTGGAAGAAGACACATTGGCATTCGAGCAGGCTATGCTTCCTGAGAATATGATTAGCAGAAAAATTAACCACAGATGGATTTTATAATTGGGCCTAAAAAGTTTCGGTTCCGGATCGCTCATGTTTGGGCTTTTTGATATCGATAATACGCGGCGCAGGCTCCTTCGGAAGAAACCATAGTTGCTCCCAAAGGGAATTCCGGTGTGCATTGGTTTCCAAAGGCGGAGCACTGGTCTGGTTTTTTGATACCTTGCAAAACGAGACCGCTGATGCATTCCGATGACTCTTCAAAAATGGGAAGCTCCATGTCAAAACGCCTCTCTGCATCGAATTGAGCATACTCCGGCCTTAAGCCCAAACCACTGGCAGGAATTTCGCCGACACCTCTCCAGGTTCGGGGCACGATTTCAAAAACACTTTGCATAATTTTTTGTGCAGGCAGGTTGCCTTCCTTTTTCACCGATCGGCTGTATTGATTTTCAACTTCGGCCCTGCCCTCTTCCAACTGTTTCACACACATGTAAATTCCTTGTAGAATATCCACTGGCTCAAATCCCGTCACCACAATAGGAACCTTATATTCTTTTGCAATCGGTTCATATTCCTTATACCCCATGATAGTGCAGACATGCCCTGCGGCCAGAAAAGCTTCCACCCGCGTGGATGACGAGTCCAGAATGGATCGCAAAGCCGGGGGCACAGTGACTTGTGATACCAGAAAGGAAACATTGTCCAATCCTTCCTGCCGGGCCTGATACACCGCCATTGCGTTGGCCGGAGCCGTGGTTTCGAATCCGATCGCAAAAAACACCACCTGCTTTTCCGGATTTTCTTTGGCTAACTCAAGAACATCCATCGGAGAGTAAACGATTCGCACATCGCCTCCCTGCGCCTTCACGGAAGAAAGGTCTCCCTGCGATCCGGGAACCCGCAACATATCGCCGAAGGTGCAAAAGATAACGTCCTTTAAACCCGCGATGGCAATGGCCTTGTCGATCAAATGAGCAGGGGTCACGCAAACCGGACAGCCGGGTCCATGCAGAAGGGTGAGCTCCTGCGGGAGCAATTCCTGAATACCATATTTAACGATGGAATGGGTTTGCCCCCCGCATACTTCCATTAAGGTCCAGGGTTTGGTCTGGATACCTTGTATAGCTTCGGAAAATTTGCGTACGGTTTCGCTGTCTCGAAACTCATCGACATATTTCATAGTGCGCTCTCCTCGCTTTGAGGACCTTCCAGGGTTGCGAGTATGTTTTGAGCTTCCTGTTCATCCAGAATGCTGATTGCAAATCCGACATGAACGATCACATAATCGCCCGGACGTGCTTTTGGAACATAAGCAAGGTTCACTGATTTCAGAATTCCGCCGAAACTCACCTGGCCTTGCGGCATCACAGGGTCGTCATCCAGAATCTTTAAAATTTTACCGGGAACGGCCAGACACATGGACCAGACTCCTTTCGACGTTCTGCCATTTTAAGGCGGCGATTTGTCCCAGCGCCAGTCCGCCATCGTTGGGAGGCACTTTTTGATGCCAATAAGGTAAAAACCCTTCCTTCTTAAGTTTGCGGATCGTTTGGACGGTCAAATATTTGTTTTGAAAACACCCTCCGGACATCACCACTTTTTCTTCTCCAATCAACTTGGCCAAATCAATAATTATTTCAACCAGCATATTATGAAATTTAAGAGCAATGAGTTCGCAATTCACTTTTTTACGGACATCATGAATCAACTCATCGACCATGTGAGAGACGTCCACATGATAGCGCAAAGCCAAATCATAACAATCGGGAACTTCTTCTTTAACAGGTGCTGTTGAGACACAAGGGTTCGCAACGACATCAAAGCCATAACTTTCCCCGGTATACGAACCGCGAGCCAAACTTTCCAATTTCATCGCTGACTGGCCTTCAAAAGAACAGCGTTGTCGGATGCCTGCCAGGGAGGCGACCGCATCGAACAGCCGACCACAACTGGAGGTTTTGGGACAGTTTATTTTATTATCCATCATAGACAGCAACACACGCGATTCTTCCGTGGAAAAATTTTTGAGCATCTCGTGGGTTTCCAGTAGACGCCTTCCCAATAATTCGTAAGCCAATCCCAGCGCACTGCGCCGTGGCTCGCGGATCGCCTGCTCTCCCCCCGGCAAGGGAAAAGGTCGAAAACAGGCCACTCGATAAAACGTGTCTTCAGTGATTCGAAAAAACTCGCCACCCCATAGTGTGCCGTCCAGGCCGTACCCCGACCCGTCCCAGGCGATTCCCAACGCGGGGACTTTCACTGCGTTCTCGGTCATACAAGATAAAATGTGGGCGACATGATGCTGGACGTGGAGGCAATCCTGATCTTCATTTTCAGCCCAACGCGTAGACAGGTAGTCCGGATGAAAGTCGCAGAGCAATCGCTCCGGATGCGGGGCATAACTTATGGAAAAAAGGTCGAGGGTATTTTGAAAAGTTTCTATTTGACTCTCACTGTCCAAATCACCCAAATGTTGACTGAGGTAGACACGGTCCTCCTGCGCAACGGCAATGGTATTTTTAAGATGCCCCCCCACCGCTAAAACCCGGCGCTGGTTGCCATTGATCCTGACAGGCAAAGGAGCATAACCGCGCGAACGACGTAAGACCTGTTCATTACCCATCACCTCGCGTGTTATGGAGTCATCTACAGCCAGAATAATGGGTCTGTTATGAACCAGGAAACAATCTGCAACTCCATGAAGCCTTTGCAAGGCCTCTTCGTTTCCAGTACAAATCGTTTCATCAGAAATATTGCCACTGGTCGCAACGACGGGAAAACCAAGATCGCGCATCAAAATATGATGCAAAGGAGAGTAAGGCAACATCACTCCCAAGTCCGGGCTGTCCGGCGCGGCGTTGTCAGCAATGGAAATATGTTTCTTACGAACCAACAAAACGATGGGAGCCGATGGGGAACTGAGTAAGCTCTCTTCGAAAGAAGACAGTTCGCAATCGTTTTGGATGCTTTGCAAAGAAGGATACATCAACGCAAAAGGTTTTTCTTCCCGGTGTTTGCGGTCGCGAAGCCGGGCCAACGCCTGCTGATTATTTGCGGAAACCATCAAATGAAATCCACCAATACCCTTGATGGCAACGATTGCGCCTTCTCTCATTTTTTGTACGGTTTGCACCATTGCCTCGTGGCCTTCGGACAAGAGCATTCCATCCCGGTCCCAAAACTCCACCTGGGGTCCGCAATCTCCACAAGCATTGGTTTGGGAATGGAACCGGCGGTCGTCGGGGTCATCATATTCCTTTTGGCAGGCAAGGCACATGATGAACGATTTCATCGAAGTGCGTTGTCGGTCGAAAGGGAGCGACTCAACCAACGTAAAGCGTGGCCCGCAACAGGTGCAATGGGTGAAGGGATACAAATATCTGCGGTTGGAGGGCTCAAAAACTTCTGTCAGACAATCGGAGCAAACGGCGACATCAGGCAGTATTGAAGTGCAAGCGCCTTCGGAATCATCACTTTCCTTGATGAGGAACTGGTTTTCTCCCAAGGGATCTATTGGGGAGGATTGCACAGTTTCAATGCTTGCGTGAGCTGGCATTTCATGTTTTAAGCATTGAATAAATCCCTTCAAGTTTTCGGGATCGCCTTCCGCCTCAATGCAAACCCCTTGTCTGGAGTTTTGCACCCAGCCATTTAAAAGAAACTTTTGGGCCAGCCTGTAAACAAAGGGACGAAACCCGACACCTTGCAAGGTTCCGTAAATGGAAACCCGAATTCTTTCCAGAGGCGCGGAAAGCATTTAAAACTCCAATGAGAAAACCGACATTATGAGGCAAGTCATTCCTCTACCTCAATGCTTTGCAACAAGATTTCCTGAGCGTTCGGATCATTGATGTCTTCTGAAACCTCGACTTCCAAACATGCGTTTTCCGCACAGCTAGCTCTTGACGAATGCTCGAAATGTTCGCGGAAATGATCTGCGGAAATATGAGACAGAGCTCCTAACTTCACTTTTACTTGCATGATTTTCTTTCCACCCTGGTCCCTGGATAAAGATTCAAGTTTCCGCATCAAATCCGCCATTAAAGATTGTTCATGCATGGTTAAATCCTAAAATTATCTTGTTAGCTTTATTATAGCCCCGATTGCTTTTTCCATAGCCTGTTCCACCTCGGCAGACAAACCCTCACCCGGCTCGAAGTTTTTTCCTTCAATGCCAAAAATTTGAAGTCGATCCGGAAGCTGGTCCAGCGTGCGACCCAGTTCCACTGCTTCCGCGATTCCCAAATTGTGCGTGGAACACGAAAAAAAACGCGAGGGTATCGACTCCTGAATAGCGTCAATCGAGTGAATGGTTCCCGGTGCCTGACCAGAAGACACAGCGTCCACAACAACAACATGATCTTTGTTTGCCCAGGCAGACATCAAAGCCGTCCCGTCGCCACTTTGTTCAAGTACGCAAACCGTCTCGTTCGCATTTTCTTTCAATCGTCGCGCAATCAGTAAACCCACCGCATCGTCCGACCGGTACATATTACCAATTCCTATTATGAGTAAAGAGTTTTTTTTCAAGGGTGCTTATTGGTCCAGCGAAAAGAATAAAAAATATGTTTCGATTCAACAATCAAACTCCCAGATTGATAAATGTTGTTTGTTTGGATTCTGAAAGTATATTAAAATCGCAACGAGTAAGTAATTGAAAATTTATAATAAATTATGCCGAAATTAGAAGAAAATCAAATATCAGCAGTTTCAAGAATCTTTTCTACAACTGTAATTAAAGAGTTGGCGCGACATGGCAAGTCCGTCTTATTAAAAAGATTATTAAAAGAATCTTTCCTTTTAAATACCATTCCTGAATCAGAAACAATTCGTCAGGTTTTCGAAGTGGGTTTTTCTTTATTAAAAAATAAACAAAATCGCAATGAGTACATTTATAAATCTGCATTGATCGAAAAACTACTTCTTGGCGTCCATAATCTACAAACGGCTTCAATGTTAACAGAATTTCGTGTGGAGAACTGTAAAGCTGATTTTGTTATTTTAAATGGAACCGCCACCGCCTATGAAATAAAGTCAGAGAGAGATTCGTTGTCACGCCTTGAAAGCCAAATAAAAGCTTATAGTAAAGTTTTTGCAAAAGTAAATATCATAGTTGGTGAAAACCACCTTGATTCTGTATTGCTTATGGTTCCCAAAGAAATTGGCGTATTAAAGTTATCCAACCGATATCAAATCAGTACCATTAGGGAAGGGCTGGAGGAACCCGGAAGAACCTGTCCAGCTACAATATTTGAATCCCTTCAATTAAAAGAATCAAAGGCAATTTTGGAAGATCTTGAAATAAAAACGCCGGAGGTTCCAAATACTCAAATGTATGCAAACCTGAAATCTATCTTTTTGACTTTAAATCCTATTGATGCTCACTATGGGATGGTTAGAATATTAAAAAAAACCCGAAACCTGATATCACGAAAAGGCCTTATTAATAATTTGCCATTGTCGCTTCAAGCAGTTGCCCTGACCACTCCTCTTCGCAAGAGAGATCATCAAAGGTTAATTTCTGCTATGGAAACCCCTATTCATGATGCCATAAAGTGGACATAGAAAAATGTATTTTCCTTATTTTCGTGGCAAACAATACGAATTAATAACAATTAGAGAATCGGCATCTCTTTTTGCTGAGCATAACTTTATACCGATTATTGAACCCGTAAAAGAACAGCTTGGGGGGTTAAAAAAATCTCTTGAGGCTATTAAGGAGAACGATGCTAAAGCCATAGTTATAGTCAACCCGCAATACGGTGATCATAGTAGTAATGGCCAGGTAATATCTTCCCTGCTAAACAAGGATTTTGGAAATTTCAATAATTTCATCAAAGGAATCCTGCTTACGGAAAACCTTTCCACAACGGATGCCCAGGAGCTTTTGGCTACATATAGGCGAAATGGTGAACTGGCCCTTATCCATGCCGGATTTTCCCATGCCAAAGAACTTTCTTCCATAATTTCAAATCAAGAGGGATTATTCTCAAGTATTTTTTTGGAAAACTATTGTGGAAAGCTATATCGCCGCCATTTCGAAAACCATTCGAACAGAATACTTATTAGAGACGGTTTCCAGCAAAGAAAAAATCGGGACCATCCATCAGTTGAGTTTTTCTCCGATTTACATATAACATTTGAGGACGAAAGAAAAATTAATGGTTTTGGCGATTTTTTGATTGTAGGCAATGAATACTCGGAAACCGGAGGCCCCGCTTATACGATAGCCATTCATCTCACTTATATAGATGATGAAAGAGATGACGAAATGCACGTACATCATTTTAAATCAGATCGTCAAAATACTCCCAAGGACCCTGCTGGGAAATTTGCGGAAGCCCTGGAAAAACTAATAAACGAACTGGACAAACCCCATAATAAAATCCAGGAAACTTCAGCCATACAAGAATTCCGTAGCTTGCACATAAGGGGGCATTTCCCAGGTTTAGGTTATATTAAAAAACTGTCCATGAAACATCACATCGAGACCTTAGCGCAATATTTTGCGAAGAATGAAATTACCGTCAAATGATGTGTTGCGCAAATTGTTTTGGTGACAGAGGTTTGAAAAAGGAAATTATCCCCCTTCGTTCAACTCAAAGAGGAACCTGTTCTTATTGCACAACTGAAAATAAGGAATTAGTTGAACCAAATCATTTAAGCGAATATTTCGAGTTGTTGATAAGCATTTATCGGCCTGATCCGGATGGAAAAACGCTTGTAGAATTGCTAAAAGAGGATTGGTCTTTATTTGATCATCCCAAAATGGATAATGCTCACGCGAAAGAACTTTTGGGTGATATTCTTGATGATGGAGAGTTAGTTAGAAAAAACTTCATCCCTTCCGAATTGTGCCACACGGATAGGCTCGATAGTTGGGAAGAATTGCGTAAGGAACTAATGCATCAAAATAGATTCTTTCCCGCAACTAAAATGGATCTGGATAGATTTGAAGAACTTCTTTCCCGATTAATAGCTGATCAGGATGAAATTTTTGATGTTTGGTTTAGAGCAAGGATTCAGCAAGGAGATGATACCTACGAAATTTCAGAGATGGGCGCTCCGCCTCAGCGAATGGCTTCCCATGGAAGAGCTAACCCTGCAGGAATCCCTTACTTGTATTTAGGTTCCAAAATCCATACCGCTATTTCTGAGGTTAGACCTCATCCTGGCGAAAAAGTTTGGGTGGCGGATTTCAATATTGTCTCAAACCTTAAAATAGTAGATTTAAGGGACCCGAGAAAACTGGTTTCTCCATTTCTACTCACTGATGACAACGAAATAGCATTGCTAAGAGGGGATATAGGTTTTTTAGAAAAATTGGGTAATGAACTCACTACTCCTGTTTTACCAACTGCAGCCGCAATTGATTATATTCCTAGTCAATATTT
The DNA here is from genome assembly GCA_024648695.1 of Nitrospina sp. Taxonomy (GTDB): domain Bacteria; phylum Nitrospinota; class Nitrospinia; order Nitrospinales; family JACRGP01; genus JACAVV01. The sequence continues at coordinate 31,163 of JACAVV010000015.1, forward strand.
ATGCGAATTTATTAAAAAATGTGGTTATAAAGGAGTTATCTATAATAGTTCTGTTAGCGATGGTGTTAATTTAGCGCTATTTAATCCCTTGGATGGAAAACCGAAATCTTTAAGACGGTATTCTATTTCCAATGTTTCTGTGGAATTTGATGGTGTTTAACTTATTTTCCAATAGGTTGAACCTGACCAACGCAAAACTCCAGTTAAATTTACGTTAAAACAGTGTGACTTTCCCATCCTTCGAGATTTCCAGTCCTTGCGCGGCGAGGTAGCTGAGGACATCGCGGAAGCCGGAGAGCATTTGCAGTTGGTCCTGAATTTGGGCGAATTGTTTTAAGCTGGTTACCGGCAACCGCTTCAGTTCAGGGGCTTTGAGGATGCCGCCGACCAGACTGCTTTTCAGCCAGGTTTCTATGTTCAAGTTGCCGTGATCCAGTGTCAGCAAAAATTTGTGTGGATTGGCCAGCTTCAATTTGGCGCGGGTGTCGACGATGGCGGGTTTGCTTTCTTCGGGATCCAGGAACAGTAAAACCCGGTCCATGGCTTCTTCGCCAATACGTGTGATGGCTAACTTCAACTGAATCTGGTCGAGGGTGATGCGTTCGTTTTCGGTCCCCTGCGTGATTTCGAATCCGAATTGCATATTGCCGTCCACGGCAGATGCTTCCCCACCGGGTGTGACCTGCTCTCCTATGAGTTCATTGAAGTCGAGTCCTGCGAACTCGGTGTGAAATTTCAGTACCGGACCTTGCGGTGTCTGCTCCAGGAACAATTGACCTGCCATGGATCCTTTTAGCAGATCGAACAAAAACTTCTCCGCCGCCAGACGGTTGTTCTTGAAAAATAAATCCATCCCAACATCCGTCACTTCATAGGGCTTGTAAACGAGGCTGGCTATTTTAATTATGTTTTTGTTTCTGGAAAATTCCCTCAACTGATTGAAGAATCCTTTTTCGGCGATATTAAATCCAGAAGGGTCTGTTTTCAGGGCATCACGGTCCAGAGCCAGTTTTTTATTGAAATTGAATTTGCCTTGAACATCGTTCACCTCCAGTCCCGGCTCCTTTGCCAGGTGGAAATGATCGAATCCGACATCCCCATCTAATATGACTTCCTGTTTTGGCGCCAGGTTGATCGAAATATTGGAAGACAATCCGCCACGTGTCTTCATTCCCTTGACGCCGGAAGCAACTTTGTCGACCTTCAGCGAATTTTTTGTCGTGATGGCAACATCAAGAAAACGCAATAAATCTCTCGGTTTCGTGGACACACGTTTGCTCAGAAAGGGTTTCAATCCATCAATCCGGCCGGTGATGGTATGCTGTAATCCCAATTGGGGAATATTTAATTGATGCTTCTTAAATGAAATTTTATTCCACTGGTCCATCTCGTAATTGAAAACGAATGTTGGCGCGACCCACTGCTCGCCCAGAAAATCGGTTTTAAAAACACGGCTTCCTTTCAAATCACCAGAAAGGAATAGGGTCTGATCCTTCACCTCCAACTGCGTATTCTGGTTCAACCCTTCGATCTTGATTTTCTGGTCGGGCCAGTCGACCGCGACGTTTTGAAGTCCCATATTCGCCTTTAGGGCTACCGGAATTTTGAGCGATTTCATCTCCTTCTCGCTCGGTTTTTTTCCTCGTGCCGCCAGGCTCAGCGAAGCGCCTCCACTTAGCTTTAAAGTTTCAAAACCTTTTTTATAGGCCGATGGCAGTAGGTTCATGATGGTGTTCAGGTCCAGTTGAGGCACGTTTCCTTTCAGATCAAACGATTGACCCCAATCCTTTACCGTACCTTCTGCCTCGCCTTCAATAATGCCAGGGAGTGACACCTGCGCAAGCTCCAGATCGACATCCCCCGCAGGAATGTCCATTCGGGCTAATGCCGTCAAACTCGCTTCGTCGAACTTCAAATCCAGGTCGCCGCTTTTATAGGCAGGCGACTGAATACGCGTCTTGAGATCAATCCGGCTTTTGGCCAGCGATATATCGTGGATGTCCAATACAAAATCACTGCGGGCGGGTCCTGTTTGAATTTGTTCCAGCGCCTGCGTTTCCTTGTATCCCATGTTGCCCGTCAGGGTCAGGTTGCGGACGTCATGTTTGCCCGGCAAAAGGTCGCCGCGAATTTTTGAGTTGAGAAAGAACCCGCTTACTCGCGCTGGCGGTTCCTTAATCCTCAATTCCCCAAGACGCATATTGATCTGATTGTTGAGCGGAATGATACCCGAGCCGCGTTTTAGTGGAAAAAACTTTTTCATGTCCAACTGCACTTGCGATTCGAGTGCGGTCAATTGATATAAGGACAAGGCTCGCGCACTGGTCAGCTTGGTTTCGATATCCGCTTTTTGTGCACGGATCCCTTTTTTCGGATCGTACTCCAAAGGAAGCACCGCAGACAGTTCAAGGTTTTCGACATACACTTCCGGTTGCGCCACATCGGCATGGACCCCTTTCAAATCGATTTGACTATGCGCTTTCGTCGCTAGCGGCATGAAAGATTTGTCCAGCCGGGTGTTCACTTTCGATTTGACGATGGCGATTCCCTCCAGCCGGTTCACCCCGTATTGCTCCTGCAGTTTTTTGGGAAGCCATTCGCCCAGACCGGTCAGGTCGAGCTTCAGATCCTGGTTGACCTTGAGACCTCCCTGTCCCCAACGCCTCATGGATCCTTGCAGGTGTGTTGTCAAAAATTTCCCAACCAGGCCATCGAATTTAAATGCCGACAAGTTGCCCTTTTGCAAATTGCCACTGGTCGATCCGGAAAGGTACAAATTGCTTCGAAAGGTCCCCAGTTCCGGCAAGTCGGCAATAGCTTCCCTGGCGGTGCTGGAAAAGCTGATGCGGGTTTGCGGAAGATTGGGTCCTTTTCCGGTGAGTCTCAATTTTTGCTTGAGGCCTTTGACCTCAAAATCCAACGCACTGGCCTGACTGACCGTAAAGTCGACATTGGCGGCCACTTGTTGCGGAACCAGGTCCAGCAGGTGTGCACCCTCAACTTTCATCACTCCGTTCAAACCCTTTATCCTGGCCGACACTGGAGGATGGTTGGCAAACACTTCGTCCATAGTCACCTGGCCCCCGGAAACTTTAAGGTCGTGTGGCTGAAAGCCAGGAAGAAAACCGCTGACTTGCAAATCCTTCAACCCCACAAAACCACTAACACGGGTGGGGTGAAACATATGGCCGATCCAGTCACTCACCTCTTTCAGGTTTAAGGAAGCGCGGTTAATGGTGGCTTGAAATCTCGGGTCTTTGGAATACGATTGAACCTTGCCGCTGAGCTCGACCTGATTGTCCAATCCAATCGTCGCGAACAGGGAATGGATATCCACTGTTTCCGGTTTCAAACCAAGAGCGACATCCATCTGCGTTCTCACATCTGGCGCAGGAATCGCTTGACCATAATAAAGGTCGCTATCCTTCATGCCGACCATTCCCTTGAGCCGAGCACCGTTTAAATCGCGAGCCCGAATTTCAAGATCCGTCAGGAATGAGGTCTTCACCGAGATGCCGGGTTTCGCCATCGACTCAAAGACAAGGTTATGAGGTCCGGATCCATTTTTAGGCGGCTCCATGATCACGTTTAGAATGAGGTCGATTTCATCTGCGGTGGCTTTACCCCGCGCCTGTAAACTGAGGCCGTTGACATCGGCGAGCATTTGGTCGTCCTGCTTGTAATGCAGTTTCACTTGATTGACAGACAAGTCATGCAAGTCCACACCGAATGGAATCGGCAAACTGCCATCGCTTTTGGGTGTCTCTTTGGGATCCGCCAATCCCTTGCCTTTTCCCAAATCAAGCAAAGGCTGAAAATTCCAGCGTCCTCCTTTGGAAACCGCATACACCTCTGGTCGATCCAGAACCACCTGATTGATCACGATATGCCCCTGGATCAACTGGGTCAAATCGTAGTCCAGAACCAGAGACTCCATCCGAGCGATAGGCTTTTTCCCTGCCCCCAGTTGTACCTTCTGCACTTCAAGGCCACTGAACAGGCTGAAATCGAGCTTGCCGATGGTGACCGGAGTTTTAAGGTAATTCGTCGCTTCCCTTTCTGCAATGCTACGAACCGTTTCAGCGGGAAAGTAGTAATGCAACATATAGGTCAGAGCGCCAACACAAAAAACCAGCAGAAACACGGTCCAGAAAATCAAACGGAAAACGATTCGCCCCCACGAGCGTTTTGGTTTTTCAGGAGGTTTCTTCTTTAAATAGATTTCTTCCAGTTCCTCATCATCGAAATCGCCGGATGATGTTTCAAAAGTGGTTTCTTCACCCTGCGGTTCTTCTGATTCCGGATCCTCAAGTTGCAGTTCCTCATGCTTCTGCTCTTCGATCACTGGATCTTCAACCTCTGGGTTTTCCTGTCCCGATTCCTCCGACGCCACCTCAACTTGAGTTACATCAGTAAAACCCGGCTCTTGTGGAAAGGCATCCATGAGATTTATTTCCTGGAAAACCGGTTCCTCTTTTGTGGAGTCTTCTTCCAGAGAGGAACCCTCGGGTTCCGGATCTTTTGGCTTACGGGAAAAGAGGCGGGACCACCATCGCTGAGGCTTTTCGGGAGGTTGCTCTTCTGAAAAAATATCTACTGAATCTTCATCATTAAAACCTTCCGATGACGCTTCAAATACGGTGTCCTCTCGTTCCAGTTCTTCTGGTGGGATATCATCTCGTTCCCGGTCTTCCGGTACCCCTTCCCCTTGCACACTGTCTTGTTGATTTGGATCTTCCAGAACGGCATCCATGAGGACCTTATCCTGAATTCCCGAATCTTCATCAATAGCAGTGACCTCAGGTTCCGGATCTTTGGGTTTTCGGGAAAAGAGGCGGGACCACCAGGACTTTCGTTTTTCAAGAGGTTTTTCCTCAAGATCAAATTCTCCGGAATCCTCATCGAAATCCTGCGAGGATAATTTAAAATAGAGTCTGTCGGGCTCCGGTTCCTCTTCGGGCAGGTTGTCCGGAAAAGATTCGCCGCGTTCGAAATACTCGGGGATCGGTTCCTCTCGCGGGGGCTCTTCGGGCGTCGAGTCCTCTGGCGTCGAACCTTCAGGCTTTCGCTCATCAGGCGCGGAGTCTTGCGAACCGGGTCCCGCATGAAACTCCGGAGGCTGGTCTCCCGGTTCCGGTTTTTCGGGGGGTTCTTGTGAAGGATCGTTTTCAGTCATGGGTTGTTTCGGCTTTCACAAGATGATGTTTGCAAAAATGGACCAGGCCGTCGCAGACGTTCTTCATGAACTCCACATCCAGGGTATCCAGGGTATCTGTGGCCTTGTGATAATTTGGATTGCGAAAAAATGCTGTGTCCGTGAGCATCACTGCCGGGAGCCCCAGATCCCAGAAGGGTTTGTGATCGCTAAGGCCGACCTCCGGAAAATGGGTGCCGTCACCGGGCACCACCAGAATCTCCGAACCAAGACCAGGCACGTTTTGCTTGAACGATTGTAAAATGTCCGCTGATAATGTTTTGGAATTATCGTTACCCACCACTGCAATAAAATCACCGTGGTCGGGATAGACATCTTTCGGCACGTAAGGAGGATAGTGTTGAGAACCCGGTTCTTCGTCACGGTAGCCAATCATCTCCAGCGAAATCATGCCTGTCAAATGTGTAGACTGGTCCCGAATCTGGCGAACGTGTTGATCGCTTCCGATGAACCCGTATTCTTCCAGGGTGTAACCGGCAAAAATCAGCGTTTGGTTGAGAGGCACATCACAAAGGCACCGTGCCAGCTCCAGCAGACCGGCCACCGCACTGGCGTTGTCGTCTGCTCCCGGAGACCCGGTCACCGAATCGTAGTGAGCGGCAATGATGAAGGTTCCGGAATCCTTGCCTTCCCCCGGTTTGGTTGCAAATATATTGAAACACTCGGAATTTTCAAAAAATACCGGGTCACGCGAAACACTCAAACCAAGCGACTGGAAATGGTCTGCGATATAATTTCCTGCGGCATCCAGCGCTGACGGAGACGTTTGATGATTTCTTTCGCCGACCAGTGCTTCGAGGTGCTTTAGCAGGGGGCCCGTTCCGGGACTTGACATAGACTCTAACTCTCTGATTTTTGAGGAGTTGTTAAGTTTTATCGCACGCTTTTAGCATTATAGAGGGAAACATTTTGCAGAGTCAAAAAATTGTTTACATTTTGCCGGGAACCGCTTAACATACCGCCATGTTGAAAGTGGAATGTCATTCTGGATATAAAGTCAATGAGCGGCCGATGGCGTTCAGTTTATTTGAGAATCGCTACAAAGTTGAAGAAATTGTCGACCGCTGGTTTGGAGAGGGAAGCAGTTATTTTAAAGTCCGGGCTGAAGATCAGAATATTTATTTGTTAAAATATGATCAAGGCCAGGACGTTTGGGATCTGGTATTTTTTCAAAATCCCCGGGTCGCAACTGTAATGAATACTCCGAATCTGGAGGCTAATCCCCCATCATCCTTTAGCTCCTCCAGAAACGAATCCGACCTTCCTCCCGTTTTGAATTAGGGAACCCATAGCATCGCGAAAGGGACATTGCGAATGGCCTTTTCCGCACCATAAGCTCACGTATCCTGTGAAGTTATGCAGGCCGTTTTTTCAGACCATGCCAAATCCAACCATGAACACAGCCGTGAACCAATTTGTGGGTCAACGCCGCAAAATGGTTGAAGAATACGTTCTCAACCGCGGGATCAAAAACTTCCGTCTGGCCGAAGCAATGAGCCGGGTACCGCGCCACTACTTTGTTCAGGAATCCTTGCAACACAGGGCGTACGGCGATTCACCGTTGCCCATTGGCCAAAATCAAACCATCTCGCAACCCTACGAGATTGCCCGCATGACCGATGCTCTCAACCTGACCGGCTCCGAATGGGTGCTGGAAATAGGCACGGGATCGGGATACCAAACGGCAATCCTTGCGGAGATGGCAGAAAAGGTATTCACCATCGAGCGGATCAAATCGATTGCTTCCGCCGCCCACAAGCGTCTGGACGCATTGGGCTACATGAACATCGTCTACAAAATATTCGATGGCACCTACGGTTGGCTCGACCAGGGTCCGTTCGACGCCATATTGATCACCGCCGCAGGACCGGAAATCCCTTCCATCCTGATCGGCCAACTGAAAGATGGCGGTCGGCTGGTTTCGCCGGTGGGTGAAAAGAATCAGGAACTCATTCTGTTGCAAAAGCAAGGCGACCAAACCAGTCGACAATCCCTGGGCGAATGTTCCTTTGTCCCCCTCATAGGAAAATACGGCATCCGACCCCCGGCCTAGGCCCTGGATAGAAATGCGGCTAAGGGGCTACACTAAGAATATAATCGATTGACGTATATTGACTCGAGTTATGGATAAGGAGAATTTTACTCTCCTGTGGGTTTAGATTTGGCATTCATGAATGGCGATGACGGCGCTCATCAGGGCGGTTGAGAGTTTCTTAATATCCCTGCTTCCATGAAAAAATGAAAACGACAACCTTACCCAGGGAAAGTTGTCTTCCATTTCGATTATCTTGACCATTATCGATTTACTTTCAAAGAAGCTTTAGAGTTTAAAACCTCCTTTAAATTTCCATTGAAAACCTTCTTTGGGCTTGATACTGATCATCCGGGAGAAATTCATTTTTCACCCGATTAAATCGATTTCCTGGAAATTAAAACTGCAACCCTGGCCAATGAACCAACACCCTGACCACCATCAAACGGACAATGGACCTTGTAAAAAAATTTGGATATCAAATACTATACATTGGTTTCCGGAAATTTTACCTAAAAAATGCTATTGAATTTTAATTAATTGGGATATGGGGTTCTTAATGGTGACATAACCCGCGGGATAGAGGAAAGCTTAAAATCCGTTTTTTGGGTTGGTCAGGTTTTTTTATCCTGATTTATAATAGAAGGATCGTTGGCATTTCAAATCAATTGGTGAAACCTGCAATAACCTGGAGTTTAATCATGTACCGAAAAATCCCCCTATGGATTCCGGGATTCATTCTCGGAATTTTAATAATGGTTCAACCAGCCTGGGCTGAAGATTTAAGAGGATTCAAACTGCTGGACTTTTGCACCAGTGAGGATATCGTGGCCGAAGGGATTTGCCTGGGTTATATCGGAGGAGTTCTCAATTCGGTTCAACTTTTTGAGCCCAATGGATTGGTAACCCTTAACCGGAATACTGAGGCTCCGGTTCCGCAACTTTGTGATACTCAGGCTTCCTGGCAACCGAGCAGTGTTCATGTGGCCCAGTGGTTGGAAGACCATCCCGGTAATTTGAATAAAAGTGCCGTGTTTCTGATTTTAAAAGCGATTGAAGATTTTCAATCGCCTTGTCAAAAGTGAGGTGAGGATTATTTTTTGTTGCTTGCTACGGTTCCGCGTTCTCTAAAACTTTTGAGGGCTTCGGTTTCACGCATTTCCAGATGCTTGAAAATCTTCTTCAGGTTGACATGCACTTGCGGGTCATTATCTTTAATGGCTATCGCGGTCCAGTAGCGGTTGACGGCATGTTCAAAATGCTGGTCCTGGGCATAGAGGTCTCCCAGCTTGGCAAAAACTTCCTGCCGGTCGGGTTGTAAAACGGAGACCCGTTCCAACATATCAATAGCCTGAGAAGTTTTTCCGGTTCGCATATAATCTTCCGCCAGGGTCTCGTAGAAAATGGGGACTTCTTTATCAATTTCGATGGCTTTCAATATATGCGTTTCCCCTAAATGTGGACGGCTTTGTTTGATGTACAACCGTCCCAGGCGGAAATGGCTTACGGCGTGTTGTGGATCAATGGCCAGTGCTTTTTCGTAATACCCCCTGGCCTCGGCCAGTTTGTCCATTCGTTCCATGTATTCTCCCAAAATGCTACTGGGATTGGGGTTGTCCGGATTCGCATCCATTGCGAGTCGCAGGGTTTCAAAAGCGGTTTCTTTGGAGCCTTGAGTGTAGTGAATCGCCGCCATGTTGATACGGCTGTTGGTGTCTTCAGTTTGTTGCAGGACTTCCTGGTACAGTCCCAGCGCTCCATCGAATTTTTTTTGATCCTGATAGGCCACGGCAAGGTTGTACTTGGCAAAGGTGTCATTGGGATCCTGCCTCAGCGCCAGTTTGTATTCATCAATGGAATCGGCCAGTTTGCCTTCATCGTACAGGGCTACGCCTCGATTGAAATGACTTTCCACGGGGCTTGGACCCACACAACCTGCGAGCATGCCCAAACAGGCAACACCTATTCCAATACCCAGAAGGTTCCGGATCTTCATATTCGGTTTGGAAATTTTATAACTGAAACCTGTGGCCACGGGTCACCTGCACTTATTCTTCGTAAGAGCTTTTGTCCAACCGCCTCATACGGATCGGATCGTTGCCTGAATACACCGGTTGCCACTGGTTTTCCGGAGCAGAACGCTCGTCGGATTTGCGCACCAGTTTCCAGGGATTGCGTTCGATGTCGGCAGAAAAACTTTTAATGTGCGCGGTGGTCTCTTTGAGGTTTTTGACCACCTCTAACATGTTACGCCGGTTTTCAAGCAAAATACCATTGGTTTGCTGAAGCGTGGAATCCAGATTGGCCATCACCGATTGCGCCTTGCCGCTAATCTTGCGTGCATCGGTTTCCACATGCCGAACAAAACTTGTGACCCCCGGCCGATTGTCCGCCATCAACAGTTCCACTTCGCGGGTCAGGTTTTGCGTTTGTTCGATGATGGTGTGGATGTTTTGTTCTTTTTCAGTCAATAGTTTGTTGGTTCTATTGGTGATGTCCCGCACGTTGTGAATGACTTTACGGATTTCCCCTTTATCCTTGTCCATCAAATGGGCCAGTTCCGCTGAAACTTTGGCCATGTTTTTCAGGTTCTTTTTCAACCAGACCGTGTTGTCTTCCACCAAATGGTCCACGTTTACCAGGGAGTGCTGGACCATTTTCAGTGTGTGTTTGGATTCGACAATAAGGGTTTCGGAAAGGTCGGTGAAGCGTTGAATCTGGGCTACAAAATTTTCCATAATGTCGCCCACCTGATCGAACTCAAAAGAGTCCTGCCCTAACAACGTCTCGCCACTTGCGAGTTCCTTGGCCTTGGAGGTCCCTGGGCGAATTTCTATATACAAGCCGCCCATCAAACCGGCGGTTTTGATCATGGCGGTCGAGTTTTGCCTCAAATGTATTTTCGGATTCACTTCAGTAACCACTGCCACCCGGTCGCGGCCTGTGGGATCGGCTTCCATCAATTGGATGTCTTTCACGCGACCTACATCTAACCCGGCGTATCTGACAGGAGCACCGATATCCAGTCCGCCCGTAAAATTGAAGATGATCTTTAACTGGCGTTTTTCATCAAAACTATCCTGCACGTTGCCCAGAAAAAACACGAACACAACCATGACAACAAAACTGAGGCACACGAAAAACCCTGCTTTTACTTCAGATGATCGGTATTCCATATCAGTACAGGCTCATTTCTTTAAGTTCTTCCCCATAATCCTTCTGGGATTTGCTGAACGGTATGGGGCCGTCGGGACTGCCGTTAATGAATTGTAGGACTCTTGAATCCTGGCTGTTACGAATCTCTTCAGGGTTTCCTTCGGCGATGATTTTTCCTTTAAACAACATGATGATTTTATCGGAAATCCTCATGGCGCTCGGAAGCTCGTGAGTCACCACAATGGAGGTGATTCCCATTTTTCGACTCAAGTCTATCATCAATTTGTCGATAACACCGATTGAAATAGGATCAAGTCCGGCAGAAGGTTCGTCGTAAAAAACGATTTTTGGGTCCAAAGAAATTGCTCGCGCCAGGGCTATGCGTTTTAACATTCCGCCGCTCAATTGCGCAGGCTTCAAATGCTCGCATCCACGCAAGCCCACCATTTCCAGTTTCATTGTCACCATGATCTTGATGGTGCTCATGGGAAGTTCAGTGTGTTCCCTCAAAGGCAATGCCACATTGTCTTCCACGGTCATGGAGTTGAACAGGGCACCGCTTTGAAACAGAATCCCGAATTTTTTGCGCACTTCGTTCATCTGCTCATTGTTCATTTTGGTGATGTCTTCCCCATCGATAATGATTTTCCCGGAATCGGGTTTGTAGGCACCGATGAGATGGCGAAGCACAGTACTTTTTCCGCTTCCACTGCCGCCGATAATCGAGGTGATTTTCCCGCGTTCGAAATCCGCACTGAAATTGTCGAGGACCTGAATGCGCTTGGCCCCTTCACCAAATGATTTAGAAATGTTAGTGACGGATATCATGAGCTATGTGAAAAAGAAAAAAATTGCTGTAAAAAATAAATCGGCGATGATGATAAGGATCATCGAAACCACCACCGAAGACCGCGTGTTCTGTCCGACTTTTTCTGCTCCCCCTTCAATCACGAAAGCCAGGTAACTGCCCACCATCACGATGATCCCGGCAAACACGATGCTTTTGATGATTCCGGAAACGAAGTCCTTCAACTGCATCCGGTCCAGCGAATTATCAATATAAGGTGTGGGGTCGATTCCTAAAGTGGTCACGCCAATGAAGAATCCCCCCAATATTCCCATCAGGTCCGCCATCACCGTCAAGCACGGGAGCATGATGAGGATAGCCAAAAAACGCGGCGTGATCAAGAATTTTACGGGATTGAGGGCCATCGTTTCCAAGGCGAGGATTTCGTCGGAAACTTTCATGGTGCCCATTTCGGCGGTGAAGGAAGCGCCCACACGGCCCGCCATAACCAGCGCAGTCATCAAAGGGCCTAATTCACGGGTGACGGCCACACCTACCAGGGCGCCTACAAATTCCAAAGCGCCCAACTGCTCCAACTGGTAAGCGGTCTGAAAAGCAAGAATGACGCCGATCAAAAACGCCACCAGAAATACGATGACGGTAGACTTGACGCCCACTTCCTCCATTTGCACCCAAACGGGTCCCCATTTATTGGGTTTTCCCTTCAACGGCTCAATGAAGGAACAATACAGGGTTTCCCGGGTCAGAAACCAGATCCCGCTAACTTCTTTTAAAAAAGTTTCGGCGCTATCCTTAAGCTCAAACCCTTTTCGTCCGATAGAACCAAACAAAATCGTTTCCTATGGAAAGGTGCTACCCAAATTTTTTAATAGTACAAAGGAAAAATTGTTTTTTCTACCCGCCAACGACTTTCTGGCCGGTCCAGCGAGTGGAGTGGAGCTTGATAAATAAAGGAGGGCAGAAAACGAGTGACTGCGTTGTGAGCCTCCCCTAAACTCCCGCCAAAGCCTGTTCTTTCGTTTCGAAGGTTTCAAATACTGGAAGCAGTCTAGCGATTTCAAACACATCTTTAACGCCATCGGAAAGGCCGACCAGGCGAAATTTGTTTTTACTGCTGTGGCTCCATTGCAAACCTTCAACCAGGGTGGCAATCCCGGAACTATCTATATAGGGGACTCCGGAAAGGTCTACAATCACCGCTTTCTGGTTCTTTTTAAAAAGGGAAGATAACTGGTCGCGCACTTGCGGGGACGAGTTCATATCCATATCCCCCTGGATGGCCAATGTCACCACACCATTTGGGTTTTCGTTAGTTTTGAAATCGATACTCATTGCAAAACCTTCTTGTTGCTACTCATTAGTACAAGATTGTGAGAACGCCGATCGCAGGTTTTTGGTCATTATCAGCAGGGTTCCTTTTTCGCTTTCAGTACAATATTCCACGGAATCCATGATCTCGTTTATGAAATAGGTGCCTAATCCTCCAGGACGCACATCATCCAGATGCCTGGGCTTGATTTTTTGTACGTCACATTTTTTACCATAGTCACGGATTTTAACAACAAATTGATCTTCGTCAATAGAATAGGATATTTCTATAGGACTTTCACAATTGCCACCGTAACCGTATTTAATTACGTTGGAACAGGCTTCGTCAACACAAAGTACCAGTTTGCGGATCAGGCTTTCCGGAATTTCGTGGAAAGACAACAAATGGTTCAACACCGTGCGCGATAGTTTCAAATATTTTGAATCGCTGGGGATGGTGAGTTGTATAGGTTGTTTCATAAGGCCTTGAATGACAAAAAGGTCCAGTCGTCAAATTGTGATGCGTCTCCTATAAATTCAGATAATTCCCTTTCCAAACGAAGGATCAGAGCCCGTGGACCCGATGGTTCGTTCTTCAGGATATCACACAATTTGTCCAAACCGAACTGATTGTTTGACTCGTTTTTGGTTTCCAACACGCCGTCTGTATGAAGGAATACCCGGTCTCCTCTCTTGAGCACGATTTCTTCCTGCATATAAACCGTGTTGGGGACAATTCCCAGAGGCGTGCCACCTGAATGGGCTTCAAAAAAGGTGTTTTCGCCGGCGGATTGCAATATCAGGCCGGGATGCCCTGCATTGGCTATTTTCAGGATGCCTTCATTGATATCCAGCAAGAGGAAAATGGCCGTCGTGTAACTGCCTTCCTTAGAACGTTCGCACAGGATCTGATTGACACTTTCCAGCACACTGCGGGGATCTGGATTTTGATACACCACATGCCTGAAATCACTCATCAATCGCGCCATATGAAGCGCCGCGGGCATGCCCTTGCCGGCCACATCGCCGATCAAAATGGCGATCTGTTCGGAATTGATGGGGATGAAATCAAAAAAATCTCCTCCTACCACTCTGGCGGGAATCATTTTGGCGGCGAATTCAAACGGACCGAATATATTAGGCACCACCGGCAAAAACTCCTGTTGCACCGCGTGCGCCATTCGCATTTCCTGATCCAGCTTCTGGGTTTCCACCATCTTTTTTACGGATAAGGCATTTTCGATGGCCAGAGAAGAGCTGTCGCAAATCATCTTGAATAAAGGAATACAGTCCTGTGAAAACACCTTACCCCCGGTTCGCTCATGGATCACCTCGCAGACGCCCAAAATCCGGTTTTTGTAAATCAGGGGTGCGCATAAAATAGAACCTGTCTGAAACCCTGTCGCCTTGTCAACATTGGGATTGAAGTTGGGGTGACTGTAAGCATCTTCGATGACCATCGCCAATCCGGTTTTCGCAACCGTTCCGGCAATACCTTCCCCCAAATGGATCCTGCCCAGGTTCTTGACTTTTTCACCCACCACACTGAGCGCGACACGAAATTCGAGGTTGCGCTTGTCTTTATCGAACAAGAGCAAACTGCAGGCGTCGGCATTCATCACTTCCTTCGCCGTTTTCATGATTGTTTCCAGCAAGGTGTCCAGATCCAGTTCGGACGTGATGAGCGAAGTTAACTGCAAACAGGTTTCCAGGTTCTTAATGCGTTTGCGATCCGCTTCTGTACCGGATTCGGAATCCAACGCTTCATCAATCTGGCTTTTATTGTCGGGGTTTTCAAAATTCACTTGAGTCATACTAGTGCCGTGAATGTTAGGAAAGAGTTTTAAACATAGCGGTTTTCAGCAAAAGAGTCAAACCAAAATCCACATGAAAATTTTTATAAGCTATTGTATTATAATGAATTTCTTTGATTTTTGGGGCCTTAGAGGCGCGGTGCTCCTGAATAATTTTTGGCTGGACCGATGGGGCCTCGACAGATATCCTGTCATGGATCATCCGGCGGGGGTCTAGCCGGAAAACCGTTCGTTCAAGTATCTCTCGAAACCAAATTGTCTTCAATAAAAATGACTCAAAGATCATCTCATAGTAAAAAATCGCAACTGTCCATTGAAAAAGTTTCCGGGGAAGCGGAAGTTTTTTCCGAGTACAAACTCGGCGAATCCCTGCGCCAGGTGGGTGCCTCACCGGAATTGGTCGATCGGGTGGTGGACTGCCTGCGCGGCGAAGTCTACGAAGGCATGCCGACGTCCCGTTTGTACCAGCGCGCGTTTCAGCTACTGCGCAAGGAAAAACACGCCCTCGCCGCACGCTACAGTTTGAAACGGGCGATCCAGAATCTCGGTCCCACCGGTTTCCCTTTCGAACGCCTTATCGGCGCCCTGCTGGAATCCCGGGGTTACCGTATAAAAATCGACCAGACATTTAAAGGCAAACACGTCTCTCACGAGGTCGATGTGGTGGCGGAAATCAAGGGACATAAAGTGTTTGTTGAATGCAAATACCACAACAGGCCAGGCAACAAAAGCGACGTGAAAGTTGCGCTCTACGTCCACGCTCGCTCGCTGGACTTGCAGGGGCTGGTCATGGACCCGGAAACGGACCAGTTCTGGCTGGCCACCAACACCAAGTTCACCGGCGACGCGATCAAGTACGGAACGGGAGTCGGACTCCAGCTCCTGGCCTGGGATTACCCGCCGAAACAAGGATTGAAAGACCTCATTCCCCTTTCCGGCCTGCACCCACTCACCTGTTTAACGACGTTGAAGAAGGAACTCAAACGCAAGCTTCTGGACAAAAAAATCGTCCTCTGCCGGGAACTGTCCAATGGCCACCACTTATCAAGCCTGGGCCTCAACCAACCGCAAATCAGAAAAGTGTTGAATGAGATCAATGAATTGAGGGTTAGTGTTTAATCCTGACTTATATCCAGGAGAACAAGTTTCCCTAATCAATCCCCATCGATTTGTCTGTCTTCCAGTTCTTCGTAAGTCAGGTATTTTTTGCGTTTGGGGCTGGGTCTGGATTTGGGCCTATGTTGTGTGTTCTGCGCATTTCGAACTTCCAAAGTATTGTCCTGCAGGAGTACGCGGATTTTGGTGATTGGGGTGGTGGTTGAATTCGGATCTGCGTTTTGATGGACAGCGATGAAAGAATAGCCCACTAGGATTTGTTCGATGGCTTCGTCTAAAGGTTCGTTGGAAAGAGTCATGGTGATGAGGTCCAGGGCTTGCGCTCCTTCGCCGGTGAAGATATAAGGAGCTTTCCTGGATATTTCCGATAAAAAATCCCTCAAGGGCACTTGCCTGGCTTGCAGGCTGATACGGTTGTTTTCCACTTTGAGGAACAGTTGTGAGTTTGAGCCATTATGCGTTTCGGCGAAAATGGGGGTAGCTACTGCGAGGAAAAGGCCAACTATTTTGTATTTTAGAAAGTTCCTCATTTATCAATCAATGCCCATGATGGTGCCCCAGACTTTGTTGCGCCAGGTGTTTCATAAAGGGATCCGCTTCCATGTCACCGATGTCTGAAAAATCGTTGCGTGAATAGTCCTTCACATCCGTGTGTTGAACAGGAGCCTCGTCTCCGGTCCAGATTTGCTTCAGTTTCAATGTGATCGATTTGTCCCAGTGGTATTGAGCGTATTTTAAAGGAAGGCGTTTGTCTTTCAGCCAAATCAATTCGATTTTCACACCATCCATCTCCCCCTCATACCTTTCCCCTTGCCGGCCTTCATGAGTTACCTGGCCCAAATGCTTGAGTTTGCCCTGGATTAATTCATCCTCGATCATTTGATTGATTTTAATCCAATCGACTTTGGTTTCCAATGCAAGCAAATCTCCGGGAAAGTATTCGATCGCCTGCTTGTGTTTATGAAACAGGCGCGTGTAATAGATCTGCCCATCGGCTTCTTTTTTCCAGAGTTCGCCCCCATAGCCTTGCACGTCTTTGAGTTCCGCGCGGCCCGGAGAGCGCAAAAAATACCACGACCCCGTTTGGGTTGTATCCTTGGGGCCTTTTTGAATAATTGTAGATTCAAACTGGGCGACCAGGGAAGGAAATTCTTTTGCCGTTTTTTGTTCCGCCTGGACGGTTAACTCCAGAAGGAGAAGAGAGATGGATATCGAAATGAGTGCGGAAAAAAGCATCTTCCAGGAAAAAATTTTCATGGCTTCCTTTCTATTTAATAAAATGAAGGGCGTGACACCCGAAGGCGCCACACCCGTTCATTACCAACTTTAGAACAATGCTCACTCTTGCCTACCAACCAAAAGCTTTACGCATGACGTGATAGATTACATTTTGCTCCTGAACGCCTTCGAACAAGTGGGCACGTGGACCGACGCCATATACGGCAACATCTTCTGCGGCGTGGGTTTCACTTCCCAACGGAACAGCCGCTTCTTGCAGGAAAGCAGGGTCCGTCGTGTCGACACCCGTGAGGTCCGGGCGGCCAGCAGTGATACCCAAATAACCGTCGCCGAAATGAGGGAAGGATTTGGGACCTTCAATTTGCGTATCGGAAGCACCGGTGTATCCGGGACCATTCTGGTATCCCAAAGTGGTGTAAGGCAGTCCCAGGCTGTCTGTGGAAAAACTTGCCTCAGGAGCCCCCGTGCCATCGTTTCCAATAACTTTACCGAGAATGGAGTTGCCACGGGTTGGGTAACCGGCAATGGTAAACACGTGACTGTGGTCGGCGGTAACCAGGATGAGCGTATCACGAAGATTTACCATATCAACGGCCTTTTGAATCGCTTTGGAAAACTCGATGGTATCGGTCAAAGAACGGTAAGCATTACCCGCGTGATGACCGTGGTCGATGCGTCCGCTTTCAACATGCAGGAAAAAACCACGGCGGTTTTTCTGCAGGATCTGAATTGCTTTCTCGGTCATGTCGGTGAGAGAAGGTTCGCCACCGGTGTCGCCAGGGCGATCGAATTCGTATTCCATGTGAGAGCGTTCGAACAGACCGAGAAGATGATCGGTGGTCGCAGGATTCACTGCATTGAACTGAGCCTGGTTCCACACGTAGTCACTGTTTGGCAAAGTAGCAAGCCATTCGGTCGGAAGATTTCGACCGTCGGTGCGTTGACCAAATGAACCCGCATCTTCGGGGTCTGCAAAAGTTTCTGGTAAAAATTCGCGGCGGCCTCCGCCCATAGCAACTTCGATTCCATCGCCCCAGGGAAATTCGATCAATTGGCGGGCGATGTCGCGACAAGTGTTTTTGGAAAGATCAGCACCGGCTGGAATATCACTGTCATTTTCCCAGTTACGTTCCGGACCGTGAGCAAAGGTGGAAGCGGGGGTGGCATGGGTCAGACGCGCGGTGGATACAACACCTGTGGATTTGCCCTTTTCCTCTGCCATTTCGAGCAAGGTTTTTAATTGATTGGTAAAAGCGGAATCACAATCTTTTCGAATCGTGTTCTGATTCACCGCGATCAGGCCGGCTTTGGTTTTAACACCGGTCATCATAGCCGTCATGGTTCCAGCAGAATCCGGAGTTTGCTGGTTTGTGTTGTAAACTTTGGACAATCCGACGTAAGGAAAGGTTTCAAAACTCAACTTGTTCTCTTCACCGGATTGGGCGTTCAGCTGGCCTTCCAGAATACGAGCGGCGGTAACAGTGGAAATGCCCATACCATCGCCGACAAAAAGGATTACATTTTTTGCACGTTGAATGGGACGCGGCGTGCGGAAATTGTCGATTACTGTTTGTTCTCCCTGGTCAAACCAGAGTTGCGGGGTTTCGTTTTCGGGCTGAACACCGCCAACGAAACCCTGGGCCTGGCTGGCAATTGCCAAAGCCGTTACGAAACCAATCGAAAGGGAAAGCTTTCTCATTGACATCTCAAGACTCCTTAACTTTAGTGAATAACTGTGTGGGATCGGGACTACCTGACCGTTGGAAATACCAATGTTTGGTTCTCAATTCGATTGCCTCCTTAGTCTTTTGGAATGGCAAAAACAATGGAACCAGCATCACTGAAACTCTATTGGAAAAAGAAATTTGTATATGGTTGGTTCTTCTCCAAAAAAGTTTCTTGCGAGTTGGTAATGGAGTCAAAAATATAAAACTAGAATGAGCGGGCTATTTGGAATAATGAAAATATCGATGAGGAGTCTGATGAAGTTTGGTTGTGAGATTAAAAGCAAAAAATTTGAGGGCTTTTAGAAACGCGTTAGGGAGACCTCTAATTTATTTAAAAAATGAGCGTTTGGGATCCAGAACCACGGGGATTGGTTTGTCCGAGTCGGCCAAAACGGTGATAGGGTCGCCTGCTTTTGGAAGGCTGTGACAGATGCGCAGTGTCACCCAGGTTTTATTTTGCAACGGGGAGGGGCTATGTGGATGGGTCCATTCGAAGTGGACTTTGTACAATCCGAAACTTGCGGTGCGGTGGACTTTGGGGTCGGGCCCGGTGAGGCTAAGGAGTTTGCCTGAAATTGGTGCCCTGTTTGCATGATGTTGTTAAAGATATCATTCTTTCGTTTCCACCCTAAGGGAAAAGGGCAATCACTGAAAGTCCGGTGACCAGAAAAAACGAGGGGAATCCCCATATCCGTAAATGACTTGCGATCAGGACCCGTTCAGGGTTTTCCTCATCATAATAGATGATAACACTTTTACCCATATTGAATCCCCGGATACCGGAAGACGTTTGTGCCGGGACGCGCAAGCAGATGCCGTTGTGTATGAATTCCACCACCGGCGCGAACACCGTGGTCGACCGTCCTTCTCCCGAATTAGAAGTTGAAGAACGCGCTTCGTAATCGACCACCGTTCCCGCAATCCTTTCCCCCTGAATCATCGTCCGAACGTTTCCAAAAATAATGTATGCGCCTAATCCGCCGAAGATGATTCCAAAAATGATCATTAAATGGGGAGAGGTGTTTTTTTTCATGGTAAACGCTTGCAGGAGATTTGTGTGAAATATACGATCCGGTTTCGGATGGCATTCACCCTCTACTGAAGGTAGAGAGTTCAGATTATCTAATTTTAGCACTTAACAGCATTTAACCATGACTCAGACAGGGGTTTGTCTTTCAGCATCAGATTTCGCATTCGGCATTGAATTTGTCTGGCGGTCATTTCAAAACACCTAATTGGGCTACAGGCTTGAACTCGTACATCAAATTTCGCAAACTCGTGAATCCCATGCGGTATTCCAGGGTGGAATTGACTCCTGTTTCCACTGCCACTCTGTACCAATCAATGGCTTCGGAATGTCGTTCTTCCTGTTCTGCTTTATAGGCAATGTAGTAGGCCGCAAGGCACCGTTCTTTGGATGACTTTGTTTGAGAGAGCAGTGCTTCCAGGGTATTGAATCCCAGCAGGTACCGGCCGATATGGTGATAGTGGTCCGCAGTTCCCTTTCGATTGTAGTGGTTCATTAAAGAAACTTTCTCATCCTTATTCATTTCCTTTAACGTAAGGGAAGACGCCGCCCGCAATAGCCAGGTGTAGGAATCCGGTTTTTCGATCAGTTTCCACAGCAAGGGATACGTCCGGGTCTGAAATATAAATTCCGCCGATTGCCGCAACCATTTGTCCGGAACCGATTTTTTCAGCCAGGCCAGAGCCTGTTTCTCGTCTTTCCATTTGCGTAAATAGGTATAGGCTTCCAGCAGGATCAGAGTTTGTCCGTAATAACCGGTTTTGATTTGTTCCTTGATTTTGAACGCCAGCTCCGGATTCTTTCCTTTCTTGAAAACTGCGTGAGCGATCTGGCCATATTGAAACGGGTTGTATTTGGAACCGACCAGATACGAAAACGCGTTGACGCCTTTATCAACTTTTTGCTTTGAAAATATTTCAGAAAAAGCGGTGCCTATGGTATCGCGCCAGTCTTCGGTGTTCAGGGTGAATGGATATTTGCGCAAAACTTCACCCGCCTCTTCATGGCGGCCCTGACGCCACAGAAATTTCACCAGCGGCAACATGTTGTGTAGGGCTCTGGGATAACGTTTGTGCAAAAACCGGAATGTGGTTTCGGCATCTTTCGGATATCCCAGGTGGTCCTGCAATTCACCGGTCAGTCTTAATGTACGTGCCTGCTGTCCGCCTTCGAGATGGGAGATTTCTTTCCAGGCTCTGTTGTAAAGCTTTTGTTTCATGTAGGATTCGGTCAGGTAATTGTAGGCAAAAACGTGTGCCAGTCCGCCGGTTTTCACTTTCAATTTTTGCCAGTCGCGAATAGTTCGTCGTGCTTCCCTGAACCCTTTCACCTTGAACAGATATTCCACAAATTTTTTGCGGAGATACCAGTTACGCGGATCTTTTTTGATGAGTTCCCGGTACTGCTGTTTCAAATAGGCTGGTTTCACCGTTCCAAGCAAATCCAGCCATTCCAGGGCAAAAGCCTGATTATTGATCTGCTTGCCGCCTGACCCCAGAAAGGATTTCAAAGCCGCGGTATCGCGTTTAAAGTAGGCGTAGCGGACTTGTTCGAATTCGTAACGGGCGGGATCGGTGTGTGCCAGAAAGGCCAGAGTCTTTTCATAAAGCTTTAAATCAAACAAATCCTCGTAAGCAATGTCTTTAAGATATTTCTGGTGCAAGGCTCGGCTGTCCAGACGAGCTAATAATAATTTCGCGTTGGAAACCAATTGCGGGTTTATGGTGGGAAAGTGTTTTTTGATTTCCAAGTAAGTTCTGAATAGCAAATCGCCGCCCAGACCCGGGTGGTTTTTTAAATCCTCTTCAAGTGCGGGCAGATTTTTGCGCGAAGATTCCGATTCAATCAGATGTTCAAACCAATGCCAAAAGTCGGTTTTAACCTGTGAATACAAATTCACATTCCGCCTGATTTCTTCATCAGCAAACCCACCTTGAACCCTGTTCTTCTCAACCTGTTTTTCCAGAAACCCGTTTTGAGTTTTTTCTTTGGAACTTTCTTGAAGGGCAGGAGCCATCCCTCTTCCGAGCCAATCTGCAAAGGTTTTTGCATCTTGAATCGCGGAAAGTGTATCCAGATAATAGTTTCCCTTTTCAATTAAAGGCGAAAATAAAAATCCATACATCAAGGCGCGATAATGTTGGGATTCCATGAAAATCCCTTGATAGCGGTTTTCTACTTGATGAAGTAAACTTTCAAATTGATCGGTCAGCTTGCGCGGATCGTAGATAAAAAGATCCGGATATTGAAGGTAATTTGGACGAGTAATATCCAGGTAATTCTGAACTTCTGAGTAAAAATCATTTTCACTAAAAAAGATTTTGAAAGTGGGTTTTGGAAATTTTTTTGATTCAAAAGGAGTCACCTGATTCTTTAAATGAAACAAGGTAATTGCAAGGAACCAGCCGGTAGAACTTCGGTTATTTTGAATCGAACCCACATCCATCAAGGTTTTAAACAGGGGAAGAGATAAATGGGATTCTTCAAAAGCTCCAAAAAACCATTGGGCCCAACGCTGATAGTTTTGATCATAAGCCAAACGCTGAAGCCATAAAAATTTTGTTTCTGTGGAGGCTTTTTTCTTCTTAGCCATTTGCTCAAGGCTTTCATTTTCCCGGTCCAAATAGGCCCGCAAAGGATCCGATTTTCTCAAGCGCCACGCCAGCTTTTTGGCGTGCGCGCTGTAGCCCATTTGAGAAGCGAGCAAGGCCTCTTCACGGAAACTGTCAAACTCTGTCAGGTTTTGTGTGACAGCAAGCATTGCCAGAGATTTACCCGCTAAGGGATCCATCAATTGCATGGAGTCGAAAGAAAAGCAAAGCATCTGCACCAATCCGCGGGTGGCCAGGTGCAACAACTCTGCGTCGCGATGGCCCTCCTCCCACAAGTGGTTTGCGGATTTCAATCCGGCTAGAGTGGACTGCAACAGATAGCCGTCTAGAGTGGCGCGCAAGGAACTGTAATCGCTCTGGGGAGACGTGGCGATTTCTTGAGGGTATTTCGCATTGAGGGCGTGGACCCATTCGGTGAGCAGTCCGGTGAAGTGAGAAAAGTCCGGCTGTTCGGGAAGGGAACCGACGCGCTCACCACCATATTCGATCTGCCAAAGCCCCTGGGAAAACTTCGCTGTGGCCGTTTGCCTGGGTTCGCCTGTGAACCAGTGATGAACGTCTGCCACCGCAAATAAGGCGCGACGATCCGGTTTCAGACGGTAAGCCGATTGCAGGGTGTCCAGCATTTCCCCGGAAGGCACTTCCAGAACGGTTGGAATTGCGAGACCCTGGGGTTTACCTGTTTCATTGGGCGGACTCGGTTGTAGCGCCCAAAATAACACGCCTGCCAGTAACGACAATAAAATCGCAATTCGGATGACCCGACCATTAGTCAATATTCTGTCCCCTGTTCATTATGTACAATGATTGCTAAAAATTATAAACGTTTGCCTTTCAGGAATCTATTTGATTCTTAAGGCTTTATAATGATTGCGAAAATAATCGAAGCGGGTATTGAAGAGCGATATAATGAACCTAATCAACCTTTCAGGAGGAAGGAAAATGAAAAAGCTGATCGCAAATCGTTTTTCAACCATTTTCGTAATAGCCGCTTTGTTTTGTACCGTTTTTGGTGCGGGCAGAGGACAAGCCGTCACCATTGAGGAATACCTAACGCCTACTAATGACAGTTCCCCGACCGATCTCTCTTTTGATGCAGACGGCATTTTGTGGTTCACCGAAATCCAGGGCAATCGCATTGGCAAGCTGGATCCGGCTAAAGCCAAGGCAGGCACCAGTGACGGATTTTCAGAATTCCAAGTGCCCACCGCCGACAGTCGTCCGAACAACATCACCGTGGCTCGCGACGGTACCATCTGGTTCACCGAAATGCAGGGGAATAAGGTGGGACGGCTCGATCCCAAAACCGGAATCATCAAGGAATACGCGATCCCGACCCAAAACAGTGAACCGCATGACATTCTGGAAGGTTCCGACGGCAACATCTGGTTTCTGGAATTCGAAACGAACAAAGTGGGACGCCTCGATCCTGCAACAGGTGCCATCCGTGAATACCCTGTTGGCAAAGGTAATCCGCATGCGATGGTGATCAAGGACAGCACCCTTTGGTTCACCCAGGGCGGCAAGTTCTGGGCAAAGAAATTTGCCAACAAGTTGGGCGGACTTGATATAGCGTCGGGCAAGTTTTTCGATATCCCCGTGCCACCGAAAAATTCTGTGCCGCACGCCATCGCTCTGGCGAAAGATGGATCGCTTTGGTTTTCAAAAATGTTCGAACAAAAATTGTCTCAGATTCAGGAAGGCTCTACAAAAATTCTCGATTATCCTCTATTGGGAAACAAGCGCAATCCGCATGACATTTTTGTGGACGAAGGCCGGGGCTGGATCTGGTTCACCCAAATCCGCCACGACAGCATAGGCCGTCTGGACCTCGCCAGGGCGAAGCCCGAAACCAGCAAGGGAATGGAAGAATATAAATTGCCGACAAAGGGAGCGCATCCATCAGCGATAACGATGGATAAGGAAGGCAACCTCTGGTTCACAGAAATGGGCCACTTCTTCCGCGGCCATTTTCAAAATAAAATAGGAAAGCTGGTAGTGGGGGAACAGTGAGGACAAGTCATAGTCTCCTCCTCACCCCAGCCCTTTCCGCGGTGGGGAGAGAGGGTACAGGCAGAATTTTATGATTATCTTTTCTCAGCGCA
The DNA here is from genome assembly GCA_024648695.1 of Nitrospina sp. Lineage (GTDB taxonomy): Bacteria > Nitrospinota > Nitrospinia > Nitrospinales > JACRGP01 > JACAVV01. The sequence continues at coordinate 55,322 of JACAVV010000015.1, forward strand.
GGCCACGCAGAGGAGGGATTCGGGCATCAGCAGGATGCGTTGTGGGGGGATGGGTTCCCAGCAACTACGGCACATTCCGAAATCAGGGTCATCGATATTCGCCAGGGCTTTTTCCATATTCTCCAACTTGAACTTTGCGGAGTTCAGGGAAGCTTCATTGATGCTTTTGCTGTTGATTGCTTCCATACGCGTCAAACGCCCAATTGCGTTGTCTGGGGCTACGGGCTGAACCGTTCCTTCGAGGCTTTTTATGAGGCTCTTTTGATTTTCAATTTCCTCGACGATTGTTGATTTCAGTTGTTCTTTATATTCAGAATCCATGCTCTGCCTCTAATGTTATCCCCGAAGAAACTCTAGATAAAATCTTCCAGATCAAATTGTGCCTCGCATTCGGGATGGCGGAAATCGACATACAGATCGGCTTCATCGAACTGAGCGTTCCAGTTGTATAACCGTTCCCATTTCAGGTCTTCTGCTTCGACTTTCGCCGTGTACTCCTCGAACTGCTCCTTCGTTTTGCATTCCAGCACAACTCTAAATCGTTCATTGGCTTTGAACTCAAGCAGAAAACGTTCTTTTTTTTCGTTTGTCTCGTCGGTCAAAATAAAATCCTTTCGGTTAAGATTCGGTTTGGGAGGCCCAGCCGGAAAAGGCGCAACGCATGGCATGCAAAGGCACGAAGCGCGAAATGTCCTCAGCAATGAAATTCATGAATTCGTCGGCCAGAGTCTGGTCTTCGAAGCATTCATAAACGTCATCCAGAAATCCACCGCGCAACAAAGGATGTTCCAAAAAAGCGCGGCCGGGTCCGGTGACCACTTCCAGAGGTTCTTCGCTGGCTTTCACTCGTTCCATTCCCAAATCCTTCAACCATTCTTCGGCTTGTTTTGCTGAAGGTCGTTCGTGAATATATTCCAATAGGGCTTTTTGCTCCTTTTCGTATCCTCGCTTTTTCATTTCCTCTTCGACGACCACCCACAGGGAATCGAAGGTTCCCAGCGAGGGAAAAGTCAATACCAACTGACCGCCGGGTTTGAGAAATTGCACCAGGCTTTGCAAAGCCTCGAATCGATGCGGCCGAAAGAACATGAACGACAAATTGCCCGTGATGCGATCAAATTGCGGTAGTGATGGCGGCAGTTGTTTCATATCCGCCACCTCGAACTGCAACCAGGGCATGCGGTTTTGCTGGATCGTTCGAGCCCTCAACACTTGCCGGTGATTGATGTCAACAGCGAGGACCTTACCTTCTGGTCCTACTTTAGATGCAATATGAAAGGAAGGGATTCCACCACCTGCGGCAATGTCCAACACCGTTGCCCCGGGAAAAAGGTCGAGGTGACCCAACAACGTTTGGGCAAAAGGCGTCGACCAGGGATCGTTAGTGGGAAGGGGCCAGATGTCGGTCATAAAGGGTTTCGGTTTTTGAAAGGTAGAGAAGGGGGACAAATTTATTTTGACCTTTTAACCTTCTTCCACCTTCGATTGAAAACTTGGTTTTTGCAGAATGATTTCCAGCAATGAGGCGTCGTGCAGGACCACTGCCAGGTCTTCGAGGCCGTCCCGGTTGAAATCGGCACCTACCATGGCGCGGGGTTCGCGTCCGACAGGATAATTATTGTGCGGGAACACAAAGGTACCGTCGCCTCGTCCTTCCACAACCGATACACTTCCGTCGCGCCGATTGGCCACCACGACATCCGGAATTTTATCTCCGGTGAACTCGCCTGCGACCATCGCATGCGGTCCTTTTTCCCCCGCAAAATCGGGCATGGCCTGGAAATCGCCCTGGCCGTCGCCCAGGAACAGAGTCACGCTGTCAAGCATGGTGCTGGAGACGATCAGGTCGGCGTTTCCGTCCATATTCATATCGTATTGCGTGATGTTCGACGATTGGTGTCCGCCTTTAATTTTTTTAGGGGTTTGAAAGGTGCCGTTGCCATTGCCCAGATAAATTTTGATATTGTTCGATCTGACGGCGTTGAACGAAACGGCGAGATCCAGGTTCTTGTCATTATTAAAATCGCCTGTAGTGATGGATGACGGTGTTCCCGGTGCTTTATAGGCTTCCGCCAGTTTGAACTCGCCGGTGCCGGTGCCAATCAGAATAAGGAGTTTGTCGAAACGGAGAGTCACCACGAGATCCACTTTTTCGTCGTTATTGAAATCCCCCGAAGCCAGGCCGATGGGAAGCCTGCCCACTTTCACCGGTTCCTTTTTGATGAACACCCCGTCCTTTTGGCCGAGGATGATGGATACATTATCGTCGCCATAGTTCCCCACGGCGACATCCGCGATGCCGTCTCCATTGAAATCATCCAGCGCCAGCGACATCGGTTCGCGTCCGGTTTCAAGCACCACTTCTTTCTTGAAAGAACCGTCGCCGGCACCCTGATAATAATGGATCGAATGATCCTGAGAATTGGCGATCAGTAAATCCGGATAGCCATCTCCGTTCATATCGTGGCTTCTCATCGTGGTGGGTTTTTTACCTACGGGGTAGGTGACCGGCATGCTGAAAATATCGGGGGCCGGACCCGATTGCTGGCAAGCGGAAGGGAATAGAAAAAGACATGCCAGGCTGAGCGTTAGAAAAATTCTGTTATCAAACACGTTTCAAATGTTCTCCACAAGGCGTATTAAAACTTGCGACCCCGGTTACTTTGGCGAATAACCTTCGAAAGGTCTCTATAAAAACGTTTAAATTCTAAAATAAATCTAATATAATCAATAGTTTATGAAAACTTTTAAGCCCTCTTCCTGCAAAAATGGCCCCTCTGTCTCAAGTGTTTCCATTCAAAACAAAAGAGCCTGCGCCCGGTACATCGGGTCTACCTTGCACGGCGCGAATCCTGGTTAAAAAACCGTTCTGGCTGATCCAGTGGATATTGTGGCTTTCAGCCTGCGTTTTACTCGCCAATTGCAGTGGCCCCAAATTGTTTCCGGAGTTACCCGGACCCGGTGTTTACCATACCGTGCAAAAGGGGCAAACCCTGTATCGCATTGCGCAGGCTTATGGCATTGATTTTAAGACTCTACAACGAATCAACGGAATAGACAACCCGGAAAGACTGCAAATCGGCACCCGGCTTTGGGTTCCCGGAGCGAGCCGCGTAGTTTACATTCCTCCTAGTGATTCCAAAAAGATTCAGGTGGCGCGAAAACCCAAGCGGACGACCAAAAAGTATAGAAAAAAACATGCAGTAAAATCCCGATTAATGTGGCCGGTTAAAGGCACGTTAACCTCCGGATTCGGCAAGCGAGGCGGTAGAAACCACGAAGGCATCGACATCGGGGCCAGAAAAGGAACGCCCATTTGGGCGGCGGACGATGGCAAGGTGGTGTTCAGCGGATGGGGTCCGACAGGTTACGGCAAGATGATCATTGTCCAGCACACCAGGCAATTGACCACACTGTATGCGCATAACTCGAAAAATCTGGTTCGCAAAAATACCACGGTGAGGCGGGGGCAAACCATCGCGCGGGTCGGAGCTACAGGTCGGGCAACGGGACCGCATCTCCATTTTGAAGTCCGCAACAACGCTCACCCAAAAGATCCACTGCTTTTTTTATCCAATTGAAGCCGGAGCCGAGGATACATTATTGCCGACAACATTAAGGAACTTTGCTAATATAACCAGCCGGGCCATTGCGGATTCCCAATAAATTACTAAATAAACATTTTGCCGTGCACGGAGAAAATTAAATGGAACAATTAAAACAAGCCATTCGAGACATCCCCGATTTCCCGAAAGCCGGGATCGTTTTCAAAGACATCACCCCTATGCTTTCCAATCCGGAAACCCTGGCGCAATGCATCAATGCTTTTAAGGACCGGTATGCCGGTAAGGGGATCGATACCGTGGTCGGAGTCGAGGCTCGTGGATTTATCTTTGGCGCGGCGCTGGCCTTATCGCTGGGGTGTGGTTTCACCATGATCCGCAAACCGGGAAAGCTTCCTTACAAAACATTTCAGGAAACCTACAGCCTGGAATATGGCACCGACACCATAGAGATTCATCAGGACGCTATTCAAACCGGACAGAAAGTTTTGGTCATCGACGACGTGTTGGCCACGGGGGGAACCGTGAATGCCGCGGCCAGCCTACTTAAAAATAATTTTGAATGTGAAATTTTAGAAGCGGCATTTGTGATGGAGTTGGGGTTCCTGAACGGACGAGACAAACTCGGCGGCCTTCCTGTATTTTCACTGATTACGTATTAGGTTTTGAAAAGCAATATACATGGGGGACCAGGTTTGTTGGTGAAGAGAGTGTTTCGAGCCTAATCATGTAAATGCATCTCCTGTAATACGAAAAGAGTGTCATCTTGAGGAGCGCATTTTGTGACGAAGGATCTCTAGTAAACGCCTTATCGCAAGAATGGTTTTTCTCCCACAGTGTGGCCTTAACTCGAAAGAAATAAACCTCCGTTCAGTTAGTTTCTTTGGAAGGTTTGAGAACGCGGAAAAACAATTCGCCCTTCAAATGCTGGAGAAGCTTGTTAATATCGTCCAGGTAATCGGGAGAGGCTACCAGCTCAATCAAACCACGGCTGGCATCCAGGGTGCGGACCACAGCCAGTTCATCGTAAGCCTCGAACAGGGAAACGATGTAGGCGATATCTTTTTTATCGACTTCGAGCTGGATTTGGATTGAATCTTCGTGCATGGGTTTTCGGGTATTTATCATTTTTTTAGTAACTATTAGGGCAATGCCTTGGAGGCAGGGCTGTTAAAGAAAGACTTCAAAATTTCCCTTCTTTACACCGTGGGAGAAGGCCAGGGTGGGGGGGATGATTTGTTGTCTGCTTCCGCTTTTAAAAAGAAACCTTGGTACTCAGGGGTTGAAAGATCTATTTTAACGTTCCCGCCTATCATGTCAATATAAGCAATCCCCTTTACACCAGAACCCCAGGCTAAAATCAATAAACCCTGGAAATTGTATTTAGTCCCCCCCCTTAATAAAAGTCGTCTGAAAACCCGGCTTGAATCACCTTTTTTTATCTCTGCAGATAGCAGGAAAGTTCAGAAAAATGATATTTTCAATAAAAAAAGAGCTTTAAATTTCCTTTATCAAGTGATCTCTCCGATAGAGGCGATTGCTAACCAAACAGTCGTCGTGGAAGGATTGGACCTTCCTAAAGGTATTGAAAACGGTTGCTCAAAAGCTGGCCCATGCGGCCAAATCTATCGAAAAAGGGAAACCGGAAGAAGCGATTCTGAACCTTCAGGAGTTCATCGGGCAATTGAACGCATTGAGCGGCAAGAAGATCGATCCAACAGATGCCGATGCATTGATTGCGCAAACCCTGCCCATTATTGCGGCTATCACCGCAAAAGCCAACAGCGTTTTATTAAAAATCCCATCTCCGGAAGTCCGGGAAGGGGATTTTTTTATTTTTTCCCCAAAGCCGTTGAAGTTTTCAGGCGTAACTCATCCTTTTTCGAAAATTTGCCGTTATACTATTATTATCATTGGAGAGAAGTAAAACGATTCCTTTGGTTTTTGGGTTCACTGCAAACCATTGAAAAAGTGTGAGGGAGATAGAAATATGGCATTAAATGGCAGAAATTTTTCTTATTTTAAAACCATAACTATTATTGTTGTCTGGGCTCTGTTAATGGCTGGAAACCTGTGGGCTCAACCGGGAAACGGCAGTGCAGGTTCTCAGGGTGTTAAAAAAGCCCGGGTCATAGACCACTGGACTAAAGATAGAATGGAAAGCGCCACACCGCGCGATTTAAGAATCGATCCGCGAGGTTTAGGTTATTTGCGTCATGCCAACGGGTTTCTGCAACCTTATGGCCATAAGGTTGCGGCGGGCCAGAATCCGCAAAAGGGCCCACCCAACAACTCTGATAATTCACCACCCCAGATCTCGAATATGGACCCGAGCCAGGGAGAAACGGTTGGTTCCCCTCATACTTTTTCCGCGACCATCACCGATCCTGAAAGCGGTGTGAAATCGGCAACCTTCACGTTTCTTTATCCGGATGGTGTGACGACTCAAAGTTTCAACGCAAATCAAGGCACCAATGACGTTTGGAACGTGGAATTGAATATTTCCGACGGGAATTGGCAATGGCAGGTAACTGCTAAAAATAATGGCTCCAAGGGAGGTTTGACCAGCACCAGTTCCTGGGTTGACTTCACAGTATCCGCTAGCGGTGGAGGTGGTGGTGGATCCGGTGGAAACGGCGACACGATCACCAACGCAGAATGGACCGCTGGCGGCGCTGTGCAAACGGCTATGGGACGTATCTATTTTGAGATGCCGAACAATGCGAAGCGAAAGGGACCCTGGGGCGGCTATGTCTGTTCCGGAACAGTGGTCAACGATGGTACCACTGGGCGCTCGGTCATTTTGACTGCGGCACATTGTGTTTATGATGATGCGAACAAGGCCTTCGCGCGAAACGTTCTTTTCATTCCCAATCAGGCAGACACCACCGGATCGGGAACCGACACCAACTGCAATAATGATCCTTTGGGTTGCTGGGTACCTTCGTTCGGAGTGGTCGATGACGACTGGTCGAGCCGAGTGTTTCCCAATAACGTCGCCTGGGACTATGCCTATTATGTGGTTTCAGATAGCGGTGCCCATTCCGGTAACGGCGGCGGCGGAGCCCTCGATTCAGCCACGGGCGATTTGACCATCGATTTCAGTGCGCCTCACGTGAATGACGGTGTCGAGGGCAATACCAGCAACGATTTCACGCATGCACTGGGTTACAGCTATAGCGAAGATCCCCATTTCATGTATTGCGCCGAAGATATGACCACCGAAGGATCCGACAATTGGTGGCTACCCAGTTGCGGCCTTTCCGGCGGATCTTCCGGCGGTGCCTGGGTGCAACCGATGAACACGGGAACGGGAGACGGACCGGTGATTTCTGTAAATTCCTGGGGCTACACCACATCACCCGGAATGGCAGGACCGATACTGGTAGATCCTGCCACTTCGGCCCAATGTCTGTACAATACGGCAACGAGTGAATCGTTCGGATCCGTGCCTTCAGCAGATGGCGAAGCGGGTGTGATTGACACCTGTTTTTAATTAGATACAAGCATCCCTGCACTCGCCATTAAAAGGTGGGTGCAGGGAGATGCTATTGCCTCTCCTATTCATTCCCTCGGCAACATATTCACGTTATTTCCTAATAACTCCTTGCCTTGTCCCTTCCGTCTAAGTAATTAAAAATCAAGTTTCTATTGACATCCATCAGAAATTGACAGATATTCATTATATAAAAACATTAACATTCAAAGTATTATAAGGGGTGAGCAATGGAGGGAGAGGTCCATGATATACCTTGATTACAGGCGCATGTTTGGTTTAGTGCCATCGATGATTCTTTGTTTGTATTTATTTCCCGGACCAGCTTATACCCAATCGGGTCCAGATTTTACTCAAATCATGAATCTCGGAAAAGTCCGTACCTTACAACATTGGTCACCGGAACGACAACGTTCTGCGATTCCCCGGGACCTGCGTGTGGATTCCCGGGGACTGGGCTATCTGGAATTGCCCAGAGGATATCTGCAACCCTATGGGCACAAGGTAGCTATAGAACAAGGGTCCAGTGTACCGGGTTCGCATGGCAATCCATTCAATCCAAAAGATAACGCGGCTCCCCTTATCTTTGATATGGTTCCGGGTCAAAATGAGGATGTCAACTTATCCCATACATTTTCCGCGAAGGTTACCGATCTTGAAAGTGGAGTCAAATCTGTATCGTTTACGATTCGTTATCCGGATGGCATCCACAGCCAAAGTTTCAAAGCCCAACCCCAGGGAAATAATGTATGGAGCCTCACATTGCAAGGGTTGACGCAGGGAAACTGGAGCTGGCAGGTAAACGCCAAAGACCATGCCATTCAGGGCGGCAACCCCGGTGCGTCGGCCTGGGTGGACTTTACGGTGGACACGCCGGGAGCCGGTTCCGGAGAAGACGGTGGCACGGTGGTGCATTCTGAATGGACGAGGGGAGGTTTGGTGAAAACGGCCGTCGGCCGGATTTTTTTCGAAATGCCTCGCAATCCTCAGAGAGAGGGTCCCTGGCGGGGATTCGTATGTTCTGGTACCGTGATTGAAGACGATCAACCAGGCAGATCCATCATCCTGACCGCCGCACATTGCATTTTCGATGATGAAAACAAGGCTTTTGCACGCAACGTACTTTTCATTCCAAATCAGTCGGAAACAACCGGCTCCCGAAGCGACCGGAACTGCGATAACGATCCTTTGGGGTGCTGGGTCCCCTCCTTTGGTGTGGTGGACGATGATTGGGCGACGCGGGTTTTTCCTGCAAACAAGAGATGGGATTTCGGGTATTATGTCGTTCCCGATGGCGGAGGCCACTCAGGTTCCCATCCCGCCCTGCAAAGCCTGGACAAAACAGCCGGCGCCATGCCGATTAGTTTTGATCCGCCCCAATTCGACGACGGAGTGGATGGGGGAAGCAGTGATGATTTCACACACGCCTTCGGCTATTCGTTCAGTGTGGACCCCAATTTTATGTATTGCGCCGAAGACATGACAACGGAAGACGTTACGTGGTGGTTGCCGAGTTGCGATCTTACAGGCGGATCGTCCGGAGGTCCTTGGATTCAACCTTTGGGGACCAACGGAGAAGGACCGGTCATTTCGCTAAATTCATGGGGTTATATAGGCTTGCCCGGAATGGGGGGACCCATCATGGAAGACCCCGCAACTTCATCAAAATGCTTGTTCGAAACCGCAAAATCCACACCCCCGGGATCTATCCCCCGAGTTGATGGCGAAGGGGGTATTGTGGACCCATGTTTTTAGATCGAAGGAATTTGTAAAAATATATTTCCGTGTCATAAACAGCTAAAAAATTTTGTAATAATCTTAAAAAAACAATTAAAGTCTACCTGAGTTTTTGCCGATACCCCTTATAAGCAAGATTTTATCTGGAGTAAGCCATGGTAGACAGCATAGCAAGCGCCGCCACCACAGCCAGTAATTTGGCGGTGGCCAATCAAGTGACCACATCAGCGGCGAAGACGGCTCTGGATATTCAAAAACAGGAAGGCGAAGCAATTCTGAATTTGATTGAAACCGCTTCTTCAGTTTCTTCCGGTAACACGGGCAACATCATCGATATCACCGTCTAGGCCTCAAACAAAATTTTCTCTGCCCTTCCCCTGCCTTTCCTTTAAACTCGATTCGATGTATTCCAATTGTTTGTCATTCAATTTAACCTCAGAATGCTCGCGAATCTTTTTGATAAATTCACGGTTTGATATTACTTTCCATTTGGCATCGCCTTGAATGTTGGCGTTTCCGGTAAGGACGAAGGAGCCATACGGAAAAGGCCCCAGGTATGCTTCCAATGCATTGGTGTGAGAACGGATTCTCCATAGCGGATTGTAAATTGTCTCGCCGGATTTCAAAGTCCATTCGCGATCATTGACATTGCCTTCGATTTTCCCCGCCACTTCAATCTGGCTGACCACAAAAACTCCGTAGGGAGAGGTAATGACGGTATCGATTTCATTCATTCCGCGTTCCCCCTTCAGGCAAATGTCGTTGAAAATTTTATATTCGTTTCCCAATCCTTTGAACGCGTTTGTCACCAGAGGTGGCGGTTGGCTTTTTGAGAATAATTTCTTTAACAGGATAAAGACTCCTGTCATGAGAATCAGAGTAAACCAGGGGTACGTTGTCACCCAATGTTTTATTTGGAGAAGGTATGTGTTCATGTGATGAGTTTTGTGGTTACCTTAGTTCGCGGGGCCATAGTTTATAGTAACAAATTGACAACTTTCCGGGCAAACTCTTGAGAAACCTGACCACCCGCTCCCGTCACAAATGTTTCAAAAGCTTCAACAGGATGGTCTGAAAATGAAACGTTTAAAGCTTGCAAGGCCTCACACGCCGCATCATCTTCGGGACGTGCGGCATCCCCATTCAAAAGGCCCGCTTTGGCCAACACGACAATGGATGAGCCTAAAGCGCCTATCACCTTTCCGGCACGAAAGTGGTCTGTTAAAATTTGCGGAAGAATGGGATCGTCCCAAAGCGATTTACGGGCCCCTTTACCTCCTATTAAAACGATGGCGGGGTACCATTTGGGCACACCCTCCTGCTTATCCCAATCCACCAGCATGCCGTCGGGCTGAAAGCGATTCTTGTCCATTCCTCTGGCTTCCTGCCCGGACCTGGAAAGGACGATGGTTCTGACCGCGGCGCTTTTAAAAACCTCCAGCACCCCAAACAACTCTTGCTCGCAGAACTGGCTTTTAGGAATAACGATTAAAACGGTTTTTTCTAGTGAAGACATAGAGGTATTGTATCAAAAATTCCTTCAATATATATTCGGACAAAAAAAGAACCGGGACCCGCATCCCCTGATTCGAAAATCAGGGAATGGAATCCCGGCCCACTAAATCGATGCTATACAGGAATCAAATCAATTTGACTGGTTCCGGATATATTTAATCAACTGCCAGATTTCCTTATCCTTTAAAGTTTTGAAAGCCATCATTCCCGTTCCTGCAGATCCGTTTTTAATGATCCAGAACATCTGACCATCGGAAATGTCCTTCATCATGGGAGCGCAGGTGAAATTTCTCGGTTTCGGTTTAAGAGCTTTTCCAAGAGGTCCGGTACCATCTGCATTTTTCCCATGGCAATTCATGCAAGCTAGCGGTTTGGCTTTTTTCATGAATAACGCTTTGCCTGCCGCAATGTGCGAATCAGAGTCGGACAAAGGATTTTTCTTTGATTGAAAACTCACCGGCGCCGATTTTGTTTTTCGCGGCTGTGGACATGTACCCGATCCTTTGCTGGCAACCTTTGTCACCGCTTCAGCTTTTGGAGCTTCCTCACCCTTGAAATTGCTTCTTAAGAAAGCGATCAAATCAGCAAAGTCCTGAGTCGGAATGGTCAAACCCCAGTCTGGCATATTTGGGGATTTGCCAACACTTTTACCGCCATAAAAAAGTAAATTGTAAAGATAATCTTCCGGCATGTCGCTCAAGGCCATTTCCGCATGCACCGCAGGTTTTGGATCCAGGCCCTGAGCCCCCGGTCCATCGCCTTTGCCTTCCATACCGTGACATTGCGTACAATAGGTTTTGTAAACCTTGGCGCCGTTTTTGGCATCGGACTTTTTAAAAGCATCGCTCTTCCAGGGTTCATAATACTTATAATCATCGACTCCAAGAGTCATGAGATACCCCACCAGATAGCGCACGCCCAAACCACTGAGGTCCGCCAGGTATTCACCACTGTGTGGAGTGAAATCCTGCGGGTTGAGCGCAAAGCGATAGACCCAATCGACGTTATAACGATTGCCAGAATCGAATAAATTGGCGCTAATAGGACCCCCAATGGTTTTTCCATCTTCTTTGATCTGATGACATCCGAGGCATGAAAACTGTTTATAAATTTCCGCACCAAATTGCGATTCCCGCTCGGTGAATTCGGAAAGATCGATAGCGTTCTTCTTGACTCTGGAGTCCAAAAGTTTCGCCTCAAAATAATCCGCCACCGCAATTGAATCAACTTTTGAAAGCGCCGGGTGTTTGAATCCTTTGGACGGGCTATCCCAGCGGTAGCCATTTGGATAAAGAAGCTCTTCCTTCCCCTGCAACCAGCGTAACAACCAGGGACGCTGGTATTTATTCCCGCCCCACATCAGATCGGGGCCCTTTAAATTGAATTTGGATTCGGGAGAGCCCTCAAATTTATGGCAGGCACTACACTGGTTTTTCACAATGCTCTCACCTTTACTCAAGTCGGCGGCCAATGCGTTGGAAGTGATCAACAAAAAGCTGAAAACAGTCGCGAGAGCCCAAAAAGTTTTGGGCTCTCTCATTTTTGATTTAGATAGCATGAATTCCTCCTCAGTTTTTAATGTCCCGAACCTATTAATGATGACCTTTAGGATGACATCTGTCTATATGAAAAAGGGTATAGGCCGGACAATTTCCGGAAACTCCGGAAAGAAGAGGAATTAAACCGATAACACCCATAGCGATTCCTGCGGAGCCAGAAACAACAAACGCTCCGACGATTAAAGCGATTCCAAGAACAACTCTCAAACCACGTTCTTTTTTTCCAATATTACAAGTCAACATGATGGGCCTCCTTTAGTTGGGGTAACAAAAACTTAATCTTATAGAACATAATATAAGGCTTGGCACCGGATTTTTAAATCGTATAAAAAGTAAAAAAGTGGAGGTTGGAAGCCCCAGGAACCTGTAGTAGGCCTACTACAGGATTAAGAAAGGATTGACAGCAAAAATAAATAGAGTAATATAACCTTCCCTGAAAACTGGAAAGTTTATATAATAAAAACAAGGGGCTGTGGCGCAGCTGGGAGCGCGCTTGAATGGCATTCAAGAGGTCAGGGGTTCGATCCCCCTCAGCTCCACCAAATCATAATCGCTCCCCTTCAATTGCCCGATGAGGCAGAAGGGGAGCGACAATGCGGGGGTTCGAAGTCCAACATTTCGCGTGTAGCGCAGACGCTCTTCAAATACCAGTTTTAACACCTTTCTTTTGTCCTCAAACAAGTCTGAAATCCATAGGTTATAAGGGTTTGCGATAAACTCCAGGGCGGTTCGATAAGTTTCATCGAAGGTGCCCAAAGGCTGACCGAAATTTTGCACTTTTTCCCTCAATGCAATCTTCTGTCCCTGCAAAATTCTAACCTCAGATTCATAAGCACTGATCAAGTCTTCATCCTCCGTTTTAATAATTCTTCACATAAATTGTTTGATCTTCTTTTCAATTTTTTTGATTCCAACCTCAGAAGATTTCGCTTCCAATTCGGAATGGATTGATTACTTAACCTTCAATTTTCTCATCCATAACCCTCAATAAAATAAAGCGTTAGCTATTCTCCTACCTGAGCGGTTTCCCTTTGGTAGCGGGGCAGGCGATGACTTGCCTTTGCTTCCTTGACCACACTATCCGGGGAAACCCCATGCCGCTTTTCAACTGGTTTCAAAAAGTAAGCGCAACCGTTCGGACGATGAGCCTCTATCTCCCTCTCAATCAGGGATGGACGGGGACGCGCAACTACGAAAAAATGGCCCGTGAGGGCTACACTCAAAACAGCGTCCTCTATGCGTGCATTCGCGAATTGGCCGAAGCTTCGGCTTCCGTGCCCTGGACTCTGTTTCGAAAACGAGCCGACGGCCAGCGCGAAGAGCTCCGCGACCACGCCCTCCTCAAACTCATCGAACGGCCCAACCCGATTCAGGGTCGATTCGAATTCGTGGAATCTTCCCTGGCCTATTTGTACTTGTCCGGCAACCTGTATATCGAAGCGGTCGGACCCGGCGAAGGGGATGCTGGAGTTTCGGCGCAACCGCGCGAACTCTATCCACTGCGCCCCGACCGAATGACCATCCTGCCCGATCCGGTACATCTCATCGGCGGCTATGAGTATCAGGCCGCAGGCGAAACGGTGCGTTTCAGCAAAGACCGCATCTTTCACCTCAAACTGTTCAATCCGCTCGACGACTGGTACGGTCTCTCGCCGGTGCAGGTTGCCGCTCTCGCTATCGACAAAATGAACGTCGGGGACCAATGGAACGCCGCTCTTTTGCAAAACGCCGCAGTTCCTTCCGGGGCGCTGATTTCTAAACAACGTCTCACCGACGACCAGTTCCACCGACTGGAACAGGAGATGCGAGACAACTATCAGGGCGCTCTCAATGCCCGCAAGCCCCTCCTTCTGGAAGGCGACCTAGACTGGAAAGAATTATCCGTTTCTCCAAAGGACATGGATTGGGTGGAAGGACTCAAACTCAGCGCCATGCAAATCGCGCAAATCTATAACGTCCCGCCGGAACTCATCGGACTTCAAACCGCCACGTTTCAAAACCGTAAAGAAGCGCGCAAAGCGCTGTACACAGAAGTCGTCCTACCGGCCCTCAAACGCTTGCGCGACGGATTCAACAACTGGTTGACGCCACGGTTTGGACGCGACCTCTTGCTGGATCTGGACACCGACCGTGTGGAAGCCTTGTCTGAAGACCGCGAACTGGTCTGGAGGCGTGCGCGCGAAAGCCATTTCTTGACGCTCAATGAAAAACGCCAATTGGTGGGATACGGCCCGGTGCCTGGAGGAGACGCGCTGATTCCGCCCGATACACGAGGTGATAATGAATAAAGAATTTAAGTCATTCCCTTTCAAGATCCGCGATGTGGAAGCCACTGGGGAATTCCGTGGTTATGCTTCGACGTTCGGAAACGTGGACCATGCCCATGATGTCATCCTGCCGGGTGCCTTTAAAAAAACCTTGAAGGAAAACAATGGCGGCAAGGTGCCGATTCTCGACCACCACGACTCTACCCGCCAGATCGGCTGGAACCTGGAAGCACGTGAGGATAAACACGGATTGTGGGTACGAGGTCAACTCGATCTCAATGTCCAGCTTGCCCGCGAACGGCACAGCCTGATGCAAATGGCCTCCCGTGTAGGTGCCCGAACGGGTTTGTCAATAGGATTCCAGACGGTACGTGCCGAATCGCCAGGCAAAGCCGCTGGTGTGCGCAATTTGAAAGAATTGAAACTGTTCGAATACAGCATCGTGGTGTTTCCAATGAACCCGGAAGCGGGCGTGACTACGGTACGTGGCCGTGATGAATGGGTGTCCCAGTTCTTGCGCAAGGAAATGGGCCTCGATGCCGAGCGCACACGCAAGGCCCGCCATTTTATTCAACACCTGCTCGACCCCAATTTTAATTGTCCCGAAGAGGCCGCTCTGGAACCGGTGGTTCAATCAATGAAACAGGTTATCGATACGATCCATTCCTGAACTTACCTATCCCTTTCCCAAGGAGGAACCATGGAAATTGCAGAAGTCAAAGACACCGTTGAGTCGCTGGGCCACGCGGTCCAGGAACTCAAACAAAAAAATGACCAGCGCTGGAAAGAAATCCAGGCGAAGGGCAGTGCCGATCCCCTGCTGGAACAGCAGGTCGACCGCTTGAGCGCCGAGGTTCAGCGTCTTACGGAAATGAAAGAGCGGCTCGAATACGTGGAAACGCGTTTGCAACGACCTGCTTTTCAAAACTCCGGAGATGCCAACAACCCGGCAACTGATGAAAAACAGAAAGCGCTTGGCAAATACCTGCGCACCGGCGATTTCAGCGAATGCAAATTGCTGTCTGTGGACGGCGACCCGCAAGGTGGGTATTGGGTGCATTCAGAAACATCCAACACGGTCATTCGAAAAATCAACGAAACGTCACCCATGCGCGACGTGGCGATGATCGAAACGATCTCTACCGACGCTTTGGAAATTCCGGAAGATGTCAATGAAGCCGATGCGGGATGGACCCGCGAGCGGGTTTCTCCTGTGGATACGGCCACACCTAACATCGGCGTCCGGCGCATTCCGGTGCACGAACTGTATGCCATGCCGAAAGCAACCCAGACGCTTCTGGACGACGCGCGGGTCAATGTGGAGGAATGGCTCGCAGGGAAAATTGCAGAAAAAATTTCGCGTCTGGAAAATGATTCCTTCATCAAAGGAGACGGCGTTGGCCAACCGCGCGGAATTCTAACTTACCCAGACGGAACTGGAAACCCTGGCGAAATCGAACAAGTGCCTTCGGGTTCTGCAGGTGCGGTGACAGCCGACGGATTGCGCACCTTGTTCTATCGCCTAAAAAGTCCCTACCTCAACAATGCGGTATGGTTGATGAAGCGATCGACTCTGGAAGAAATCTCGAAGTTGAAAGATTCCAACAACCAGTACCTCTGGGAACCGGGCCTTGCCCTGGGCGAACCCCAAACACTCCTGGGTCACCCCATCGGCCGAATGGAAGACATGCCTGCGGTGGCGAACGATTCTCTGTCGATCGCGTTTGGCAATTTCAAACAGGCTTACACGATTGTGGATCGCGCCGGGTTCCGTGTCTTGCGAGACCCTTACAGCGCCAAACCTTTCGTTTTGTTCTATACCACCAAACGTACCGGAGGCGATGTTTCCAATTTCGAAGCCATGGTCCTCCAAAAAATGTCCGCCTAGGCAACGCGGCATTTCCATATAAATATTTTTAGGGAGATCCAGGGGGAATAATAAGTCCAAAGTCCAATCCCATATTCTTCCCCTCATAAATAATGTTGAACTCTTATCAACCGGAGTAAATAAATATGCGAGATCTAAAAAACAATATCGACTTGGCTCCGTCCATAGCACCGGCAACGTACAACGCAGACGCCGATGGTACAGGCGTGGACCTGAAAGGATTCATGGCCGCAGTGATAGCCTTCCATCCGGGAACCATTACCGATGGAACGCACGCACCCAAAATCCAGGAATCGGATGACGATGTCACTTACACCGATGTCCCTGCAGACGATCAGGAGGGCACCCTGTCCAACCTGGCTACCGATACTCTCCAGCGTGTCGGCTACAAAGGAGGAAAACGTTATGTGAAAGCTTTTGTCACCGTTACCCCCGGAGTGACCGGTGGTATCTACGCGGCAGAAGTGATCCGTGGGTTGCCGGCCTCTGCACCGGTGGCCTGACGCTCTGCAATGGAATCAGCCGGGATGCTTTCATCCCGGCTCCACCTATTTAAGGTATACATTTATGTCCCTGAATTTAAAAACCGCACCGGCCAGCGAGCCTCTGACACTTTCAGAAGTGAAAGACTATCTGCGCATCCAGGACACCCAGGATGATGCCTTGCTCACGGCTTTGATCACAGCCTCGCGCGAACGGGCCGAAGCTTTCACACGGCGGGTTTGGATCACTCAAACCTGGACGCTTTGGCTGGACCGGTTTCCCAAAGAAAAAGCTTCAAGGAAGGGGTGGGAGAGTAACGCGCAATGGATTTCGATCCCCAAACCGCCTTTGCAGTCGGTGGCTTTCCTCAAAACATATGATGCGACAAATACGGCTACGGAATTCAACCCAGCCCGATACCTGGTGGATAATATTTCTGTTCCCGGCCGCATCGCCTTGAACGAGAGTGAAACCTGGCCCGTCGATTTGCGTCCCGTACAATCCATCGAAATCGAATTCACTGCAGGCTACGGTTTGGCAAGCGACGTTCCGGAACCGGTCAGGCAAGGCATGCTCCTTTGGATCAAACTGGCCTATGCCAGTAAAGCCCGATTGTTTGAAAAAGATTCCGGAGGGGATTTGCTGGCGATGCATCAACAAATCCTGCCGCCTATCGTTTGCGATTTGTGGCATGCCTTCGTCGTGCATCCGGCACAGGGAGCGATGGTATGAGCGATTACTCCGTTGTGGGAAACGCCGTCCGCAATACCTTGCTGGCGGACAGTTGGATCGCCGATCCGGCCAATGTCAAAACCGTCGAAACCTATTCGCGGGGATATTCCCTGAGGGAATCTGAAGAGAGTCAATACTTTGGTCCCGAGGAAGCTCCTGCTATCGCCGTCATTCCAAATCCTGCTTCCCGCAAGGGACATGCCATTTCTGCGTCCCGATTGCTGGAACAAGTCAACGTAGAAGTGGTTGCAGTGACTTTTCATCGGGAGGCCCAGACAGGCATGGCTGTTCAGCACCAGTTTGTAGGCAATATAGAACGGGTCCTGGAAAATCAAAAAACCGCTGGCAAGGACCTTGGAATCGGGGCTTTTGTCGATGGATTAGGCACTGCCGACCGAACAACCAAGAACGGCGAGCTGTTTTGTCTGGTGTCCACCATCAGGTTTCAGATCGAGCAGGTCATTTCTATTCACGACTAGTTATGAATTCAGTCACCCAATTTATCGGATCAAATATCAACCATGACCATTAAACGAATCGCCAAGAGCTGGCGCGGATTTTCCCTGAGTAAAGAACCTTCCTACGGCTCTCCTCAAACCGTCGATACTGCTCTGGATTTTCAGGGTCCTCTGACAACAGTATCTGGAGCTGAAACCAGTTCCGACCGATCAACGATCTCCGGTTTGTCGGGAGCGGCATCGGAAGAAGTATTGCACTGGCAAGTCGATGGACACCATCGTCACTTCGCCGATACGCATAATGTGGCGTTGTTTGGAGCATTGGTGTTGGGAAAAGTAGTGAGCCAGCAACCCGATCCGGTCAACGACCCCAATTGGTATCGCCACTACATAGAACACAAGATGGAGACCCATGAGCTTCCATCAGTAACTCTTGTGGAATCCGATGGCGCGAATGCAAAGAAGTTTCCTGGCATATTCGGAAAATCACTCAAAGTTACCGGATGCGCGGGAGAAACCTTGCAAATGGAGGCTCATTTTGGCGGCAGGGGCACGGAGTCTCCCAGCGCCATAGCCTCCCCACCGGGAGTTTCTGAATCCCCGTTGAGGTTTGCTGATGTGGATCTGCAACTGGGTGGAACCCTGACAGGTAGCGTGAATTTTGGTGATTTGGTTTTAAGCGGCTCGCCTTTAATTTTGCGGGATACTCTGGCCGGATTTGATTTCACCCTGAGTAACGAGTCACGCACCATCTATGAAATGGGCGATACCAGCGGAACGGTCAGCCGGGTCGAACGTGGTGACCGATGGAATACGGAATTGAAAATTTTGTTTAACCGGATCGATACCAGTCATGAAGACCGTTTTCTGAGCGGGGCGGTCAATCCGTTATTGTTGACAGCAGTCGGTTCCCCCCTTCCCGGAAGCACTGGAACACCTCGTTACCAAATAAAAATATACTTTCCCAAAACCATCTATAGGGAAACAGTTATAGGCCTGAACGGGCAAATTATTCGGGTGGAAGCGAATCTCGGGATATTGGAAGATCCCGGTTATGGCTCGGTCATTGTCGAAATCCACAACAATATCCCTTCTTATCCCGGATTGTAGGAAGAAAATATTCGGGACCAACTTTTGAATTAAAAGGAATTCGCCTTATGGGAGTAGAGTTTTATTTTCCGACAGTCGCGGCACCCTCGGTGCAATGGATCCCGCTAAAACAACCCGAATATCCGGCGCAGGAGCCCGTGGATTACCCAGGGCAACTGATCGCCGAAACAGCTTCCGGACGCATTTACGTCCAGGACAAGGGACAGCGCGCAGAGCGGTTCATACTAACCTTTGACCGCATTTCCCAGGCGGATCGCAACAATGCCCTGACCCTGTTCAATACTGTTAAAAAAGCGGCCAATACTTTCGAGTACCTGGATCGCGACCAGAACCTGCACACCGTCCGCTGGTTGAATGGTTTTGATTTTCAATTGGTCATTCTCGATCGCTGGTCCGGCAGTATTGAATTGTTAAAAGAGAATGCCTGAGAGGTTTTTAAAAATCACATCCAGAATCAGTCAAAGAGTCCATTAAACGGAGGAGAACCATGATCGACTGGGAACAAATCAAACCGCAGGACCTCAGTTTCAGCTTATGCGGCGACGAAATTTACAGCCATCGGGAAACCGTGTTCATTCCGGTGAATGTATTGCATCCCGATTGCACCGTGTTGTTCAAGCACGTGGTTGCCTTGAAAGCCACGTTCTATCAGGAATTGCGGCAACTACCCGATTGGAGCCAACAGTTAAACAGTATATGCCGGGCGCGTCTGCTGGAAATCATTCGCCTGAAAACCAGGGAACCTCAAATCCCGGTGCAGGACAAAATGGAATTGTTTCATGAGGCGCCGAAACGGTTTTGAGTTTTTCCATAACTCGGGTTCCATAATATTTTTTTATCTAATTTGAAATGTTCAATTTATGAGAACTGATTTCACGACAGCATTTCAGCAGGCCAAAAATCAAACAGAGCAGGAACCGGTAAACCTGCTAAAAGTCGAATGGCCTGAAATCCGAGGTCTGCCAGCCAAGACCCTGCGCCTTTCCGACCGCGCAATCACTGCGGCGGGACAGGACTGGCTGAATTTGATCGATTCCTGGGGAAACCTGGCTTTGGTGGGAAACCGGTTTGCGTCGCAAAGCGGAACCCCGGTTCGTTGGACCCTGAGCGTTCTCAATGGGGACGCGGATTTGGGAGGGGTGCAGGAGCAAAGTTTCAGTGACCTGTTCAATGATTATCCGCCGGAAGCGGCAACTTTTACTTTGTACCAATGGTTTGAAGGAGTGGGATTGGTTGAAGCGGATCTGGCGGCGGTTTTTGTAGGCGCCCCGGTGGAAGCGGTGGATTACGATGAGGCGTCCTGCCAAATTACGTTGTCCCCTCTGTCTGGTGCTCTTGGCGAAACGGTGATCGGACGCCTTGTCAATACGATTGACTACCCAAATGCTCCTAACGTCACTTTGGGCAAAACATTGCCTGTCGTATTGGGTGAAGTGGAAAATTGCCCCGGCCTTCCCGTGCGAATCGCTGAAGAAACGGAGATCGCGTCAGTGGCCATTCCGGGCGATACTGTATTGAAGGTTCTATCGACCGATGGCTTTCCCTCAGCGGGACAATTGAGCATCGATAACAACTTCATATCTTATACCGGAAAAACCTCCACAAGTTTCACGGGATGCCAGACCCTTGGCGAAGGTCCGGATGGATTGGCGCGCACCCACTATAACGGTGAACGGGTATTGCAAAAGATAAGCGATCATCGCTACGTGTTTTGCGATCCGGCTTACCCCATAGCAAACATCTCCAATGTCCGCATCGCAGGAGATCCCGCCGACTCCAATGAATACACAGTGGATATTGCCAGCGGCGAAGTGACTTTCAACAATCGTCCGAAAAAAGTGGTGTCCAATGACTCACGTTTCCTGGAAATGCAGTTTGATGCCGTAGGGGGCCAAAACACCGCAATCAATGCCTCGGCGGCATTCGATCCGGAAGCGGTGACCAGTCACGCCACCATCAACCAGAACAACCCCAAACTGCAATTGGTGCAGACCAATGATCTGGCGGATCGCGGCGAAATTTTCCGGGTGTTTCTGGCGGTAGAACATTATGAAGAAGAGAAACTGCCCAACGATACCCTGGTGGTGTCGCTTCCGGCTGTTGGCGTGTTGGGTGAATTGTCCCGGCCCAATGCCGATGATGCAATCAATGTGGGCGGTACCGTGGACATCGAACACAATCATCTGGAAACCATCGGTGGCCTGATCGATATCGAACACGAAACCGGCGACACCATTGAGGGCGATACCGATATCGACCATCCTCACACCGAAGATCTGGATTTCCCACTGATCGACCAGGACCACGTTCATCAAATCACCAGTGACGGGGAAGTGTCGGAAATTCAAAAAGCATCCAGCGGCGTCGATGCCGAACGCAGTGTCAATCTGGACCGGCCCTTGACACTGATTTTTCCTTCTTTCACCGGGACCGCTTTGCGGGCGGAATACATCATCCAGTTCGATGTGGATTTATCCAGCGGACTGGGTTCGATCACTCTGGAAGGAGAAGATATTTACAAGATTCACACGCGCGGCCGGGTGAGAGAGTTTATCAATCAGGTGACGGTTGAGGACAATCAGGGTACCTCGGCGACAATCAGACGTGCAGGAGGGCTTTCCGCAGGATCGATCACCGTAAAATCCTGCACCCGGCGTTTGATCTTTGAAGCCCAAACAACCGGCACCGCCGAGTTTACCGGAACATCGACACAGAAAACGGGTGAAGTGTCCGAATTGAATGATGTCAATCGGCCAATGAACAAATCAGGTGGTGTGAACACCATTCCAGTAGGAACCCAACGCAATCTGGCACGTTCGGGACAGATCAACTCCTATCAGGGCAACCACAACCTGAACACAGGCACCCTGGAAAAGTCGAGTCGCGCCGTGATCGAGTACTTCGACGTGACCCCTCACGTTTCGGGCTGGGACTGGTTTCAGAATCAGGTCGTGGAAGTGGAGTATGCCGGAAGTGTCGATGGCCGTTCGAGCTATATCAATCACGTTTTCTTCGAAGTGGAATTTGCTGTCCCGCGTTACCAATACACCGATGAAATCACAGCAGACATCCAAGGTGTCAAAGACGATTCGCTGGGAACCATAACGGGCACTCCCGACGCACTCATTGAACGTCCGGACCATGTGTTCCACTGGAGCCTGGCGGTTTTACTTAACCTGCCCCCAACGGCCATAGACACAGCTTCTTTCGCATCGGCCGGGACTGCCTTCTCTAATGCGGTGTCAGGCGGATTCAAATTCGGGGGAACAATCCTCGAAAAACGCACTCTCAAAAGCCTGTGGCAGGAATGGGGACGTGAAAGCCGTGCCGCGTTGTCCTGGGACGCTATCGGAAGAGTGCGTCTGCGGTTTTTGCCCTTGAATGATTCGGAGGGCGTGGTCCCGGACAAGACCATTGATCTCTCAAACATTCGACGTGATCCCCAAACCGGTCGAAGCCGGGTTTCCGTTCAGCGTTCTTCCTGGAAAGACATCGTCAATCATGTCGACTTACTTTACCGGTACGATGCCGCCATCGATGGATTCCTGGGCTTGTGCTCAGATTCCGATCTCACCAGTCAGGACGTCTTTGGCCCGCGGGAAAATCCGGCATTATTCCAATTCCGATGGGTGCGTAATGAAGATATGGCCCGCAACCTTGCCGGCTTTTACCTGAAAGAGCGAGCCTTTCCTATGGCCCATCTGGAGGTGGAAGTGTTTCTGGATCAGGTGGAACTGGAGTGCGGAGACAATATTGCTATCACGGCTCCTCTTGATAATTTGTCCGCGAGTCTTGCCCGCGTTTTGGATGTCGAACGGGTTTTGGGATCAGGGACTGAAGGGGAGATGGATGCCCTGCGTCTACGCTTGCGATTGTATCCGCAGATTGTAATTCGCAAATCACTGATGGAAGGTCCGGTAGAAATTTCTGATGTTCTCTTATTCGTCCTGGTTTCCCTGTCTTCGGAAGATGCGGACGTCACCGAGACCATGCACTTTGTGTTCGAGTGGCAATCCTCTGAAACCACCCATGTTGTGGAAGCGCTGGACTTGTTACTGAGCCCCTTTACCGCTGAGGTGATTGAAGGACAGGAATCGGAGCGATCCCTGATGCAACAACAGGTCGGCCATTCTGTAAGCGCCAGGGAATTGAGCCTGGTTCCGGGGCAGAGCGGAGGCTATGGAATTCAACCCTACGCCGTTTCCGGCTATGGAGGCAAGGAAACGTTACACAATCCTGTTTTTCGGTTCTGGCTGAGAGAGGTCCCGGAAGCGGCAGAAACAATGGATTTCCGACTGATTTATGAGGAATTGACATCCATTTATGAGTTTGCCTATACAGGCAATGAATTAACGAGCGGTTACGGCTTGCAGTCTTATGGGGCGTCCGCATACGGAGGAAGGCAGGCACTTGTATGAACCCAACAACCCAACCCCGCCGGGGACCTTTGACACAAGAAAAAATCATCATCGTTTTGCGTGCTCCCGATGGAAGTGTCAGGGAGCGCGAAGAAATTTTAACTTATAAACATCCGGGAGTGCGCGGCATCAAAACCGTGTATCCCCTGAACAGGAAGGAGAAAAACCATGATCGTTGATCCGGGACTGGACCACATTGCCGATCAAATGTCCGCGCAGGTACAACCGGTGATGAGCCATATGGCCATAGGCACCGGCACCACCGTCGAAGCGGCCGCCAACACGACTTTGGAATCGGAGGACTTTCGCAAGGCCTTCACGTCCAAAACAAGAACGGGTAGCAAGGTCACCTACGTGACCAGTTTCGGCGCCAGTGAGGGGTCCGGAGACATCACCGAACTGGGAATCTTCAATGCCGCGGCCGGAGGAACCATGCTGAGCAGGATCGTGTTTTCGGCCAAGAATAAAGGGGTGAATGACACCTTGGAGTTCACGGTCGAGCATACCTACCAACGTGCGTCCTGAGGAGGTGAACGATGCCGACTCAAACAACGCGTTTGAATATAGAAAAACAGGATTCCGGAGACACCGACTGGAAGGGCGCCGAGGACAGCTTCAAGGACAAGATGGATGCCGTGTCGGCGAGCTATTTCAATGTACAGGTCTCCGGCGTGGCCGAGGATGAAGCGGTGGTGCTGGACGGGTTCAAGTTCGATGAGGATGTCGACATTTCGGGCGTGACCCTGTTCGCTCGTGTTGCCCCTGCCGGTGCCGACCTCACTGTCGATTTTCTGCTAAACGCTACCGAGCAAACGAAAGTGGCGACTCTTGAGGATGGTTCGCAAAAGCAGTACACGGCCATTTCCGGCCTGTCCTACACGAGCCTGCAGGAACTGGGGTTGAAAATCAAGTCCGTGGGTTCTACGGAGGCAGGATCGGAAGTGTCGATTGTGATTCATTATCACGTATCACCGATTCCGTAATCTTTCAAGCAATAAGGAGATGCTATGAGTATCAGACGTTTTGTGAACAAGGTGATCGATACCAGTCTGGCTGTGGATACAAACTGGTTCGGCGCGGATGTGGGGAAAACCCTGGGACCTCACCTGGGAAATTTTGGAACCACGGATCCTGAAAAACACACCCTCATGATGGTTCTGGACAGTCCGGCTGTGGTGGTCGTGAAATACAAGATGGATGGTCAAACTGTGGAAATGTCGTTGAACGCCGGGCAAACCCTGACGGCAGGTGCTGTGTATATGTTCGATTTGCTGGTGCCTGAAGGGGCGAGTTACAACATTCAATACACGGGAATCGCCGGACCTCAAAACCTGACGGCGATCATCTCGGCCAGCGATTCTATCAATGTTTGATAGAAAGGGAGGACGTCATGGCTAAACCGCAAGGCTGGGTGGGCAGGCCCTATTACGATTTTTATGTAGACAACAAAAATGGCGACGACGGCAATTCGGGTACGAGTCCGGAGCAGGCCTGGAAATCACTGGCCCCGGTAAATGGAGGATCGTTCCCAGCCGGGACACGCATCGGGTTGAAGTCGGGGTGTCGGTGGCGCGAAACGCTGACTCCTCCAAGCTCCGGAACCAGCGCGAACCCCATCCTCTTTGGACCCTACTAGCAGGGGACGCCTGGAAGAGGCATCGATGGGTTTTTGAGTTTACTCTCTCATGTCGTTAACAGGAGTTTTGGGTAAAACGCTTTTAACAATTCTTATCCATTACTCCGTTTACCTATTCCTGAATTGGATTTTGGAGATACAAAATGAAATTGAAACTTTTGATAATTTGGATGGTTTTGATTCCAACGTGTCTGTTACCACAACACGCGTTTGCTATCAGTTATAAAGGAAGTACGGTTGAAGCGACTTCCGACTTTATTGGTCCTGTTGGGCAAACGTCGCCGAATCTGGTGACGGGAACTACTGTGGACGCTACGGAAGCCCTTTCCCTGGCGGGAACGGAAGCCGTGCGCGGTTGGAAAAATTTTGCTCTCAATGGGAATTTCCGGTTTTGGCATAAAGGCGATTCTCATACGGATACCACCAATGATGTGCAATACAAAGGGCCCGATGTGTGGGCTACGGTGCATGCCGGATCCAGCGCCGGACAATCGACGATTTCAAAACAAACGTTCACTCTGGGTCAAACCGATGTTCCCGGAGAGCCGGAGTTTTTCTACCGCCACGACCAAACCGTTGGAACCAATGTGGGCTCCCATCCAAAACTTCTTCATCGAGTGGAAAATGTGCGTGTCTGTGCAGGACAAACCTGTACCATCAGTTTCTACGCCAAGGCAAATGCCTCTTTCTCAATAGATACCGCTCTGGATCAGTATTTTGGGACCGGCGGATCAGGGACTGTGGATGGCAGTCATAAGACGCATAATTTGAGCACTTCCTGGCAACGCTACACGCACACAGTAACCCCGCCGGGAATAACGGGAAAAACTACTGGTCCCAAAAGTTATCTGGAAATTGATTTTGAATTTCCAGACAATGCCACCTTCACCGTCGACATTGCAGGGGTGCAATTGGAAGCCGGCTCCGTTGCGACAGCCAGGGAGCAACGGCCCTATGCCCTGGAAAAAACCTTGATCGAACGTTTTTTCTGGCGAATTGATTTCGAACTGAAACAATTCTTTTTAGTGGGTCAGGCCGTTGGTGCCGGGGATGTGAGGTTTTTTCATTTCTTCTCAACGGAAATGGCTTGTGTCCCAAGTTTGAATTTCAATGGCAACTTTAAAATCACCAACACCACCTGGTCGACTGAAACCTCGGGGCCTCTGGAATTGTGGGGCGCGAATACGCGCTTTGCATTCATCAGGGTGCTTGCCGGGTCGGCAGGCTTGTCGGCTGGGGATGCATCGACCCTGCTTGCTGATGCGGGGTCTTATTTCGAATACGACTGTCAGCTTTAATAATCCGGATTCGGTATTCGCCTTCAGGTTAACCGGATGCAGGGAAAAATGATTCAATGGTGGAAAAAACAGACGACATGTCCAAGGGTTTGGAGAGGAACCCATTCATACCCGCTTGAAAGCAAGCTTCCTTATCTTCGGCGTCATCGTTGGCGCTCATGGCGATAATGCAAGCGGGCTTTGATTTGGAAGGCATTGAGTTGACTTGTTCCAGTTCCCGGATTTCTTTGCAGGCAGTGATGCCATCCAAAACCGGCATTTGCAGGTCCATGAGGATTAAATCAAAACGCTGGTTTTGAAACTGGTTCACCGCTTCGGCCCCATTTTCGGCTTTGATAACGGTGTGCCCGCGACGTTCCAATAATCGGGCTACAAGTTGCAAGTTTATGGAAGTGTCGTCAACGACAAGAATATTCATTGCTTCCTGAAAGATGATTATGGTTTGGGTTGTTCGAAAGTCAGTATAAATCCGGATTTGAAAATAGAAAAGGTTTTTCACCTTACAATTCTTTCCAGGCCCCAATGATGCGTCCGACTACTGGGTCCGGGTGTTCTTCCATGTCAAGAATTTGAATTTGGGAGGTGGGATTGATTGGACGCAGAATCATGAGCTTTTTTTGTATTTCCACATATTTTGCGGTGAGTCCCTGCTCATGAAAGATTGCGTACATTTTGTTTTTCTGAATACGTTTGTCATCGCGGTCGATAACCACGATGTCGCCGGAGTGGAGCATGGGTTCCATGGAATCGCCGTCCACTCTGCTGGCTACAAGGTTATTGCGTTTGCCTGCGGAACGTACATGAAGCAGGACATAGTCTTTTACCGAATCATCCTGAATGATGGGTTCGCCAGCGGCAATGTTGGAATCGGTGAGCGGTATCGACACATAATCCTGGTTATGTAAAGTGTCCGGTTTGTGGATGCTATGGGGCACGACGATTTTAAATTCGGGAATGGAAGTTGTCGGGGCCTCCCCATTATTGAACAAATCAGAAACGGGAATGCCCAATGTGGTGGCGGCTTTGTGCAGGCATTCTTGAGACAGGGCGAGGGTGCCGTTTTCGAATTGTTTCAGAACCCGTTCTTCAATGGAGAGTTGTTGCGCGAAATCTTTTAAGGACCAGCCCTTCCTTTTTCGAAATAATTTGAGTCTGCGGACCCAGGATTTTATCCATGTGGAGGGTGGAAACTCTCCTGTTACAAGCCATAAAAAGTCTACCTGAAAATGCTGGGCGATCTTTAACATGGACTCGCTATCGGGGAGCGATTTTCGGTGTTTCCACTTTTTTACGGTTTCGTATTTGAGCCCAATAGTCGAGCAAAAATCTGTCAAATCCTCCTGATCCCGAAGGAAGGCGATCCGATCTAAAGCATTGATTAATTGGATATTTTTCATGGTATGCCAAAAATAATCAAAATATTATCGGAAGTCCATTGACAAAATGGGAAATTTATCCCATAATAAATTTGAATTGGGGAAAATTTTACCAATCTGGTTTGGTTTTGCGCTTCTTTATTCAGGATGAATTGGCTGTTCATAAACAGTTATTATATAGGTATTAGGCAATAAACTGAAGGGAAAGGCAGTTGTATGATCAAACAATTGATTAATAAAGGTTTTAAAGATCTGGACCAGAAGATAATACTCACTGGTCTGGATTTATTCACATCGGCAAACAAGAATGGGGTTGGAAAATCGGCTGTGCTTGAGTCTTTTAAGCTCGCTTTAATAGGTGATTTGCCGGGAACTGCATATCGGGTTGAGGATATTCTGGAATTCACCTCCCGGGAAGAGTTTTCTATTGCCTTACTGGCAGATATCGGTGGTAAGGAATACCGATTTGAAAGGCGGTTTGTTAAAAGCGCCCCTCAAGGGGACAAACGGCCAATTATTGTGGATGGCTTGTCAAAAAAATTCGAGGAGGGAAGCCGCTGGATACGGAATACCTTTGGCGCTTTGTCCTTAAGCTTCGATCCTGGAGAGTTTCTCAATTTAACCGATTCCAAAAAAAGAGCCTGGATACTTTCTAATTCTCCGGAAACCTGCGAATTGTCCCGGGATGCGTTGTATACCCTTTTATTGGCGCGAATCACTGAGGCTCAGTTCGGCCCGGGACTGGTCACGTCTATTTTAAACCGGAATGGAATGGAATTCACTGCCGATCTTTTGCAAGGGACTACCAAGTTTTCCCCGACCTCCGTCTTCAGCGATTTAATCATTAGTCTGGAGCAACAGGATTATAAGTTTTTAGACAGAATTCAAAAACTATTGACTGACTTATTTGCCTTATGGCGGGAAGGCGAACCCCCGGTGAGCAATCTCTCTGCCCTGACTACCTATCTTAAATCCCGCGGTCTCGAATTGAAAGCCCGATTACGCGAACAGGAAGCGGCGCTTTCGTTTGTGACTCATTCGGATTTTGGGGAAATGGAATCGCAACAGGCTGTTCGCGGCCTGCAGGAGCGCCTGGACCGGGTCCATCAACGGGAGCAGGAGCTAAGGTTTCTTAAGGATACCAGTGATTACCGAAATCAGCAAAGGCTCTCCTGTCAGAAATTGATGGTATCGACGGATAGCGCGATCAAGGAGTGTGAAGATATTTTGAAGATGCTTGATCCGCAGGCTTTGAAAAATCAGATTGACGGCTTGATCCATGATCTACAGGATTTGGATCCACTTGAAAGCAGGCTGGAAAATTTGAGAGAGGCCCTTAATAGACAATCAGAACCTGGAACTCAACTGGAAAAGGAAAACCTGCGTCTGCAATCGGAACAACAATGGAAAGCAAGGGGTATCCGCTCTTTGCAACAATCTGCATCCAAGTGTCCGCTGTCGATTGATGTTCCCTGTGCAACGGATTGGACGCTTTATAAGGATAAATTGCAAGAAGGCCTTCAGCAGGAATCGCAGGAACAAATAAAAATTCAAGAAGACCTGAAAGCGAATCGTCGACACCTTTGGAAAATCGGCGGCGAAATAAAAGTGGCGCAGAAAAAACTTAAATCGGCTCGTCTTGCGAATGAAACCATCCATAACCAAATAAGCCAGTTGACCCATCAATGGATGGAAGAGAAAACACGAAAGGAGGAGGTGGAATCCAGGTTGAAATCCCAGCAACAATCTCTGCAGGAGGCCCAAGCCAATTTGGGCAATGACCCCTGTCCCGGTCCTGTAAACGATGATTCAATGATCACAACACAATTGAATCAATTAGCCGAAGAAAAATCGCGGATTCAAGCCGAATTGAATGAGGCTTTAAAATATCAGGGAAAACTGGAGGCCGCAAAACTGTGGTTGCGTGAAAATGAGGCGCTCAAGGAAGACATCCGTTGGGTACAGTTCCTGGAATCGGAATTGGGTCCCGATGGTATTCAGGAAGAGGTGGCCGAAAGGGTGGGTCGCGAGATTTCCCGGGAAGTGAACCGGCTCTTGCAGTGGATTCAACCGGATCTTGAATTCACTCTGGATTTAAGGTGCAAAGGGTTCCTCATGGGTTGGCTTCGGGACGGCAAAATGATTCCGTTTTCCACCATGAATTCCGCTCATTTTATTTTGTTTGTGGTGCCATTTCTGACCGCATTGCTCAATCGTTTGGCCCGGTATCGCAAAGGTCTTGGACTGAAAACGCTTCGAGCCCTGTGTGTGGAAGCGGAAACTCTGACTGTGCCCAATTTGGCGGCATTGTTGAAAGGTCTGGCCCGGATGAAAGCGGAAGGTTATCTGGACAATGTGTTGGTGGCTCATTATATGTCACTGGGTGAGACGCGTTTGTTATCCGGGTTTCAGGAGCATGTTCTGCTTTCGCAAACCCCTGATGCGGAACCTTTGGAAACGGTCCTGGCCTGATTGAAAACTGGAAAGAAATTGAAAGTCACCAAACGGCCTCCCTCCTCTTCGGGAAAACCCTTTGCAGGCAAACTGCAATTTTGTCCGGAGACAGGTATAACTCTGGAAAGTGGAGAAATTCTGCAACGTGGATGCGGCCTCAGAGGAATGGTGGTAAACGAGACCGGGTGGCGCTGTTTTTATTGTGGTAACTATGTGTATCACACCTCCTCGAATTTTAGCGCATTGTGGTTCCATTTTAAAACCGGCCGCGACTATTGGCGATTTGGCCATGCCGGGGGCCGCGATTTTATTAATGGCGTGCCGGTTTCGGGTTCGGTTGAGGAGTTGCCGCCTGAATGGTTGTCGGACCTGAAGGAAATTCAGCCGCCACAATGGTTTTTTCATTATTTACAGAAGGGCGAAGAAGAGTTCGGAAACTTGCTGGATTCCCATTACAAAAACTCTTGAGGGGAAAGCCCCAATGGGCTCATCAATAAAATACTTGAAAATAGTTACATGCCCCGACCTTGCGCAGGCGTCCGACAGAGCTCATCACTCTGTCCTGCCTTACACCGGGCGGAAGGTGATGTCCTTCCGCCCCGGTCCCGCCTTCGCCGTGAAACCTTTGGGTCATTAGCCGGGAGATTTTATGAAAGATAAAGGCCGGGAAGACTGGAAATCCATTTGCCCGGAAGAACCGCCTGTCGATCCGCGGCTGGTGTACATCCCTGCAGAAAAACTGGAGCCTTTGCAAAACCGGACAACTCGCGAGAGTTCTCATGCGGGTTATGGCACGTTGAAACAGTACCGCTATTTGCGCAAACAGCAAATCCAGTTGGAATCCTTGCCCCTGACAGACAAACAACTGATCGCTTTAAGCCTGGTGTTCTACGGCGGCATTCAGAAAAAACGGGCCGCCCGCGCGATGAATATTTCCAGCCAGGCACTGGATGACCACATCAAGGCAGGATTGAAAAAGGTTCGGGAAAGTTTTTTGAAGTAGGCGGGTTGATAAACAGCCTTTTTATAGATTGGCCACGAATCCGAATGAAACTTCTGGAATCTCGCAAAAAATTCAGTACACTTATATAGACACGCAACTTCGCAAAATGGGAATCTGGGGAATCGCCAACCGGATAATACAATCAGGAATTTGTCATGGCAAAAAAGACAGTAGTATATTTCACCTTATTGGGCGTATTGATTTTTGGGTCTGCCGCTGAAGCAGGTTTTTTAGACGGAATACTGGATAAATTGAGAACGAAAGAGGATAACGGACAAACCAGCGAAGAATCCTTTCGTCCCGGATTTCTAAAGCCCCTGAGCTATGGCAAATCGATTGGTGATATTGCTTCAGGCTTGAAAGAAGCCTTGACGGTCGGAATCACCGAAGCGGTTTCCAAAGTATCGGTTATGGATGGCTATTATAGTAATGACCGGATTCGCATTCCCATGCCTGATCAACTGTCCAAAGTGAAGTCATTATTGGGTAAATTCGGCCAGGAGCATCTCGTTACCCAGTTCGAAAGAAGTATGAACCACGCCGCCGAGGCGGCCGCACCTATGGCCAGGGATATATTCTTCACATCCATCCGGGAGATGACCTTCGACGATGCCCGCAGAATTCTCAACGGCGACGATACCGAGGGCACCGATTATTTGAAGGATAAAACCTATTCCAAAATCTATGACAAATTTCAACCGGTCGTCTCTTCGACGATGGACAAAACTTTTGTGACGCGGAACTTCAAACAGATGGTCAACAATTTCAAAACGCTTCCTTTTGTTTCCGAGATGGTGCAACCGGTGGAACTGGACGAGTTTGTGACCGGGAAAGCTCTGGATGGCCTTTTTGTGATGGTTGGTGATGAAGAAAGAAAAATTCGTGAAGACCCGGGAGCCCGTGTCACCACTTTACTTCAGGATGTTTTTGGCAAGAAGTAGAACCCCTCTATACCGGAATAAACTTTTTATCCCGGCAGACCAGCCCCTGTTTCGGCAAGGTAACTTCTTTACCCTGGCACGCTTCTACAAATCCGATGGCTTCGGCGGGAACCTGGTGTTTTTTGGCGATGGCTAAAACCGATTCCGCATCGCTGGCGTTTTCGACCATCAGGCAAAAGCCGACACCCATATTGAACACCTCAAACATTTCTGCATCCTCAATCTCACCATAATCCTGAATCAATGAAAACACAGGAGGAATGTCTTCCGGAAAGCGGTCCAGCACCATGCGGATATTTTCGGCTTCCATGCGGAGCAGGTTGCCCATTCCCCCTCCGGTGATGTGCGCCAGGCCCTGGATTCTTATATCCGCTTCCAGCATTTCCATGACAGGTTCGACATAAATTCGTGTGGGTTCGAGCAGTTCCTCACCCAGGGAGCGGTTTAAATCGTGAGAGAATTCGTTGATTTTGTTTTTCTGCTGGTCGATGGTTTCCCCCAGCAACACCTTACGGGCCAGAGTGAGGCCATTGGAATGGATGCCGCTCGATGCGAGACCGATGATAATATTACCGGGGCGGACGTTTTTCCCCGTATTGATTTTATCGATGGCAACATGCCCGATGCAGGCCCCGATGAGGTCGATGCCCTGAATGATTTCGCGGATTTGTGAAATTTCACCACCCACAATACTGATACCACTTTGCCGGGCGCCTTCCGCTAACCCCTCACCGAGGGCGCTGAAAATGTTTGGGTCTGTGTGAGAGCATGCGATGTAATCGACCATGCTCACTGGGCGGGCTCCGACACAGATCACATCATTGACATTCATCGCGATGCAGTCGATGCCAATGGTATCGTATCGTCCCAGCATCTCGGCGACAATGATTTTGGTACCCACACCATCGGTGCAAAAGGCGACACCTTGTCCCTGGCCGAAGTCCACGACGTTGGCGTAATGGGCCGAGTCGATTTTACAGGGATAGGCCGGGTTTAAGGTACGTGTGGGAAGGATGTGGCGGACCAGCCCCTGCAAGGCATCTTCGGCGCCTTGACCGCTCACTCCGCTTTGAGCGTATTGGGAGTCGTCGGATGTATTTGTCATGAAAATTCCTGAAGGATTGAGATTAATTTTGGCGATATCATAGCATCAAAGTGCGCTGGAATCATCGGTAGAGTTTACTGAATTACCGATGGCCGCGCTCTTCCTCTCTGGCCTGGAGCAGAGCCCGGTTGTAGGCCTCAAACACCGTTCCTGCGTAAAGGATTCCCAGCATTTTTCCGTTTTCCGGGTCATCCACTACCGGGATGCTGATGCCTACAAAGTCAGCGAGCAAGTCCATGGCCTCCAGCATATTCATGTCCGCATGCAGAATCAGGCTGGGTGGGTGAGCGATGGACTGTGCCGTAAAGGCGTTGGTGCCTTTTCCTTGCTTGGCCAACAGCAAGTCGGACATATGAATCTTGCCTTTGATGCGTTTCTCTTCGTCGAGGACATATGCGTCCTGATTGTTCAACTTGCGCTGTTCTGAAGTTCCTTCAAACTTTCGCCGATCATTGGAGGGCGAGAATTTGAGAGGAGGCGGGTCTTTGGATTGGCCCCTACGTTCGGTATCGGAACGCATTTGGTTTTCCACCTCTTCAAGCGTATCGTCCTCTGAAACAAAATTGTACCAGGGACACACCAGTCGCCTGACTTTAAGAGATTTCAAAATTTGCACTTCCCGGCCTTCATCGGGATTGATCCCCATCAGTTCCAGTTGACGCAAAAAGAAGGACCGCGTGAACAATCGTGTCGAAATTAAATTGGCGATGACCACGCTGATCATTACGGCGGTGGTTAAGGATTGGCTACTGGTCATTTCGAAAACGATGAGGATGGTGGTGATCGGGCTTCCCATGACGCAACTGACCACCCCTCCCATTCCGACCAGCACGTAAACTTCTACGGAGGACACCACTTCCGGTAGAAGCTCGTCGAAACAATTTCCAGATGCGGCTCCCAGCATGGCGCCCAGAAACAGGGCCGGACCAAAAATTCCGCCGCCATAGCCCATTCCCAGACTGAAGGAAGTGGCGAAGATTTTTATGGGAATCAATGCAAAAAATAACCAAAGGACAAATTCATTGTCGATGGCTTTTTGAATACTTTCATTCCCCATTCCAAGAATTTGCGGAAACTTCATGGCAAGGACGCCAAGGACGAATCCGCCTAAAGTTGTCCTCACCCAGATCGGCCATTCCAGCTTTTTGGCTTGTTGGTTGGAAAACAAAACCGATTTCATAAACACAATGGCCAAGCCTGCCGACAAAACACCCATTAAGGCAAACAGTGGATACTCCAGAATATGGTTAATTTCGATATCCTCCACCGGAAAAGGAAACAGGTCTGTCAGGTGAAAACGGATGATCGCCGTTCCCACCACCGAGGCCAGGGTGATGGGGGCAAACGAGGCTAAGGCGTAATGGCCCAGCATGACTTCATGAGCGAAGATCACACCGGCAATCGGAGCGTTGAAGGTTGAAGCAATGGCAGAGGCGACCCCGCATCCCAATAGGGTGATGGTTTGAGTCCGGGTGAGGCCAAACTGGCGAGCGAGTGAGGAACCGAGGCAGGCTCCCAGGTGGACGATAGGACTGTAAACCCCGGTCGATCCCCCTATTCCCACAGAGGCGGCACTGACCATAGCGGAACCTGCACCGTTACGTAAGGAAAGTTTACCTCCCGAGGTTTTGACCGCTCGCAACACATCCACCGCTCCCTGCGGGGCGCTATTGGATAAAAACCGATACAGAATCGAGCCAAGAAACAGGCCTCCCAGCGTGGTTGCCAGCAGAATGTGCCATCCGGGCAATTGGGAAACACCGGAATACACCTGTTCATGAAAAAAACCGAAGGTTAAATTTTGAACCGAATCCAGAATGTATCGAAAAGCCAGTGCTCCATAAGCGGCGACACCCCCGGCCAAGATGGCAAGCAGAGATATCTTTAAATATTCGGTCCGGGCCAATAAGGTGTCGGACGTGACTTCAGCTATTGAAGAATCGGGTTGTTCGCTTTGGCTCATTGTTCCTTTAATTATAACGTTTGGCTCAGTATATACCTTTCAATGGTAGTTATTAAGTGGATACATCCTGCCATTGCCCAATATTTTTCCTCCTCCCGGGTCTGGCATATTGAACGGATTTTGGCTACTATATAGGCTGTTTATACCAACCTTTGTTTACCAACACTTTTTATAAAGACCACACCCCAGATGCAATCTTACGATTTTAAATCCATCGAAGCCAAGTGGCAGGACTATTGGGAACGCAATAAATCATTCAAAGTGGAGAAGGATTCCTCCCGGGAAAAGTATTACCTGCTGGAAATGTTTCCTTACCCCTCAGGCAAAATCCATATGGGCCATGTCCGAAACTATTCCATCGGCGACGCGTTGGCGCGATTTAAAATGATGCAGGGGTTTAACGTGCTCCACCCAATTGGTTGGGATGCCTTTGGCATGCCGGCCGAAAACGCGGCGATCAAAAACCAGTCGCATCCTGCCAAATGGACTTACGAAAATATAGACACCATGCGCGAGCAGTTTAAAAAGCTGGGACTCAGTTATGACTGGGACCGCGAGATCGCCACCTGCCATCCCGGATATTACCGCTGGAACCAATGGTGCTTTTTGAAATTCTATGAGCGTGGTCTGGTCTACCGAAAAAACTCCACTGTCAACTGGTGCGAGCCCTGTCAAACGGTTCTGGCCAACGAGCAGGTGGTTGACGGCGGATGCTGGCGTTGTGATGAACCGGTGCAACAAAAACAGCAACAAGGCTGGTTTTTCAAGATCACCGATTATGCCGACCGTTTGCTGGAAGGCTGTGATTTTCTCAAGGGAAGTTGGCCCGACCAGGTCCTGGCAATGCAAACCAACTGGATCGGCAAAAGTTTTGGCGCGGAAGTGGACTTTAAAGTTAAGGACAGCGAGGAGACGATTCGCGTGTTCACCACGAGGCCCGACACCTTGTTCGGTTCGACCTTCATGGTGTTGGCTCCGGAACACCCGATGACGCACGGCTTGTCTCGGGGTACCGGGCGGGAGTCTGCGGTAGATGCCTTTATTCAAAAGGTGAAAGGGGAGGATAAAATTTCCCGCACCAGTGAAGGGGGCGAAAAGGAAGGTGTGTTCACAGGAGCATATGCGATCAATCCCATGACGGGCCAACCGATTCCCGTGTGGACGGCGAATTTTGTTTTAATGGATTATGGTACCGGGGCGATTATGTCTGTGCCTGCCCACGATCAACGCGATCTTGATTTTGCCCGAAAATATCAATTGCCGGTGAAAGTGGTCATTCAGCCTAAAGACGGCGACCTGGATGAAACCAGTATGACTGAAGCCTTCACCACCGACGGTACTATGACCGGCTCCGGCCAATTCGATGGTTTGTTTGGCGCTGATGGCCGCCGCAAAATTTCGGAGTACCTGGAGGCGCAGGGGCTTGGCAAGCGCACCGTCAATTACCGCCTGCGCGACTGGGGCGTGTCGCGCCAGCGATATTGGGGCACACCGGTACCGATTATATTTTGCGACGCCTGCGGTACGGTTCCGGTGCCCCTGGACCAATTGCCGGTGGAATTACCTCTGGATGCCCAGTTAGGCGAGCGAGGGCAATCACCTCTCAAAACCTTAAACGAATTTATAGAGACCCCCTGTCCGAAATGCGGCGAAGCGGCGCAAAGGGAAACGGATACTCTGGACACCTTCATTTGCTCATCCTGGTATTTCGATCGCTACACGTCGCCCCGCGATGAAGCGGCGGCGTTCAATAAGTCCAGTATCGATTACTGGATGCCAGTGGACCAGTACATCGGCGGAATCGAACACGCGATCCTTCACTTGCTGTATTCCCGGTTTTTTCATCTGGTGTTCCGGGATTTGGGATTGATCGAATCGAAGGAGCCGTTTCAATGTTTATTGACGCAGGGAATGGTGATCAAGGACGGCGCGAAAATGTCGAAGTCGAAAGGCAATGTGGTGGACCCCGACGAGATCATTTCCCGTTACGGTGCGGACACGGCGCGATTGTTCATCCTGTTCGCCGCACCTCCCGTGAAAGATCTGGAATGGAGCGACCAGGGTGTGGAGGGCTGTTTCCGCTTTTTGAAGCGGGTGTGGGTGATCGTTAACGAATTGTTGGACGAGATCAATGGTATGTCCGGTGCGTCTGCCTCGGATATCGAACTGAAGGAACCTTTAAATAATCTCCGTCGGCAAACTCATGTCACCATCAAAAGGGTAACGGAGGACAT
The DNA here is from genome assembly GCA_024648695.1 of Nitrospina sp. Lineage (GTDB taxonomy): Bacteria > Nitrospinota > Nitrospinia > Nitrospinales > JACRGP01 > JACAVV01. The sequence goes on from JACAVV010000015.1 coordinate 92,558, forward strand.
ACAGAATCGTATGCAGTTCAATACAGCCATTGCCGCTTGCATGGAATTCGTGAATCACCTGTATACCTTCAGGGAATGGTGGAATGCGCAAAAGGATCTGAGTGAAAATGACCGTCGCGTTTTGCGCGAGGCTTTGGAATCGCTGGTTCTGCTGTTGTCTGCTTTCGGTCCACATATCGCCGAAGAATTGTGGTCTGCTTTGGGGCATTCCCAAACCACCGATAAAACATCCTGGCCGAGGTTTAACGAGGAATGGATTCGGTCCGATGAGGTGTTGATCGTGATTCAGGTTAATGGCAAGGTGCGCCACAAAATTACCGTTAGCGAAAACGCCGATGAAGATGTGTTAAAAGCCAAGGTTCAAGATGAGCCTAAAGTGAAGGAATGGATTGAGGGCAAGCAGATTAAAAAAATCATCGTCGTTCCAAATAAACTTGTCAATCTGGTGGCAGTATGAAATGTGAAATAACGAATCCCTTAAAATTGCGCCCTCAGGTATTGATAGTGACTCTTACCTTGGCGGCGTTGTTTCTTCTTCCCGCCTGCGGTTACCATTTGGTCGGTACGGGAAGCAGTTTGCCGTCGCATGTGAAAACCCTGGCTATTCCGGTATTTAAAAACACGTCTTCCGAACCCCAACTCCAGCGAGACCTGACCAATGCGGTGCGGCAAGCCTTTATTTCAGATGGCCGTTTGAAAGTGGTTTCCAAAAACAAGCAAGGACACTTGTTGATGAAGGGCACTTTGGAAAGTTATGAACTGCGGCCCGTATCCTTCAACTCCGACGATGTTGCTATTGAGAACTGGGTTATCCTGGGCGTGAAAATCCTGGTGGAAGATCAGGTGAAAGAGCAAAAATATTTGAACCAGAAATTCATCACCAAATGGGATTACCTGGCGCCGGAGAATGTCACTCTGGCCGAGGCCAATCGCCGGGAGGCTTTGCAGGAAGCCTATCGCGATTTTGCCATTCGTCTGGTGAGCGCTGTCATCGATAAGTTTTGATCCCAGTCACCATGACCGCTGAAGAATTTTTACAAAACCCGCCAACTGAGACGGTTCCCGTCTATTTCCTTTTCGGTGAAGAACGTTTTTTTCAAATGGAGATGCTGAAGGTTTTCACAGCACGCTGGATCAACGACGACAACCGGGATTTCAATTTCGAATCCTATGACGCCAAAGATTCTGCGGTGGGCGATTGGTTAGGCGCGTGCCAGACCCTTTCCTTCTTTGGCGGCACAAAACTGGTGACCGTCCGCAACCTGCACGAAGCCAAACTTTCTGATGCCGGGACCAAAAGCCTGCTGGACTATCTGGAACAACCGATCGCAGACGCTTGCCTGGTATTGACCGCGGACTCTGCGGATAGAAAACGGAAACTGTTCAAAAAGTTAACCACGATTTCCGGAGCGGTTTCCTGTAGCGCACCCAAAGAAGGCGCTTTAGTATCCTGGTTGAAAAAAAGGGCACAATCGCTGAAATCGTCTCTGGCAGACGATGCGGCGAAACGTTTGGTGGGGCGGGTGGGGGCCAAACCGGGAATGCTGGCCAGCGAACTGGAAAAATTAATTACGTATGCGGGAAAGAAAAGCAAAATCACCGAAGCCGATGTGGAAGCTTTGGTTGGGGACATTCGTTTGGAGAATGTTTTCGCGTTAACAGACTCGTTAAAATCGAAAAACCGTGAGAAGGCTTTAAGCTTGCTGGACAATCAACTTAAACATAACGAAGAGCCTTTGAAAATTCTGGGCACCATCGCCTGGCAGTTTCGATTGATCTGGGAAGTCAAATATTATCAATCGAAAAAAATGCCGTCAGGAAAAATCGCACAAGCCATGGGCTCGCGCCCCTTCATGATCGAGCAGGCGGCGCGGTATACGTCAAACTTCAGCACACAACAGTTGTATCGGAATTATAAAGCCCTGGTGCAGGCCGATCGTGAACTCAAATCAACCGGAAGAGATCCCAGAATAATCATGGAATCTTTAATTCTGAATTTATGCTCCGGCTGATTGAAGCAGGCTGTTGACTTTTCGGGTGAGACCAGAAATTTTTCGGGCGGCGGCATTTTTGTGGATCACCCCTTTACTGGCCACCTTGGAAATGATCTGGATCGCGTGTTCCAGGGATTCCTGAGCGTGTTCGGTTTCCTTATCTTCCACATCCAAAAGTACATTTTTGGTAGCGTTTTTAACCTGTGTTCGAAAAGCGGAATTCCTTTGGTTTTTTGTGATGTTTTGCCGTATTCGCTTGATCGCGGATTTATGGTTTGCCAATCAATCCTCCTGAGATTAGTGCAATTATTGTTATTTTGAATTGTCCTTTATACTTCAATTTTTAACATCTTGTCAAGGTATTCCTGAAGGTGATTGAACCAGAATTTTCAAACTCAGGATTTGAAACAGGAATAGGCACCCCGCCGGAAATAATGTTATATAAAACGGGTATCCCAGAATCCACATATACAGCCACCAGAAATTGGGAGCGTTTACGGCGAGGCCTTTGTCTAAAATTTCCCTGGGCTCGGCTCCCATAAATGATTTCCGGGAACGTGCGTTATCGGCGAGACTTTTTAAAATGTCCGCGTTCCCCAAATGGCCAAATACCTCTATCACTTCACCGGGCCGACCGAGTAGCGGCGAGTGCCCGGGGGAATGAAGAAGCAGTTCGTGGTAACGCTCTCCATATTCCGCCTTCATGTGGTAGTAATAGCGAGACATGTTGACGGAAACACCCATCACCTGGATCGCAAATCCAATCGCACATAATGCAAAGATTGGCTTTTGGAAACGGAGTGGGTCAACAATCCATAAATAGCCAACCGGTAAAACCAAAAATGGCAACACAGGCACCATAAATCTGGGTCCCCAGGTGATGCCGCCGTGCCAGTTCCCCCAAAAGGAATATAGAATCAGGTTCGAAATAATCAGGTACGCACACAAAGCCGCAAGAGGTCGATTTTTTAAAAAAAGGTAACGAAACTTCAGGCAACTGATGATGATTACCGGACAATAAAGAAATAAAGATTTCCCCGGTGAAATCAACAATCCGTAAATCCCCACCAACATATTGCCATTGAAACCCTGTTCGTATCCTGTTTCTAAGGGGCCTCCGAACCGTATAAAATTGTAGTAAAGGATCACAAGCAGGAAGACAATCATTGGACCGCCTAATAAGGTTCCATTTTTAATGATTGAATTCAAATTGCGTTTGGGCGCGGTTTGCTTCAAGACCAAATACAGAAAAAAACCGGGAATCAGGACCAGTGTTGCCAGCCGGGTCAACAGGGCCATTCCCAGCAGGCTCCCTACGATCAATAACAAACGATTCGAAGTCATGCTTTTTGTGGAACTGATTCCATACACGGCGGCTGTCAGCAGAAGCGAGGTTATGGGTTCGCTCATGAAATCCTGCGAATAGACCCAGACCGTTGTCGTCAAGCCGTAAGCCAGGGAAAGGATGAACGAAGCCTGCATTCCAAGCTGGAGACGATCCCGGCCAATGAGGAACACAAACATACAGGTGAGGGCGCTCACTACGGCATTCATCATGGTCACGGTAAACGCCGTGCCCAGTTTGGGGTCCATGCCGAGTACCTCGGAGGCTCCTTTCCCCGCCAGATAAAAAGGAATCGCCCAAAGGGACAGGCCCCATCCGTATTTGGAATAGTGACGTCCCGGTTCTCCGGGCACTTCCGTTTTTGGGTCCAGCGCAATATCTGTAACGAAACTCAGGCGGTTTTCTTCGACCATGCTCTGAGTGAGCAGGTACATCAATTTCCCATCGGTGGATTGTATGGTGCCTTGATTGGTGAAAACGAATACGGAAAGAAAAAACAGGAAGGCCAGAAGCGGCGAAGGCAAGCGGGAAAGGAGAGAGTTCACTTTAGCCTGTATAGGCATATAAATTCAACCGGGAGCCCGGTGGATTCAGGGTGTCAGGAGACAGGGTAATACAGGAGTTCGATTTCATATTTGTCGGGATCCTCCGTAAACAGAAAACGTGTCCCTTTGCTGGATTGATGAGGGCCGTCGGTGATAGGCAGTCCCAATTCGTTCAATCGGGTAATGCAAGCATCCATATCTTCGACTTCGAACGCAAGATGCACCAAATCTTCGGGGACTTCCACCAAACCGCTGTCGGGGAAGGAACACAATTCGATTTCGCTGTCGGTTCCCGGGGCTTCCAGGTACACCAACCGGGAACCTCTCGGCGAAGTGGAGCTTTCGGTGATTTTTAATCCCAAAACCTGCGTGTAAAACTCTACCGATTTGTCCATATCGGAAACACGCAATCGGGTGTGAAGGTATTTTTTAATCATCTCAGATGTCCAGATCCTTGAGAGGCGCGTACTGGACCAGGTGATCTTTTACTGTGGACTTGATACTTTCCAGCGTTTCCGCGCTTTGGGCTTCAAAGCGAAACACGAGTACCGGTTGTGTGTTAGAGGCACGGATCAGGCCCCAGCCCTCGTCAAAAATAATGCGGACACCATCGATATCCACCACTTCATTCAATTTGCGAAAGTGTTCCGTGACTTGCTTGACGATTTCGAATTTTTGATCGTCCGGACAATCCACCCGGATTTCCGGAGTGGAATACGTTTTGGGCACGTTGGCCAGCATTTCGGACACCGGCTGATCACTATTGGCCACGATTTCCAATATGCGGGCCGCCGCGTAAAGCGAGTCGTCAAAACCGTAATACCTGTCCTTGAAGCAGATATGCCCACTCATCTCGCCTGCCAACAGCGCATTGGTTTCGCGCATTTTTTTCTTGATGAGGGAATGTCCCGCCGGAGCCATCTGGGGATTGCCTCCATTCAATTTGATATCGTCAAACAGGGTCTGCGAACACTTGACTTCCCCGACGATGGCGGCGCCTGGATGCGATTTCAAAACGTCTCGTGCAAACAGGATCAGGAGTTGGTCTCCCCAGAGCAAATTTCCTTTCTCGTCCACCACGCCAATGCGGTCGGCATCGCCATCAAAACCGATCCCCAATTCGGCCTGCTCGGACTTGACTTTATCCATCAAGCCCTGCATGTATTTGGGAATGGTGGGATCGGGGTGATGATTGGGAAAGGTTCCGTCGGGTTCACAAAAAATCTCGATAGGAGATTGCCCCATCTTTTTCAGCAATTGCGGTCCTGTGATCCCAAAGCACCCGTTGCCGCCATCAACAACCACTTTAACCGGGCGTGAAATTTTGACCGATTCCGCGATTTTTTCCATATAGGCTTCCAGAACGGCTTCTTCCCTTACTACCCCGTTCCCCGAGTCGAAATCCTTTGCCTGAATCATCTTCAACAGTTCCTGGATTTTTTCGCCATAGAGGCTGTGGATACCGTCGCTGATTTTGAATCCATTGAATTCGGGAGGATTGTGGCTTCCTGTAATCATCACGCCCCCGTCCGAATTAAAATGGTGCAGGGAAAAGTAAGCCACCGGCGTGGGTACCAGGCCAATGTCGATGACATTGATACCGGTGGAACAAAGCGCTTTCGCTAAAATATCACGAAACTCGATGGAGCTTGCGCGAACATCCCGGCCCAGGGTAATGATTTGGCCGCCTTTTCGGACCAGATAGGTTCCGACGGCTTTACCGATCAGTTCAACCGTTTCTGGAGTTAAATCCTCACCAACGATTCCTCGAATATCGTACTCTCTGAAAATTTGCGGATTCATAGATGCCTTTAAAGTAATTTGGGTACAATGGGTTTGTATTGAGTTCGTATAATTATAAAAGAGAAGACAGCGCGGTAAAAGCCGAATTTCACTCGTCTTCCACTTCAACTGCCATTGCCGGTTTGTTTTCAAGCTGGCTGGTGATCTCCTCCATTTTCCCGTCACGAAACAAGGTCAGGCCGATCTCCTGTCCGGGAACCATACCCAACAATTTACGCCGAAAATGGAGGAAGCTTTCGATGGGATTCCCGTTTACCTCGATAATGATGTCTTTCACTTGCAGACCGGATTTGCTGGCGGGGCTGTTGGTCTCTATTTCGGTCACCACCACACCTTCCTGATCCGTGAGGTCCGCTTCTGCAATATCCGCAATGGTGAGGGGCCGGGCGGTGGCTCCGAACCAGCCGCGTTCGGTTTTACGTAAAACGAGCAGGGGCATCACCTCTTTGACGATGTTGATGGGAATGGCAAACCCGATCAGTTGCGCCTCCGAAATGATGGCGGTGTTCACGCCCACCACTTCCCCGTACATGTTGAGCAAAGGTCCTCCACTGCTTCCCGGATTGATGGCCGAATCGGTTTGAATGAAGTCCAGGACCTGATTTTTCAAACGCGGGACGATTCGATCCTTGGCGCTGACCAGACCGGAAGTGACCGAATGGGTGAGCCCCAGAGGGTTGCCCATGGCGATGACGATTTCGCCCATCAACAAGGCGTCCGAATCGCCCAGAGGCAAAACGGTCAGATCGATATCGGGATCAATCTTAATCAGGGCCGTGTCGGTTAAAGGATCGTTACCGATGATGGTGGCCGGGTATTCCTTTTTCCCTCCTGATAACACCACACGAATATCCGTGGCATTATGAATGACGTGGGAGTTGGTTAAAATAAATCCTTGCGGATTGATGATGAAACCGGATCCCAGACTGATCCCTTCGGCTTTAAATGGAACGGGCACCTGAAACGGAACGACCTCCAGCAAAGAAGACAGAATAGGGATGCGGAACGGGAGCAGGGAATTGGGCGCAATGCCAAATTTAGCATCGCGTTCCTCAATACGCAGAGTGTATATATTGACCACACCATCTTTAATCGAGTCGGTGATGTCAGCAAAGGTCTTGTTGTTGACAAGGATGCTTTCACGGTCTACAGGGCTTTCCCCCTCGGTCCAGAATTGGTCCAGGTTGATATCGGCCATTTTGATTTCGCTGAACCGCTTGTCAAAAATCGGATTGTCTTCCGACACCAAAACCTTTTCCGGGTCTTTAGGTAGGGGTGAAACGGTACAACCCATCAACCCGGTGATGCTGATGCAGACCATGAATGCCAACAGGGTAAGCAAGTAGAATTTCGAAATTTTAGAAAGCATGATTTTTGGTTGAATCCTATTTAGTCAAAGGACTCGATTTTAGCGGAGGCCGGAAAAAATTACCATCATTTAATAAACCTTTAATCCTTCAGGAACCTCGTGTGAGGCCGCCATCGACTGTAAAATTGGTTCCGGTGACCCAGCTTGCATGATCGGAAGCGAGGAACTGAACGATGCCAGTCACATCCTCAGGCAAACCCATTCTTTTCAATAAAACCGTTTGCCCGGTGCCTTCCTTGATTTGATGGATTGTATCCTCCAGTGTCGCTCCGGATTTCTTCGCCGCTTGCTCCGCTTCCTGCTCCCAGGATCGGCTCCAGACAGGGCCCGGCGAAACGGTGTTGACCAGGATTTTGTCATTTGCCAGGGTTTGAGATAGAGAGAGGGTCAGATTGGACAATCCCGCCTTCATGGCGCTGTAGTGGGGGAACACTTCCGTGGGCCGGTCTGCCGCAATGGATGAAATGTTGATGATGCGAGCTTGCCGGGATTGTTTCAAATGGGGAATCCAGAAACGAATCATACGTACCGCAGACATTAAATTGATTTGAAACGATTGCTCCCAATCGTCATCATTCAGCGCGTGAAAATCGGCCAGCTTGTGAATGGAGCCGACATTGTTGATCAACACATCCAGTCCGCCAAAAGCTTGCAAAACTTTTTCGTTGAAAGATCGGGCAGACTCCGAATTGGATAAATCCGCAGGGAAGAAGCAATGGTCATCTCCCTGGATTTCACTGGTAATTCGGTCGAGTCCTGCCTGATTCCGGGAGCACCCCGCGATGCGGGCACCCGATTTGGCAAACGCCAGTGCCATCGAACGGCCAATGCCTTCCGAAACCCCCGTGATTAATACGTTGCGGTTTTTAAAGTTTAAATCCATAGATATTTCCGTTCTTTCTAAAAAGGTATGCTTGAAAAATAGATCATTCCAGTTTTCCGGCGGCGCGTTCCACATTTTTCAAAAGTGAATCGTCATTCATCACCTTCACCATGGTGGCAATGTCGGGTGCCATTTCGCGGTCTTCTTTAAGATGCTTGATGTGCCTGCGAATGCCGCGATAAGCGGCCAGGGTTCCGCGACCGGGTTTCAAATTTGTAAATAAATCCAAAGCCTGGGTGGCGCATAGTAACTCAATGGCAACTACATGTTTCAGATTTTCCAATATCTCTTTTGCCTTGCGCGCGGCGATGGTTCCCATGCTGACATGGTCTTCCTTGTTGCCCGAGGTGGGAATGGAATCCACTGAAGCCGGATGCGCCAGGACCTTGTTCTCCGACACTAAGGCCGCGGCGGTGTATTGGGTAATCATGAATCCTGAGTTCAGGCCGCCGTTTTCTATCAGGAACGAAGGCAAGCCGCTCAGTTGAGGATTGACCATGCGTTCGATGCGCCGCTCGGAGATGTTTCCCAATTCGGCCAGCGCGATGCCTAAAGAGTCCATAGCCAAAGCCAGAGGCTGGCCGTGAAAGTTGCCTCCTGACATTATGTCTCCGTCCGGGAATATGAGAGGGTTCTCCGTGGCGGAATTCATTTCCCGTTCCACCACAGATTTTACCTGATCGAACACGTCGCGACTGGCCCCATGCACCTGGGGCGAACAGCGTAAGGAATAGGCGTCCTGAATCCGTTCGCAATCCTTGTGCGAAGAAATGATCTCGCTCCCTGCAGTGATTTTGCGCATATTGGCCGCAGAACGAATTTGACCGGGATGCGGTCGAAGAGCGTGAATCTTTTCGTCGAATTGCGTATTGGTTCCGAGCAGAACTTCCAGGCTCATGCAGGCGGAGATATCGATCCACTTTGCCAGGCGTTGCGCCTCGTACAGGGTCCAGCAGGCTATGGCATTCATCACCTGAGTGCCGTTGATCAGGCCAAGGCCTTCCCCTTCCGCCAATTCAATGGCCTGCAATCCTGCTTTCTTTAAAGCTAATGATCCACTCATCCATTTGCCGTTGAATTTGGCGCGGCCTTTGCCGATCAATACCAGTGATAAATGCGCTAAAGGCGCGAGGTCTCCGCTGGCGCCCACCGAACCTTTTTCCGGCACTTGTGGGATCACCCGGCCCTGATACAGTTTCAATAAACTCTGGACCGTTGACAAGCGAATCCCCGAATAACCTTTAGCTTTACTGTTGAGGATGAGCAAAAGAGTCAAACGGACAATATCGTCCGGGAGCGGTTTTCCCACGCCTGCGGCATGACTCATCAATATATTCTTTTGCAAACGTTTGCCATCGGCACGCGAGATGGGAACATTACTGAGGACGCCGAATCCTGTGGTGATCCCGTAAACCGCCCGTTTGTCTTGCAACGCCGATTCAATTACAGAGCGGGCGCGTTGAATACGCTTTTTGGATTCGGATGCAATACTGAGGCGCATGGCGTGATTCAAAGCGGATATCGCTTTTTCCAGGGTCAACGATTCGCCATCCAGAATCAGTGTTTTCATGGGTGGAACGTCCTTTATGACAGGATGTCCGGAAGATTCATCATTTCCAATTCCAAACCGCTCGGCCTAAAAAGTAGAAAGCGATGATAATACAGGGAAGGGTGTAGATAACGGCTTCGAAAGCTTCGCCCCGAATCAACTGGAGCGTGGAAAGGCCGATTCGGACACCATAAATAACCGCCATCACCAGAGTGAACTTTCTGCGTCCTCCATGAATCATCCAGGTGAACCAGGCAAAAAGGGCCACATAAACTCCAACCATCCCTAATGTGGAAGCATCCATATGAAAGGAAGGCAGGAAAATAAAAAACACCACCAAATAAAGCAGGTTCATCGCCAGAAAAACATAGGCGGCGATACGGTATTTGGCGATATCAATAACAGGGGTTTCCTTTTCGGTTGCGGGTGTTGGCGAATCCATAGTTTATTTTAGCTCCTTCCTGATTTGACCGGAAAGTGGGGAATCCAATTGAAGTTTTGAATGTGGTGTGCTAATTTCCAAGCTTTTCAATCCTTTTCCAACACACGCCCATGACCCCTGTGGAAGAACAGATAGCCGCCATCAAACGCGGCACCAGCGAAATCATCGACGAATCGGAACTGGCCGATCGCCTGAAAGAATCCATTAAAACAGGCAAACCGCTGAGAGTCAAGGCAGGCTTCGATCCGACAGCCCCGGACCTGCATCTAGGCCACACGGTGCTCTTGCAGAAGATGAAGCAGTTTCAGGAATTGGGACACGAGGTTATCTTCCTGATCGGAGATTTTACCGGTATGATCGGTGACCCGACCGGGAAATCGGAAACGCGCAAAAACCTGTCTGAAAGCGAAGTGCAGGAAAACGCGAAAACCTATCTGGAGCAGGTTTACAAGATCCTCGATAAAGAAAAAACCACCATTGAGTACAATAGCAAATGGATGAAGGAATTGACTTCGGCCAACATGATCGAGTTGGCGGGCAAATACACCGTTGCACGCATGCTGGAACGCGATGATTTCGACAAGCGTTTCAAAAACAACCAACCGATTTCCATTCACGAGTTGATGTACCCTCTGGTGCAGGGTTACGATTCGGTGGCCTTGCAATCGGACATCGAATTGGGGGGAACGGACCAGAAATTCAATTTGCTTGTAGGACGTGATTTACAGCGTGCTTATGGGTATCGGCCGCAGATGATTCTCACCATGCCTTTGCTGGAAGGCACCGATGGGGTTCAGAAAATGAGCAAAAGCCTGGACAATTATATTGGCATCACCGACTCGCCGAAGGACATGTTTGGTAAAACGCTTTCGATCTCCGACGAGTTGATGTGGCGATATTACGAACTGTTGAGCGATCTGTCTCTAAAAGACATTAAAGATTTGAAAAACTCCGTAAGCTCCGGAGAGCTTCACCCCAAGGTGTGCAAGGTGCGTTTGGCCAAAGAGTTGGTAGCGCGCTATCACTCCCCTGCAGATGCTGATTCCGCCGAAGCGGAATTCGAAAACGTGTTCAAGAACAAAAACCTGCCTGACGACATTCCCACCATCCCCTCCTGGGACGGAGATCCGCAATGGATCTGTAAATTGTTGGCCGATGCCAAACTGACCAAAAGCACCTCTGAAGCCAGGCGCCTCATTCAACAAGGTGCAGTATCTTTGGATGGAGAAAAGGTTGCAGATGTCGACCTGCAATTGAATTCCGGGCAGGAATACCTGATAAAAGTCGGAAAAAAACGCTTCCTGAAAATACTTGCCGAAGTTTAACGCTTATTCCCCACTTTTAGCAAAAACATGGGGTTCCCTGTTTGTTGAGGAAGAAACTTTTTTGTGATTTTCGCAGGAGCATACAAATCAGAAGCTACTGCTGAAAAAGGCACAGAGTGTCAACCTGAATGCAATGAAGAATCTCTGGTGAGCTATTTTTTTCAGGTTTAACGGTTCTATTGCCAGGAAAGATTATCTTTTGGGGGTAACAAGGGTTCAACCCAATCAAGGAGAATCTAATCATTCTCTATGCCCATTCATTTGGCAAGTTTAAGGTGATTTAAAAACCTTGAAAGACAGTGTAAATATAATCCGATAAACGAGCCCGGTTTGCCGGATCCGTTGAAATTTTCCTTCATGGAGTTTATATTTTCCTAAATATGCCGTTAAGAAGGGTAAACTCCTTAAAATTTAAGGAATAGGATTATGTTGGAACCCTTGGAAAACATTAATAAGGTATTGCAGAAAAAAGAGGTTGGGCTTTCGGGATCGCCAAACGCCAAAGTGCCCAAAGAAAGCAAAGCCGCTTCTTCCGCTGACTCGGTTTCGGACAATGTCGATATCCACCCCGCATTTGTCGTGGATACTGTGAAGGGTCAAACGCAACAGGTGAAGGACGAATTGCCGGAATTGATTATCGCCGCTCTAACCGCAGAGGAGGGAGATGAACAAGCACAGCAGGCTCCTTTCGAGTTGATTCAGAACCGCTTGACTGATCCGTTGATATCCATTTCCGATCAGGTGCTGGGTCAGGAAGATGGGGTAGAGCTGGTGAACGGTTTTGTTGAGGAACTTTCCCGTTTTCGCTCAGAGATTTTAGCATTCCGCGACAACGCCTTGTTAGCCCCCATCGCTCAGCAAACTGCCGAGAGCAATCCTCTCAACAATCTGCTGTTCGCCCTCAATGATAAAATAGATGGAGTGATCCAATTGTTGCGAGAAAAGATTTAGGCTTTTTCTCTTCAATTGAGTCCGGCAAATACTCCGGGCGACACCGGGCTGATCGCCTTTGAATCTGCAAAGTCTCCGATAAACTCCATCGCGAATCCGCTGGTCGTTCCGATAGCTACAACCGCGCCCCAGTAGGCCAGTTGGTTTATATCGGGATACCCTCCGTCTTTTAACTGATTGGGATCGGACAAGGGAGTGAAAGAGACCTGCCCCAGTTCCACCAAGTCTCCGCCGGTAATGATAACCGCTTCCGAAAGAGTGGGATTGTTCACGTTAATATTTGGATGGTTGCTACTCACCAGGAAAATGCGTTTACTTTCCCCAGCACCAATTGTGAATTCTTCGCTTGAATAAATGGAGCTATCGTTTTCTATACTGGTGATCCGGACACCCATTTGGGTACTCATTCCGCTTAAGCTGGGATGCACCACGGAAAGAAATGTGTAGGTATCACTATCCTGTTGCCAATAGGGAGAGATCACACGGGATCCGTTTGTTTTGAAAGGATCGTCAAAAGGCGCATCATCATCCAGAATGGTATAGGTGTGGGTTGAGTTGGAATCCAGCTTCAGGTTGGCCGATGGATTCGATAAAGTGATTTCAATCGTTTGGTTATTTTCTTTCAGGGCATCATCAACAATGCTTAAAGAAATGGTTTCCTGGGAATCGTTAGGGTCAAAGTTCAGGGTTCCGTTGACCAAAGTGTAATCTCTTGCCCCGCCTGTGGCTGTGCCTCCTGTGACCGAATAATCCACCGAAACCGCTTCATCGATTGGAGGGGAAACGGATACCGCCAAATTAACGCTGGTTACTGATTCCACGCCGGAAGAGCTTGCGGAATCGAATTCCACCTTGATCGATGGAGCGAACGGACTAAAAAACAGGGAAGCCCCACCTTCGCTGGTTTGGACCAGGGTTCTGAAGGGCGCCCCAACGATGAAATCAGAATTCCCATCGTTATTGAAATCTCCGGCTGACGAAACGGATGTGCCGAAGCGGCTCAAACTGGTAAGGCCGTCCAGAATGATCTCGGCATCGGTATCGGCCCTTTTGTTTCCTGAAATACCTCCCAGGAATACAAAAGCTCTGCCGGTTGTCACGCCATTAGTATTGTTGTCCCCGGTGGCCCCTATAATGACATCGTCCATACCGTCGCCATTAATATCTCCTGCAGATGCTACTGAAATGCCAAAGCCGTCGTTTTCGCTTTGGCCGTCCAGAATAATGTCGGCGTCTGCATCGGCGCGTTTGGTGCCAGTGGATCCACCAAAGAAGATAAACACACTGCCGGAACTGCTTTCACTATTGTTGTCGTCACCAAAGGCACCGACGATCACATCATCGGTGTCATCGCCATTAAAATCCCCGGCAGAAGCGACAGCGGCACCAAAGAAATCATTTTGGCTTTGACCGTTCAGAATCACATCCGCATCGGTATCGGCGCGTTTGGTACCAGTAATGCCACCAAAAAAGATAAAGGCACTTCCCGAATTGGTTTCTCCATTATTGTCGTCATCTGGGGCACCCACGATCACATCGTCCTTGCCATCGCCATTGAAATCCCCGGCAGAAGCGACCGGATCGCCAAACAGGTCACCTGCACTTTGTCCATCCAGAGTTACGTTCGCATCGGCATCGGCGCGTTTGGTGCCAGTAATGCCACCAAAAAAGATAAAGGCGCTTCCGGAATCGGTTTCCCCGTTATTGTCATCATTACGAGCGCCAACAATCACATCGTCTTTCTCATCGCCATCAAAATCCCCGGCAGAGGCTACAGACCAACCAAACTGATCACCTGCACTTTGCCCATCGAGAATCACGTCTGCGTCAGCATCGGCACGTTTGGTTCCGGTGATTCCACCGAAAAAGATGAAAGCGCTTCCTGAATTACTTTCCCCATTATTATCATCGTTAGGGGCTCCTACGATCACATCGTCTTTGCCGTCTCCATTCAAATCGCCTGCAGAGGCTACCGACCAGCCGAAACGGTCATCAGCGCTTTGCCCGTCGAGGATCACGTCTGCATCCGTGTCCGGTTGTTTCTCTCCGCCTTCTCCACCAAAAAAGATAAAGGCACTTCCGGAAGAGATTTCGCCATTATTGCTGTCAAATGGAGAGCCGACAATGACATCGCCTATTCCATCGCCATTGAAGTCGCCTGCCGAAGCGACGGAGTTTCCCAACAATTCATTAGCGCCCTGGCCAAGGATTCGCACATTGGCTTGATCACTGAGCAGTAGGGTGGGGTCCGCCCAGATGGGAAAGGAAATGTTCTTTTTCAGATTTAATGTTAAAGCGAGGGTATCCCCTTCACCCCCAGGGGGCAGAGCCGTGTTGTTTTTTAACACGCGGTATTCAATCGGTTCACTAAACGATTTTCCCTCGCTATTCAGATACACCGGAGGCGGAATAACAAACAGTCGCTCTTTTGGCTTTGAATGATTGGATCGGTTGCGCATGAAGCGGTTGATACGATGTTCCATAGCAACATCGTTGGCGATCTGACTAATTTTAAAGTCATCATGATATTCTCTTAAAATCGAAACTCCGCCGTCTGCTTCCATGCATAAAGCTCCACCTTCAAACCGCCAGCGAATGGCTATCCCGGATTTGTCCAGACGGGCAGAATCGGATAAATAAACAAACTCACGCAACTGCTTGCTTTCTGCATCAAAACGGTAAAGGATGGATTTTGTTTCTCCCTGATAAACGAGGTAACGGCCCATCAGTTTGGCCTGGTACGTTCCAGGCTCATCAAGGTATTGCAGGACAGGTTTTCCAGGGGTGAATACTTTGATCGCATGGTTCTTATTCAATCTCGTTGGAAACTCTATTGTTTGACCTGAAGGTAATTTAAGCGTGAGTGTATTCAATCTCCTGGAATTATAGGAAAACGGTGAATTCTGGTTCCAATCGGGATCGAACTGGAACAGTTTGTCAGCCAAAGTTCCGGCGTTATCGGCATTTCCGAAAAAAGCTTCGACCCATGCGGAATTCATTAAAAGGATTCCGGTGAACCCTATAGCGAGCAACTGTATCTTGAAAATTTTTGAGGTGCCAAAAAACATGTTTTTGCCTCCAAACCTGAAATCTTAAGATTGAATACTCCTGAGCCTTTTGCCAGTCTATTTCATTTATTGTAGACTGGCTTTTTATGGAAATGGTACTTTTTTTTTCTCAAGGTTTCTGTGATCCAGATCACAATCTGGTTTTTTGGCAAGGCGGGTTGAATAACTCAGGCTTAAGCCTGAGTAAGGCTTTGGAAATAAAATGATAAATGCGAAAGTGAGGAAATCACCCTGGCTGAAATTTCTCTAGGTTTCGTTGTTGGACCGGATTTTATCTACCGTATTACTCGTCGATAACCCTTCCACTATAGGGACCAGCTCGACGCGGGCTCCGTAGCCTTCGACGATGTCGCGGCCGACGACTTCTTCGATGGTATAATCGTTGCCTTTCACCAATATGTCCGGGCGTATGTTGCGGATGAGTTCTTCTGGGGTGAGTTCGTTGAAGATGGTGATGTAATCTACGTATTTGATTGCGGATAATATACTCGACCGTTCTGTCTCGTTTTTGATGGGGCGGCCTTCGCCTTTTAGGGTGCGGACCGAATCGTCGCTGTTCATGCCTACAATTAAAATGTCGCCCAGGGCCTTGGCGCGTTGCAGGAATTCAATGTGCCCGCCGTGAATGAGGTCGAAACAACCGTTGGTGAATACGATGGATTTGTTATTGCTTTTGGCGTGACTGATGATCTGCTTCAACTCGCTGAGATCCAGGATATTGTTCGAGGTGCGCATCATCTCTTCCTGCAGGAATTTATTGATCTCCTTAAGTGTAACCACAGCGGTCCCGATTTTACCGACGACAATCCCCGCGGCCATGTTGGCGAGGCTGGCGGACTCCTGATAGTCGAACTGGCTGAACAGAGACATGCCAAACACACTGATTACTGTATCCCCCGCCCCAGTCACATCAAAAACTTCCTGGGCTACGGTTGGGATCTCGACCGGTTTTTCCTGGTTTTGAAACAAGGTCATCCCCTCTTTACCCCGCGTGACCAGCAGGCAATCGGCTTTGGTGAGTGACATCAAATACTCCGCCGCGCGTTCCAGGTCTTCGTCGGTCGTGATCTTGATAGGAACCGCCGCCTGCAATTCTTTCAGGTTGGGCGTGATGACCGTGGCGCCTTTGTAATCCGAAAAGTCCTGGCTCTTGGGGTCGACGATCACCGGCTTCTTGAAATTTTGTGCACGACTGATGATGGCATTGAGAATCCTGGGTGTCAGTAGTCCTTTTTGGTAGTCCGAGCAGATCACTCCATCCATTTGCGGGATGATTTGGTTGATATGGTCGATGAAGTTTTTCTCATTTTTTTCGGGGACAGGACGATTGTCTTCTTTGTCGATTCTCATGATCTGCTGATGGTTGGCCAGAATGCGAATCTTGGACGTGGTCGGCCGATGAATGAACCGGTACACTCCGTCGGAATTGATACCGCGGTCGCGAATCAGTTGAATGAGCTTTTGGCCTTTTTCGTCCTGGCCGATCCCACCCACCAGATAAACCTCGCAACCGAGCGCGACCAGGTTATTGGCCACATTGGCGGCACCGCCCAGAGCCAGGTTTTCGGAACGCGATTCGAGAATCGGTACCGGCGCTTCAGGGGAAATGCGACTGACATTGCCCCAAATGTATTCGTCCAGAATCAGATCGCCCACCACCAGCACTTTGGGATGGTGATCGCTGTCCAGGAATAATTTAAACTTCTTTTGCATCATAACTAAAAAACCTTTTTTAAGCGGGTGGTCGAATCAGGCCCTGGTCTGCAAAACTATAATGTTGATTGTCTCCAATGATAATATGATCGAGCAGACGGATGCCAATGATTTCGCCGGTTTGTGTCACGCGGTGGGTGATTTCGATATCGGATTTGCTGGGTGTGGGATCGCCGCTCGGATGGTTGTGGATCAAAACGATGGAAGCCGCCGATTCCTTGATAGCGGGGATCATGACTTCACGGGGGTGAACAATACTGGCGTTCAGGCTTCCTTCGGAAATATTGATGTCTTTTATGACCTTTAATTTGGGATTCAGTAAAACGATTTTGACGACTTCCTTTTTGAGGTTACGAAGGAAGGGACCGTAATGGTTGACAAAATCCTTGCTGGAGCGCATCACCAGATCCTTTGTGACCCGTTGGCTGGCCATTCTTTTGCCCAACTCGAAAGCCGCCTTGATGAGGGCCGCTTTGGCTTCTCCAATCCCGGGAATGGTACACAATTCGGTGACCGAGGCCGAGTCCAGGCTATGAAAGTCACCAAAGGTTTGCAGGAGTTCCCGGCTCAGGTCGATGGCATTTTTTTGCGACCGACGATCTCCAGAGCCTATCAGGATCCCGAGCAAATGCGCATCCGGCAAGGCACTGCCGCCATATCGGATCAGCCTCTCGCGCGGCCGTTCATCCTCCGGCCAATGTTTGATGGAGAAGGCCTTGTCTTTGTCCATAAAACCCTTCGGGACGATTAAAGTGAGAGCGTTTCCTTAAAGTATTTTATGGTCTCCGTCAATCCGTCGTCCAGGGACACCACAGGTTCCCATTTCAATACCGCCTTGGCTTTGGTGATATCGGGCTGGCGGATTTTTGGGTCGTCTTTAGGCAAATCTTCATAGATGATTTTACTGGAGCTTCCCGTTTCCTTGAGGATCTTTTCCGCCATCTCAAGGATCGTCAACTCACGCGGATTGCCGATATTGGTGGGGTCATTTTCGTCGGACATCAAAAGCCGGCAAATACCTTCCACCAGATCGGAGCAAAAACAAAAACTACGGGTTTGACTGCCGTCACCATAAACTGTGATGTCTTCCCCTTTGAGCGCCTGCCTCAGGAAATTGGGAATCGCGCGTCCATCTTCCAAGCGCATTCGAGGTCCGTAGGTGTTGAAGATACGGACGATTTTGGTGTTAACACCGTGATAACGGTGGTAAGCCATGGTGATGGCTTCCGCAAAGCGCTTGGCTTCATCGTACACACCGCGCGGACCGACGGGATTCACGTTGCCCCAGTACTCTTCCTTTTGGGGATGCACCTGAGGGTCGCCGTAGACTTCTGAAGTGGAGGCCAGCAAAAAAGTGGCTCCCTTGGCTTTAGCGAGACCCAAGGCTTTATGAGTTCCCAAAGATCCCACTTTCAGTGTTTGAATGGGCAGTTCCAGATAATCGATAGGACTGGCAGGGGAGGCGAAGTGCAGGATGTAATCGAGAGGGCCATCAATCACAATGTAGTTGGTAACATCGTGGTGGATGAATTCGAACTTCTGGTTTTTGATATGAGCGATATTTTTGGTATTTCCGGTGATCAGATTGTCCATACAAATCACTTCATGGCCCTTGTCCAAAAGGTAATCGCACAAATGCGATCCCAAAAACCCGGCCCCTCCTGTTATCAATGTCCTTGGCATAAGATTTGTCTTCTCCCCGAAAATAAAAAATTAAAAACTATTGGAAACTTGAACAAAAAAAATCAAACGACACAACTTAATCCTGCAAATCCGGTGTTTCAAAAGCTTGCCCCACTTTCAACGCATTGCCTTGCAAGAAATTTTTGACAGGCATGCGCTTTTTGCCTTCCGGTTGCAGTTCGGTGATCAACACGCGGCCTTCTGAGGTTCCCACTTCAACCCCGTAATCTGAGATACGGGCAATGGTACCAGGTATATCCTTCGGCTCCCCCTGGCAAATTTCTACACGGCATACCCGGATGCGCTTCGAATTCAAAAAAGTGAAAGCACCCGGCCAGGGTTCGAATCCGCGCACCAGATTTCTGATTTCCATTGCCGATCGATTCCATTGAATCAACCCGTCCTGTTTTTTTAACTTGGGGGCGTAAGTGGCTTCCACGTCATTTTGTGGGATTGGAGTCAACTTGCCCGCTTCGAGCAAATTCACCGTTTCCTTGATGACTTCCGCTCCCACCCTGGACAAGGTATCGTGAAGCGTTTGCGCATTATCGTTTTCGCCAATACCCACCTTGCGAATCAGCAGGATATCGCCCGTGTCCATCCCGGCATCCATTCTCATGGAGGTAACGCCGGTTTCCTTTTCCCCGTTGACCAACACCCAGTTCAAAGGAGCGGCACCCCGGTATTTGGGAAGAACCGAAGCGTGCAGGTTGATCGAATAATACTTGGGTATATCCAGGACTTCCTGACTGAGGATCTGGCCGAACGCGATGACGATGGTGACATCGGGTTCCAGCTTTCTTAATTCTTCGACGACCTCTTTCTTTTTGACTTTGGGAGGTTGCAAAACCGGAATGCCATGCGTTTCCGCATACACCTTGACCGGCGAGGGTAAAACCGTCTGCCCCCGACCTTTTGGTTTATCCGGTTGCGTCACCACGCTGACAATTTCGTGTCCGGCTTCGTGAAGGATTTGGAGAGTGGGAACGGAGAACTCCGGGGTTCCCATGAACAATATTTTCACGATGCGGTTTCTTTCAGTTTCTTTTTAAATTTACGTCGTAACATATCACGTTTCATTTTTCCCAGAAAATCCCAGAACAGAATGCCCTCCAGATGATCCAGTTCGTGTTGAAAGGCACGGGCCAGGTAATCTTCTACTTCAAGTTTAATATCCTTGCCCTGAAGATCGACCCCTTTGACTTCGATTTTTTGAGCCCGCTTGACCTCCGCGAAGACATCCGGAATGCTCAGGCATCCTTCTTCCGCAATGACTTCACCTTCGCTGGCTGTGATTATTGGATTGATGATGGTTGTTGGTTTCGTATTGTCGGTTCCCAGTCCGAGGTCAACCACAATCATTTTTTGCGATACGCCCACCTGGTTGGCCGCAAGGCCGGCTCCGGGAGCATGGAACATCGTATCGATCATGTCCTCGGACAATTGAACAAGATCGTCGTCTATATTTTCAATGGTTGAGCATTTTTTGCGCAGAACGGGGTCGAAACAGTTGTAAATCGTAAGTAAGGACATGATTATGAATCGTTAGTGATTAAGTTCCCACCTCGAGGCCAAACCCTTTAAAGTAAGACTTCGAGGCAAATTCCCCTGTTCAGAAACCGTGGCATTTTAACATAATATTGAAAAAAGATATCGGGTAACTAAAAAAACAACAAGAAATGGTAACGAAAAACCTATACTATCAAGAAATGAAAAATTAAATATGACCCAGTTATGGATAAAATTATCCCCCATTTGTTACATAGCCGCGGTTATATAAACAATTTAATTTTTAACCTGTGCCAAACGACAAATGCCCCCGGAGGCTATCCTCCGGGGGCATTTGATTATTACTAATCTGTAATTGCTACATCAGGAAAAGATGGCCTTAAACAATCCGGCGATCCACTTGAAAATAGCTACAAAGAAGCCTTCGATCATATCGAGGAAACCTTTTTCTTCTTTGGTGGGTTTCTTGACTTCTTTTTTGACCGGTTTCTGAGGCTCTTCTGCTTTCTCTTCTACCGGTGAGGCTGAAGCCACATCCGCCACTTCTTCCGCGGACTCTTCATCACCTTCTTCTTCTTCAGCTGGTTCTGCATCTCCTGATTCGGCTTCTGCGGTTTCGGCTTCGGTGCTTTTTTCAGCCGGCGGCGCTTCAGCAGTTGCTTCGGAGCTTCCTCCACCTGTTTCGTCATGCTCAATCGTCAATGCCTGTTCTTCTTCAGGTGACAACTCTTTAACAGGCTCGTCTGGAACGACAGGTTGCTCGTCTTCAG
This sequence comes from Nitrospina sp., assembly GCA_024648695.1. GTDB lineage: Bacteria > Nitrospinota > Nitrospinia > Nitrospinales > JACRGP01 > JACAVV01. The sequence continues at coordinate 113,507 of JACAVV010000015.1, forward strand.
GCAACAGGACTTCATAAACCCATTCAGGTGAAATCACTCCTTTAGGTCGCGGATCCAAACGATTCGGCCGTGCTGGCTCGGATAGCTCAGGTGCTGTTACCCTGAAAAATACAGGGACATGGCCGTCATCATCGGATCCTGCCGACACTTCACCTTTTTCCGGAGTTTCCATGGTTGCTTTGTCGGAAGTATCAGTGAATGTGAAGGGACCTGGTTTTTCCCCTTTAAAGACGGATACAGCCGGTGCTTCTTCTGATTCCGCGGGAGCTTCGGATTCCCCGGATTCTTCAGCAGGAGCCTCTGCGCTTTTCGCGGCCGGCGCCTCATCAGAGTCCTCATCATCGCCTTCGTCCTCATCGTCCTCTTTAGCCTCTTCAGGAGTTTTGGTTACTTTGGCTACGGCTTCGGATTTTGCTGACGCCTCATCAGAGTCCTCATCATCGCCTTCATCCTCATCGTCCTCTTTAGCTTCTTCCGGAGCTTTCGCCACCTCGGCTACGGCCTCTGGTTCTGCAGATTCTTCTGCCGGCGCCTTTTCTACTGGCGCTGATTTTTTTGCAGTTGCAACCGCGCCTTGAGGAGTTTCCCTGGTCGCTTTAGCTTCCTCTTCAGGAGTGAGTTCGGGTTCCGGTTCTACTTTCACGGGAGCCGCACTGGGATCCACAGTTTCATAAACGGCGGGTTCCTGCCTTTTTGTGGAGGGAGGATCCAATCGTTCCGGTTTAGAAGGTTCAGTTATCCCAGGCTCCAGAGACCTGAAAAACTTCGGTTTTACGGCAACTTCTTCTGTTGTGACAACATCTCCCGGTTCTGCGACTTCTTTTACTGGAGATCCTTCAGTCGATGCGTCAGGCACCTCTGCTTGAGCTTCCTTAGTTTCTCCTTCTTCAGGAGCAGAGGCAGAAGCAGATTCTTCAGCCACTTCACCCGAATCCGAGGTACCTATTTCGCTTTGCGGTATTTCAATGGTTGCCTGAGCCTCTTGTTCGGGAGTCAGTTCCGGTTCAGGTTCAACCTGAATTTCCTCCTCGATCACATTTTCATAAACGAACGCTTTTTGACGCTCGGTTGAAGTTGGATCCAATCGATCAGGTCGAGACGGCTCGGTAATTTCAGGTTCCAAGGAACGGAAAAATTTTGGAGTTGCGGCCACTTCTGCCATTTGGACAGTCGCGCCGGTCTCTGCTGTTTCTTTCGTCGGAGCGGACCCACTCTCTGTAGCGGGCGCTTCAGCAACCGTTTCTTCAGCGGGAGCCTCAGCATGTTCTTCAGCCGGAGCCTCTTCGGTTGCCTTCTCCGTCGCTTCAGCGGATTCCTCAACTGGTGCCTCATCTGCAGGCGCTTCTTCTGTCGCTTCAGCTGTTTCCTCTGCAGGAGCCACTTCCTCAGATTCTTCAGCCTCAGCAGATGCTTCTGTGGTTTCTTCTCCCTCCTCGGCTTCCGCAGACTCTTCATCATCTTCAGCTTCCTCAGTCTCTGCAGGGGCCTCAGCAGATTCCTCAGTCTCTGCAGGTTCCTCTGCGGAGTCTTCACTTTCAGCTTCCGGTTCTTCTGCCACCGGTTCCGGCTCTGCTTCATCTGCTTCGGGTTCCGGGCTTGATTCTTCTGTGACTTCGGCTACTTGAGCTTGTTGGCCACCATCAGAACCTGCACCTCCACCTCCCCAGGGCCAATGGCCATGAGTGTGTTTGTAGGCATAACTGGAAAACCCTGCGATGAAAACCAGAAATATGGCCAATACCGCATAATTCGGTTTTTCCTGAACTTTGGGTGCAAGGGGTGAAGGACGCGAAATCGCTTTAGCCTCGCCTTCCCCTGAACCAGCATCAGAAGCGGTTTTCACTTCTCCGGAAGCAGTCGGTGTTCCTTGACCAGTTTCCGAAGATGATGATTGGGCCTCTTCAGCCTTTTTTTTCTGATCCCCCTCCGGTTTCTTTTCCTCAGGAGCGGATCCAGATTTATCCTGCGTTTTTTTTGACTTTTTGTCTGATTTTTTTTTCTTGGTCATGGTCTTGTAGGAAACTGAAAGAAACGGTTAATAAATAATTTTATTTAGAGGATACTCGACGATGTCCCGAGCCCCTGCCTTTTTAAGGTCCGGAACCACTTCCCGGACAAACTTCTCATCCAAAATCAAGTTCACATCGACCCAGGCCGGGTCGCTCAACTCGGCAATGGTGGGTTTCATTTCAGGCGGAAATACTTTGAGAACGGTTTGCACGTTCTCCTTTTCCACATTCATCATCAAACCCACTTTACCATTAGCGGCCATCGCCCCCTTAAGCATGAGCACCAGACGATTGACCTTATCCATTTTCCATTCATCCTGAGATGATTCTTTATTCATGATGAATTTCGTGTTGGATTCCATAATCGTGTCAACGATTCTTAAATTGTTGGCTCTGAGTGAACTGCCGGTTTCGGTGATTTCGACAATGGCGTCCACCAGTTTGGGAGCTTTCACTTCGGTGGCTCCCCAGGAAAATTCAACGTTCGCGGTGACTCCATGTTTTTTCAGGTAGTCGACGGTCATGTTCACCGCCTCTGTCGCGATCCGTTTTCCCTGTAAATCTTTAATAGTTTTTATATCTGAATCATTGGGCACCGCAAGCACCCAGCGTATCGGACGAGAGGATTGTTTGGAATATACCAGATCCGCCACCTCCAAAACATCTGCCCGGTTTTCCTGAACCCAGTCTTTACCTGTGAGCCCCGCATCCAAAACGCCATCTCCGACGTAACGTGCGATTTCCTGCGCTCGAATCAACATGCATTCTATGGAATCGTCATCAATTGTCGGGAAATAAGACCGGCTTTTAATGACCACTTTATAACCGGCTTTAGCGAATAAATTGACCGTTGCTTCTTCCAGACTTCCTTTGGGAATTCCCAATTTTAAAACATTACCGCCCATTAATTAACCTCTTGTTTGAATTCTATCAGCTTTAAATGACAATTATTTTTTATAGACTTTTTTGGGATCGAAAACCTGCTCCTCGACCACCGATACGTCGCCATTCAGTTTTCTGAAAAAGCAACTGACGTAGCCTTTATGGCAGGCGGCTGACCCCACCTGCTCGACTTTTAAAAGGACGGTATCATCGTCGCAATCCACGTAAACTTCTTTAACAACCTGGACATTGCCGCTTTCTTCCCCTTTCATCCATTGCTTGTCACGGGACCGGCTGTAAAACCAGGCTTTTCCGGTTTCGAGGGTTTTCTCCCAGGCAATCTGGTTCATATAGGCCAACATCAACACTTTGTTGGTAGCGGCATCCTGGATAATGGCAGGAACCAGTCCTCCCATCTTTTCAAAATCTAGTTGCATCTGTAATCTCCCGGTAAGGTCGAAAATGTAAAATATTATTGATTTTCTGTCAACATTATAATAGCCTGTAAACTCTGATAAACATTAACCTTAAACCACCTAATCCCAATAAATTCAATCCCCAATAGGGTTTCGGGGGTTACACAAATAAGTTGCCGCAGAGCGGTTTGATCCTGTAGCCCAGGCACACAGGATCAAAGTCCCTGAAATCTTGCTAATTTTTTGAAGCAAGATACGGGTATAACCCACTTGTGGGATTAATAAGGAGGGAGGCTATGCCTTCATTAGCGAATTACAGGATATACGATGTTGCCGAACCATGCAATTACCAAGGTGAAAAACTGGTCGAGGCGATGAAAAAAGTTATCGATGAAAAACTTTCCGGCAATGGCAGGGAGTTCAATCTGCATGGTTGCTGTGTAGGCCCTGCCGGACTGGCCTGCATTCTGGAAAACTGGTCCGATCAGTTAGTCAAAATTAAACGCCTGAATCTGGGCGGGAATAAAATTGGAGATGAGGGCGCCGCCCTGTTGGCGCAGTCGGAATGTTTCTCCAAACTGCAATGGCTGGAATTGGGTGGCAACGATATCAATGCTGAAGGGATCAAGGCATTGATCAAATCTCCCGTTCTGAAAAAACTGAAGACTCTGAACTTGTATCGCAATTGGTTGAAAGATGAGGGAGCCAAATTTATCGCCAGCGAAAACGAGTTGGAAAAACTGGAAGAGATGGACCTGGCTCAAAATGAGATTTGTGATGAAGGGGTAATCGCCTTATCGGTTTCGAAGAAGTTGCCGAATATTGTGGCGATGACGCTGGATAATAATTTTTTCACGCGGGAAGGAAGGGAAGAAGCTCGCCTGGGTTCTACTTTCAAACGATTAAAAGCGCTTAACCTCTAGTTGTTTATAGTTGCGTATCATTCACCAATCACCCTATTACCGAACGGTTTGGCTTCCATGGATCAAAATCAAGAATACGGCAAAGGCTACTTTTTAATCGCGAATCCTATCCTCCCCGATCCCAATTTTTCCCGTACCGTGGTTTTGCTATGCAACCACAATGAGGAAGGTTCCTTTGGTCTGGTTATGAATCGATCTGCGGACCTTTCCATTTCGGAGGTCTTTGCCAATTACGAGGAGTTGAAAGCTTATAAAGGCAAAGTCTTCGTAGGGGGTCCGGTTTCTCAGGGCCAGGTGTTTTATTTGTGTCAGTCCAAAGAGCCTTTGCCGGGTATGGAGTGGGTCTGTGAGGATATCTACCTGGGCATGAATTGGGAAGCGCTTGAGGAGATCCTGGGAATTCTGAATGAACCCGAAAAATATATGCGGTTCTATCTGGGATACTCCGGCTGGGGATCAGGCCAATTGGCTAACGAGATGGAACACCGTAGCTGGTTGACCTGCCTGGCGTCGAACGATTTTGTTTTCTCCGATTCCACCGATCAACTGTGGGCGCGGGTGGTTCGGTCAATGGGTAGCGAATATGAATACCTGGTGAACGCCCCCAAGAATCCGCAGTGGAATTGAGTGTGTCCATCACCCTCTGACTTTCTTTTAAAGCCTCTCACTCTCTAATGTCGGATTTGCATTATCTGCCTCCAACCGAACAGACCTACAAATCCTATGCGTCGTCGGCTTATTATGGCTTCGCGCTTTCCAGGTATTTTGCCCAGCGATTCGATTACCTTTCGGAATCGGAGTGGAAACTAAGAATCCAGTCGGGCATGATCACAGTCAATGGAGAGCAGGTCGAACCTGATTACATTATAAAGGCACACGACCTCATCGTCACCCGCATGGGACTGAGGGTGGAACCCCCTGCAAACAGAACGCTGTCCATCCTGTATGAAGACAACGAACTCCGGGTGTTCAACAAAGGAGCACCCATTCCGGTCCATCCCAGCGGACGCTTTTTCAAAAACAGTTTTACCGAACTGTTGAAAGAAACCTATCCGGAAGAAACCCCTCGGCCAGTGCAACGATTGGACTCCACAACCACCGGCGTAATCGTTTTTGCCAAAACCCGCGAAGTGGCCTCCGCTTTAATGAAAGAATTTGCTGAGAACCGGGTGTACAAAGAATACCTTGCCGTGGTCGATGGAGAACCCGAGGAAAAGGACTTTCATATCGATGCGCCAATAGGTAAAATCAAGGGATCGGCCCGAGGAATTGGTGAATTGGCTCAAAAGCCGAAACCTGCCAAAACCCGTGTGATTTGGTTGAATACCCTGGAACGGCGGTCTTTGCTTAAGGTCATTCCCCTTTCGGGAAGGACGAACCAGATCCGGGTCCACCTGGCAAGTGTGGGATGCCCAGTGTACAACGATAAAGTTTACGGTAATGCAGTCCAAGACCTTTGCGATTACGGCTTGCACGCTTACCGATTGAAAATATGCCTGTATGGACGAGACCTTGATTTCAAAGCACCATGGCCCAATCATTTCCAACCGTTTATAGATCGAGCTGAAATTTCCCTATGATCTGCGAAACTAACGACAGCCCAAACACAAGCACCGCCCCTACCGCTCCACCTGCGGCTCTATCCGGATTGATCGCCCGTGCGAGGAATCCTTATTGGATGGCGCCGATGTCAGGAATCACCGATGTCTGTTACCGTCAGTTGATCGACGAGATGGATGCAGGTGTCGTCATCTCCGAATTGATTTCGGCGAAAGGCCTGATATATAGCTCCGAACGGACCCGCAGAATGCTTACCATTCACGAGAAACCGGGAACGATTATAGGTATCCAGCTTTTTGGAGAAATGGCAGAGGATTTCATCACCGCCAGTCGCATGGTCGAAGAAGCAGGCGCTGATTTTCTGGATATCAATCTGGGTTGCCCGGTGACGAAGGTGACCAAAAAAGGATGCGGCTCCGCTTTGATGAGGGATCCAGGAAATCTGGAAAAGTTTTTGAGTGAAATCAAAAATGGCATCGGCCTACCGCTGACTGTAAAAATGAGGACCGGTTGGAACGAGCAGGAATTGACCATTCATGAATGCGTGAAGGCGGCTTACAACGCCGGATGCGAATGGGTGGCCATTCACGGGCGAACCCGGGCGCAAGCTTATGAAGGCAATGCAGATTGGGATTTGATCAAGAATGTGAAACAAAACGCAAAATTACCCATCATAGGCAATGGCGATATCCGCTCCGCCCAACGGGCTCGGGAACGGTTGGAAGAGTCTGGAGTCGATGCGGTAATGATTGGCCGGGGCGCTTTAAGGAATCCCTGGATTTTCAAACAATGCACGGGAAAACTGGGTGAAGCGATTGACCCGTCTCCCATGAATTTATTGACTTATTACCTGAGCCTGCTGGAAACCCATTATGATTTGCGCCGCACATTGATCCTGCTTCGCAAATTAGCTGTTTGGCTTGCTTTTGGGTATCCCGGTTCTGCGGCATTTCGCAAGAGCATGTTTCAATTGCATTCCGCAGAGGAAATTCTGAATTGTTCTTCGACATTTTTCGACGACGTCTCCAAACTTGATAAATCGCCCTTTCAGGAATCCGAAGCCTTTATGATGGGGGGACATGGTTGATCGGAAAAGGAGGTTCCCGATTCAAACCATCGAAAAAACTTTTTTCAAACAGGCATAATATCCAAACTTTTCCTGGGGAGGACAAAAGCCATGAAAATTGCAATTCATAATTTTGATATTCGTAAACTGTTTATTTTTTTCGTTATTTTTTGTACTCTGCAGGGGTGTGCCGGAATTTATACGGCTCTGAAAGACGAGGGAAAGGGCAAAACACAACGTTTTCTCGCAAACAGGGAAGTCGTGCGGGATGTGATTCCCAGAGCACTTGCTACATTGGGTTTGGAAATCGTCGATGAAGATAAGCGGCAGGGGCTTTTTTTTGCAGAAGGGAAACCCAATAATGTCAGTTATGGGGAGCGAGTGGTGATCCTGGTTCAGGAAGAAACCGAATCCAGCACCTTGGTAAAGGTGATTTCACGCAAGGAATGGGTACACAATTCGCTTGCTACTGATTGGGAAACTCCTGTGCTAAATGCTCTTGATAAGGCTCTTTCCAATCCTTGACAACTTTTTTATTAAATGACAATGGATTCTATTACCGAAGAACAAATTGTTGAATTATTTAATAACGTAACTTTTTTTGACGGTCTTAACCTCATGGAAAAGCAATACCTGGCCTCGGGTGATTGCTCTGTGTTGCGTTTTAATGATGGGGACTCTATCATTCGGCAAGGCGACTGGGAAGATTGCTCTCTTTACATTCTTCTTAAAGGCGGGGTCAGAGTCACAAAATCCAAAATTCCTGAGGGAGATGATAAAGCTCCCATTTCCGAAATCTTATTGAACCGACTGGACCCCGGATCGGTATTTGGGGAAATCGCCCTGGTGTCTCACAGGTCCCGCACCACCAGTGTGTATGCAGAAGGATTGGCCATTGTGTTGAGGCTCGAAGTGGGTCTCCTGGAGGCGCTGGACCCGGTTGTGTCCGGTAAAATAAAAAGTAAATTGCTTGAGTTGGTCATCAGCCGCCTGGATTCCATGAATGAGCATTTGCTGAAACTGGTTCGTTGAACCAGGAAAACTACAGGAAGGATTAAAGAAAACTGTTTGAAGATTCCCGAAAGAAAGACCTCCCCCCAACTTAAAAAAACCAGACCTAGACGGGAAGAATTCACCTTGTACGGGTGGAACTCCTGTAAAGCCTATTTCGCATCCGATCCTCAAGGCCTGTTCAGGTTATTTTTCAGTGCAGAACGATCCAAATCTTTACGCGAAGAAAAAAAGTGGTGCCAGGTTCACAAAATTCCCTACCGTGAACTGGATGCTAAATCCTTAAACAAGGTTGCCGCCAGTTCCCATCACGAGGGTGTTGTCATGGTGGTAAAACCCCTGCCAAAGGTTTCTGCGAACCGTCTGGCGCTGTCTGGAAAGTTTGAAGGCTTGCATCTGGCGCTGGACCGTGTGGGTAACCCTCACAATGTCGGGGCTATCCTGAGGACGTGCGGTTTTTTCGGAGTGAAGGGTTTGATTCTGGGAAAGGAGGAGCAGGCCCAGATCACGTCCTCCGCCGCTCGCATGGCGGAAGGAGCCTGGGGCCAGGTAACGGTCTATGATAGCCAGAACCTGGCTTCTTCTTTGCGGGAAATGCGTCAAAGAGGCATGTTTGTTTTGGGCACAGATCCCTCAGCCAAAAAAAGTCTTTTTGAGAGTGACATCTCTTTCCCCTGTCTTTTGGTAATAGGAAACGAAAGCGAGGGAATTTCCCCCGCAGTACGTAAACACTGTGACCTTACGGTCGGGATTCCCGGAAATGGCAACATTCAATCCCTGAACCTTTCCGTATCCGCCGGAATCCTGATCGCTGAAATCTTCCGCCGCAAGTTGTAAAAAATATTATAACCGGCTACAAAAATAATTGTGCCTGTTTCTTTTTTTTGGATTCAATTCCCGCTTCCGAAAACACCATGTTTTTTTGCTGGGTAAACCAGGAAGGCGAAAACCTACCACCCTCTCCTTTGAGGAACAAATCCATTAAAATTTTGATTTTGCCAATCACCACAAGGTCGTTACTCGGAACCTCCACCCGGAAATAAAATCCCTGGTGATTTTTCTCCAAAACCATTTTAAAACTCCTTTCTATTAATATTTTAAGGCCCAATGGCTTGATTTACCCCTAATTTCGGTATAAATTGACTGCGTATTATTTAATTTTGTTCGCATACAGCGTAAAGCGAACTTAGTATTCCTTATAGAATGTTTCCAGCAGGACCGTTAATTTCTCTATGAATCCGGTAAAGTTTTTCCCGACTTATTATTCGGGAAGGATCACAACTAACTTTATTATAAGGGTTTCACTTGTTAAACCCTATATTTATATGGGGTAAGCTATTTATTGTATGACTGTATTTGATGGATAAATAAAGTGTCCTGACAGGAGCTTTTAACTTATACCTAATATTTTATCATGAGTTCCTATAAATTTATAAATGTTAATTTCAAATCTGCTGTAGATCGGCTTAAAGAGGTGACCGGCATGACTAAAGATGTCGAAGTTGCTTCTGCCCTGGGATTTCATCCAGTCGCTTTCGCTCAAAGAAAGAAGCGCGCCAGTGTTCCGGTTACAGAAATTGTTAACTTTTGTTATCGAAAGGGGGTCAGGCCGGAGTACATCTTCAATGGAACCCATCCCATACGGGCTCTGCCTTCCCATGCACAGAAAGAAATTAAAGGTCTGGAAAACTTTGTCCCTGACTTGGAAGAGTACGAATATGAGGAAATTGAAGAACAAATTCAGGAAAAGGGTCCCCAACAATTAAACCATGATATAGAAAGAATCAGGTTTCAGAGCCTGATAAGTTTTATTGAATCCCTGGCTACAGAAACGGAACTTCGCGATCTGGATTATCATGTCAATTCTATTCGCCGTTTATACAAGCAAGTTTTAAAACGGAAATTCAATGGCTCAAAGTAACCGCCTCTTCGAATAAGCCGAAACACAATTGTAGATGTTTTTTCTAAAACTACACCCACTTCTCGTCCATTTCCCCATTGGCCTGCTGATAACCGGGGTTCTCTTGCATTTGTACGCATATTTCCAGAAAGAGGATTCGGTTAGAATCGCGGCCCAATTCAATATCCAATTTGGTTTTTATTTTTCCTTGTTTGTCAGCATTGTGGGTCTGGCGGGCTATTTCTTTTTGGAAATACAACCCAATTTTGAGTCCTTCCTAAATTTGCATTTCGGCTTTGCCATGAGCTCCATCGTCATATTTAGCCTGGCCTTATTGGTGAAGCGGTTCTGGAGTGGCAAAGGTGGATCTTTTGCCCACACCCTGTTTCTCATAATCGGGCTGGCGGGAATTCTGGCAACAGGATATTTTGGGGGAGAGCTTGTTCACCGCTTTGGTGTTTCGACCCTTCACCCGGTGGCCGTTGAATAAAATACCAACAAATATCCGGAATAAATACTGGCCCCCAGAGTGATCAAAGTAAGGAAATAAAAAACGTAAGCGCTACGGACATAAGGTTTTGTGTAAGAAAAAATGGTGCAAACCATATAACCGAAAGCCAGCAAAATAGAATATCCCTGGTGTCCCTGGACCTCCACTGAGGTTCGCAGGCCAACATCCACAGAAACCATTCCCGTAAACCCGGCAATCAACACACCTAAAAAACCAATGCTAAAATTGAGGCAGGCCGCCGCCAATTGTTTTTTGTGATTGTTTTTGTGGGAAAGCCACAAGAGAAAAAATCCTGCCAGAAACAAGGCAGAAGGGAAATGCGAAAAAAAGGGATGGAGAGTGACGGCGCTGATGGTCATCGAATTCAGTCGCCTGGCCGGATCAGGATTAGAAATAACCTGTTGGGCCAAATAGACATGGGCGAAGTACGAAGACTTGCGTCGGAATCAGGGATTCGGTTTATCCTCTTCCCGGGTGGGATCCAGAGGTTCATTCAGGTCCAGGTTGACATCGACATCAACCTTTGTGGCCGTAACAACATCCTGCTCCAGTTCGTTAATATTAATAGATTGCTTTAATCCTTCAGCCTCGTCCATGACATCCTGTTTCAGGTCGGCAAAAGTAGATTGGAATTCATGCCAGCCCCGGCCGACCGCACGGGCCAATTTAGGCAGGTTTTTGGGTCCAATAACGACGGTGGCAATGGCCATAATGATTAATAATTCGAAAAACCCAATATCGAACATAAAAGAACTCCAATCTCAAAATAGGAAATGGGGAATACTTTAGAAAGGATACCAAATAAATCCCGTTCCGGCAATTATCAATCCAGCAGGTCAATTGTTTTAGCCTGAGTCAAAATACAACCACAACCAACCAATCATCCAGGTTCCCGAGAACAGCGGCACTCAAGTGATGGTAAAAAACATACATACAATTGAAATGTGTTAATTTGATAGAAACCTGGAACTCGGGCTAATATCAAAATAAATTGCTTAGCGCCTTAATAAATAGATGGTATAAATAATGCTTTTCATAGAACCTCTTTCAGTTCAATAATACCAATCTCAAAAAGTGTAATTCGATCTGGCCGAAATAAACCTTTTCCTGGAATTAGGAAACCTCGTTTTTCGCAGAAGTCTGTTCAAAGCATCCTTTTAAATCCATCGAACACCACGACCGATAATGAAAATCCTTAGAAACACAAAAGAAATCGCTCAGCCTCTCCCCTATCCGGTGGTGGCGATTGGAAATTTTGATGGAGTGCACCAGGGGCACCAGACAATTTTTCGGCAAGCGGTCGAATTAGCCAAAGCCAAAAACGGGCATTCCATTGTGCTTACCTTTGAACCCCATCCACTGTCTGTGATTGATCCGCAAAGGCTCCCTGCCATGCTCACAACCTTTGAAAAGAAACTGGCCTTGATTGAAGCAAGTGGAATCGACACCGCCATTTGCGTTGAATTCAATCGGGAGTTTGCCAACCAATCGGCACGCGAATTTGTCGAAACGGTTCTGGTAAAAGAAATTGGCGCCAAAGAGGTGATCGTCGGGTTCCATTACGCATTTGGACGGGGACGAGAAGGCAGTCCCGAATGCTTGAAAGAACTGGGCAATGAATTGGGGTTTCAAACCCATATCGTAGCCCCTGTTACCGCGGGAGAAGAATTGGTCAGCAGTTCCCAAATTCGAAAACTGGTAGAGTCGGGAGATGTTCAAAAAGCCGGAAGGTTTTTATGCAGATCCTATTCGATTACCGGCCGTGTAGCAAAAGGATTCAACCTGGGTAAAGACCTCGGTTTCCCCACCGCCAATATCGAAACCGGCAATCAGCAAATTCCCGGACGAGGCGTTTATGCGGTGGAGATCCTTATAGATGGCAAAGAGTATCAGGGCGTTGCCAATATAGGGACCAATCCAACGTTCGAAAGAAAACAATTGAGTATCGAAGTCCACATTTTTGATTTTGATCAGGATCTTTATGGACAGGAAATAGAAACCCTGTTTGTCGAAAAGATTCGAGGAGAAGTAAAATTCCCCTCAGCAGAGGCCCTGGTCAAGCAAATTCGCCGGGACATTCAAAGTGCAAAGTCGATTTTGGTGAATTCAAAATAGTGAAAAAATCCAAACACCTCATCATCGGTTTAGCCATCGCTGGAGTGGCCATATATTTCACACTCCGCAACGTGTCCATTCAGGAACTCGTCGACTCCTTTAAAAGCGTGCGGTATATCCACCTTCTCACCGCCACCCTGCTAGTGGCAGGAACGTATATCGTGAGAGGGTACCGCTGGGAAGTATTGCTGTCCCCCTTGAAACAGATTCCCTTGAAAGAAATATATTCACCACTCATGATCGGGTTTATGGGGAATTTCCTCCCCGCAAGAGCCGGTGAAATCCTGCGCGCTTACCTGATCGCCAATAAGCAAAAAATTCCCATTACCGGAACCTTTGCCACAATTGTTGTCGAGCGACTGTTCGATATGGTCATGGTGATATCATTGTTTGCCATGATTCTCGTATTTTATTCTGACGACCTGTTTCAGGAGGGGATGACCATTTCGGGGATACCGGTTCAACAGCTCATGTTCAAATTTGGGATCATGAGCCTGGTGCTGTTAGGCCTATTGATCGGGTTCATCTATATGCTTTCGTTCCACAAAGAGCGTTTGCGGCCAATTATCCACTGGTTCACCCGGCCATTCCCCAAAAAATGGCGCAGTAAAACCGATCACCTGATCGATACATTTCAACAAGGGTTATTGGCTGTAAAAGACAAAACCTCCCTGATTAAAATTACCCTGCTCAGCCTGTTAACCTGGATCCTTATCGTTGGCAGTTACTACCCCTTTTATTGGGCCTACGATTTGGAGAACAAATCCATGGAGTCCCTGTTAATCATGGTGGTGCTTGTTTGTATATTCATCACCGTGTTACCCACCCCGGCATATCTTGGCTCATTTCAGGCCGCCATTTTGATATCCCTGCATGAAATCATGAATGTGCCAGAAGTCACAGCAGTGAGCTTGGGGATGGTAGCCTGGGTGGTTAACATGGGGGTGGTATTTGTATTGGGCGTTTACTTTTTGTTCCATGACCATTTGTCTATAGGCAAGTTGGTAGCGATGGAAGAGGAAGGGGAAAAAGTTTTAGACGAAAAAGAGTAGAATAAATTCCCTTGATATTTTTCAAGACTGGCTTAAAATACCAGTCCCAAAACAAAGCAGGCCGAAGTGGCGGAATTGGTAGACGCGCATGATTCAGGGTCATGTGTCCTCACGGGCGTGGAGGTTCGAGTCCTCTCTTCGGCACCACCTGGCGGTGGGGCCAAATGGCTGAACGTTTTCCCGCGACCAGCCTTCCTTTTGGGCGGTTCGAAAAGTTTTGGTTCGAACATTCTCCGCTTTACTGCACCATCGCATAATTACCCCCCCTTCAAATCGCCTAAAAGGCAGAAGGGGAGCGAGATTCCGGCGGTTCGAAAACCCTTTATTCGGTGGTACGACAAAGGGGTCGAAAATACCAGTCTAAGCACCATCCTCTTGTTCTCCAGCCTATCCGAAGCCCTTAATTCACAAGGGTTCGCAAGAAATCCAAAAGCGGGTCGAAACGTTTCGTCAAAACTCTGCACCGGACGACCACATTTCTTGATTTTTTCAGCCAACCCAACCTTCTCACTCAACCCATGCGCATGTTTCAGGTAATGCAAACCCACCATCAAACGCGTTGGCTTCGCTATGTCTTATCGAATTTGGACCACTCGATAACAGACGATAAACGAATCAAGGGGTGCTTCTCGTCACACAAAAAATCCAGGTTCACTTCGTATAAATTCTATTGAGAATCTCGCGCTTTCAGGGATGACTCATTTGTCTTGATTTCGTGAGAACAGTACAAGCCGATCGTCGATTTGGCTTGTTTGTAAGTGTTGCCAATAACTTGATCGATACCCGTCGATCCATAAGTTGCGCTCATGACCTTGCCTCCTTTTAAAATGCGCTCTCGATTTTTAATAATTCTGAGACTCTTATGCAAAATGCGGGCTAACCCCAATATTGCATGAGAAAAGGGTGGCGAATTCCCTTCAAGCCTTTAAAATAAGGCTGACTTGCCAATCAAAGAAAGGAATTCGCCGTGACAGATTGTACCTCTGAACAACTGGAATTTCCAGGAT
>JACAVV010000016.1 GCA_024648695.1 Nitrospina sp.
ATCAAAAAATCCAGGTTGGGACATGGCAGGGTTCCTTTCAAACAGGGGGGAATGCTGTAAAACGCTTAACATACGTATTTTAATTCATTCAATAACTTTTTGCCCTATTTTTAGAGGCACCCTTAAAATAAAGGTTTAATTATCAATAACTTGTCAATCAAGTTGGAATTTGAGATAATGTTCCGGAATCAAGGTTTACCAAGCCTTGGATGGGAGTAACATACGTGTTTTTCCCGTATCTTTCAAGCTGTTGTCCATGTAAATCAGGACCACCCTGCTTTTCAGGCCTGGTTATACGATCCCTCAAACCCGAAGTTAACGTTCAATCAAGCTCAAATGCCCGGCCGTTGAAACCTTCCAGGCGATTTCCACGGAACACCAACGGTAGCATGATTTTCTCACCTCAAACCGGAATGAATGAAAAATGGATTTATCTTCCCTGTCGTTCAACAACGAAAAAAAACCCAAACTGTTCACCGCTAAAAAATTAATTCTTTTAACCTTTGTTTTCTCTCTGGGCTTAAACGTCTATTTTCTTCTTTTCAAGGACAACGCCAGTTCACCAGATGCTGAAGTTGTGGTCCAAAATGTGGCTCAGGAGGATGCCACAACAACACTGGCGACCGGGGATAAGTCTCCTTCTGTACTGGCAAAAGTGGGTGGGGATAACGTATCAGAAAACCCTGCGTTTCGCGTTAATAAAACTTCGTTCACGGCATCCAACGAATTTGAGGGTGAACCTTTATTCACTTTTCACCTGAAAATCAAACGCTCCCTGAACTACACGCTGTGCAGTAAAATGGATAAAAAAGATTGCGGATTGATGTCTGCCTATTTGGGCCGAATCCTGGTCTGGTTTTTGGACGTGAATAAACATTTGAGAAAAAATGATGGCCTGTATGTAGTTTACAGAAAGGTGGATGGCCCGGACCGCTTCAAGGTTTTGAAATTAAAGTACGAGAGCAGTTATTTTCGAAAAACGTTTGAGGTAAATTATTTTAGAAACGATACCATGCCCTACGGCGGCTATTTTGATCCGGAAGGCAATGAAATCGCCAAACGTATTGCTGATATGGAAAGCCCGGTTCGCGATTATATAGAAATCACTTCCCTGCCGGGAGACTACCGTGGTGGCCGATTGCGCGGACATGGCGGAACCGATTTTAAAACGGATGTGGGCACACCTGTGTTCGCCAGTTTTTCCGGGAAAGTTAAACGGGTCAACTGGAACTTTCGTGTGAACGGAGATTGTATCGAAATCGACCACCCAAAACTGGGGATTCAAACCAAGTATCTGCATTTGAATAAAGTCAATGTAAAACCAGGAACCTGGGTCAAGCAAGGCCAACTCATTGGAGAATCCGGTAACACAGGCCGAAGTTTTGCGCCGCACCTGCATTATGAAATCCGTAGCCGGGGAAAACGGAAAAAAGTGTTCAGTCCTTTTAAATCCAAATATCACAAATCTTTCAATCGCAAAATTGAAGAGGGCAATCTGGCCGCCTATCAAAACCTCGTGGCCTTGTACGACGAAGCCCTCGAAAACCTCCCCGGCAATAAAACCACTTGATGATTACGTTTTTGGATTTTCGAATCCCCACGGATTCAATATCAAACCCTCATGGCAGTTAAAGTTAAATCGCATCAAAAATCCCGGCCGCGATCCTTCGGATCGCGGTTGATCCGGGTTTTACGCAATGTCCTGTTGCTATTTTTGGCGATCACTATTTTGCCGGTTCTGCTTTATTCTGTGGTGAACCCGCCTTTCACCCCTTTGATGTGGATTCGATGGGTCGAATCGGGTTATGAAAGCTCATATCCACGATCCATAAAGCAATGGATCCCTCTGGAAGAAACATCGCCACATTTATTGAAGGCGGTGATCGGTGCGGAGGATCAAAAATTCTTTCAGCATAAGGGCTTCGACTGGGAGGCCCTGGAAAAAGCCATCCAACACAACAAAACCTCTAAAAAAACCCTGGGCGCCAGCACCATTTCCATGCAAACAGCGCGCAATGTCTTCCTTTGGCAAAGCAGGACCTGGTTACGTAAAGGCCTGGAAGCGTACTACACATTTTTAATAGAAACCTTCTGGAGCAAGAAACGTATTCTCGAGGTTTACGTGAACGTGATTGAATGGGGAAACGGAGTCTTCGGTTGCGCGGCGGCGACGGAAAAATATTTTCATCGTTCGCCCAAAAGCATATCGCCCATTGAATCAGCCTGGTTGGCCGCGGTCTTGCCCAACCCACGTAAATGGGCTCGTCCCATACCTTCAAAACGCGTGGAGCGGCGGCAAGCACGCATCCTGAAAGCCATGGGCGGAGTCAAGCTTCCCCTCCATTTGCAAAGCAAGACTTGAAACTGTTAAGCTGGATTGATTCCTGAAAAACCAATCCCCTTCTCCCCAACGGGACCAGGGGTATTCTTTCTTGAAATTGAGATAACCCGTAAACCTGCCATGAAGAAAATCATTGTCCATACGTACTCATAAATTAAAAGTATCCAATCGCCTACAATCCAGAATCCGCAAAGGTTATCCCTGGGTCCATTTTTATCAAATCGAAAAAGAACCCAAAGACATCCAGCCGGGCGATCTTGGGGTTATTTACGATAAAGCCAACCGCTTTCTGGCGATCGGCTTATACGACCCTTGTTCTGAAATACGTTTGCGCATTTTGAATACGGGGTCTCCCTGTGCAATCGACCGGGTTTTTTTTGATCAACGCCTCAAGGAAGCGCTCATATTGCGCGTGGGATTGGAAGAGGCCGGAACCACGGGTTATCGTGTGGTGAATGGAGAGAATGAGGGGTTTCCCGGGTTTGTTATCGACCGCTACGGGGACACGGTGGTATTTAAACTTTATACAGCGGCCTGGTTTCCCCATCTGGAAACCCTGCTTGCGCTGGTCACCGAAAACCTAAACATAAAACGTGTGGTCCTGTTATTGAGCCGTCACACAGAACGAAGCGGATCGGGTGATCCCCCATACAAAAATGGCACAGTCCTTTACGGTCCGGAACGGGAAGGCCCGGTTCCTTTTAAAGAAAATGGACTGAAATTCAAGGCCGATGTTATTGAGGGACAAAAGACGGGATTTTTTCTCGATCAACGGGAGAACCGGGAACGCATTGGCAAACTGGCCAAAGGTAAAACGGTTTTGAATGTTTTCAGTTACACCGGAGGGTTTTCCATATACAGTTTGGCAGGAGGCGCCAGGTCGGTTTTGGAAATCGATTCCAACCGATGGGCCCTGGAGGCGGCAAAGCTAAACATGAAACTGAATGAAGACACATTACAAAATGTGGATACACGTTTCGACCAATTGTGTGAAGACGCTTTTAAAGCCTTGTCCCGATTGAACAAGGAGAAACAAAAATTTGATGTTGTGATATTGGATCCGCCCGCATTTGCAAAAAACAAAAAGCATAAGTCCAATGCCCTTTTGGCTTATCAACGCCTGGCGAAAATGGGTGCGCGACTGACTCGCCCCGAGGGCATGCTATTCTCAGCATCCTGTTCGAATCCTGTAGAAGCAGGAGAATTTTATTATGCCGTGCGCCGGGGTATCAGGGAAACCGGAAACGTATTTGAAGAAACGTTAAAAACACAACACGCGCTGGACCATCCGGTCCGCTTCAAAGAAGGGGCTTATCTAAAGGGAATTTATTGCAGGATAAAAGGACGGGGAGTCCAATCAACAGGTACGCATGAAGAAAAGAAGAGGCGCTGAAACGATTTTAACGTACCTAATGGATGAGTGGATTGAAACTTAAATTTAGCAAGGAACAGTTTAAAAAGAACAGGTAACAAAACCACCGAGCTATTTTTTAGCTTTCGTTTTTGCTTTAGCTTTAGCCTTGGCTTTCGTTTTTGCTTTAGCCTTAGGCTTAGCTTTTGCTTTGGTTTTTGTTTTCGCTTTTGCTTTAGTTTTTGCCTTGCTCTTTGCGGCTGTTTTTGATTTTGCCGCAGTTTTTGTTTTTGCTTTAGCTTTCGTTTTAGCTTTAGCTTTTATTTTCGCCTTAGCTTTGGTAGCTGTTTTAGCTTTGGCTTTGGTCTTGGCTTTAGCTTTTACTTTCGTTTTAGCTTTAGCCTTTGTTGCCGTTTTGGCTTTGGCTTTTGTTTTTGCCTTAGCCTTGGTTTTTGCTTTTGCCTTGGTTGCCATCAAGGTCTCCTTTCGTGATATTTGATTACTCGTTTCAGCGCCCAAATATCGTTGTTATTTTATGCGATACACTAATAAAGTCAAGGAAAATTGATACATCTCAAAACCTGTTTTCAATTGGATTAAAGCGTGTTGGTTCCTGTTCAAAAAAATATAAACCGGTTGTTTTTTTATTGCCCCCTCTAAAAGCCTTACTGTATGCGGACTTCAGCGGCTATTGCTTTTTTCTGTATAAAAAGTTTATGGTAATGCCGGTTTTGTATTCATAATATTTTTTTTAAGTTTTTTTGTTTTGCAATGAATGTTTCTGTCGATTTCAAAAAATTAAAAATGTTTGAAGCCTGTAATGAACTGGTTCATGGTTTCACCATACGCACTTACCAGGATTACAATTCAAAAAGGCATGCCCTGTTTCCCGGCTTAAATAAAGGCGATGAGACCTATCGCTTGCATTCCGCCTGGGTGTTGAAAGCTTTGTCCATCGATTCTAAAAATTTGTTTACTGTGAATCAGGTGCATGGCGACACGGTGTGCGTTGTAAAAAACAGGAAACCAAAAAACGATGCGCATCTTCAAAAGGCAGATGCGATCGTCACTCATCTTGAAGAATTTCCTCTAGGCATATGGACTGCGGATTGTGTCCCTGTTTTGATTTATGACAAACGCTTACGTGTGCTCGGACTGGTTCATGCCGGACGGCGCGGTACGGAAATAAATATCGTTCGCAAAACGCTTCAAACTTTAAACAAGGAATTTGGTTGCCTTGCAAAAGACATTGCACTGGGTCTCGGTCCGGCCATAGGGAAATGTTGCTATGAGGTCGACGAGCCTTGTTTGACAGGCTTTAAACGTTCCTACCCCTATTGGGAATCCCTGGTGTCACCTTCCCCTTCGCACGGAAGATTTTATCTCGATTTGTTAAATGCCAACGCAATAGATGCCGTCAGTTTCGGGCTTCAGGAAAACCAGATAGAGAGAATGCCCTATTGCACTTCTTGCGATAACAACATGTTTTATTCATACAGGAGGGATGGCAATGCAGGAAGGATTTTAACGGTGGCTATGATTCGCAAAAAAGCGTAATGAAGAATTCCAAACCAGTTTCATTGAAAACATTTTTAAGGGGAAGACTTTTTTTGGTTTAATGGCAGGGTGAAATAAAGGATGGTTCCTTTGCCCCCTTCGCTTTCCGCCCAGATGGAACCCCCGTGCATCTCCACCAGCTTTTTAGTGATCGCCAATCCCAATCCGGTTCCCGAGGCGCCTCGAGTGAATGAAGAATCCACTTGATGAAACACATCGAAAATTCTGGCCAAGTGTTCTTCCGGTATACCACAACCTGTATCCACCACCTGAAACATTACCGTCTCACCGGTTTTTTTGACAATCACGCGGACGGTTCCTGTATCGGTGAACTTGATGGCATTGCTCAACAAGTTGAGTAAAATCTGTTTCAGGCGAACGGGGTCCGCTTTCAATTCCAGATCCTGGCATTCAGTTTCCAGCTTGAGTCCCTTGTTCTGGGCGATAACCTGGATGTTGGAAACCACATCCTGGACCAGAGATTTGATGTTAAGAGGCTCAATGTTTAACGCCATTTTCCCAACTTCGATTTTTGAGAAGTCCAGCAAGTCTTCAATCAAGTCCAGCAAATGTTTACTCGAACCCTCAATGTCCCGGGCAATGTCATTGATATCGGAAGGGGGCGGCAGTTCCTTTTCATCCGTAAGCAATGGCGTGTTGCCAAGTACCACGTTGAGAGGCGTGCGGAACTCGTGCGATATGGTGCTGATGAAATTGGTTTTGAGTCGGTTGGACTCCTCAGCCTTTTGCGCCGCCAGTTTCAATTCCGCTTCCACTTTATTGCGCTCGGTGATATCGATTCCGAAACCAATGATTTCGGCGACCTTTCCCGTATCATCCCGGCGATAGGAGAAGTTCCACGAAATGGTACATAATTCCTTGAAGCAGGTGGTCATGATCATTTCGTAGTCAACCACGGGACCTTGTTCGATTTTTTTCAGGAGCTGGTCAACCTGGCCGTAATGATCGCCGGGAAAAAAAAGTTTCCACCAGTTGGCATCAGCCAATTGTTCCCAGGTGTAGCCCGTGGAATGAAGTACGGCAGGATTGGCAAAGTTGATCGCGCCTTCAGGGGACAAACGGCAAATCAGGGACGGTGTTTTTTCAATGATCTTGGCACTGTAATCGCGTTCTTCACGCAATGCCGTTTCAATGCGTTTTCTTTCGGTGATGTCACGTACGATTCCCAGATACAATAAAGGTCGCGTGTCTTTCGTCGCGCGCGGTTGACGCCTCCTTTCCGGCATTTTCAGTTCGCTGACTGATAGTTCCATCGGAAACACAGACCCGTCCTTCCGGCGCCCAACCACTTCAATCACCTTGCCCAAAATATTTTTGCGGTGGGTCTCCAGCAAGGACTGCAATCCTTTGTGATCCATATGATAATGCGGTTCGGGCATGAGCAGATTGATTCGTTTACCGAGCACCTCAAAAGCCTTGAAACCGAAAATAGATTCGGCCGCAGGGTTAATGGATTCAATGGAACCATTTTGAAATGTGGTGATAATGCCGTCCAGTGCATTGACCACAATGGACCGGATTCGTTCTTCACTGGCGCTGACAGTGGCATAAGCCCAGATCCGCTCGATTCCCAATGCGATCTCCGAGGACACGCCCGACAAGGCATGTTCGAGAGCTGGACTGATTTCCTCCCGAGAATACAGGTCAAGAATGCCCATTAATCGGCCTTCAACAATCAGAGGATAACTCGCGTAGGCCCTGACCTTTTCCTTGATCAACCACTCCCGCTCCTCAAAGTGGGAATCGTTTTGAATATCGTTCGAAACCAACGGGACCCGGTTTTTGACCGTTTGTTCAACCAGATCGCGGTCCCGGTTGATCATCGAATCGGAAATAAAAATTTCATCTGCCTGACCGTGGCCCTGCAGTTCCAAAAGGTGGTCCCCTGTGTGAAGAGTCCAGATTCTTGCAAACACCGCGTTGCCGTATTGAATGATCGCCTTGAGGCATTGTCTTGAAATAGGAGGTAAGGAATCGCCACCCGCAAGAATCGATCCGATTTCTGCACTCAGGCTACCCAGGCGAATGCGCTCCGCCAGCTTCTGCTCCGCATACCTGCGCTCGGTGCAGTTTTCTCCGATTCCGACAATGCCGATCACCCGGTTCCGGTCATCAAACCGTGGCGACAAAGTGAGCTTGACCCACACTCGGCGTCCGTCTTTTGCCAATTCCTGGATTTCACAGGTGGTGCCTTTCTTCTCCGACAAAATGTATTTAAACACCTCCATGATTTTTTGTTTGTTTTCCGGATCGTCCGGATACACCACGCCAATCTTTTGTTTTCCCACCATCTCTTCGGATTGATAACCAAGCAAGTTTTCGGCACCCTTGTTCCAGAAAAGGACGTTGCCTTCCAGGTCGGTTGAAATAATGGAGATACCTGTTGGGCTCTCCATGATATTTTGCAGGAAACGGTTTTGGGATCGCCAGGATTCTTCAAGCACCTTTCGCAAGGATTCGTTTTTTTCCAGGCGAGATACTTTTTCCCTCAAGGATTCAATCTCCTTGATGAAATCTGATTTTTTCCAGTATTCGTAACTTGAGTCGTTCATAGTTGCGCACTGATTGCCAAAATGACCGCCGGGAATTCCGGTCATATGCAAAAGTTAATGGAAGCTACCAGGATTTCCTGGAATGATATCATTTCAATTTAAAGAAACACAATGAAACAAAATTCACTCCACGAATTCACGAGCCAAAAAAGAAGAGACTCAGGGCCACCCTGGCTTGGCCTGATTCCTTGAAATATTCAAGAACCATACGGATTATTTATTCAGTAAATCCAGAGACTTCCATTCATCAAACTCATATGGCAACAGGAACAGAATGCCCTCCGCAGTAAGACTGTACAAATCAAAGGTCATATCCAACTGCTGAATCACATTTATGAATCGGAACAGGTTCCCCCTTTTGGATTTAGATAAAATGCCCCGTTTCGGCGCTTTCCTTTTGCTGTCGAAATAAAGTACATCTGCCGCTTCTATGATTGCTGAATTTGAAATAAAATCCTGCCTCATTACCAATTGGTGGTAAATTTGGCTTTCATTAAAAACAGGTCCCCATAAAAGTAACCGGGCTTTTAATCCATGGACTTTGAAAACTGAAAATGGACCCGCAAGAAGATGACGATGACTGGTTCGAAAATCCTGTTCCAGAATATGACGGTAATCCTTTCCAGGCTTGCGCTTTCCTTCCAGGTTTTCAGGACACACCTGGTCAAAATAAAAAAGTGATAACCAACTCCAGAGCCCTTTGCTTTCAGGGGACATGATACTGATTCTGTCATTCCAAATATCGTTTAAATAGTTGAGCATTTCAATGCGGGTGTCGAATTCCCTGCTTTCAATATTAACGGGAACAACAATGGCCTTGGAAAAATTGCTGTCGTATAAAATTTCCAGTGGTGGAGCCAGATCAGGATGAATCCGCAGTTTTTCAAGGTAATCCCGAAACCGGTTGATCCCCTGAGCATTCAGTTGTCTTAATGCACGCATCGACATTACTCTTTATCAATAAATTCTTTATACAGGTTCAACTGGTTACGGTATTTACAGAAAGCCTCCACTGCACCATTCATCCACTCACTTTGTTCTATTACCAATGTTGCCCTTCGACCGGAAGGTGGAGAGCCCACACCGGGAAGCTTTGCTATAAACCTTATCCACAAGGCTGGCCAGTCATCTTCATCCAGTTCGGGATCAAAACTCTCGTCCGAAAAAATATGATGCAGGACCTGGCGCAGAACCTCCGGATAAACCAGAGCGGAAAAAGCGATATCCGACCTGGCGATTTCTTTTATGGAATCTATCCGGTTATTCAATCGAAGTGTCGGCCAATCCCCTTCAAGATCCAGTTTCCAGATCTGGTCTCCCAGCTCTTCTGAAAACTCGACATGGAGGAGGCTGACTTTTCCTGGCATATTTTGGTCGGCCCCTTTCGGAAAAATCTTGTCCGCCAGCGCGATAATGCGTCCCTTCTGCACTACCTTCATTCGATACAAAGGAATGACACCGGGTGCTATCTTCGACAACTCGCGGTTTTCGGGAATTTTTATCTGCCCAACGGTTCCAAAGGAAAACCGCATGTACGAGGGGCGCTTATAAGCTTCCAGAAAAATGGAAGCGTCGTTGGGCAACCGGGTCCCGGACATGTCTATCTGCGCTTCAAAGGTATAAGGATGTTGATCAAGGTTCAGCAAGGTTACTGTGACCCGATTCCCTGGAAGCTTTTTCCGGCCTGTGAAGTTTAATTTCCTGATCATTGTTCTGGCGCTTCGACCGTTTCGATTTTAACTCTCAGGTCCCTGTTCGGATCGAATCCGGAGACTTCAATAAAAAATTCCGCATCCTTCAAATTAACCAAAAGCCGGTTTTGCTTGTTGAGTTTGATGATGCTTCCCTGGCTTTTTAACCGGATTGGAGGCTTGTCAATTTCAAAGTCAAAAGGACTGTATTTGGAAAAAGGGTTCCCTCCCCGCAATTCATAACCCATCGTAACGAGAATCCACTCAGGAAACGAACCGGCCTTGGGGTTTCCGGTTATTTTGAATCCATCTGGCTTTTTAAGGAGGCTGATTTCGCCGGTCTGCCCCACAAGCTCCGGTGATTGCTGGAGTCCACTGCTGGTATTTTCACCGGTTTTGCCAATTCCTTTCTCTTTCGCGGAAATTTCAGCGGGATCCTTAACGAAAAAAATATTCTCCAGAAGCTTTTCATCAATCCCCTGCGAAGGTTTGCTAATAATCCTTACGATGTCTTTCGGGCTATTTTTCACAAAACGCAAACAGGAAGGACCGCGGACATATTTGCCTTTGAATTTTGGTGACCGCTCCTGCCATTCCGTATGGGCCGGGTTTTCCGAATCTCCCAACAAAGCCGATAACACCTTGTCGTTGATCGAAATAACCGCCCGAACCCCCTTTTGCTTGAGGCTCGTCACACCCGCTATGGTAATTCCTTCTCTGATAAAATGATCTTCCGGTTTTTTCAGACCATCATCCCGTTCGATAAAAATATCAAACCAGCTTTGCTGATAATCACCCCCTTCCGGTTTAATTTTTAAGGGAACCCGAATCGCCAATCGCTCCCTGGCCTCAAACCGGTTCCTCAGGGTTTCCAGAATATCCGGCGGAAACAGGGACTCATCCCACTTGGGAGCCCTATCTTCCCGTGGGGGATTGAGTACCACAAATTTTTCAGAGGACAAAGAATGAATCCAGCGGGTGAAAGTGCAGAGGTGATGAAAATCATCTTCGGTCAATCGGGACTCATTAAAGTCCACATGCTTTAATAAATCTTCCACCTTTTGATCATCGATAACCAGTTTCCTGCGATCCTGGTGGAGCTCGACAATCAGGTCTTTGGATAATATCGGAAAGAAGTAATGCAACAAAATCGAAGAGGCCAGGCCTTTTTTTTCGACGGAGGGGTCCGGATAGGGAATAACAACAGACAGTCCCGGCTTTCCTATTCTCTTTAATTCGAAATCCGTTGCAAACTGTTCAATAAGGGACGGATCTTCAACAGGAGATGAGAAATCCCCGTTAAAAACTCCAAACCATCCATAGGGACAATGCTTTTCTCCATTAACCCTGTGTGTTTTCAACACAGAATGACCCATCAGATAGGTTTGTTTATCGCTTTCCCTAACGGTCATTCCAAAAAAGGAATTAATTCTTGAACTCGCCTGGAAAACCGTTTTGCCGAGACCCCATCGACCGCGATCCGCTTGACTCTTCAGGGTCCGGCCTACATTTCTCCAGAAATAAAAGAAATCATTTTTCTGTTCAGTATGTTTAAAATCATCATCTTGCGTGGGGTCACCTTCCAATCCTCGCGTGCCGTAATCTTCAATCAGTAAAAAATGGTCCGGTTCCATTTTTCTTGGAACATTTGTCAGCCCATTCTGTTCTGCATTAATGTGTTCCTGAAGTCCTTTCAGGTATTTGGCCAGGACCGCTTTGCCGGAATTTCGGGTAAACAACCTGAAAGATACTTTAACCGTTTGACCCGGAACTCCGGCGTCCAGAGAGTTCTGAACAGACTCGCGAACCAGAGCGTCCGCAACGCTATCCAGATGTTCCGTTGAAAAAAACTCGCTTTCAATCGGATCCGTATTCATCTCTCCGCGAGACATCACCCTGAACTTCCAAACCGGATCTGCCATTTCTTCCTCATTCTCCTGGAATTGGGGAATTCAATTTTATCTGTCTTGAAAACTATTTTCAATTCGCTTGTTGTCGGGATCGCTTGAAAGCCATCGGGATTCAATTTATAATAGGCTCAGTCCTTCATATAATGAAAAGCGTCTCCCCAGCAATTAAAATTGATTCATCACTCCAGAGATTAAGGCTCAGGATCCAATTGCGAATGACATGGATCCACCAGAAACCTGGCGAATCCCACAAATTAAGGAAATATGGAAACCGATACAAAATTTTTCGAATTGGGAAGTTTTCCTTTTGCGCTGGAATGGATTCAATCCATGCCTCATCGCGTGGAAGAAATCTTAGGTCAGACCCCGGTTGAAGAGCAGATACGCTTGGCAATGCAACTACCAGGCCAAGAGCGGCTGGACCTTTTAATGCTCTCGCCGAAAGGAATAGAAGTCGTTCGGGCAATGCCTCCAGAAGAGATTCATTACATGATCAAGCACCTGGGACCGGAACAATGTTTTCCCGTGCTATCAGTTTTGTCCACCGACCAGGTGCAATATCTGTTCGATGTGGAGTGGTGGTATGGAGATACATTTATTCCCGAAAGAGCGATCTACTGGCTCCATTTGTTCGATCAATGTGAAGAACCCAAGGTTCTGGAATGGCTGTTGACCGAAGAGTTTGACCAAAAGGTGATGCTGTTGCAATCGCTCATTCTGGTAAGAAAACGGGATGAGATGACCGACGATTACCAGAATACCGAGGATATGCCCACCTTCACTCTGGACGGAGTGTACGACATTTTTTTAAAAGTTCCAGATATCGAACCGGTCCTTAAAAAGAATTTCAAATTACTTCGGGAAAACAATGAAAAAGTCTATTTCAGCCTGCTGGAAGCTGTTATTTGGTATCCCGTAACACCCACATTGGAAAAGGCGTACCAATGGCGCGTGGTGCGAACCGGCGAACGTGGCATTCCCGAACTGGAAGAAGCCATTTCGGTGTACAGCCGTCTGGATCCAGAATCCCTGAAAGAGGATATTCCGGAGCCCGACTATTTTGGTGCCGGCGGTAAATACAGGGTGGCTCCTGTCTTTCCACTGTTCAAACTGTCCGCTACCAGTTTTTTCGGGCAATGTTTGAAAGAAGTGGACAACCGGGACCGCCTTGAAGCTCTGCGTTGGGAACTGGTGTACCTTGCCAATAAAGTTCTGGTTGCTGACAAGGTAGACCCCACCTTGCCGGACAGTTCCGTTCACACGATGAAAAAGGTATTGGGCTATGTGAATATCGGTCTGGAATTGGGCGCCAAGGGAGATCCGGTGCGAGGCACCAGGATATTGGAAAGAAGCTGGATGCAGTCCTTGTTCCAGGTAGGATTCGGACGCTTGCTCCAGGTGAGTTGGCAAGCCAAAAACCTGGTGAAAGACCAGGGAGCCTTATTGCCTGTGGTTTTGACGGAAACCCAAAACAATCAGTTGAAGTCGCTTATCGGACGCTTTCCTAAAATCTGGAGGGCAACTTCCGGCGAGGGACTTGACGCGGAAGAGGATTTTGAATCCATGGCCGAGGTTTTGGATGCGGAACGATTTCTTGCCAAATGTTTATTTCAGGCCCGCTTCACCCGCCATTGTCTCGATCTCCAGGCAGAAAGCATGAGAACGTTCCTGGAGTCGATGACTTTTCCTGAAAATGTGGAGGATCTGGACATACAGGTTCTGGTAAACACAAGCCTGGCTAATCATGTCCTGTATAAAGAACTGGTGTGCGAGCCCATTTCAACAATGGCGGTTCAACCCTTTATAAATATGCTTTACATTACAGGGGCGACACAAGAACTCCCCGCTTTTCGGGAAGATCTCATAAGAGCCTATTTTAACCGCCTGCTAGAGGTTCCCATGGCCTGGTCCGATGAAGATCGAACATTTTTGAACGAGTTGCTGGATGAAAGTCTGGCCTTGTTTCATGAAGATTTCAGAGCCCTGACCAGCCGCCGCATCAACTGGAATTTTATCCGTTGTTTGGCAGTAAAAGAACTCCGGGAGTAAAATCCTGAAGGTAGCTGTTCCGAACCCGTGACAATTTTCATTCCCATTTACCAAAAAACAGTGTAGTATTTCTGCCGTCCATACCCAATAGAAGGCTCATATAATGTTGCCTATCCTTGAAATTTGAGGCCAAACGTCCTTATATCAAAAGGGTTTTGGGTTTTTTATGGTTTTCCAGGCCAGAGTTTTTATTTGTATCATTTTTTGATCGACGAGGAATTAAAACCCATGTCTACAAGAGACCAGAAAATTCGCACCGTCCAGTCGGGAGGGCAGGAACCGGGCCTGCTGGAGTCCTATGGCTCGTTTCCCGTATGGTTGCTGAAAATTATCCAGATGTTAACCCCGGATTTTCTAAACGACCTGTTGGCGCCTAAAAAAGAGAAATCAACGGAAACCGGAAAAAAGGAATCATGAGTTCAGTACGAAGAGCCCTGATCAGCGTTTCCGATAAAACCCGGATCGGGGAATTAGGGCGCAAATTAAATGAGCTGGGAGTGGAGATCCTGTCCACCGGGGGCACTGCCAAACTGCTTCAGGATGAGGGCGTCCCCGTCCGCCTGGTATCGGATTATACCGGTTTTCCGGAGATGATGGGGGGACGTATCAAAACCCTGCATCCGAAAATTCATGGAGCGATTCTTGGGCGCAGGCATCTGGATGAAGATATTCAGGCCATGCAGACCCATGAAATCGAGGCCATCGATCTGGTTGTGATCAATTTATATCCCTTCGAGGCGACTATTCGAAAAGAAAATTGCACCCTCGAAGAAGCTATCGAGAATATCGATATCGGGGGTCCGGCCATGATTCGCTCCGCGGCAAAAAATTATAAGGATGTGGGGGTTGTGGTAGACCCCGCTGATTATGATGTCGTGTTGGAGGAATTATCCGGCAATGAGGGGGGTCTCACATTGGAAACCCGAAAGCGGCTCAGTCAAAAGGCCTACTCCCTGACTGCCCGATACGATGCCACCATCAGCCGCTATCTTGCAGGACAACAAGAAAGCAAAACCACTTTTGGTCCGTCGTTCCAGGAACCCTATGAAAAAATTCAGGACCTGCGCTACGGAGAAAACCCGCACCAATCTGCGGCCTTGTATAAAGATGTTCAGGCCAGTGAAAATGATCTGGTATCTGCCCGCCAACTGCAGGGCAAAGAGTTGTCCTTCAACAATTTTCTCGACATGAACGCAGTTTGGGAATTGGTGTCTGAGTTTGAGGAAAGCGCGTCTGTGATTGTGAAGCATTCCAATCCTTGCGGTGTCGCCCTGGGAATCAATCAAAGAGAAAGCTTCATCGCGGCGAGGGAAACGGATCCGGTTTCCGCTTTTGGAGGGATTTTGGGCTTCAATCATCCGGTGGATAAAGCAACTGCCGAAGAAATTACCAAAAATTTCGTGGAAGTGATAATAGCTCCCGGATATGCTCCAGAGGCATTGGAAATATTCGCAAAAAAGAAAAATGTTCGAGTGATGGAAATGCCGGAGACTGCTGTAAAGCATTCTCCCAGGAGATATGACATCAAAAGAGTAGGCGGCGGACTGTTGGTTCAGGATGCCGATACCCTTGGATACGACCCGAAGAAGTTGTCATCCGTTTCCGAAAGGACGCCCACAGAAGAAGAGTTGGCGTCGCTAAAGTTTGCCTGGATCGTGGCCAAGCATGTAAAATCGAATGCCATCGTTTATGCGCGCGGCAATGAAACCGTAGGGGTAGGTGCGGGGCAAATGAGCCGTGTGGATTCAGCACGTTTAGCGATCGAAAAGGCCCAAAAACCTGTTGCCGGTTGCGTGATGGCTTCGGATGCTTTTTTCCCCTTTCGCGATGCCGTCGATGCGGCCGCCGAAAACGGAATCACCGCAATCATTCAGCCGGGCGGCTCTATTCGAGACAATGAAATCATAGAAGCCGCCAACGAACATAAAATGGCGATGGTATTTACCGGTATTCGCCACTTCAAACACTAAATGGAAACCTATGAAGTTCGGGGAAAGTTCTTTCCCGTTTTTCAATTGTAAAGTAAGGAGCGATTCGATGAGCAAAGTCAGCGAGCATATGAGCCGTACCTTATACAGCACCAGCAAGGACACGTATGCCCATGAGGCTATCGATGAAATGTATAAAAACAAGATCAGCGCACTGCTGGTTAAAGGGGAATCGGATTTCGAATGGATCATCACCAAAACCGATTGGATGCTGTTGGTCCTGAAAGGAGAATGCGACCCCCAAACCCTGAAAGTTTCGGATTTAATGACACGCATCGAATACACCGTAGAGGGTGATGAAACTATTGCGGTAGCCTGTAACCGAATCCAGGAGAAAAAAGTTCGCCACTTGCCGGTCAAGGAAAACGGTAAAATCGTAGGAATGCTGTCTGTTAAAGATATAGAGAAATACTTTTTAAGCTTGCACAAGCAAACCGACTTTTAGAGAAATGCCCCCCTCTCCCTTCTGGGTGAGTTTTTTTCATAGTTGGAATTAACCCAATAAAGGAAACTGACGACTTATGTAACTTTAATTAATATAATCCAATATATTGCTCATGGAAGATGAAATTAAATCCATTCGAATACTTATAGCTGAAGACGACGAAGATGATTATCTTTTGATGAAGGAAGCCATTGCAGGAGCCCGGTTTAAGTACCCCGTGGATCGCGTCCAAAATGGTGAGCAATTAATGGATCATCTTCACACCAGTCTTGAGTCCCCCAAAATTAAACCCAGCCTGATTTTGCTGGATTTAAACATGCCCCTGAAAAGCGGTCGGGAAGTATTGGCCGAAATCAATTGCCATCCTGATCTAAAAATGATTCCCATCATTGTATTGACCACTTCAAGTTCGAAAGAGGATATTGCCTTGTCCTATGATTTAGGGGTTAACTCTTTCGTCCAGAAACCGTTAAGATTTGAAGATATGGTTAACTTTTTCCAGCTTTTGCAAAAATACTGGATCGAGTTTGTAAAACTTCCATCATCGGATTTTCTGGATTAAGTCTGTTTCATTGATCGGCGCTAAGCGGGTAATCGATGGTATCAACCCTTATTAAAGTCCTCATTAGAGGTTCCATTTTAATTTTAGTTTTGGGAATTTTGGGAGCAACAGGATTGTTTGCCAAAATATTCCCGGAACGCCACAGCCTCGCCCAAAAAGATCCTGAAAAATATCAAATGATGCTGGATCAATTTAAATCCGGAAGTATTGAGGAGGGTTGGAACATGTACCAACTATTGCATACCCACTCCTCGGAGGAAATGCTGGCTATCCGTTACCGGGAAATGAAACAAAAATGGCTGGACGACAAGGAATTTCGCATGAAAGACCTGGAGCGGCAACTGGAATTAAAAACGGCTTCCAGTAACGAACGGATGAAAAACCATGAGGTCCGGTTTGTGCAACTGTCTAAAGAAAAGAAAAACCGCGGACCTCTGGTTTGGGACCACCTGACTCCCTGGAGAAAAACCATGATCTTGCGGGAAAAATGCATCAAGTTTATTGAATTAGAGAAAAAGGATATTCAACGGAGGAGAAACCTGTTTTCCGCAGTCCGAACTTCCCGCCTTTCCATTGGAAAAAGAGGCAGAACCATGTCATCGGAAGAGTTTTGCGGCCTATTAGTTCCCCTGAAAGATGATGAAACCGTAGTGGTGCACGCGATCCGGCAGTTGAAAGAAAAAATGAACTACTACTATTTTTCTGAAATGATCCGGGAAATGGGGGTGAACCTGGAAAAGATTTATGCCTTTCCAGATCAGGCGCAACGCATGGTGGAAGACTTCAACTCGGGTTGAACCGGAAAAAATAAATTAACCCCTGTTAGAACCTAGAATTGGAGGGTTATTATAATCAAGCAAGTGATTCCTGCAATTAATAGTGCCCGCAAACCGGTCCACAACCAAAAGGTTCCACTCACTTTTCCCAGAAATAGACCCAGAAAAAAAATAACAACAAAAGCGGCAACAATCGTTGATTCAATGGGAGTGAGCGGGAGCGGTACCCCCATTTGGTCCATATATAATGGTGAAATAATCAGAAGAGAGATCAGTAAAGGGGCAAACCCGTTTACCAGAGCAACCCCAATGGGTACCCATTTTGATGCTTTACCATATTCAGTATCGCCGAGGTCGGTAACCAAAGCACTTTCCAGTTCCCCCAGTTCTTTTTTTCTTTCCTCTGACTCACTGAGATAGGCGCTGGTTATACCGCTGATAAAAAGCGCTATGGCCGCGCCCAGGCAAGCGCTACTTGCAGTATGCGTTGGAACATTTCCGTTGCTGTAAAATCCCATGTTCAAACCAAGCATCGTCAGCGCCCCATCATAACCATTAGTAAAAAAATATCGACGGGCGATTCCATGTGCACGGGAAAGATTAAGAAGAAGCTTGATGCGCTGAAACATGGATCAATTTACTCCTTTTCAGGAGTTACATCCGGTCCTTCCACCTCCACCTCATCAATGCTGTGTAAAGATCCTCCCAGATTCTTGATCGTATCCTTGATTGCTTCAAATGGAATGTCATTCCCCTCTATTACCAGGGTAATTGATTCGGTTTTTTCATCTACCTCTTCTACGGAGAGCTTAACTTTACACTGGTATCCCTGGTCTGCAATGGCTTTTGCAAAATCGAGTGCACCCGGGTGATGAGGCTTCAAAACATCAAGAACAATTCGTTTGACCTTGGGCATTGCTTTTGTTTAAAGGAGTGTCATTAATGATAGTTTCAACAATAATTATTAATTGCAGGAATATTTCAGTAAGGAAGAGAATATTTGGAATTCTTAACGCACCGCTGGGTAGTAACTTTTATATAAAAAAATCCAGGCTAATGAGGCTTAATTCAACGAGGGGTCGCCCCGATCCTGCCCGGTAAGCTGGGAAAGACCTGTTGCCAGTTGTTTCAATTCATGATTGGATTTGAATTCCGGAAGCGTGGTTTTCCCTCGCGAATCGGCAAACTCGACCAGTTTTTTCAATGGACGGATCAGCAAGTTGAACGAATAAACGCCCCCGACCACACAAATGATTGTCCCAATAATGGCCAGCCCAACCATTTCTTTTCGAATTTGATTCACACTGCCATTGAGCCGGTCTTTAAGCGTATTAAACTGATCCAGGCTCATCGTCTGGGGATTCATTGCCAGTACAACTCGGTCAACCTGACTGAGTTGAATAAACAGATAAAACGCCATATAACCCATGCAGGAAATGGCGACGATATAACCCGTCATCACCACATTGATAAGGCTTTTCTTTTCTCCTGGAAGCTCGTCCCTGAAAATTCCGGTTTTCATAGTTTTCCTTGAGTTCTGGTTTTATAACGGCTGGCCAGGTGGGGATATTTCGCGCCCGCACGATAATTGCCCAGTTTATTTTTTAAGGCAGAGTATCTGGCCCTCGGGCTCGGGTGCGTGCTGAAGAAAATCGATCGATGGGATTTGGTCCCACCCAGGATCCGAATGAAGTCGATCAAACCCTTGGGGTTGTATCCCAACCGATAGGCATACTCCATACCCAACCGGTCTGCATCGTGTTCCAGGTTTTTATCCAGCCCTTTGGTGAACAGGGTATTGGAAACCTCGGAAATCAATTGATTGAATTTACCCGGATCCTCATCCAGTAAGGTCATGGACAGGGTGCCGATACCTTGCAAAGATTTACTGCGTTCAATGGTTTTTAGCGCGTGTTTTTGAGTGATGTGAGCGATTTCATGACCCAGGACCCCTGCCAACTGCGCTTCACTTTGAAGCATTTGAAGCAAACCGC
This sequence comes from Nitrospina sp., assembly GCA_024648695.1. Taxonomy (GTDB): domain Bacteria; phylum Nitrospinota; class Nitrospinia; order Nitrospinales; family JACRGP01; genus JACAVV01. The sequence goes on from JACAVV010000016.1 coordinate 19,238, forward strand.
GACTCACAAAAACATACCCGCCAGGAGTCGCAAAGGCATTGGGATCGCTGGTGTTTACAATGGAAAAGTAATAAGGAATATCCGCACGATCCGATACCTGAACCAAAGCCTGACCCACCAGATTCACGTATTTTTGCAAAGCGTCATCCTTGTATTGGCCGCCGAATTTGTCGAACACTTCTACTGCCAAGGCTTCGCCGATAGCTTTTTCTTCCTGATACCCGATCGGTTGCAACGCCTTGAACGTTTGGGTGGTGGTGCTCAACACTTTAGAAGTTTTTTTATCGATCACTCCCAGGGACGTGCCCAGCCCAATCAAACCGCCACCCCCCTTTTTTTTCGTTTCCTCCACTTGCTTTACAGGTTCTGCGCTGGTTGGGGGCCTGGGAGGCGTCGGAGCCCCTGAAATCCTTGGTGTCGCAGGTACATCCGGAGTCGGAACCTTGGGCGGCACCGGCTCTGGCGGTTTGGTCAACTGTTCCACACCCCGCGTGGTTTTATCAATCTCCTTAAAAACATCGCCTAAACCAAAGGGATAGGAAGTGCCTGCCATAAGCCCTAAAATAAAAATGGGAATAAATACTAATCCTGCTTTTTTCATGGTTTTCTCCACCAAATATAATGGGGACCGATTCCCTGATTATTGAATTTCGCCGGGAAAGGATTATTATCAATAGAGTTTAATGCCCGTACGCACCCAATTTCCCCTCTTTCAGGAAATTGTCAATGTCTCCCTGACTCACTGAAAAATTTTCCATTTGATTGACCGCATTGATACTTTCCGGTGACGATCCGTGGCTTTCCGCATAGCGTTGCGTGACGGGGTTGAGTCCTCGTATACTCGACCCTGAGGACGATTCGCGGGCCGCAAAGGTTTGCTCTTCGCCGCCCAGCACGTCAAACAGGCCGCCACCTCCGCCGCCACCTGAGGAAGCGCCTTCGGGAGCACGGCGGGTCAATTTGAATTTGAACACCCAACCCTCCCCTTCGCTGGAAGAAATCCTGTAAAACCGGCGCGTTTTTTCAAGAACATCCACCGCCGTTCCCTGCGACAAAACCCCAATCACATCAGAAGAAGACGAGGCATCTGACTGAATTTTTGTACGATCAGACTTCACATACCAAGTTTCACCGAAAACCAGAGCGGGAAATAACAAAAATGCAAGAACAGTAAATACGAACAGACGCAAAGAAGATTTTGCTTGCGATTTGAATCGATTGAGCATAGCGGTTTTCATTAATTTTAAAGTTATTGATGAACGATTCCTGATTACTAAGCTAACCCTTAGAACCCCACAACGTCAACTACTTTTTAGGAGGCCTTTTACCCCTGCAATATTGGCAATCCCCGGTAACCCTGAACCTAAAACTGATGCCATTCAGGTTTTTATCTAAGCCACCCTCTCTTGATTTTCAATTGCTTTTTTCAAGCGGCCCCAATCAAAAGCCGATCCCGGATCATATTTGGAATGAATACCTTTCCTGGTTCCTTTTTGAATATGACTGTGCCCCAGAATCCCGGAAAAAGAAGAGAAATTATCAATACGGTCGAGTGGAATCCGCTGAAGTTTTTTTGAAAAAGGAATTCGAAGCTTGATTTTAGGCAAGAGGCGATGAATTCCCAGGCACAATTGAATCAGGCTTTGATATTGTTCCTCGGTGAAGTCCCACATGCGAATGGTTTTACCGTTGATGGTCCGGCTGAAATACCCCCTCTCACCAAAGGTACGGGCCGGCCGTGCTTTAAAGCCTGGAGTTCGCAGAGTGTCCCGGAATTTACCAGGCAGGGCCAATTCCCACTGTCCGTTTATTACGCGGTATTGATCCTGTTTGATTTGATACAACTCAGCATCCTTGACCAGCGCTTCCGGTCCCAGGTTGGCGATTTCCACATGGACCGCCCGATCATTACCTCGCCCATCATCCCCTGGCCCTGTATTGGTTTTCCAGTACAGGTCGCATGTTTGGTACAGGGTACCGTCCAAATCAAGATAGAAATGACTTCCAAGAAAAGAACTGTCTTTCAGAACCTGATGGCAGTGATGGGAACAGTAACACGCATCATAATGAAGAACCAACTGGTGAACGCGTTGTTTCAACTCCTCATAAGCACGGGTAGTATTGCGGATCTTATAAGCTTCCGGTTCGCGGGTGGGAGCATCATTTAAAGCAGGCGGATGTTGCGTAAACCCCTGACGCCCCCTGGGATTGGGGCAGGGAAGCCCCCCGGAGTCGGTCCAGGTGACAACCTGGGTCCCTATATCCAATTTTTGCCCGCAGGTTTTAATGGAAGTATTCACGGTACATTCATGGTGGATGGTTTCAGGTAATGTATAAACTGCTCCTTCCACATAGATGACTTAAGGAAAATCTGCCGATTTCCAAATTTGAATTACCAAAAAGTAATGATATCTTATAAATAAAGAATATAAAAATTGAAAAATTTGTCGATAAAGACTTTAAATAAGGATCGCCCAAATTTATCAAAGATTTAGACAAAATAATCTTTATAAAAGTGCACACAAAGAAGTTTCATTATTTTTCAATGTGTATATAATTCTATTTAATCATTAAATTGCTAGTTTCTTTGTGGGATGTGAGGAAATCTATTTGATACCTGTTGTAAAAAACGAAACCATTCAAAAAAAGCTGATTCGGATCATAATGGCATCCAGCCTGGTTGCCCTATTATTAGCTTGTGCCGCATTTATGGGATTTGATTTAATTATGTTTAAAAAAATCAAAACTCGCGAGTTGATGATGACTGCAGATTTAATCGCAGAAAACAGTATAGCCGCTATTGAGTTTGACGATTCTGAAACCGGCCTTCAAATTATTTCCACTCTTAAAGCAAATCCTTCCATAGAAGCGGCGGCGATTTATGTCAAATCCAGAGGCGTCTTTGTTTCTTTTAAACGCGACACCTCTTCCAAAGACGCCATCCCGGAAAAACCGCTTCAGGAAGGTGGTTATCTGGAATCGAATTCCTTAAAAGTGTTCCGGGAATTCAATATAAACGCCAACTCACAAATCATGGTTTATATAAAATCAAACCTTCGGGAAATTATCCAGACCTTAAAACAATATTTATTGATTTTAGTTGCAGTTTTGTTCGGATCGGCTTTTATTGTTTATATCCTTGCCACCCGCCTGCAAAGAAGAATATCCGGTCCCATAACCCATTTGGCGGAAACTGCCGAGCGGGTCGCTGAAGAAAAAAACTATTCCATTCGAGCCACCAAAAGCAGTGATGATGAACTTGGGTCCCTGGTAGAGCGGTTCAACGACATGCTGGTTCAAATCCAGCATCAGGATGCCGAACTACATGAAGCACATGATGTTATGGAAAAACAGGTTGAAGTTCGCACTCGTGAATTGCGGCAGGAAATCGATGTCCGCCGTAAAACCGAGGAAGATCTGATTTCTGCCAAGGAAGAGGCTGAAAAAGCCAACAACGCCAAATCAGAATTTTTGTCCCGCATGAGTCATGAATTGCGCACTCCCATGAACGCGATACTGGGTTTTGGCCAACTCCTGAAAATGGATACAAAAGAAGATAACCCCGAATCCCGGAAAAATTTTGTCGATCAAATTTTAAAGGCAGGCAACCACCTGTTGGAACTGATCAATGAGGTATTGGATTTATCGCGAATTGAATCCGGCACCATGACCTTGTCTATAGAAGGTATTGCGGTGAATGATCTGATTGAAGAGGTTCTGGTTTTAATCAATCCTCTTGCAGAAACCAGGAACATTGATGTATCGAACCGAATCCCAGAATCGGAAAACCTGGTTATCCAGGCTGACCGGACACGTGTGAAACAAATTTTGCTCAACCTGCTTTCAAATGCTGTGAAATACAACAAAGAATATGGCAGTGTTTCTTTGGGTGGATTCAAAACAGATGAAGACACCATCCGGCTTCAGGTCACGGACACGGGCAAGGGGATTCCTCTTGAAAAGCAGATGGAATTGTTTGAACCTTTTCAAAGGTTGGGAGAAGAAAACTCCGGCATTGAAGGTACCGGAATTGGTTTGACCATCACCAAACGCCTGGTAGAACTCATGGGCGGAAGCATTCATCTGGAAAGCGAAGAAGGAAAAGGCAGTACCTTTTTCATCGAATTCCCTCAAGGAATCCTGACGACAACGCCTCGCGGAATCAAGTCCGATTCAATGCCTGAAAATCCGGAGGGTGACCTGCCAGTTCCAAAAGTAATTCTTTATGTCGAAGACAATCCTGCGAATTTTGAACTGGTTCGGCAGGTGTTGGTCAAACGCCCCAAATTATCTTTGGTCAACGCGACCCAGGCTGAAAAGGGTTTAGAGTTGGCAGAAAAAATTCGGCCGGACCTGATCTTTATGGATATCAACCTACCTGGAATGGATGGCCTTGAAGCTTTTAAGGAGCTTCAGAAAAAGGAAAGTACCAAAGATATCCCTGTCGTCGCGTTAAGTGCCAATGCCATGGATTCTGATATCAGCAAAGCCATGGGCATGGGATTCAAGGATTATATTGTAAAACCAATAGATGTTAAAAATTTTCTAAATCTGGTAGATGGTCTGGTTTTAAGCTGATAAGTTTCTGCCACTAAAGACCTTGTTTTCTGCATTGGCTTACAATCGATAATTGGGCTTGAGATCCTTGAGTCCCGTCTTACCCAACTCTTCGAAGAACAATTCCTTACCTTTGCCTGCCGCTTTGAATTCCTTATCCAGCCAATCGATGCATTCGTGAAAGTTCTTGAAATGGTAATTCTCGGGAATCAATCCGGGTATCAGGTTGATTCGCCTCAACATCCGCAATGGCTGGGGCTTTAGTCCGGTTATCACCACAGCAATGCCTCTTTTTTCCAGATCCAGAATAACTTCCTCCAATGCGTATAAGCCCGTTTGATCTACATGGGGAACCAGTTTCATTCTGAAAATGACCACACTGACATCCTCAAGGGTTTTTGCTATTTCCTGGAAAGAGGAAGCGAAACCAAAAAATAAAGGTCCGTCCAGATGTTTCACATAAATCTGGTTCATAATAGATGCGGGAATTCTTTCTTCGTCCCAGGGTAAGTCATCCATGTAATCCTTTAAAGGAAGGATTTTCACCTCCCGGCCCACTTCGTCACTCATCTGTTTCATAAACAGCACGGAAGACAAAACCAATCCTGCTGCCACTGCCTGGATCAGGTCCACAAACACGGTCAAGACAAGAACCATAATCATGACCACCGCATCTGCCTTGGGTATGTGTTTGATATGCCTCAACCCTTTGTAATCAATGATCCCCACTCCTACCGTAATCAATATACCCGCCAAAACGGGCAAAGGAATCTGTGAAGCATAAACACCCAGGCCCAGTAAGATAAACAAGAGCAACAGTCCATGAATCATCCCGGAAATTTTCGTTTGGCCACCTGAATTTACATTCACCAGGGTACGCATGGTGGCCCCTGCCCCAGGCAGGCCAGCGATACTGGCGCCCATCATATTTCCAATTCCCTGGCCGATCAGTTCCCGGTTGCTATCGTGCTTGGTTTTGGTCAAGTTGTCTGCAATAACAGACGTCAACAAGGAATCGATCCCACCCAAAACAGCAAGGGTCAAGGCAAGCTCCACCACCAGATAATAATCTACCGACAGCAGATCCAGATTAAAAATGTGCCCTAATTGCAGGGATGGAAACCCACCGGGAATATCTCCAATGACGGGAACCTTCAATCCAAACATTCCCGATGCTATCGTTAGAGCGATCAAAGCCACCAGAGTACTGGGAATCGCCTTGGTCACACGCGGAAAAAGGTAAATAACCGCTATAGTTGCAGACGCCAGAAAAACCGCTTCCACATTGATTCCCGACATCAGCTTTCCAACCTGCAACACCACCTCCAATACCTTTTTAGGAGACTCCTGGCCAAAAAAAGGAAAGATCTGCAAAAGAATGATTATCACGCCGATTCCGGTCATGAATCCTGAAACCACAGGGTAAGGAATATATTTGATATACACACCCAGCTTGAGGACACCCATTACAATTTGCAGGGCTCCCGCCAGCAGGAAAATGAGAACAATGAACCCTATCCCGGAATTGATATCGCCATAAGTATTAACGGCCTCCAGAACCACCACCGAAGAAACCACCGTCATGGGACCCGTAGGACCGCTTATCTGGGTATTGGTACCACCTAGTAAAGACGCGAAAAACCCGAGAACAATCGCCCCATACAAGCCCGCAATCGCCCCCATACCCGATTGCACGCCAAACGCCAAAGCCAGAGGCAAGGCCACAATCCCGGCGGTGATTCCACCGAACAAATCACCTTTCAAATTGGATGTATCCAGAATTTTCTTAATCATTTAGAAATGAACTCATGGTTCTATATTGGGGAAAACGAGGAAGTTTGAAAAACCTGCCCGTGTAATCAAGGATCGATGAAGGATATCGACTCTTTCAATATTAATCAAATTATAGAATGAATTAAATTAAAACTTTGCCCTCCAAAGTCTTTGATTGAATAATCCTGGAATAGAATAAGACTCAGGGTGAATTGTAGAGAAAGAATTTGCATCTGCTTTAAAATTGTCAAGAAATGTATGCTATAATCCCGATCACCTTAAAGGTCAAAATGAAACTCTCCGATTCGCCTTCGCTTCAGTTCAGGTTGAAATCAAATACTTGTAATGCATACAGCCAAAATTGAAATTTACTCTAGTCCTATTAGACAGGATCTCAAAAAAACATGCGCCCGTAGCTCAGCTGGATAGAGCAACGGACTTCTAATCCGTAGGTCGGTGGTTCGAGTCCACTCGGGCGTACCAAATAAATAAAGGGGTTAACGCATTGAAGCGTTAACCCCTTTATGTTTTTTTGTGTTTTTGCTAAAAATATTCCTTATTCAACATATCAATTTTATTCGAAGGAATTAAACATGGAACTAAAGAAAATGACTTGTATGATCCAGGTGAAGGATATCAACAAAAGCCTGGAGTTTTATGAAGGGCTCCTGGATTTTAAAATGGTAAGTACCGAGGAACAATTGAAAGATTGGAAATGGGCGTTCATTCAATCGGGTGGGGTCGAACTGATGCTTTCGGAATCTGACTGTGTCGAAAATCCAAAGGGTGAGCATGAATTCACTGCCTGCTACTATTTTTATCCGGATGATGTGGAAGCTTTTCATGAAAGGATTAAAACCTCGGGCTACAAGGTATCGGAGCTTGAGATCACTTTCTACAAAATGAAGGAATTCAGCTTGCGCGATCCGGATGGACACCTTTTATCTTTTGGCCAGGATGCCGATAGCCTTTGAATTTTGCGATAAGTAGAACCTAATTTTTCTGACTCACTGCCCAGATGACTATAAACGACAGCAGGAATGCGGGAACGAGTTCGTAGATGATGTCGTCTGACAAGCCGGTGATTTTCCATATCAATGTGGTGCCAAAGCCGGTGAGCATGCCTGCGATGGCGGCGGTTCTGGTTACTTTCTTGTAATAAAGGGTGGCCAGGATCACGGGTCCGAAGCTGGCGCCCAGTCCGGACCAGGCGAACAGGACGAACCAGAAAATAACCTTCACTTCATTCAAGGCTATGAGCATCGCTCCGATTCCCAGAACAACGATGGTGCCGCGACTGATGGAAATCAGTGTTTTATGGGACGGTTCGCGTTTCAAGAGTTTTCGGTAAAAATCGTGTGCCAGTGAGGAAGCCGCGACAATGATTTGGGCCGACACGGTACTCATGATAGCCGCCAACACGCCGGTGAGAACCACGGCCGATACAATCGTCGGCAAAAGCATTTCTGCGGCTCTGGGAAACAAGTGCTCCGGGTCTGACAGTTCGGGCAATAAAGCTTTGCCGCTGATTCCTAACAGAATTGCCGATGAATAGATGAGGAGTCCCCAGCCAAAAGCGATCCAGATGCCCTGTTGAATAGTCTTGGTATCCTTCGCCGCCATATAGCGGTTGAGCACATGCGGTTGGCCGGGATAACCCAGACCAATGCCCAGCAGACCGATCATCGAACCAAAAAAAACGGGCAGAGTTTTACCTCCCATCCAATCCAACGTATCCGGGGAGTTAGCGTTCACCTGGTTCGCCATTTCCGAAAAGCCACCAAGATGCACCAGTGCGGTGATCGCCAATATCACCAATCCCACCACCATGATCAGTCCCTGAATAAAGTCGGTCCAGGCAACCGCTAAAAATCCGCCCATGGAGGTGTACGATAGAATGATAGCGGCACCAATGGGGATGCTCCAGTAATGGGGAATGCCAAACATAGCATCGAAAGTTTTTCCCACGGCGGTAAACTGGGCGGCGACATAGGCCATCATGCAGGAAAATATGATAACGACTGAAATGATCCGGAGCACATGAGTGTCGTCTTTGAAATGCGACTCCAGATAATCCGGAATGGTGATGGAATTGGTTTCGTGCGAATGTTTTCGTAGACGTTCGGCGACAAATAGCCAGTTGATGCTGTAACCCAGCAGGCATCCCGGCAAAAACCACGCGGCGGACAATCCTTCTTTATAGGCCAGTCCAACGGTGCCCAGCACGGCCCAGGCGCTTTCCGAACTGGCGGTAGAGGAAATGGCAGTCACCCAGGCTTTCAACGAACGGTTGGCGAGAAAAAAGTCGAGGGGAGATTCGGTGGACTTCGAGGAAACGTAACCGATGGCCACCATAGCCAGGAGATAAATAAAGAAAACCGCGCCGATGGCGCCTGATAGTTCCGTCATGCTTGTATTATAAAGGATGACCGGTTTTCTGCCAACCACTAGGCAGAGAGTCGGGTTTTCTTGCGACCTGTAATTTTTCTACGTGGTCCGAAAGTTATGGTTCCAACAATCTGTGCTCCTGCGCCTTGGCATAGATCAGGTTATAATAAAGGTAGCTTTAAATGGTGACGCCTTTAGTGGCGTATTGAAAGGTTCGTTCCTATGATGAAATCCGCGCTTGTCATCCTTTCTATTTGGATGCTATCACAATCTTCGCTCAATTCGATGAGCGGGACGGTCGTGGCTGTGCAGTCCGGTGACTCCTTTAGCCTAAATGTGGATGGAGAATTATTCCGGATTCGTCTCGCAGATGTGGATTGTCCTGAAGTGAAGCAATCGATGTACCGGCAGGCGATGCAATTCACTCGCGACTTGATTCTTGGAAAATTGATCCGCGTGAATTACGAAATGATCGACCGGTTTGGAACCGTGGTCGCCTATGTGGTTCTGCCAGATGGGCGCATTTTGAATGAGGTTCTTTTGAAAGAGGGCTGGGCGTGGCATTACAGGGTACGGGTGGACCATAAAATCGAATTGGAGCAACTGGAATACGAAGCCTGGTCAGCCCGATTGGGTATCTGGGTCGATCCCGAACCGGTTCCCCCCTGGGTGTATCGCCGTGAAGGCCGATTGCCCACGCCGCCTTCTTCCCCTTCGGGAGTGGATTACGATCAGATTCTAAATTACGGGCTGGTGGGTAATGTAAAAACCAAAGTGTTTTCCTGGCCTGCTTGCTCAGGGTATCAAGGACGGGTTTCGAAGTGGAAGTCGCGGAAAATATTCAGCAACAAACTGCAAGCGGAGTCGCTGGGATACAAGGCGGACAAATCGTGCAGGAGTAATCGCCGATGACAGGTTAAAATCACTTGAGGCAGGAATTCACATGGATCGTGCGGCGTTTTCCGGGAATACGAATCCAGTCGACTTCATTGAACCCTGAGATGTCCATCTGGATTTCCTGAAGCTGGCTGGCGCTGACCAGTTTTCGATAGTGCAAGGTGTTCAGAGCCCAGCAATCGGCCAGCTCTTCTTGTTCGTAACTTATCTCTCTCTGGTCCAAATGGTCGAAAAGGTGGTGGGCGCATTCGCGATACTCAAAAAACATTCGGGTCTTGGGATGAATTGAAGGCATGACATTGGGGTTGTAACGAATCGTTGGCCAGTTGTCAGAAGCAAAGTCCGCCTGGGCGAGGGTGAGGAGACTGTCGTCCTCGATCCATAGTACGTTGTAGCCTTTGGAATCAATGCATCCTTCTATCGGGCTCTGTGCTTTAGCCTTAAAAGGAATTGTTAGAACCAGGGCCAAGCATAATATAATCCCCATACCCTTCATAATGTTCTCCTCCGCAAAAACCCGGAATCAGGAATTCAAAATTTTTAGAATTTCCGGCAAGATTAATTTTCGAACAAAATTAAAACATTTTGGGAAGGACCTATTATACCACGAAGAATCAGTAAGGAGAGGATCGCGCGTATTATTTTTTAACGAGGTAGGGCAAGGACAAACAGGTTGCGGCAACACGCTAAAAAGCACCCTTTCTACTTAACCCTCAAAGACACTGAACCGTCCCAGTCTTTCGGCAGTTTTTCGGGATTCAGGTTGACGATGCGATCCACGATTTCCTGCGAAGCCAAGTCGTCCGGACGCAGAGCAAGGGCATTGCATAACTGGTCCATAGCGGCTGGAAATTTTCGGTCGAGGAAGGATTCAAATGCATTCTGGTAGGTAGTGAAATACTCGAGGTCTTTGGCATCCAGGCCCTCTCCGTTTTGCCCGTATACTTCGAAAATTTTTACCGACTTTTTCTTGCCCTTCACTTTGACCACATCCAGAGCACGGGTTGAAAACAAATTGGGGGTCAATCTGGAATACGTTGCCTCGGATACGATTAATTGAGTCCCATAAAGTTTATTGGTTCCTTCCAGGCGCGATGCTAAATTCACCGCATCCCCGATGACGGTGTAATCGAAGGACTTTTCCGAACCCATGTTACCGATGATCATTTTCCCTGTGTTAATTCCAATTCGGCAATGCAACTGGGGAAATCCCATGGCATTCCAGCTTTCCTCCGAATCCCTGGCTTTTTTCAACATTTTTAGTCCGGCGCGAACCGCGCGGTCGGCATGGTCGGGAATAGTCAAAGGCGCTCCAAAAACCGCCATGATGGCGTCACCCAGATATTTGTCGATGATGCCTTCTTCTTCAAAGACGATTTCCGTCATGTCCGTTAAATACCGGTTGAGAAACTGGACCAGCTTTTTGGGATCGTGTTGTTCGGAAATGGTTGTGAAATTGGCAAGGTCGATGAACAGGACGGATAACTCGCGTTCCTGTCCCCCCAACTGTAGCAGGTCGGGGTGGTCGATCAAATGTTTCACCACTTTTTCCGGGACGTATTTGAAGAACGCGTTTTGAATGAATTCTCTTTCCTTGGACACTTCCAGGTGGACCCCAAGCATCAACAACAAAAAGAAAACGGTTCCGGTCGACAGTATGGTTACGATGGGAAATAAGGAGAAATGGATCATCTCGTACCAGGTGGTGCTCAGGAGGGCGATCAAAATGGCCGCCCCGATTCCAAGGGGCCACCAGGATGACCGGAACCAAATCGAAAATCCCAGCAAAACCCCGATCGATACCAACACACCGATAGTTTCCCAAAACGACCATTCCTCATAAAACGTATTATTAAGGTAAGCGTTCAATAAGGAAGCATGAACCGCTACCAGAGGCACGTCCTCTTCCAAAGGAGTGTTGCCAATATCCGTAGCCTGTTGAGACACTTCCCCAACAAAAACGAAATTGGCCTGAAAAATGTCTTCCAGATTTCCCCTGATGTTCGGGTCCTCGAAATGTTTGAACAGGGTGTGCATGCCCATTTGCTTGAAATCTTCGTTCCATAACCTTGGATAAGGAACGAAGACTTTGCCAAATTCATCAATGGGAACCCGGACATCCTTTTCCAGAAAACTTCCTTTTATGGCTGGAATAATAACTTCCTTCCCCCAGCGAATAATCACTTTTTCGAAGGGAACCCGCATGTAATCGAGGAACATAGACAAGCTGAGGCTTGGGAAATATTTTGAATCGATTCGCAATACGATGGAGTTGTGACGGAAAATACCGTCCCGGTCTTCCAGCATATTGATATGGCCCGATTTGTATGCGTTCATGGCAAATGGTTCCAGATGCATAAACGGGCGAGTGGCGTAAGTGGGCTTTGGAACGCCATGCTCCTCGGGGTTTTTTAAATACTCATTACGCAGGCGTTTGTAGCTGGGGCTGGATTCCCATTGGAATGGTTCCGGCTTTTCTGACAGATGAAAACCTATGGGTAAAAATACCAGCCCCAGGTTCTCCAGAGACTGTGTGAATTGGTTATCTGATTCCGTATTGCTCGGTCGTGGGAAGATCATATCGTAAGCGACCGATTGCGGTTCCAGTTCGGCGAGAATATTGTTCAGGTGGGCAAGGTCTGCCCTGTCTAAATAGTTTTTTCCTATGGTTGAATACGTTTCGTCCGAGATGGTGATGTAAACAATTTGGTCGGAAACTTCGGGACCAAATTGCTGAAGTATTGCTTTCTTGTAAAACCAGTCCAAAGCCCGGTAATCCCATCGGCTCCAAACCGATCCGATAACCAGGAAAACAAGGACTGTCGATCCTATAAGGATTGAAGTGAGGATCGCCAGATGCTGTATGAGTTTTCTAGTTCTTAACTTTAAAGTCATACCGCTTGATCAAAAAAGACTTTCCGGAGTAAGTTCTCAACTTGTTGATAAACGAGTCTTTACCCAATCCTCGAACGTTTCCTGCGATAGCAATGGTTTTTTCCGAATGGTCTCCAAGACCCATGGAACTCTTTTTCATCAAATCCCCTTCGAGAGAGGCCCATTTATCAAAGCTGGCGGATCCCTTATCCAGCAATGAAGTGACTTCCAGAAGTTCTACCGGACTGCAAATGATGGTAAAGGATTCCTTTGGGCTCGAACCGTCCGGTTGAAAATACTGGTCCTTACTGGGAAGGATAAGCGGACTATTTTTAAAAACCTTGCCCTTGTGAATGAGCGTTGAAGTATTGACGTCCGAGGATACGATATAAACGTTGGCATCTTCGTGAGTCGCCACATAGATCCTGATTTTATCGTTGGCATGCAAACGGTCCCGGGACTTCGCCCGAAGGGTGCCCCCTTCAGTCGCAATTTCAATGCCTATTTTGGCGCGCACAACATCCTCTGCAAAACTATTGACAATCAACAATCCGCTGATTAAAAAATTGATCAATATTAAGAGCCATAAACGTGTTGATATTTTCATGACGTGGATCCTCATCCAGGGGTTTATACCTTAATAAAAGCAAGTTGAATGGGTTAGCTTACATACTTAGCTTCAAAAAAAATCAGAGTCCCTTTATCAATTCAATCAATTCAGCCAAACCGCTAGTAACGAAACTCGCTTCTTTAAATTCGATTCCCATATTTAATTTATTTCTTACAATAATGCAGTGCATTCCCGCTTGCCGGGCCGCTTTCATTCCCTTCAAAGCATCTTCCAGAACGAAACATTTTTCAGGTGCGACCTCAAGGGCTCTGGCGGCTTCCAGAAAAATATCCGGAAACGGCTTTTCCCGGCTGGCGGCTTCTTTTCCTAATATGACCGGGAACAAAGGCTCCGCGTCGGCGTTCCGCAAAATGGCCCGGATATCGTGCCCCCAGGAGCCTGAGGCTATTGCCACAGGAAACTTCTTTTTTAGCAGAGTGACCAATTCAATCGCCTGATCAAACAGCTTGATTTCACCACTGTTGCAAAACCGCGAATAAATCTCGAATTTTTGTTCACGCAACTGTTCAGGAGCCAGATCTATGTCGAGTTGGTAACGTTCGATTTCTCCCTTGATGCCACCCCCTTTGGAGGTAAATTCCACCCAATACTCATCCGGGTCGATATGATGTCCAAATTGCTTGAAAACATCATAATAAGCCCGATAATGGTAGGGTTCAGAATCGGCAATCAGTCCGTCGAAATCGAAGATACAAGCGTCGCTGGAATGGAGAATAGCCCCCAATCGTTCCGTTCGTTTTAACAGGTCTACCATACACCTTTAGGATAAGCGATTGCTTGTAATAAGCAAGCACGGATTTAGGAATAAAGTTAAAATAAAAACCTGGGAAAATGTTACGATTCCACTTTCTCCGGGAAACCTTTTTGAATCAGATTAAATTATCTGGTGGCATTTTAATATAAGGGCTGAGCCGGCGCAAAAATTACCCTGAAAATTGCCCTAATTATGGACAAGAGCACCCCCTCTTCCCATCGCGGAAGAAGGCCGGGGTGAGGCCGTGCAAAGCCCGGCATTTCCCCATAATCATTTAAAGGAGGGTCAGGGGATTTGCGGCCAAAGTCCCAAAAAACAGAGTTCCCAAACAGGTATTTGGCTGGTTTGAATTGTTTTATTGACCTCAATTCTCTTTTCCAGAACCAATCTTAAGAACAGGCAGGATTTCGTAGCCTGAAAAGTCGTTGCGTCATCCAGTATCGAGAGATAACCCATGCATACTATTTATAAAGAAGTCGATTTAACGGATGTCCACCGCATCCTGCAGTACTGTGAATCCCATTCCATAAAAAACGGTGGACTGTTCGAAGTGTATACCCAGCCCGGATTCGACTTGCACATGATTATCGTCAATTCCTGTCCGGAAGATGGCCCCTCAGATATGTTCCGCCCCTTAGGTGCGTTTTATTTAAACTATTTGAATCCCGGAGTGATATCCATAGAAGAGGAAGACCCTCATTACGACGGAGTCGAATCGCGAAAGCGCCACGTGGCCGCCGTCAAACAGGTAATCGATATACTATTAAAGGAAGGCTATCCGGGAACTCACATTAAATTCAACGATCTGCCCCCTTTGAAATTTTAAATTCCCAGGATCCTGTTCAGGCAAAAACGAAAGCGATGTAAAAGGAAGAGTCATAATTCCCCCTCACCCCTCCTTCTCCCGCCAGAGGAGAGGGATGAAACAGGGCCGAAGGCCCTCGTTATAAACTTTATATTTTAACGGCTTTTTATCCGGCGGATTAAAAATCATACTTGATACGACCAGAAAATTAGAAAACATTGCTCCTCAAGAGGGAATAAATCCGAACTTTTTACTCTCAGTTAACAGTGGTGTCCTTTTTTTGGGATTGTTATAATTGCGTCGATTGTCAGCAAAGAAAAATTTTTGGGAGCCAATAAACGACTATGCCGATCAATATACCCTGGTTTGAATCCCTGGATTTTTACGATCAGATCAAGGAGAAAAACTTCGACCCGGAAACTGAAAAGCGGGTGATTCAACTGCATGAAGAAGGCTTTTGCGTGTTTGATCCTGAAATTGATCCCCAATTGATCGATGCCGTTATTTCCGATATGGCAGGGAAATACAAAACTGAAGGCCGCCTGAATGAACAACGCCGTGTATTGGATGGCTGGTCGATTTCGGAAAATGTGCGAAAGTTAGCGATCCTGCCTCAGGTGATTGGGTTTCTGGAAAAGGTTTACGGTCGCAAGCCAATTCCTTTTCAAACCTTGAATTTTGAAATTGGATCGGAACAAAAGACCCATAGCGACACCGTCCACTTCAATACGATTCCTCCCCGCTTCATGTGCGGTGTTTGGGTGGCGCTGGAGGATATCGACGAGAATAATGGTCCGGTGCATTATTACCCCGGCAGTCATAAACTTCCCATTTTCGATATGGCAGAACTTGGCCTTCGGGGGAGCCAGGCAAAATTGCCCTACGAATTTTACGGGTTTTATGAAGACTATGTCGAGCGTTTGATGAAAAACATGGGACTGCCGCGCAAAGATTTAATTATGAAACGTGGAGAGGCTTTGATTTGGTCGGCGAACCTGTTTCATGGGGGGAGTAAAATTCTGGATACTTCCAGAACCCGCCTCAGTCAAGTCACGCATTATTATTTCGAGGATTGTTTATATTACTCTCCCATGCTGTCGTCACTTGCCGATGGAACTATTTATGTGAGAAACCCCGCAGACCTGATCATAGGCAAGACGCTTCCAATCTCCCGGTTTTTCAAGTGTGCAAGCTCCGCAGGTTTCGGCACCGGGCGGGTGGTTTCCATGGTGGTCAGCACGGTGCTTAAAAAGGCAGGAATCGTGTTCCGGAAGTTGACGAATAAATAATTTTCCAATTCAGGAACTTTTTCTTTAAATTCTTCCACGGAGGAAAGGTCTTAAACAAAATAATGCCAAAAGGAATCCACCAAATCAGGTCGTTGAAAATAATATGAATTCCAAAAATCATTGGAAGTTGTCCGTTTATTACCGCACTTGCAAAACCCAAAGGACCCAAAACTTTTCCCATAAGTCCCACTAGCACAATCGGCCAATGAACGGCAGGGTCCCTGGCGGCCAACCAATATCCCACTCCATAAACGCCAACGATCATTCCAATACACTGCCACAACTGGGGATATATGGGTGGAGCCATTCCGAGAAATTCGAAACTCTGTACAGGGAATAAAATGGCTATGGCTCCCCAAAGGAAATTATAAATCGCCGCCAAACGCAAAGTGTTTTGCATCGATTGTTTTTGCATGATAATTAAAACCTCATAAAACTGAGGACTAATAGAGTCAGTGCGGTGGCAATACCCACCGCAAACCCAACATGAATAATAAAATTCAGGATGGGTGTCTCATTGTAAGTGAAGAGATTTTCGTCAAGTTTTTTTAAGGGTTTATTTTCCATGGTTGACTCTCCTTAAGAGTTAAAACCGTTAAACTTTTTTAGAAAAAGAGAACCCGGCTATCCAGTTTGAATTGAAGCCCCAAAAAAACTGGAAAGCCCCCAGGCCTTTCGCCGGGTTCTTTTAGTATGCCCTAAGGTTATTGCAAGATCCCGAACCAACCAGTCGTAATACTCATCCAAGCGGCTAGAATGGCGGATCCTGGGAATGTTCCTGGGGACACCGTTTCCTCCTGTGATGATGCGGGTTTTCTCAGGCAAGTCTGCTGAAAGATGAAAAAGGAAATCTTCTGCTTTTTGCGGGTCGACGCAGTTCGACATGCTGATTCCCAGCATTTCGGCATTGCATTCCGCTACTGCTTTCACAATATTTTCATAAGGCGTGTTTCGCCCGAGGAAAATGATCCTGACATCTGTTAAAGCCGTAATCGTTGCACACAACAAAAGTCCCAGTTGATGCGGCTCGTCCGGCATAGTGGTGAACACGTTCACCAGCCCCGTCTTAAACTTGTTCAGGCGACGCCATTTTTCCGATAAAAAAGCCGACAGGCATTCGGAAGCAAAGTGCTCTTGCGATATATCAAGTTCGCCATCTTCCCAACCTTTGCCGACTTGTTGGATAAAAGGCACGATCAAGCGAGTCACACAAAACAAGGGACCGAATTTCCCCCAGGCTTCGAACAAACCCTGGTGAAGGCGTTCTTCATTGTAATCAGCGGTTGCCTCAATCCAGGTTGGAACGATACCGTGTTCCTCATCGTGATGCGGTCCCCCGGAAGAAGGTTTTATTTGCAGGCCCAGCATTTCCTGCACTTCTTCCAGGGTTCCGCTAACCACCTTGCTCGCTCGGTATCCCGACTCAAGAGCCTTGGCGATGGCTCGCAAGCGGGGAACTTCATTCTGGGCGTACCTGCGATGTCCCGATGGCAATCGATGAGCTTTGGGCGCCCCGTGCCGCCGTTCCCACATGCGCAAGCTATGAGTGCTGATTCCGGTGGCTCGGGATAATTCGCCTATCGTTAGATAGTCGCCGTTTGCGGATAAATGTGTCATCGGGAAATCTCCAGTGAATACTTCGTTAAATTGTCTTTTGTTTGGTTAACACGTTTCTATTAATACCAGATCCAAGGTTGATCACCCTCCCTGACTCCCTCCTGAGAGGAGAGCGGAGAAGGGGTTACGCTTCTCCTGCTCCCCGGTCCGTGACTTTCAACCCAGAGGAGGCTCTTTCAATCAGGAAGTCACGGCCCTCGATTTGTGTATGAAAGCGATTTCCTACCTTGATGTCGTACCGGTCCAGCAACTTCATTTCGAATCGGGTGATTCCAACAAACCCTACATTTGCCTCATTAACCAGCTTCGACAATTTGGTCTGGGTCTTTTGGCCAAACACCCACTGGACAGGAAGATAATTGTGGTCGTGTCCCACATGGCTTCGAGGATGGATAGAAACACGTTTCATCATATCTGCGGGGCGTAGGGGAAGTTGTTCATTATTATTAGCCGTTTTAATGTGGCTTACATTGTGAATACGAATTCCTCCGGCAACACGCTCCAGCTTCATATTCATACCGGCAAAATTGGCGGTAAAGGTATGACCCACTTTGATCCCATAGTGGTCGAAATTTTTCTGCTCCGTTGAATTGATCCCTAGGACGCCGGTGAACTTGCTTGAAACCAGATTATTAGCGATTCTCTCAGTCAGTTTTTCTGACAAATTCCAGGTTACGGAAAGCGTCGAATGGTCGTGATTCGAATGAGCCACTGAACCGGTGGCAGTAAAAGCGATGAAAGAACTGATAGCGATGGCTTGGGTCAAGGTGGTTGCTGTTTTCATGATAATTCTCCTGATTGCGAGGTGGTTTGTTTTTGGTTTGATTGATTTCATAAAGGGGGAGGCCTTATGCCTCATCCCCATTGGCTTTCACAACTTTTACGCCGGAACTGGCGCGTTCGACGATATAATCCTGGCCGCCGATTTCAGTATGAAACGATTGGCCAACCTTGATTTCGTAGCGGTCCAGCATATCGAGTTCGAAGGACGTGATTCCTACAAATCCCGTATTATCCATTTGGACACGTTTCAGCAGTTTTGCTTGTGTCTTTTCGCCGAAAACCCATTCAAAAGGAACATAACTGTGGTCGTGCCCGGAATGCGCTTTAGGATTCAGAGAAACGGGTCTGGCATTTTGTGCGGGACGAATGGGAACCTGTTCATTATTGGCCGCCCGTGAAAATTTTGAAGGGTTCAGGATTTTGATGCCGGAGGAAGTTCGCTCAATGGTTAAATTCATGCCGTCCAATTTGCTGTTAAACTTGTTCCCAACTTTGAGCCCATAATGATCGAACCTTTTTTGCTCTACAGAATTTATTCCGAGGAACCCGGCAAAATTTTCAGCAGACAAATCCGATTGAATTCTGGTTGCCATGTTTTTGGAAAACTTCCAAGTGAGGGGTAAGGTAGAGTGATCATGGTTTGAATGTGCCCATGCAGTGGAAGAACTGATAGCGATTAAAGACCCGATGGCGATGGCTTGTTTCAAGGTGGCTGTCGTTTTCATTTTGAATCTCCTGATTAGGTTTAAAGAAATTAAATCGTTGTCTAAGTATTAATTTAGTCCTATGACTAAAAAATGTCAAGTAAATATTCAAAAATTTTAGATAATAATTTAGAATTTTTTATAACTAATTGAATTTAAAGTGATTAAAATTTAAAAAATTTCTAAGTTTCTAATGAATTCTTAAATGCATTCAAGATTAAAAGCCGTTCAAACGGGAATTTATTTAATATTAAGCACTAAATGGCAACTTTTGGTTGGATCATTTTTATTTTCTAACTAAATGTCTAGATAAATATTATATTCTGAAGCGCCAGAGTGTCTGAATTTGAGGTAAACTATAGAAGAAAAATAGGAAGGCCTTCATTTGCTCGCATTTTAACGGTCCATTTAATCGTATATTTCAATCAGGATAATCAAGATGGAGCAACCACCAATTAATTGCCCTTGCATGAATCCCCCTTTGAATCATATGAATTTCGATTCTCAGGTTCTCGGTGTGGACCCAACTAAAGGGCGTTATGCTGATGTTTCCCTCGAAACCTGCAAAACCTGCAATAGGAAATGGCTTTGCTATTATATTGAAGGTGTGTATTCTCACAGCGGACGCTGGTACCGGGGCTTGATTACAGAAGAAACCGCTGAAACGGTTACTCCCGAAACGGCGGAAGAGATATTACGAGAGCTAAAATGGCATATCATTGGAGGCAGTTATTTCGATTCTACAGGCAAAATACGAAATATTCCGGATTTACTGGGTATCGATAGCCCCTGATCCTGATTTTATTCTCACTCCGTAATAAACGTCAAAATCATGGCGTGTTTGATTTCTTACCTGCGTTTTCCCCGTCTAGAAGCTGTTTATCCACTAAAATTTCAATCTTTTCCACCCATCTCCCATTTGGTACAGGGTTTGCTTGGTTTATTAGTTAAAAACTTTTGCGTCTAAAGTTTGACTCCCATTTCCCTTATGGAAAGGAAAATCCTATGGATTTTATGACTTCGATGAAAATCAGTTCTGCAGGACTCAATGTTCAGCGGAAACGATTGGAAATTATTTCCAGCAACCTTGCAAATCTTGAAACCACTCGCACCCAAGAGGGCGGACCCTATCGCCGAAAAGACCTGGTGGTCACGGCCATGCCTCTGGAAAATGAATTTGGACAAACTTTGAAAAATCAATTGGGAGAAAACCTGAAATCAGCAAATGTCACTCAAGTGATTGAAGATCAATCCGAGCCCCGACTGGTATACAATCCCAAACATCCGGATGCTAATGAATTGGGGTACGTGGCCATGCCCAACGTCGACCTGCTGGACGAAATGGTCAACCTGACGACGGCGTCTCGTGCATTCGAAGCCAATGTCACGGCAACCAACGCCACCAAAACCATGGCACAACGGGCCATCGAATTGGGAAGGTAATTTAATCTTTTCCTGATCATTCAATAACTTTCAACTTTTTAACTCGAAACTGTTATGGAATCTTTTTTAGGTTTTTTAGGCAACGCAGGGCAACGGTATCAGGAACTGTCTCAGGAAAAAAAGGTCGCGGTGTGGGTCCTTTTTGCCGCGGCCATAGGGTCACTTTTCGCGATGAGCTTGTGGTTGAAAGCTCCCGATTACCAATTGCTCTATGCCAACCTTTCCAAAGAAGACGCCGCTAAAATTGTGGAAGAACTTCGGTCTAAAAAGATTCCTTTTGAACTTACCGGAGGTGGAACCTCGATTCGGGTTCCTTCGGGACAGGTTCATGAATTGCGTTTGAATCTTGCCACGCAAGGCCTGCCGGAAGGCAGTGAGGTGGGATTGGAGTTGTTTGAAGACGTTCCCCTGGGCATGACAGAGTTCGTTCAAAAACTCAATTTTCAAAGAGGCTTGCAAGGAGAACTGGCGCGAACTATTAAATCCCTCGATGTGATCGAACACGCCCGCGTGCATTTGGTAATTCCCCAGGACACTCTTTTCCTAAGGGAAAAACCCAAGGGAAAAGCTTCCATTATGGTTCAGGTTAAAAAAGGAAGGACTCTCAGCGAAGCACAGGTTCAGGGTATCGTTCATCTGGTTTCCAGCAGTGTAGACGGGGTGGCGCCTCAGGATGTTGTGGTGGTGGACCTTCGGGGAAATATTCTATCGGAGGGCAAGGAACCCAGTGCCGAAGGCATGATCGCCTCCTCCAATCATAAATTAAAAGCCAAAATTGAAAAGGGCCTGGAAAACAAGGTCATGACCATGCTGGAAGATGCTTTGGGACCAGGAAAAATTATTGCCCAGGTGACGGCGGATCTTGACTTTGAGCAGGTCGAACGAACCGAAGAAATTTTCGATCCGGATTCCCAGGTCGCGCGCAGTGAACAATCGACTACAGAATCCACTCTCGGTGCTGTGCCTCCGGGAGGCATTGCCGGTGTTCAATCCCTGGTTCCTTCTGCAGAACCGGCACCTGGCGTTCCTGGCTCTGCCGCCAAAAAGGACCGGGAGAATAAGACAACTAATTACGAAATTAACAAAATAGTGAAACACGTCCGCCAACCGGTAGGGGAAATCAAAAAATTATCGGTCAGTGTGCTGGTCGATGGCATTATGCTGGGCGATCCGCCCACCTACAAGGCACGGACGCCGGAAGAGTTAAATACATTATTGGAAATCGTGAAAACTGCGGTAGGATATAATGAAGATCGGGGCGATCAGATCAAGCTGGAAAATGTCCAGTTCGACAAGAGCGCCCTCACTGAAGAAATGGCTCGAATGGAAAGTGAGCGCCGGTGGGAACAGGCCAAGACGGCCGCCAAGGTGATCCTGGGATTTATTTTCATCATCCTTTTCTTCACCAAAATTATTCGTCCCCTGATGACCTGGATGACAACGACGGTTGAGGTGGTTCCCGAAGAGATTCCCGAACTGGGAAGCCCTGAAGAAGACGCTATTGAAGAGGAAAAACGGCGTCTCGCGGAACTGGGAACCCAATCCCAGGAACTTCGTAAAACCGTCGGGGAATTCGCTTCCACCGACCCCAAATACACAGCCGGTATCATCAGGCGATGGATGAAAGAAAGAACTCATTAATTCCGGAAAGGGTTTACCGTGGCCAAGAAACTTACAGGACCCGAAAAAGCGGCTATCTTCTTAATGTCCCTGGGTGAGGAAGCCGCCGCAAAAGTGCTGTCCGAATTGGAAGAACGCGAAATCCAGACAATAGGAAACTACATCTCCGCCATTGGGGATATCGAAATGGCTACCATGGACCAGGTCAATCGCGAGTTCAACGATTCTGTGCAATCGGGAAGTGGCGGACTGGGCATTGCCGGTCTGGATTTCTTAAAAACTGCCTTGCTTAAAGTTCTCGATCCGGATAAGGCGGCGGAGATATTAAATAACATCTCCACTCCGGGAGAGGAGTTCGGCGGTGGTCTGGAAACGCTCCGCATGCTGGAACCCAAGGTCATTTCCAACTTTCTGGTGAATGAACACCCTCAAACATCGGCCATTGTCATGGCTCATTTGGACCCTGCCCTTTCGGGCGCGGTTATCCGGGAGTTGCCGGAAGGAGCCCGCATGGAAATCGTCCATCGTCTCGCCACTCTGGAACGTGTGTCTCCGCAAGTGATCCGTGATCTGGATGAAGCGTTGCAGGAAGAATTTCGAACTTCCGGCGCCGTGTCGGGAAACAAAATGGGCGGTGTAGCGTCTGCGGCGCAGATCATGGGTTCTCTGGATCGGGGAACAGAATCGGCCATCCTCACCGCTATGGACGAAGTCGATCCGGACATGGCGAACGAAATTCGCAACTTGCGTTTCACCTTTGAAGATATTCTGAAGATAGACGACCAGGGATTGCAAATGGTTTTGAAAGAAGTCAATCAGGAAGATTTGCTCATCGCCCTGAAAACGGCCAGCGACGATTTAAAGAACAAAATTTATACCAATATGTCGCAAAGGGCCGCAACGATGTTGAAAGAGGATGTGGAATCTTTGGGTCCCACAAAGGTCAGCGAAGTGGAAAAAGCCCAGCAAAAGATCGTTCAGGCTTGCAAAAAGCTGGAAGAAGAAGGAAAGATTGTAGTGGGTGGTTCGGGTGGAGGCGAAGAACTTGTCTGATCAATCAAAGACTTTCACACGCCGATTTTGGGAGGAATCGGATGAAAGCAAGACTGAAGCCGGGGGTGGGAAGTCGGGAGAGTTTTCCAGCAAAGGTTTTGTTTCCAAAAAAAGCGTCGATCAAAGAAAGTTCATTTTCGATTCTGAAAAAGCCCGAAACTTTGATGAAACCCGCGTGTCCAAAGCCCGCGAAGGGGTTAAGGAGATTATCAAAGATGCTTTGGACCGGGTGCAGATCAAGGCCCAGGAAATCAGGGAACAAGCTTATCAGGAAGGTTTTAAAAAGGGACAGGAGGAGGGTTATAAAAAAGGTGAGGACGATGCCAAGGCCAATTTCGAACCCTTTTTGGAAACCCTGCAGGACTCCATCAATCAACTGGGAACGTTTCGACAACAAATGTATTCCAAGGTGGAGCGGGAAATGGTGGAGATGGTGGTGGACCTTGCAAAAAAGGTCATTCAGCACGAATTAAGCCTGAGCGAAGACCGGGTTCAAAAAATGATTCAACTGGCGACACATTCTGTCATGGGCCGGGAGTTCATGAATCTCCGGGTACACCCTCAGGATAAAACTTATGCCGAGGCCTACCGTCCCGAATTACATGAAATGTTTGGCGAAATCAAGAACATTCGCATTGAAGCGGACCCCAGCATTCGGCGCGGTGATTGTGTGATCGAAACCAATTTCGGAACTGTGGACGCCCGGCTGGAAAAAATCAATGAACAAATCGACAAGATTCTGGATTTCGCTCCGCATTTACCAGAAGAAAGTCAGAAGCAAATCGAGACGAAACAGGACCTTCCACAACCAGACACAGATGTTTCCGATTCCCCGGTGGAGGAATGATGAATCCCGTGATTGATTTAAAAAAGTATCGATCTTTTTTTGAAGATACCTCACTGGTAAAAAAGGGAGGGCGGGTCAACCGCATCATAGGATTGGTGCTCGAAGGGGACGGTCCCGCAGTTTCAGTGGGGAGTTTGTGCACAGTGTATCCAGGCAACGACCGTGAACCGGTGGAGGCGCAGGTGGTGGGGTATCGTGATAATCGGACTTTATTGATGCCTCTTGGGGAAATAATAGGGATTGAACCGGGAAGCTATATTGAATCGAAAGACGATTATCCCAAATTCAACGTGTCCGAAGGTTTGTTGGGCCGGGTTGTGGATGGAATGGGTCAACCCCTGGATGGTAAAGGCCCGATCGTTATTGGTCAGAATTATCCTTTGATGGGATCGCAAATGAATCCTCTGGACCGGGGTCGGATCCACCAACCCCTGGATGTCGGCATTCGGGCTATCAATGGATTGCTCACCTGCGCCCGGGGCCAGCGTCTGGGAATTCTCGCCGGAACCGGTGTGGGGAAGTCGGTTTTGATGGGCATGATCGCCCGCAATACCGAAGCGGAAATCAGCGTCATTGCATTGGTCGGAGAACGTGGCCGTGAGGTTAAAGAATTTATCGAGGACAACCTGGGAGAGGAAGGACTGAAAAAATCCATTGTCGTGGCCGCCGCTTCGGACCAGCCTCCACTCGTCCGCCTGCGGGCCGCCTATGTTGCAACCACCATTGCGGAATACTTTCGCGATCAGGGGAAGGACGTTTTGTTGATGATGGATTCGGTGACGCGTTTCGCTCTGGCGCAAAGGGAAATTGGACTCTCTGTTGGAGAGCCTCCAACCACGCGCGGATTCACCCCATCGGTGTTTTCCATTCTTCCCAAACTTCTGGAGCGTGCCGGTACAGGACCCGGCAAAGGAACGATCACCGGACTGTATACGGTGCTGGTGGAAGGGGACGATCTCAATGAACCTATTTCCGATGCCTTGCGCGCGGTGCTGGATGGGCATATCGTGTTGTCCCGCGATCTCGCCGCCCACAACCATTTCCCGGCAATTGATATTCTGAACAGCACCAGCCGTCTCATGATCGATGTGACTTCCAAAGAACATTATGAATTGTCCATGAAGTTCAAGGACGTATTGGCGACCTATAAAGAGGCCGAGGAACTCATCAACCTGGGTGCGTATGCCCGAGGAAGCAATCCCAAAATCGATCTGGCAATCCAGAAGATCGATGTGTTCAATCAATATCTGCGCCAGGGAATTCTGGATAGAAGTAATCACGGGCAAAGCCTGCAAACGCTTCAACAAATTCTGGCTAACTGATCATGCGTTTCCGTTTTCAAACGATTTTGAACCTGAGAAAAAACCAGGAAGATCAGGTCAAACGTGACTTTGGCCGGGTGAACCAGCACGTGGTGAAGCAGGAAGAGACTTTGCAGTTTCTTGAAAAAATTGAGACGGATACTCATAACGTGGTCCAACACAGGTTTCAGCAAGGGATTGCGGGAAATGCGACCCAACTCTACGACGAATTTTTCGAAGGGATAAAAATTCAAAAGAGCCAGCAAAAAAAAGTGGTGGATGAAGCTAAAACCCGCCTGGAGGCAAAACGGGAAGAACTTGTAGAAGCCATGCGCCGGCGCAGAGTTCTGGAAATCCTGAAAGAGCGAAATCAGAAAGATTATGAGGCGCAACAACAAAAGCTCGAACAAAGCGAACTTGATGAAATCGCTGCGCAACAACATCGATTGAGGACTCATGAATTCCTTGAGGATTAAATTTATTCCGATCATTAATAAGGGACCCTCCTCTACCCTGGCGAGAGAGGGAAGGGTGAGTGGGAATAATAAAGCCAAAGTCCTACCATTAAAAGTGCCCTTAAAAAAGCCATTGGGCAATTTAATTGATAATTTTGATCCTGATCACTTATCCATAACCGGGCTTAATTATAGCTCCGAAACTCAAACCCGGAATAAAATATACCTTAAGCCAAATTGGACGTGGTTATCCAAAAGCTTTTCTTCGCTTTTAATCCTGGTTTGTTTGCCTCTGCTTAATTTTTCTCCGGGTTTTCATTCCATTGCCCTTGCACAGGAAAAAACAGAAACTCCGGGTGCGGGACCACAAAGCACAGCAAGTGAAAATGGTGCGCAGGAGAAAAACGGGACGGAGTCCAATAAACCCAAAGCACCTGTAACCTTGCCCAAACGGACTTCTACCCTGAATCCTCAAACCCTGCGAATGATGGAATTGATCGAGAAGAAAAACCGCGAGTTGAAGGAACGGGAAGTGGAATTAAAGCTGAAAGAACAGGCATTGAAAACTTTGGAAGAACAAGTGCTGGCCGACCTGAAAAAGGTCGAAGATGCCTTGAACAAAAGCCGGGAACAATTCGGTATGCGCAAGGAGATGATTGATAATAATATCAATTCCCTTGTAAAAGTTTATTCCTCCATGCGACCGGATGATGCGGCCACTTTATTAGGGATTCTGGATGAGGACATTGCGGTACAAATCATCTCCCGGATGAAGAGTAAAAACGCGGGCCAGGTGATGGGGAAAATGGATACCAAAGTGGCTAAAAATATCAGTGAGAAAATCGCAGGAATCCGGGCAACGAAAAAACGCAGAAAATAAATTCTGAATCAATCTTTTTCGGAATCAGCTTCCTCTTGCTTTTTTTCCTTTTCCCTTTCCCTGATTTGTTCGGGGGAAACTGTTCCCAGGGAAAGCAGGGACTTGATACCCTCTTCCGGGGGCACCGACAAAACAGTCACTTGGTTTTTTGGAACGAACAAAAGAAAACCTGTAGTCGGGTTGGGTGTGCAGGGAATGAAAATATTCTGAAATTCCTTGCTCCCGATTTTAAAGGCAAGTTCGCCTGTCGTATCTTTCGACACCAAACCAAACGCTCGGGTACCTTCTTTGGGAAAGTCCACCATGCTGAATTTTTTGAACGCTTGAGTATCGGATTGCGAAATGGCCTCCATCAAATGCTTTATGCTGATATAGATCACCCGCACAAATGGAATCCGGTTTAAATAGGATTCACCCCATTTTACAATTTTGTTGCCAAAAATGTTCGAAGCGAACAACCCCACCAGAAAGACCATGGTGAATATAAGGATGAAACCCAAACCGGGCAAATGAAAATCTTCCGGCAGTGGCAGGTTGAATTGAACGATGAGGTTCGTCACCAATGGGGCCATGGCTTTATCGACCCGTCTTATCACAAAGGCAAATACAAAATAGGTGAACACAATGGGGATGACGACCAATACTCCGAAGATCATCGTCTTCTTCAGGGAACTATTAATTTTTTGTCGAAAGGCGGTGAACATGGCAATGAAGTGGGCAAACAGGGTTGAAATAGTATAAGTGAACCCGGAACGGCCTCACTGCAGGGATTTCAAGTGTTCTTCTACCTGGGAACCCAAAACGGGATGCGAGATCATTCCAAACTGGAGAAAGCGGCGGTAAAAATTCAGAGCATTGACCCGGTCTCCCAATTCCTCGTACAACACGGCCAGATTGTAATTGGTCGCGGCGTCCTTCGGGCTTTTAGCGAGGGCCTTGTTCAGAATGGCTTTGGCCTGCTCCAGCTGGTTCAATTTTTTGTAGATCACCGAAAGGTTGTTATAGGACTCCAGATTTTCGGGATCGAGTTCGATGGCTTTCTGATAGTTGGCCACGGCTCCATTATAATTTCCTTTGAGATAGTATACCACCCCAATATTATTGTAGGCCTTCACATATCTCGGATTTAAATAAAGCGCGCGCAAAAGATCTTCGGTCGCTTGATCGAACATATTGAGTTCTTTGTAAATCACACCCATATTGTTAAACACATCCGGGTTGGACGGGTCCAGCTCTGCGGCTTTGCGAAAATTGATGAGACTCTTTTCCAGGTCGCCGGCTTCCTGAAAGAAAACGCCGCGATTGAAAAAATAATTGCTGTCCTGGAAAATATCTCCCAGACTTTTGCTCTCGGGTACTTTCTTCTCCAACTCGCGTAGAGGAGGAGGTTGAACCCGGGAAGGAGGAGGGGGAGCGCTTGACAAGGAAGCTACCTTTTGTAGCGGCTCTTCCATTTCCGGTTCGGAATGGACCCGCACCGACCGGTTTTTCTCTTCTTTTCGGGCAATGGGTTTTTCCTTTACCGGAACCGGATCCACGACGATGTCGTCTGCCCCGGACTCCAAATCATTAATGCCTGCCATCGCGTCCTCAAAATCGCTGAACTCATCATCGGTCGAATCCATCCCGATGAAATCCTGTTCGGTGTCATCAACAATGGTGTTTTTGATAGAAGGTTTTTTGGGAATGAGATGTTTTTTGCTGAGAACAGGGACCGGCGTTTTTTTCTCTAGAGTGGGAATGGCTCTCACCGATTCCCGGTCGGGTTCTTTAGTTGAGGCTTTAACGGGAAACTCTTCAGTTTCTTCAGAATCCCCTGCTGGGGGCATTTCCACAGGAATCAGAGTTTCTACAGGCTGGGTATTTTTTTCCAGAAGGGGCAGTTGCGTGATACTTTGACGAGAAGGGTCCAGTGCTCCGGCGTAAATCAAAAACCCCAGAACCGCCAATAAAAAAACGATGATCGTGATTCCCCTCAGCGTCGATTTGTTGCCGGAGGCACGGAAAATCTGAGGTTCCAGCTTACCGGTTTCAGGAACCTGGGACGGGGCTTCTGGATTGCTTTTTCTGCGAACCGCTTTTTTTAAACTGTCTGCGATTAAACTCAAGAACGCCCTCCTCCCCCGGAGGACTTGGTCACGGCAAACATCATCGGCTTTCTGCCGGTATGTTCCAGAGCGTTGAAATAAATACGAGCCGTTTTGGCATCTTCATAGGGCCCGACATAAACCACGTACCAGACCTGGCCCATCGTTTCTACCTGCTTCCAGTATGCGCCAAAACCCTCTTTAATCAATTTTTTTACGCTATCTTTGGCCTGGCTGAGGGAACTCAGTGAATAGACCTGAATACGGTAATGCCCCTTTCCCTGCATTCCCTGGGTCAGAGAATTCGGATCTTCCCCCACGGTTCCAGAATCAGGATCGATCCTTTCGCCTATTGGGTTTGCAAGTCCCGTTTCATCTTCGGAGGAATTCAAAATTAATGGAGTTTCTTTCAGGCGATTTTTTTCTGCCGCGGAATTTTGACTGGAGCCAAAAAACTTTTCCGGAAGCGATTGTATTCCTGCCCCAAAGAAAAAAGCCAGGCCACAAATAAAAAATATTGCTGAAAGAATCAAGGGTAACTGGTTTTTGAAAAAACTCTTGAAGAAGTAACCTTTCTCTTCCTCTCCCAGTAAACTGCGTATCGCCTGCTTCACCTGGGAACTGCCAATGGTGTCGATCTGGTCGTTATAACCGGCCAATAAAGCGCGGTCGCACACGAGATTGATCAAACGCGGATAGCCCTGGGAATAATTGTAAATATCGTTGAACGAAGACTTGGTAAAGTTAACGGAAGTACCGGCTCCTGCAACCAGAATGCGGTGGCTGATATAGTTCTTTGTTTCTTCACGCGTCATGGGAATGATTTCGTAGCGAATGGAGATGCGTTGATTCAACTGTTTTAATACGGGCAGGTTCAACTTGTCATTCAATTCCAACTGGCCGACAAAAATGATTTGAAGCAGTTTTTCCTTTTCTGTTTCCAGATTGGATAAAATACGCAACTGCTCCATGACTTCCAGCGACAGGTTTTGCGCTTCGTCAATAATGAGAACCGTAGAGCCGCCCTCTTCATGTTGTTTCAACAGATAGGCATTCAGTGCGTCGATCAATTCCTTTTTGGGCGCTTTGTTGATCCAGTTGTACTCAGAACTTGAAAGCTCCCGGGTTTTGCTGACACCCTCACCATTTTCATCTGCGCTTACGGTAGACACCATGGCGGGTCTGGACTGGAATGAGCGCAAGGGTTTCACGCCCAAATCGTGCAAACAGGTTCTTAATAAATCCATGTCCGAAAGCATGGGATTCAATATCAACGCAACCTGAACGTTCGGATCCAACTGCTCCAGCAAACAGCGGCACAGGGTCGTTTTGCCCATTCCCACGTCCCCGGTTACGACCATGAACCCTTCCTTTTGCCGGACTCCATACAGCATGTGTTCCAGCGCACCCTGATGTTGCTTGCTCAAAAAGAAAAACTTCGGGTCAGGGGTCAGGCTGAACGGTTTTTCCAGAAATCTGTAATAGTGTTCATACATAGTCTGCCAACCCGTTCATTAGTTTAATAACTCGTCATCCAGGGGATAAGGAATCCTCTTGATCCTGCTTCGCTCAATCCTAGTGCGGTCGTCTATAGCCATGCCCGCCATGATTTCAGGAATGAGCATGATGACCAACTCGGTTTTTTCACGCGTTTCCTCTTCGTGCTGAAACATTCGGCCAACATAGGGAATGTTTTGTAGAAAGGGAATACCGTTGACATCCTTTTCCACCCGCGTTTTCATCAGGCCGCCGATAACAATGGTTTGCCCGTTGTTTGCCATCACCACGTTGTTCGATTCCCGCACATCCAGAACGGGCACTGAGTTCTGCCCATCGGGAGACAACCGTTCACCGGATTTTTCCGAGATGCTGGTGTTGATGCTCATCATCACCTTGCCATTAGGGTTGATCTGCGGTACCACGTCCATCACGATACCAATGGTGACCGTTTCTGGAATAAATTCCGTTGTGGTGGCCCCCTCGATGGTGATCACTTCTGGAATGAAAAACACATCCTCCGTGCCCACCTTGATCACCGCCCTCTGATTGTTCATTGTCGCGATTTTCGGACTGGACAACACTTTCACCTTGCCCTGAGTAGCCAGCATGTCGACGACCACTTCAAGATTCGAAGCCGTCAATCCCAGGGCAAAGTTGGATGCTCCAGCCAAAGCGGTTCCTGGAAAATCAATACCGTTGAAATTGCTTGTACTATTATTAAAAAAAGTCACCGGACTCACCTGGCTCCAGTCGATTCCCAGTTCGTGACTTTTATTCAGGGTCACTTCTATGATTTTAGCCTCAATAAATACCTGCCGATGCACCGAGCCTTCCACGGCTTCCAGGAATTCCGCCACCTGCAACAGGGTTTCCGGGTCACTCCTCACCAAAATGATTCCCGCCTGCTTGTTTATCGAATAATACTCGTCTTTTTTGGGCCTGCTGTCATTTGCGGTTTGGCTGTTGGTTGAACTGTTTGAACCGGTTCCCGGCAGTACCGAAGAAATGCTGGTGGACGTGGGTGTGAGCGACACATTATCGATGGCATCTGCCGATCCCCCGACCAGATTTTCGAGTCCGCTTTTGATTTCGCGCCATAGATTAGCTTCCTCCGAAGACTGGATGGAGCTTGCGGTGCGTTGCGTTCCCGTAATGCTTCCCGATACCGTTCCCGTTGCCTGATTGGTTCCGCTGGAAGGAGCCGTCGATCCGATTCCCGTGACTCCGGACCCGCTGGTAGCCTGCACACTGCTACGGCCGATGCGGCGGGATATGATGTAGTTCAGATTGAATATGCGCGTGACTCGCTTTTGAGGCGCGACCTTGATGAAACGACCGTCAATCGTATAATCCAGCTTCAAGGGTTTCAACATATTGTCCAAAGCTTCGCGCAGGGACACGTCTTCCAAATCGATGGTCACCGTTTTCTGGATTTCGGGATCGATAACAATATTGTGCTTGATTTCTTTTGACAGTGCGAGAAGAACGGTCTTGATATCCACGTCCTGGGCCGACAAGGTCAATCGCGGACCGGGAGTCCGGGTGGGTTTGGTTTTTTTGTCCCATTGCGTGATAAGAATTTCCGGTTGCTTTTGCCGCTTTGGGGGAGTCACATGCATCCTGGACGCCTGTGTGGTCACCAGATTTTGCATGGGTTGCACGGTTGGTTTCGGTGAACCCACCTCGGGCGGATCCTCCAGGGAAGATGCGGTATCGATCCTCGTGGCGCAGGAGGTCACGGTGGCCAGACAAAGCAATCCCAAGCCAACTCTCAAAATGTGATTCAGCCTAAATCGCATAAATTTCCACTATTTTCCTATATTTGCATAAAATTATACCAAATTAAGGTACAATAGTTAAGAGGATATGTCTATAAAATATTGATTTTTTAGGACTTTTTGGATTTTTCGAATGAGGTGGGAAAGTGGGTGTTTACAAGTAGCCCCGGATATTCAGAACAGGGGGAAAATGTATTCAAAGAACAAACTAATCGGAGTCGACCACTTTTACCTTAAAGGGAGGGCGGTTCAGATCCAGCACCGTCTGTCCGGAATCGTCCTGCAGGATGACATAACTTTTGGAAATCTCTAAAACGGTCTTACCGAAAATGCGGTCCCCTTCGACGTAGTTTTTGTTGTTGAGAGTGGCGACTCTTGTGCCATTAATACTCAGGACCGCTTGCAGTTTAATGTCTGGTGCCGAAACCTCCACGGTTTCCACTTCCTTGATTTGGCTTCGAACATACACACCATCTGGCAGGAGAAATGGATTGAATCGTTTTTCCGCGTTTGAGGCCTGGGCGGGATTGCTCAAAAATAACACAGTCATAACTATTGGGAACCAGCTATGAAGAAACGAAAAACCTCTCGTCCCACTTTTCTTGAGGAATATCCCCCTTCCCCTTTCCGGGAAAGAGGGTAGTTTAAAGTTTAGTGCATCACAAAACATATAAATTCAGCCGCATTTCGGTTTCAATATTTGGGAGAATTTCATCCACGCGTTCTGTTCTCATTTTCGTGAGATTCACGATTGCTGGAATGGAATTCAAACCATTTAAAAAATGGATCAGTGCCTGGTAATCGCTGTGAATGGTCAGGTCCACGGTAACCCGCTTGAAATTCATCGTGCCCTGGGTCTCTTCCTTTTCCACGGTTTGAAAACTTCTGAGAATCGCTCCGTGGACATCCGCTTCCTGTTTCAGGCGGCGCAAAATCTCGATATCCTGCCCTTTCATCCGCGATTTAATTTCCTTGATGGTGCTTTTCAGGTCTTCAATACGCTTTTCAGTGATTCCGATTTGGAGCTTGGCTTTTTGGATTTCAGCAGGCGTGGATACCGCTTGCTGATAAATCGAAATGCTCTTTTCCAGTTCGTCCAGTTCCATTTGGGCCGTCTTGATCTTTTCTTCCTGGACTTCATATTCCAACAGGTAATACCCCATTCCCACAATGACAAGAAGAGTGATCACCAGTAGTACCAATTCTCTTTTTTGTAATTTTTTGCCTTTAAGCAATCCGGAAGCCATACTCTGGTTTTCCTTTATGATGAAACAGGGCTTTGTAGCAAGGGGCGCACCTGAATTTCAAACACGATCCCTGCCTTTGTGTAAACTTCCGCATCCATAGCTTCGGAATTGACCAGTTTGACCTGACCAAAAACAGACGAGGATTTCAATCGATCCATCATGCGGGTCAGCGATCTCAGCACGGCCTTTTCATCGCCAAACACATGGCCTTCAATTCGGATAGGAGCTCCCAGCGTACTGGAGGGTTGGCCGCGGTCGGAAAAGTAGGCCACCGTTGACAGGGAGGTATTGATCGGTACGATTCGGGCCAATTCCTTCAATACCTCTTTTAAGTTCACCGTTTTTTCAGGCGCGCCGGGCAAGGTGGCGCGTTCGTTTTCCAATTGGGATTTTAATCTTCGCAAAGATTGTAGTTTTTGTACTGGAGATTTGGAAGCAATGGCCAAGGCTTGTTTTTGTGCCAATTCCTGTTTTGCTTGCCGAATTTGTTGTTGAGTCGATTCGTTCTCACCGCGCAGTCCGGAACTAATCAGGAACAGAATGCCTATCAGGATCAAAACGCAGGTACCAGGAATCATTTTGATGAGGTTTTTTTTCAGCGAAGTGCGGTACTCTTCCGGAAGAATATTGATTTTTTCCGACTGCCCCAAAGCCGTTCCCGAAGCTACGGTGAGACTGGGACCCCACCTTTTCACATCTTCCTGCCCCACACCCTCCAATGGAGAGGCGCATTGCATCAATACATTGCAACGTTCCACTTCCAGGCCAAGGTTTTCTTTAAGGAAATTGTATAAACCCCGCAAGCTGGCTGACCCACCGGAAATAATGACCCGATCAACTTCATCGACTTTATAATGATTTTTAAAATATTCATAGGAGCGGAATATCTCCTCGGCCTGTTTGTTGAGGACCGGCAGGATACGATTGCGAATATCGGTCAGGTAGACTCCCTCTTCAGTGACAGCTTCAGTATCTTCCCCCGGCAGGCCGTAGGCTTTCTTGATATGTTCGGCGCGAACGGAATCGATGGTTTCCACGCCGTCTTCGGTTTCATAGTTTCCCAACATGGCACGGGACACGTTTTGTCCGCCATTGGGGATTTCGCGCGAGAACAGCAATTTGTTGTTGGAGATGAAATACACGCGAGTGCGTTCAGCACCCATATCCACATAGGCGGTTACGATGTCTGGGTCAAGGTCGAACAGGACCTGATCATAATGCCATAGGGCCATGGGGATAACGCTCACGCCCATCGGTTTCAATCCCGCTTCTTTGACGACATTGACGTGGTACGTGACCAGATCATTTTGGGCTAATACAGCAAGGTATTCATTCAGCAGGGTGCCGTCTTCTTCCTTTTGACCTGTATAGTAATAATCGATACAGGCATCATCGACGGAAAACAGCACGTCCTCGCGCGTGTTCCAGCGGATGGCGTCAATGATATCCTCTTCCGGCATGTTGGGTAAGGTCACCTGGCGAATAGCTACCTGATTGCCGCTCACAGTCAAGTACACCTTTTTACTTTTGAATCCGGCGCTGGAAAATAAATCTTTAACGAAGTCGGAAAGCTGGCGTGTGTTGTTGCGATCAATGATGAGTGATTTGGGAAGCGGCTCGACCACATAGTTCACAATTTCGAATCCGGTGCCGCTGGCATACAGTTCCACCGCTTTGATGGAATGGGACCCAATGTCTAAACCGATCGCACTTTTCATGCAAGGCTACCTTACTGGATGAGGACTGAGAATAGTTCAACTATCCATTAAACACCAATAAGGCCTTATTTTTCAATAGTTTTTTGTTTGGGCAAAGGGTGTGAGAGTTTTTTTAGTTGATAACTCAGCCCTCTCCCCAATCGGGAGGTGAAGCGGTACCCAATCCCTCTGTGCATTCAAGATAACCTGAAGTATCGATACCGGCATCATCGTCAAAGACAACTGTACTTTTATTATTCATAATTACAGAATTAGCAATTACAGCACCTGAAAGAGTTGAACTATTTTTTATTGTTACTGTACCATTAGCAATTAAACCACCGTAAAAGTCAGCATTTGTAGCATTTAAAGTGGCATCACTGCCAACCAGTGCTAATGCTTTGGCGGGGTCCCCAAGGGTTTCATTGAATTTTGCGCCATTGTTTAATGTTAAATTTCCATCCGTGTGTAAAGTAAAATCGCCGTTTACCTGAATCTCACTACTATTCTTTAAAAGAACATCTCCTCCTACATTTATGGAAACAGTACCATTGGTTATTAAGAGATCACTATTTTCTATAGTCAAATCATTTTTCACATAAATAACATCTCCATCAGCCGCATTCACAGTTTCCGAGATAGTCATGCTACAAAATTTAAAATAATTGAGATTCGACCCGGTCAAATGAGTTCCAGGGTCGTAGTTTGGATACTCCGCTGTTGGTATTCCTCCCACGCAGGGAGTACCATCAAGTGAAACTGCATCCACCAAGGGGGTAGAAGGACAAAATCCATCTTCTGTTTCAGGGGGGGTAGTTGCTCCTCCATGAGGAGAAAAAGTTGTACAGGATGAAACGCCATCAGTGGACAAATTACAAGTAACCGTACCGACGGCTCGGGTCACATTCTTGCCTATTTCTCTAATTGCTCCTCTAAAAGTGCCTACTGAATTTACTCTTACGTTATCTGCATCGGTGGTACCAGTGGTTACCCCTTGAAAAGTGATACTAAAGTTTCCCCCTCCAAAATCTCTATCGAAGGTTTCGGCAGTTAGGGTGGACCAGTCCGAGGTGTGGGTTGCGGTTAAAAAGTTACAATTGGTTATATCATTTGTTTGCATACAACTCTCTGTATAACGGATACCCGATTCGGTAATCATAAAAGCGTTGGCAGAAGTGTATGTGAGGGCAGAACCGGCATGTTCCTGCTGGGTTTCGGCGAAGAAACTCATTGCAATGGTTCCCAGGATTATGATCACCGCGATCACACCCATTATGGCCGCGATGCCTTTTTGGTTTTTCAGGTAATGGAACAAGAAAATGTCCTCGCCTTTTTTACGATTAGAGTGTTGAACGGGGACGCACTGAGGATACCAGTGTAAACGTCCCTGCATTGCCTCCACTAAGGGTCAGCGAAATATCGTAGAAACTCCCATTAGCGGTTGCAGTAAACCCAGTAACATTGGAAGCCACTATGGAAGTAGAGGCCCCTTGCCTTTCCAAATTCCCCGCATTCTCTTCATAGGTAATGGGGCCTGTAGAGTTTTCCTGCGGATGCACGAAATTCTTGGTAAAGGTGATACTGGTGCCATCTGCGGAAACACCGTTCCCCATTCGTACTTCACGCACAATCATCTCCATGGCTAATTTCCCTTCATCGATCAAATCCTTACGTGCGGAGACATCGGAATTCATCTGGATGACATCCACGATATAAGTGGTCGTGAAACCGCCTATGATGCCAAGCAATACGATCACCAAAATAATCTCGATGAGGGTGAAGCCCATTGAGTTCTTTAAGGCATTCCAGCAAAAGCGGTGTTGGGAATTAAAAAAATGGCTCATGTTCATTGCGTGAATAAGGAAACGAAAGTCAAGCTCTCTCCCTGATATGTCACTGTAAGAGTCACTTTTTTTGCGAATGTGGCCAGACCATCGAGGGTATCCAGAGCGCTTGCGGCAACGGTTTCCACATCAAATGTTGAAACGTAGTCTACATCACAGTCTATATTAGAAACGGTACCTTGAAACGTAGCGCAGTCAAGGTTGGTTCCGATTGGAAGTGTCCCAAAAGTTTGGTCTGCCAGGATCTCCATTTGCTTTTGGCCATAGAACGATATTTGAACATAATATTCAGGTTGTTTGATATCCTTCAATCCCGAAAAAGGAACCATGATGGCCGGGATTGCAATGCCAATCATAACGATGGCGATGATGATTTCCATCAGGGTGACGCCCGATTGATTATTATCTGGTAGCCGGAAGAGAAGGGCGTGTCGTACCCCCTTCTCCCCTTGCGAGAGAGGGTTGGGGTGAGGAGAAACAACAACCGTTCCTTTTTTTCTAAATTGACTCATGATACGGTCACCCGCCCGGAATAAGCTTCCACAGTAATAGTTCTACTTTCTCCACCCGCTGAAACGGTAACTTCATAATCATCGCTTCCATTTTCGGGTTCCCCGTATTGATTAAAAGAAACAGTCACATCGTTCGTGACCGCGTTTCCCGGCAAGACGCGGGTCCAATCATTGGTACCACCGGGATCATCGATGTCGTATTGGCCTGCTACATCGAAATCGATGCTGACACTCTGGTTGCGCGCCATTGCCAGTTCCTGCGCCATGCGTATATCGGTTTGCACGGTAGCCGCGGCGGTTCCAACATCGAAGGTATTGCGGTTGAACAGGGGAAATGCGACGGCTCCCATGATAGCGATGAGTAATATGACGATGATCAATTCGATCAGTGTGAATCCCAGTTCTGAACTAAAATTTGATTCAACGGTATAGGCTCTCTTGAAAAATGGGAAGGAGGCTATTGGGAGAAATGACTTTTCTTTAATTCCTAGCAAATTCATGGAAATGGTTTTCCCAAAATTTTTATTCTGAATTAACCTTCAGTTATGGATCAGTGCCGTTAATTTAAGAAATCAAATATCCCTTCCCCAGGGGGAAGCGGGGTGTTTTATCAATAACCGGGTTTATCAGGAAGAGGATGAGGTTTTTTGATTGGGTCTGGTTTCCACTGAGCCTCCAGTTCCGTCTCCCAGGATCTCATATATTTTAGCCTGAAATACATCCACACTGAATGGTTTGATGAGGCAATGGATGATGCCCGCTTTTTTGGCTTCCAGGATCCTTTCCTTTTCGTTGGCATCGGTGATCAGGATGAAGGGAACCCCTTTCAGGTAATCCTTTTTTTGTAAAACCGAGAAAAACTCCAGGCCGTTCATGCCATCCATTTCCCAATCGGACAAAATGAGTTCCACCTTCTCCAGGACTAACATCCTTAAGGCACTTTCAGCATTTTCTGATTCTATAACCTGGGTAAACCCCATTTTTTGCAAGTGATACTTAACCAGGTCCATCGACTGATTCGGGTTTTGGACAACCAAAATTTTTTCTTCGTTTTCCATAATTCGACACAGGTAATCTGTTATTAAAATTACTTTTACATGCAATTTTAAAATAAAATTTTTTAAAAAAAAAGGTCAAATATGAATTTTTTTTGAAAAAAAGTGGGAGGGTTTGGTTTGGAAATCAGTCGAGATTCTTCTGGATCTCTTTGAGCAAACCAATATTTTGGGTGTGGCCCGATTTGTGGGCCTTCACAAAACCACGGATGGGTTTACCCAACAGAAACAGGTCGCCTATAATGTCGAGGATTTTGTGACGCACGAATTCGTTTTCGAATCGAAGAGGGGTGTTGAGTACTTTACCGTCGCCCAGGAGAATAAAATTGTCCAGCTTACCGCCGGTACCAAAACCCATGCGGGTCAAATGGGCGACGTCTTCGAGGAAACCAAAGGTACGGGCGGGAGCGATTTCATCTTTAAAGCTGTCCGACCCTTTGAATTCATAAGTAAAGTCCTGAACGCCAATGGGAGCAGGATACTCCATGTGATAACTCACTTTAAAATGGTCGCAAGGTTCAATGGAAATGAACGCTTTATCCTTCGAGCCAAAACTCAGGGGTTTGTCGATGATGATCTCTTCATAGGGATCGCCCTGGTCTTCCAGTTCACCGTCTTCGATCAGCTGGCAAAAATCCTTGGCAGATCCATCCATCACCGGCGCTTCATCGCCGATTTTGATGAGCAGGTTGGTGATTCGATACATGTGCAGGGCCGCAAGAATATGTTCAATGGTTGCTACAGAGGAATTTCCCTTTCTCAAACAGGTCGAATAGTCGGTGGATTGAATGTTTTCCAGTTTGGCGGGAATGGTATTGCCGCTGGAGATGTCCCCGAAAATGATACCGCTTCCCGGAGGTAGAGGTTGCAGGATCAATCCGGTTTTTATTCCGGAGTGCAAACCGCTTCCGCATAAAACGACACTTCGTTTTAAGGTTCTTTGTGTCAGCGACCGTTTAACCGGGTTCGATGGTTCTACAGATTGGGAATCGCTTATAGTCACTTCAATGCTGGAACGACCGTTCGATCTTGCGTGTGGAGTTTTAAAAAAGGGCGGCAAATCCCGAACCGTGATTTGCTCTTTATGCGAGGCCGTTATCGCCAGCTTTTCCAATACCGACCTCAATTCCTTGATGTTTCCGGGCCAGGTATACTGGCATAAATATTTCATTGCTTCGAAATGGATCTCCGGGCATTGCGCGGGACCATTTTCCGCAAACTCCAGGAAATAGGTTTTGATTAAAGACGGTATATTCTCACTGTATTCCCTGAGCGGAGGAATTTTAATGGACGATTCCTGTAACTGTTCATACAGATCTTTATTGAACTGCCCTTTTTTGACTTTGCAAGCAAGGTCCTTGGAACTGGCACAAAACAGGCGCGATGGCAGAAACTCCAGCTTGCGGTCGGCTCTTTTCACTTCTTTTCCGGCCAGGGCCAAAGCCAGCTTTTCCTGAAGACTCTTGCTCAAGGCATCAATATTGGTTAAATAGACAACCTTATCGTCAATGGACTTGGCGCCGTTTGTTTTGGTTCCGTTGCTTTTGGCATGACCGTTCAATCCCTTGGGAAGCGGACGGAACAATTGTGCCTGAATACTGGGCATGGGGCGTACTGCACAATTCAATTTTAACCAGGGGCGGTTACTATATTTGCTTTGGCGGTGAATGGTTTGAACGATCAACTCTTTGCCGGTTCCCGGTTCACCCTGGACCAATATCGCATTGTTGTGCCTGGAAGCTGATTTGATGGCCTGCTTCAGTTCAACCAGTTTTTCAAAACAAAAGGGCAGTTCCGTTTTGCGAAACAGATCGCCTTCCCCCTGGACAGGTTGAATTTTCTTATGCTGAAGGGCGCTTTCCACCGAGTGGGTCAACTGCTCCAGCGAGAACGGTTTTTCAATAAAATCAGAAGCGCCTAATTTGGTGGCTTTCATGGCCGTTTCAATGGTGCCGTGACCGGACATGACCACCACTTCAATGGCGGGATGATAGGTCTTGACGGTTTTCAGTACCTCAATGCCGTCCATTCCTGGAACCCAGATGTCCAGTAGCACCAAATCTGGAGGATCCGACTGAATGATCTCCAGGGCGTCCAGGCCGTCGTTGGTGGTCGCCACTTCGTATCCCTCGTCGGTCAATATGTCCTCCAGCGAGGTGAGAATATTGACCTCATCGTCTACGATCAAAACCCGTTCTTTGGTCAATTTGTATCGCCTTGATTTTTAAAGGTTTAAACAACTTTTGAGAATAGGCGGACTTCCCCTTTATTCCTGATTACGGTATACACTATTTCCGGGAAAAATCCAAATAAAAGATGGTTTTTCCGGATTTAATAAAAAAGTTTTCGTATTTGGTTTTGGGGACTTCATCGCGGGTGTGGCGGATGGCCTGTTTGTCTCCGAGATTGGTTAATTGAGGTTCGGCTTTCAAAATATCGACCATTTCTTCGGCGTAGGACTCAAAATCGGTGGCGATATGGAGTTTTCCGCCGGGGCGAAGCCGGTCCGATAATTGCCGGACAAAATCCGCTTTGATCAGGCGGCGTTTATGGTGCTTTTTTTTAGGCCAGGGATCGGGAAAATTGATGAAAATTTCCTGAATTTCGTTGTCGCCAAACAAGTGAGGAATTCTTTCGCGCGCATCACCATATGCGACACGGACATTACCGATATCGAGCTTTTCAATTTTGGTCACCACTTTTCGAATGCCTTTGTGGTAAAAGTCCAGGCCGATGAAATTGTGTTGAGGGTGCCTTAGAGCCATTTCAATCAGGAAATTGCCGTTGCCGAATCCTATCTCCAGAATTATCGGGTGGTCGTTGCCAAAAACCGCCTGCCACCCCGGGTTCGTGTCGATGTCAAAGAATAGCGGGTGACCCTGAGCCAGTTCTTCAAAAGAGATTAAATTTTTTAGTCGCATAAATCGATTATTTCGCTTCCTCTCCGGTACTCTCGTGGATCGTGATTATCTTGACCACTTCATACTCTTTATTTGTCCCGCCAAACTTCAGCTCGACGTCGTCTCCCTCTTCCTTGCCAAACAAGGCCTTTCCAAGAGGTGAAGCCAGGGAAATTTTACCCTCGTCCGGATTGACTTCTTCAGGAAACACCAATTGATATTTTTTGGGTTCCCCGGTATCCAGATCCTTTAAAAACACCGAACTTCCCAGTCCGGAGCGGTCTTTGGGAATCTTGGAAATATCGAGTGAACTGACATCGCTGATTCGTTTTTGCAAGAGCGAGATTCTCGCTTCCAGATACATCTGGCGTTCTTTAGCCGCTTTGTATTCTGCATTTTCACTTAAATCCCCCATGTCCGTAGCTTCCTTAAGAGCTTTGGGGATATCCACCTCCAGCTCTTTTTTGGACTCCATCAGTTCTTTATCCAGTTTATCCAGGATCGGTAACCTCATAGATAATCTCCCTCTTTAAATTATTCAAGGTCCTCTGGTATGAATGGACCTGGTGTTCGGTTGAAGGGTCTCCCCAGCATGGTGCGAAATCATATAACCGGTACGATAAAAGCTTCGGGGAACCCTTTATTGCGAATCCGTTGTCTGCCTTTTAAGGCGTCCTTGTAGTTGGAATATTTCCCCACCAGCACCCGATACAGTTTTTGACCCTTTCTAAAAACAGCTTGAACTCTGCTATTCGTAAGGCTCCGTTGAAAAGCGCGCGCGTTATTTTTCAGTTTAAACACTGCGGCCTGAATTGAAAATTTTTTAAATGGTTTCGAAGGAGAGACTCCTGGTTTTTTACCTATAGGTCCAAGGGCTGTAACACGCACCCGGGCGGTCCCTTTTTTTAACATGCCAATAGCCTTGGCCGCCCGACGGCTTAAATCAATGATACGGTTATTTACGAAAGGTCCGCGGTCATTAATCCGCACCACGGTTTTTAGTCCGTTATCCAGATTATGAATCCGGACCCTCGTTCCAAAGGGAAGCGTTTTGTGCGCCGCAGTGAGTGCATTCATATTGTAAACCTCCTGGTTGGAAGTCCGTTTCCCATGAAAGCCGGGTCCATACCAGGAAGCAATACCTTCCTTGGAATAGGATTTTAACCTTGCAAGTGGATAATAGGTAATGCCTTTGACATCATAAGGCATGTTTTCTGTCAGAGACGATTTCATGGAGGGTTCCTCGGCAGAGCTTTCAAAAACTATTAAACTCATGAAAATTCCAACCAGGCAAAATGCTTTCCCCTTAAAAAAGCTGATATTTGAAATAAAGAGATTCATAGGAAGGAAGTTGAGTAAAAGAGATTAAAAATAAGATGGGAACCTGTAAATGTTTTTGAAACAGGTCATCGCTCAGGAATAAAAAACAGTAAATGACCCGGGAAGTGGTAAATTTCGTATAATTGTAATTTTTGATCCGAAGGGGGTCAACTAAAATCTATGGGTATCTTCCTGATTCCAATTTGTTTAAGGCAATAAATATTTTTTACAAAAGCTTGACGATTTCAAAGATCCAAGGATAATACAAGCAAAATTGTTTGAAATTGTTGCCCGTTTGTGTAGGCATCGCTTTTTTTGACGATAAGATCCAGATGAAAGACAAATTACTCAAGTTAATAGAGCACAAAGGTGAAATCCCGCCTTTGCCCGATATATTGTTCCGCTTGTCTTCCAAGGTGGATGATCCCAATTGCGAATTGAGCGAGATTGCGGGTCTCATTGAAACCGAACCGGTCCTTTCCGGAAAACTCACCAAAATGGCCAACAGTGTTTTTTATGGTTCAGGCAGGGAAGCGTCGAAGGATTTATCTACATCTATCATGCGCCTGGGCCTGAAAATGGTGCTGGATTTGGCCTATTCCCTGGAATTGCCGAAAATGTTTTATAAAAGCAAAGGCTTTGACCAGAAACAATTCTGGCGCCATTCGCTTGCCGTCGGAATATTGTCCCGGGCCATTGGGCAAAAAGTGATTCCCCACAAAAAGGAACAGGAAAAATGTTATTTATCGGGACTGATGCATGATATTGGCATTCTGGTTTTTTATTATCTGATTCCCAAGGAATACGCCGAGTTTTTGTCCGAAATTACAGACGTTGAAAAAACCCTGGAAGTGCTGGAGGAAAAGGCTTTTGGCATTTCCCACCCGGATTTGGGAGCCGCATTTGTGCAGAAATGGTGGCCTATTGAACCGGATGTGGTCCAGGCCATCAATCATCATCATCGTTTGGGCCAGGATATAATAAAGGAACCCCTGTTTTCCCGAGTGGTTATGGTTGCCAACCAAATCATGAATAATATCGGTATCACCAACGGCACCCTGGCGTATTTCAAACCCATCCACAAACAGAGCCTCAAGGATTGGGGGCTCACCACCGAAGATATGACCATCATGCTCCAGGAAACACGGAAAAACCTGGACGCCACCGAATCCATTTTAAATTTTTAAATTCTCATAAATCCGGTTATCATTTAAAAATCAAGGGAATATAAAATTCCCGAATCTCTAGACCCTGCATCGGGTTTTTGCTATATTATCCTTTTTTTCTTTGGAATTCGATGGAAGAGAATACGTTCCGGGTGACTTTTAAAGGGGTTAGAGGTTCTATTCCCAGTCCTTCTTCTCCTGCAAGTATCCAGGAGAAAATCATTCATGCTTTAAAACAGGCGACTCCAGAGGATTTGAAGGACGATGCGAGTGTCTCCTCATTCGTGGAATCTTTGCCTGCGCATGTCAAAGGATGTTACGGCGGCAATTCCTCCTGTGTTTTAATTGAGGCGGGAGGCCATAAGCTGATCTTTGATGCCGGCACCGGAATTCGTGATTTGGGAAAGCGATGGATGGATTGCGAATTCGGTCGGGGTGAAGGCGAGGCGCATTTGTTTTTCAGCCACACCCATTGGGATCACATAATGGGGATTCCTTTCTTTATTCCCCTGTATGTGCCGGGTAACCAATTCACCTTTTATTCGGCCCACGAAAACCTTAAAGAGCGTTTGGTCGGCCAGCAACAATTCCAGTACTTCCCCGTACCCTTCAGTTCCCTGTCGGCTTCTATCAATTTTGTCGATTTGGGCGAATATAAAGAATACAGCATTGGTGACATAAAAGTTTCCTGGAAAGAAATGTATCATCCCGGCAAGAGTTTTGCCTACCGGCTGGATTTTCAGGGCAAATCCTTTGTATTCGCTACGGATGCGGAGTACAAGCAGTTGGGAATGGATAATTTAAGCCCTACCATAGAATTTTTCAAGGACGCCGATTTGCTGGTGTTCGATTCTCAATACACGTTTATCGAAG
Source organism: Nitrospina sp. (assembly GCA_024648695.1). Lineage (GTDB taxonomy): Bacteria > Nitrospinota > Nitrospinia > Nitrospinales > JACRGP01 > JACAVV01. The sequence goes on from JACAVV010000016.1 coordinate 63,888, forward strand.
GTATGGAAAAAGAGGATTGGGGACATAGCTCCACCTTCATTGGCGTTGATATTGCCTTGGAAGCCAATGTGAAACGCATCGCCTTTTATCATCACGAGCCGACCTACAGTGACTTCAAGCTGGCAGATATACTACAGCGTACTGAAAAATATTTGAAAGTCATTTCTCCTGATTCCTCCCTTCATATGTTTCACGCCCAGGAAGGTTTGACCCTTGATTTATTGGAGTAGGAGATCTCTCCTTTCCCAGCTATCATGCCCGATTCCAGGAAGTTCCGTTTCGCCATCGACCGGGGTGGCACCTTTACCGACATCTATGCCGAGCTTCCCGGGAACCAGACTCCGCGTGTTCTAAAACTGCTTTCGGTCAATCCCGATCACTACAGTGATTCTGCACTTGAAGGCATCCGCAGGATCATGAAGGAGGCCGATCCGGAATCTACGTATCTGGACCCCGATAAAATCGAATGGATCCGCATGGGCACCACCCTTGCCACCAACGCTTTGCTGGAGCGCAAGGGATCCCGGACCGCTTTGTTGATCAGCAATGGATTTAAAGATCTTCTGTTGATCGGAAAACAAAACCGTCCGGACATTTTTGATTTACAGGTTCGAAAACCGTCCCCTTTATACGAGACCGTGGTGGAGGTGAATGAACGTGTCCGCCTCCTGAAGCCTGATGATCCAAACAGAAATATTCGAGGCAAACAGGTTGCTACCGGTGACTGGATTGAGGTTCTGCAAGCGCCCGACCCCTATGCTGTGCGTGAGGATTTGCTCAGTCTCAAGGCCCGAGGTATCGAAAGTATCGCAATCGTACTAATGCATAGTTATGCCTTCGACGAGCATGAACAGCTCCTGGGAAAACTGGCGCAGGAAGTTGGATTTCAAAACGTTTCTATGTCATCGCAGGTGATTCCCCGAATAAAAATGTTGGACAGAGGTCAAACCTGTAGCGTGGACGCCTATCTGAATCCCGTTATTCAGAAATACCTTACGAATTTTCAAAGCGGGTTTCCCGAAGTGTTTCCCCGGCTGTTTTTTATGCAATCCGATGGCGGACTGGTGCCTGCCGATTCGTTTCGTGGCAGTCAGGCGATCCTTTCAGGCCCTGCAGGCGGCGTGGTGGGTGTGGCGGAAACGGCTTATGACAGGTCCCATCCGCAACCTGTTATCGGCTTTGATATGGGAGGAACATCTACCGATGTCTCCCGTTACGATGGCGACTTCGAATGGGAGCACGAAACGGAAATTGCTGGTGTGAGTATTCTAACACCGCAGTTGAATATTAAGACCGTAGCGGCTGGTGGCGGTTCCCGTTTATTGTTCAAAAGCGGAATGTTTCAGGTCGGTCCGGAATCTTCCGGTTCTCATCCCGGACCCGTGTGCTACGGGAAAAAGGGCCCTCTTTCCTTAACCGACGCAAACCTGTTTTTGGGGCGACTGCTTCCCGAGTCCCTTCCGGAAATATTTGGTGAAACGGGCGATCAACCTTTGGATTTATGTGCGACAAACCAGGCGTTTAAAGATCTGACTCTGAAGGTTCAGGCTCAATCCGGGGCTAAGGAAACGGGATGCAAATCTGCAGAAGAGGTGGCTCTGGGTTTTATCCAGGTGGCGAATGAAACCATGGCCCGGCCTGTTCGTGAATTGTCCGTGGCACGTGGGTATGATTTAAAGAAGCATATCCTGTCTTGTTTCGGGGGCGCTGGGGGACAACATGCCTGCGCCCTGGCGCGAATTCTGGGAATTAAGAAAATCAAAATTCATCGGCATGCAGGAATATTATCCGCTTACGGTCTGGGTTTGGCGGACCGCACTGCGGAAATGCAGGAGCCGGTTTCCATGGTTTTGGACGAGGAATCAAAAACCGTTCTACTGGATCGATTGAATCAGTTAAAGGTAAGAACCATTGGGAAATTGGATGGGGAAGGACGGGAGGTTGAAGCAAAAGGATACCTCAATTTGCGGTACCAGGGAACCTCCACTCAATTCATGGTAGCGCAACCTGTTGACGACGATTTTGAATCGGTTTTCAAGTCCACTTATCAAAGGGAATTTGGTTTTAAAATGAGCGGTCGTCCTGTTCAGGTCGATGATATCCGGGTTCGTGCCGTGAAAAAATTCCCTGCTCTTGCGAGGCAAAAAATAAAGTCCGGGTCATCCTCCTCCCAACCCAAAACCTTTACCCAGGTATACTTTGAAGAAGGTTGGGTGAAGACTCCGGTATATGAATGGGACGTGTTGGGAGCAGGAGAAGAAATTTCCGGTCCTGCAATCATCGTTCAGGACACGACCACGGTTTTGGTAGAACCCGGAAGCCTTTTGACCATGAGCGAATGGGGAGATGTCGAAATCGACATAACTGCCAATCCGGAACCGAATGTGGATATAGAATGCGATCCTGTTCAACTGGCTATCTTTGCGAACAAGTTCATGTCCATTGCCGAGCAAATGGGACGCACCCTGGAACGCACCGCCATATCCACCAACATCAAGGAACGTCATGATTTTTCCTGCGCCCTCTTTGGACCTTCCGGGGACCTCGTGGCCAATGCGCCGCACCAGCCGGTTCATTTGGGATCGATAGGAGAGGCGGTGCGACTGCAGTTTCAATATTATGAAAACCGGATTCAGCCGGGAGACGTTTGGGTGAGCAACCATCCGGCCATGGGAGGAAGCCATCTTCCGGATATAACAGTCATCACTCCCGTTTTGAGGAATGGCAAGCCGATCTTTTTTGTTGCCAACCGGGGGCACCACGCCGACATTGGAGGCATCGCACCCGGATCCATGCCGCCCTTTTCGACCACGCTTCAGGAGGAAGGCGTGAGCATAAAATCCTTCAAACTGGTGGAGGGTGGCGTGTTTAAAGAAACGGAAATGCGCGCGCTTCTTTCACAGCCCGTGGACACACATCCTTCGCGAACGGTGGAGGATAATATTGCAGACCTCAAAGCGCAAGTTGCCGCGAATCAAAAAGGCATTGACCTGATCAACGAAATGATCAGGCACTATTCGCTGGAGACAGTACAAGCCTATATGGGCTATATTCAGGATTCGGCAGATACAGCGGTCCGCGATATGTTGATCCGAATATCCGAGGAACGCGGCCTGAAGGAATTAGATACAATAGAGGCCTCCGAACCTATGGACGACGGAACCCAAATTTCCCTGAGCCTGACTATAGACCGAACCCAGGGCCGGGCTGTGTTCGACTTTTCAGGAACCGGTAGCCAGGTGGAAGGGAATTGCAATGCACCACAAACCGTAGCCTGGTCGGCTATCCTTTATTGTTTGAGGAGCCTGGTGTGTTCCGATATTCCCCTCAATCAAGGGTGCCTGCAACCGATAGAAATCAGGATCCCGGAGAGGTCTATTTTGCATCCGTCAGAAAATTCAGCCGTTGCTGGAGGAAACGTTCTGACCTCCCAGCGTGTAACCGATGTCATTCTGAAAGCCTTTTCAGCCGTTGCCGCCTCGCAGGGGTGTATGAATAACCTTACTTTTGGCAACGAACGTTTCGGATATTACGAAACCCTCGGCGGTGGGGCAGGAGCAGGGCCCGGATGGAACGGTTCTTCCGGGGTGCACACGCATATGACCAATACCAGAATCACCGACCCGGAAATTCTGGAAAAATATTACCCGGTTTTATTGAGAGAATTTTCCATAAGGCCGAACTCGGGGGGGACAGGTAAATACAGGGGCGGCGATGGGCTGATTCGCGAAATTGAATTTATCGAAGCCTTGTCCGTGGCCATACTATCGGAACGGCGAGTGTTTCCCCCTTACGGTTTGAACGGGGGCAAGCCGGGAGCATCAGGAAAAAATCTTTGGATAAAGAGGGATGGAGTTAATCAGGAACTTGAAGGGAAAGACCAGTTTCTGGCTCAAATTGGCGACCGAATTCGTATTCTGACACCGGGAGGAGGAGGATTCGATTCTGAATAATCCTTATTCCTTCAGAAGTCAAACCAGGGGGATTACCAATGGCAATTTCAACGTGAAACAACTTCCCTCACCGGGAGTGCTTTCGACCCGAATCTGCCCTTCCATCAAGGACGCCAGTTTTTTTGCAATGGTAAGCCCCATACCGATACCACCCACCAACGATTTGTGATGGGCCATTCTATAAAAAGGTATGAAGATTTTTTCAACCTCGCTTTCCGGAATGCCATCCCCAGCATCAATAATAGAAAGCGCCACTTTTCCCTCTTCAAATTTTAAATTGATTGTGACGTGACCCTTTTCCTTATTATAGTGAATCGCGTTTAGCAAAAGACCTTGAATGATTTGCTTGATTCTGCCTGCTTCTCCTTTCACCAGGAGTTCTGAAGAGTTCCTCGAGTTATTAACGACAGTAACTCCCCTTTTCCGGGCAACAGGTTCGACCAGCAATACAGATTCTTCAATAAGGGGAATTAAGCTTAGCGACTCAGTAATGAGGGTTTGTTTACCAGTGTCAAGGGAAGAAAACCCCAGGATTTTATCAATCATGTTAAGCAAATGTTTTCCGGATTCAATAATTTTTCCGATTTGCTGTTTTTGAGACTCGGTCAAGGGATTGGATGAATCCAGGGACAATAATTGGGCAAAGCCCAAAATAGCGTTCATTGGAGTTCTTAATTCATGGCTCATTCGATCCATGAATTCAGATTTCTCCTGACTATCTTCCATCGCTTTATTCAGGGTCACCAAAGCGCTTCGAAGATCCGTTGTTGTTTTGCTCAATCTTAACTGGGTTTCAACCCGAGCGATCACTTCCTCCTGGCGGAACGGTTTTTCAATATAATCGCAGGCTCCCATGGAAAACCCGTTCACAATATCCCTGGTGTCGGTTTTCGCGGTAATAAAAATAACCGGAATATTTTGAATGGCTTCATTTGCCTTAAGCCTTCTGCAAGTTTCGAAGCCGTCGATTCCCGGCATCATGACATCAAGTAAAATCAAATCGGGGTTGATAAGGACTGCATTTTTCAAGGCGACCTCACCGTTTGGGGCTATGGAAATATTAAACCCATATTCGGACAGAATTCGACGAAGCACATCTATGTTTTCTGGAGTATCGTCAACAATCAGAATTCTCATTCCCTCCAGGTCAGAACCTGTTTTATTCATTCGGTGTGGTATCTAAAATAAGGTTAAAGAATTTATTTTGGGGACACTTTTCTCAAAGTATGGATAAGGCCATCCATGTCATATCGGTTAATCAGGTTCTTGATTTGGGCACAGTATTTTTCGTGTACCCCCTCCCGTTGTTCCAGATCCATCAATGAATTTTCCAGTTCCGTTATATTGTACAGGCTTGCAAAGTTTTCAAGTTTATTCAATAAATCTTTAGAAATAACGCATTGAGACCAATCCAGATAATTCATTGAATCAGAAATTGCATTATCATTTACGATTTCCTCGTATTCGAATTCGACTCCGAGCAATTTTTTCAAACAGCCAAATACCTGGTAATCAAAAAATGGTTTGGTGATGTATTCATCAAACCCAATGTCCAAAAAATGTTTGCCCGGTCGGTCTATCGCCGAGGCGGTGATAGCCACTATTTTTAATTCGGCAAATTGGCCGTCTTTTCTGATTGTTTCCAAAACCTCCTCGCCTCGCATGTTGGGCATTCTTATGTCCAAAAAAACGATATCCAGTTGCTGGGCATGGACTATTTCAATTGCTTTTTCACCATTTTCAGCCTCAAAAACTTCTGCTCCTATATTCGAAAGAAGCCCGGAAAGAACGTCCCTGTTTTCCATTAAATCGTCTACCACCAGCACCTTGACAGTAACACCTTCAACCAAACCAACAATGGATTGCGAAGAGGAAAAATGGTCCTCTTGCTCCTTTTTTCCCGGAAGAAGTGAAACTGTAAAATGGATATGGGTTCCTACGCTTTCCACGGAAGATAAGTTCAATTTTGAATTCATGAACTCAAGGTGTTTTTTGGCGATGGCAAGACCTAATCCGGTTCCACCCTTTTTGGATCCTTCCTCGTCCTGAGTAAACACATCAAATATTGTTTTCTGCGCATGGGTGGAAATTCCAGGTCCGGTATCCTTGATATCAAACCGGTACAGGTCGTTTCCTAGCGGTGAAACAGCCAGTGAAACTTCACCCTTCTCTGTGAACTTGACAGCATTGCCCAAAAGGTTGACAAGTATCTGGTGCAATTTGGTTTCATCCCCTATAACTTTGACCGGTTGATTGAAACCCTGGACAGACCATATTACTTTTTTTTCGTCACATTGGGGTTTGAACATATTTGCGAGCAATTCTATTTCTTCCTTAAGGTCGAAATCGGATTCATTGATAAACGTTTTGCCCGCTTCGTTTTTGGAGATGTCCAGAATCTCATTTATCAATGCTAAAAGTTTCTTACTGCTTCTATCGATGGTTTGGATAGATTTTCGGGTATCTTCATCAAGGTTTTTATTTCTTAAAAGAATTTGTGAATAGCCCAAAACGGCGTTCATCGGCGTCCGGATTTCATGGCTCATATTCGTCAGAAAAATGGATTTTGCCTTGTTGGCAGACTCCGCATCTTCCCTGGCTTTCAGGATGGCCAATTCTTCTCTTTTTCTTTCTGTCAGATCCGTTCCTATTCCCAAATAACCAATAAGCTTGTCATCGTCATCCCTTAAGGGAGATACCGAAAGGAGAACAGGCAATCGGGTCCCGTCTTTTCGAATATAAGTCCATTCCCGGGTTTCCGATTCGCCCAACTTTGAAAAAAATACAAATACATCGAATCCCGGTTGAAATTCAAGGTCATATTTATTGGAAAGTTCCCTGGAGCGTTGAAAGACTTCTTCCTTGTCATGAAAGATTTCAGGTGTTTTCTTGCCAATCATTTCCTCCGCTGAGTAGCCCAGCATTCTTTCGGCAGACTCATTGAAGGTCGTGATCACGCCGTTCAAATCTGTTGTGATGATAGAAGTTTGAGCTTCCCTTAAAATGGAGTCTTTATACGCGGAAAGGGATTTAATCTCGTCTTCATTTCTTTTTCGTTCACTGATGTCTCTGACAATCCCGATAAAAATTCGCTGGTCTTCCATCCAACCTTCACTGATATCAATGTCCATGGGAAACTCTTCGCAATTTTTTCTTAACCCTACCACTTCCTGGCCAATCCCAATAACCCTGGCATTTCCTGTTTGAATGTAATTCTTCAAATATTTATCGTGTTCACTTCGAAAGGGTTCCGGCATCAACATACACACATTTTTCCCGATAACTTCATTTGGAGAATATCCAAAAATCTTTTCGGCCGCTTTATTTACCGTTTTTATATAACCCGATTGATTGATGGTAATAATTGCGTCGACAACATTCTCCAAAATGGATTGGGTACGGGATTTCTCTTCAATCAGGTTCAGTTCCAGCTCTTTTCTTTCCAAAGCAACACTGATATGAGCCGCCACCTGCTCCATATTTTCCAAAAAACGGTTGTCCCGTTTTTCTTTTTTCCTTGAATAAAACTCCAGGATGGTGGCTATTTTTCCATTTATAAAAAGCGGAAAAGCAAATGCAGATTTTAAGTTTAATAAGCTTAGTTGTTTTTTTCGGGGGAAATTCGCATCACTTTCAATGTCATCAACCCAGATCAATTTATTTTGAGCATAGACTCTTCCTGGCAATCCTATAGACGACTTGAAATTGGTTCTTTCTGTAACTTGTTTGAATTCCAAAAACTCTTCTTCATTTTCCAAATACCAGATTTTACTGGAAATGATATCTGTCGCCACTTCTCCCTCTTCAACAAAAATAGCATGAGCTACCGGCCAATTCTGGAATTTTGAAATGTTTACCAAGACACCCTTAACCAAATCATCCTTGTTTCGGGCGTTATTGGAAACGGATGCAATATCTCTTAATAAATTAGAGACTTTTTCCCGGTCAAGGAGAGATTCCTCGTTCATTCTTGATTGCCTGAGGTCCCTTATCATTCGATTAAAAGATTGCGCTAAATCCTTAATCTCATCCCGGAATTCGTATTCAGGTACCTGAACGTCCAGGTTGTTTATCGAAACTTCCTTGATTCCTTTAGCTAAATCGCCAATCGGCACTATCACACGCTTTTTCGCGAAATGTAGCAGAAACAGCAAAATCAGTGCCCCCGAGATCAGCATTAGAAAATTCGTAAAAATCATAAACAACTCAGTTTCTTTTTGAGCTTTTGAAACCGTTTCCCGGGTTCTTGTTTGAACAGCTTGTTGGAATTTTCTAATGTTTCCCATGATCAGGCTTTTTTGCTGTTCGTATTTTTCACCAAAAACCAGCTTTCTAGCCTCATTCAAATCACCTTTTTTCACCGCCTCCATGGCTTGTTGTTCCGTTTTGATTAAATCGTTTGACCAGGATTTGGACTTTTTTATGATTTCCATTTCAGAAGGAAGGGCTTTCAACTTGACCAACTCATCCAAAACTTCCCTGCTTTTGGTTTTCCTGACCTCTTTCCAGAAATTATCAAAATGGAGCTCATCTCCAAATTGAGTGTATTTCCTTATTTCATTTGTCAGGTAATCTGATCCCGTTGCCAACTGGTGTCCGATTAATTCCAGATTCCGTTGATTCTTTATTGCGTTTAATAGCTTCGAGTCCGCCAAATTCATTCGGTAGGATGAATAGCCAATCAAACAAAATAGACTCAGGGTGAGAATCCAAAAAACTCTGAATGTTTGGGAAAGTGACATAGATTGATTGCTATAAATTGAAAAAAGCCTTTACCAGAAGTATATTTACCTTATGGTTTAATGTAAATAAATTTTGCTAAAGAGAGGAAAATTACTTTATTTGGGTGAGCCCATTACCCTTAAACCATTATTGGTTAATGTGAGGGAGTGGAGCTCACACCCGCCCTCCTATCCATTTGAGAGAATGAAAAGATAAGAGAGGTGCTTGACCCAACTTCATTTGGCCCTCGTCTGCGATGGAGTGAAGGCGTGTCCTTGGGTCTTTCCAGCTGGTTGATGAAGTTTTTTCCAACCGCGTTGCCGTAAAGGCAAATTAAAGGGCTGAAAGCCCCATTTCGCTTTTCTCATGAAAAATTTGGTTTAGGTAAGGAAAGTTAAATTTTCTCTTGATCCTGCTACGAGTCTGATTATAATGGAACCCTTTCCTTACGGGAATAAGGGCGCTTGACGCTTTTGTTTTTTGACCGATGAGTAATTATGCCGAAGTGGTGGAATTGGTAGACGCGCTGGACTCAAAATCCAGTGGGGGCGACCCCGTGCGAGTTCGAGTCTCGCCTTCGGCACCATCATACATTTTTGGGCTTCGATACCGCTTAACATGCTGAACGGTAAGGTGGTTTTTGGGGTTCTAGGTCCTTCATTTCGCTTCCATGACAGCGGCTCGGAAAACACCAATTTAAGCACGGCGCGCTTGTCTTCCAAACGCTGGGAACCCCATAAAATAAGGGGGTTGGCGAGAAGGTCCATGGAAGTTTTAAGTGTTTCGTCATAGTCCCTGATTGGTGTCCCGCATTTGACGATTTTTTCCTCTAAAAGCAGTTTACCCCGCTCCAGATTATTCAGGCGTTTCTCGTAATTGGCGCGGATTTTTGCTGAATTTGCATCCACAATCAGATCAACCAGCCTGTCGATTTTTCGCTCCATTTCGATGGTCTTTGTTTTGAGTGTGGTCTCCCGCTTTTTCTGGTAGTCCACGCGGAAATTCCAGATATCCTTGAACATAGCCTTAGCCGTGGCATAAAATTGCGCGGTAGATTTAAGGTTGCGTAGTATTTCTTCAAATACACCTTCTAAATCATTCCGCCTGATGGACTTGCCATAGCTTATACAGCCCTTCCCTTGGCACAGATAATAAGGATGATGCGCAAGTTTTTCCTTTTGACCAACATGAAGTCAGAGGACGCTGGCAATCATCACACAGGATAAAGCCTCGCAAAGGAGAGTCTTGATTAATATTTTTACGGGCAACCTTTGCGCGCCCTCTAAGACGTTCCTGGATGGGACGGTGTCTAAAATACCCTGACGACGTACAAAAGATAAGGAATTTCTCGACGAAAAGGAGAGAGCCGTATTATCCCCTATCGATGCAAAATTACATGACAATCAAAATCCACTGTCCTCCGAGGATATGGAGAATTCCATGGGGCAAATTGAAGATAGCATTTCTGAGTTCAATGCAATTGAAGAGAAATCTCACCAGCCTTTGTCGGAAAAATCCGCCGCACAAATTTACATGGGTGAAGCCGGAATGAATAACCCGAAATTAACAGCGCATTTTGAAGTGGTGCGTCATGACACTCCCAAATCGGAGGAAAACAAGCCAACAATTAAAAATAAACCCAACCCTGTAGAATAGGTTAGATAAAGGATCTACTAAAAAGGAAAAAGCGTGACGATAATGTCATATTTTGATATTCTGGAACTATGGAACATATTGAAACAGTCGATATTTCTGATATAAAATTTACTTCCACCGTCTTCCCCACCCCGGAAGACATGGCTTTGTGGAAAAGCCTCACCCCAGAGCAGAAAAGGGCCGTAGAACTGCGTGATGTTAAGGAAGGTCAGGCCAGCGGACTCGCTACCCCCTGCACTATGGCCGATATCATTGCCGAGGCCAAAGCCGAAATGAAGAAGTGAATGAATGACCCTCAGGCTTACCCGCCAGGCCAAATCTGATATTAAAGCCATTTATCATTACACAGTCGAAAACTTCGGAGACGAACAAGCGCGTGAATATTTGGACGGGCTGGAATACAGCTTCGATCTTCTCACTGACAATCCGAAAATGGGACGGCTTCTTGAAGGGGAAGTTAGGCGCTATGTCTACAAAAGCCATCTGGTTTACTATGAAACCAGAGAGGATTTACTCGTAATCATCCGCATTCGAAATGCGCGGCAAAAGCCGTGATGGAAGACAGTCTTCATTTGTCTGTACAGAGTTTGCTAAAGTTTATTAGTCATCCTTCAATCAGCTAATGACAGAAATATTCGAAACTAGAAAGACCGTTATCGGCCAAAAGCGGACGTTCAATTTTTCTGGCTCACAAAAAGTAGAGAATATATATGGTAAAAAAGCGTCATCATTTTTTATCTAAGTTTTATTTAAAAGGATTTTCTAATCCAAGAACCAGATTGCTATCAGTTTATGAGAAGGGTAAGCATGAGTATTTCTCAACCAACCCGATAAATGTAGCTGTAAAAAAAGATTATTACTCCTTTTTAAATGATAAGGGTGAAAAGGATTCAGAAAGTATCGAAGGTATTTTTGAAATAATCGAAAAACCTACTGCTAAAATTATAAAAAAAATAATCTCAGAAGAAAGTTTAGATGAGGAAAACCGTTTAATATTTTCATATTTTCTCTCCATTTGCTTGACTCGAGTTCCCAATTTTCGAGAAAATTTTGAAAACGTATATAATCATTTAATCCAAAAGACCACTTCAATTATTGCAGGTAATAGGGAATCATTTGACGAGAGTATAAAAAACTTTGAAGAAAAAACTGGTCAGAAAATGACTGTGCCAAATGAAGAGTTACGCCAATTCGTGTTGGGTAACGAATACGAAATCAAAGTTAACCCTCAAGTTAGTGTTGAAACTTTTAAATTGGCCAAAGAACTCGCCCCAGTTTTTTTTGATATGAAATGGCTGTTTTTAAGGGCCACTGATGAGTATGATTTTTTAACTTCTGATAATCCAATTTTTTATTTTGATCCTATGCATCAGGCAGATTCATTTTATGGGGTGGGATTGGCAAATAAAAACATTGAAGTAAGTTTCCCTGTTTCCAAAGAAATTGCTTTCTTAGGCACTTGGACAGGACAAAGTGGCATTATGAGTGGAACTAATAAAATAGTAAAAGCTATCAACAAAAGGACCATATTAGCCGCTAGGAGATTTGTATTTGCTTCAAAGGAAGATACTGTTCTCAAAAATTTCGTAAACAAGTTTATGGACAGTCATCCGGAAATAACATTTAATTAGGGATCAAAACAATTGCAAATATGTTAAACCTTGGATTTGATTGGACAGACCGTACTAGAAAAAGTTCGGCCAATCCAGCCAACAATTCTATTTCTTGCCAGTGCTCATGAGTAAAATTAGAAACTATTTTTTTTCGGATTTTTAGAAATCATTAGCATTGTTCTAAATTCATAATTTTTATCGATATTTGTATTTTCCCAAAACAATATGTTTGTTTACTAGTCCCGCTATAAAATTTGGTGTCTTGGGTTTCCCTTTCAATTTCTGCCACTCTGGTCAGCCAACAGTTGCTCCAATCATTTTTTAACCTGTATGAAAAAATGTAGCTTAATCCACTCAGCGTAAAGTCATGTTGCTGTTTCAGAACTTAATAATTTCACCTTGCCGGCTCTAAGTGTGGATGGGCTTTACGTTCAAAGATGTCTGGTGCGCCGTGGTGAATGCTTTGATATTGAAGGAACGTGTTTCTCAAGATAGGTATTCCACTCGGCCAAAACATCAAGAATTTGGTTCGAGGTTTGTCTATCAGGGGCACTACCTTAAGCCGGCCCTATCGCTGATCTATGTCCTGCCATCAACCTTTCATATGGGCTTGCTCAATCAATTTCCCTGACTGCCACCTACCGGCGGACCCAATCTTTCCCTGAGCTAAACTTTTCTTTAAATCCAGACCCGTTTCAATCGGCATCTGCTTTTTCAGGTGGATCTATTTTCTGAGCGTTGACTTCTACTCCGGTAAACTGGATGTCCAGATTGTCCCCAGGGTATTGGCTGTAAGCGTCAGTTTCGTCGAGGTATTCGTTGGTTTCGAATCCGGTCAAAAGAAATCCCGTGGAACCTATATCCTCCATCAGGTTTCGGCAAAACTCGGGTTCAATGTTCACCAGGGTTTCCAGATAGCCTGGTATGAGCTTCTCAGCGTAATCAAGGTTTCTCGCGCTTTCCAGAATTCTGACCTCCAGATCGGTGTCGATAACAGAAAAATTACCTCCGACTTCTAAATGTTGGTGGACCCATTTTAAAAACTCCTGCCGCTCGGGTCTTTGCATGTGATGCAGAAACTTGTTCGCCCAAATGGAACTGAAAGGACCCTGCAAGGTTCCCGAATCGGGGAAATGGGTTTGAACGACTTCCACGTTCTGGTGTCCCGACAGACCTTTGTAATGGTTTAAGCTCTCAACAATAAATGGCATGCTGTCGGACAGAATCAATTTCGGGAAAAAACGTTGCGGCCAGTTATGGATCAGGCTGAAACCTGCCAAACCCGTAGCGACATCCAGAACGGGGCGATGGTATTTAGCCAGCCGTTCCTCATCGATGGGTTCTTCCCAGGGAAAATTTTTGGTGTCATACAGGTAATGGCTATATCCTTCTGCCATCGAACGCACGAGTTCTGTATCGTTGAACAGAACAGTCTCCTTACGCAGGGTTTCCGCCAGGGCCTCGAATAACGCTTGCAGGCGCGCGCTTAGCAATCCCGTATTGCCCAAATAAGGTTCCGCTAAAGGGTCGGCATGGAGATTAGCATTCAGGTGCTCAAAGTTCAGCACTACCATCGGTCTTTCGTGTTGCACGTAAACTTTGTCTGCGAGGTCGATCAGGATTTCCGGATATGCGTTTCGCGCCAACAAATGGAAACAGCGCTGTTGTTCGGTACCCATTTCATTGTCGGCAAACCCCAGTAGTTGGTTCAGGCGATTGAAAAGATCACGAACGCGTTGGACCAGTTCGGGAGCATGGGCTTTTTCCAGTCCATGGAATTCACCTGAATGGTCCAAGAGCGAAAGTTTGCCGGAATCCTTGATAAATATGGGTGGGTTTAGATCGTTCATGGGTTCAACTCACAAAATCATAAAACGCTATTAGAAGACATACTCAAAAATCAATGATTTAAAAGTATAGTGTCAGGTTTTGGGATATTTAATCCGGGTTATTGTAATCCTTATAACCAGCTTTTTCATATTAACCCGTAGTTTTTTTAGAAAATGGAGGCACAAAAAAAGCTCTTACTTTACAATGGTATCCGACAAAAGGGATCCATTGAAACTCCTCGCCAGGGGACAAGTAAGAGCCAAAGGCATTTTACAATTTCTCGAATCATTTATCAATTTGATCCTTCTTTTGAAAACCGTTTTACTGCTCCCAACTTAAATTATTAATCCACCGGATAAAAAGTCGCCAAAGCGGATGGCCTTCGGCCTCATTTATCCCCCACACTCTGCCTTGACTTAATAAAAATACGTAATTTCCCATTTGTTTTATTAAACCCTTATTGTTGGGATTTTCAATTTTAAATAGTAAAATGGAAACGTTTTAGATCCCATTCATCATTACATTGGTTTCAAAAATGAAATCCACGTTTCCAGGTTTTTCCAAAGAACTGTTTAAATTTCTATCCGAGCTTTCAAAAAATAACAATCGGGATTGGTTCAATGCCAATAAGGATCGTTACAAAGAACACGTGGTGGCTCCGGTTTGCGATTTCATCACCGCAATACAGAGTCCTTTGAGCAAAATATCGAAAAATTTTGTTGCTGATCCTCGTCCACATGGTGGGTCCATGTTCAGGATTTATAATGACACACGGTTTTCGAAAGACAAAAGTCCATATAAAGAACATGTCGGATGCCATTTCCGGCATGTGGTTGGTAAGGACGCCCACGCACCAGGATTCTACTTCCACCTGTCTCCTAAAGAAGTTTTTTTTGGCGCGGGAATCTGGAAAGCAGAGAACCCGGAATTGCATAAAATCCGGACAGCTATTGTTCGGGACCCAAAAAGCTGGGAAAAGGTGATCAAAAACAAGGCTCTGGTCAGGCGATTTGGAGCGGTGGAAGGCGACGGTTTGAAACGTCCGCCAAAAGGTTTCGAGGCCGATCATCCGCATATTGAAGACCTGAAACGTAAAACCTTTTTCGTGATTCAGGAAGTCGATCCCAAATCTGCCCTCGAACCGGAATTTGTCCAAGGGGTGGCCAAAGCGTTTTCGGAATCAAAACCGCTGATTAAATTCCTCACTGAGGCTCTGGGCCATTCGTTTTAACGATTTGAAGTTATTTCGAAAATAGCGGTTTGTCGCCAATAAAACATTCAAAAGCTTAAAATTAAATATTATAATGTTTCCCTTCAATATTTGAACACTGCCCGTTTGCTTTATCAGTCTAAATTTGGCGAAAAATCTATCGCCCTTTCAACACCAACGTTTTGTAGCAAATTCAAATCCTGTTTTTTTCAAAAAAATCGACTCTTTAATATTATTAGTTTGTCAAAAATGGTTTCTAATGGAATCCCATAATAATTTTTAAATCAACTTAACCTTAGGGGGTAAAATTGAGAAAGTTACTTTCGAACAAAAATATTGCGGCAATCACACTGGTGCTGATTTTTTCAGTCACCAACGCCTGGGCCAACAATGGCGGAGGCAATGGAAACAGTTGTAACGACCTGCCTTCCCATGCGTCATTGACCAATGAAATTCAAAATGTAGTGAATGCTGGAGGAAACGGAGGTTTGGCAAATCATATGTGGGCCACCATTGTGGACCGGGACGGCATCGTGTGCCAGGTTGCCAAATCGGGTCAGGACCGCGGAGATCAATGGCCGGGAAGCCGGGCGATTTCTGCACAAAAGGCCAACGCGGCCAATGCTTTCAGCCTTCCACAGGGCGTTGGAGGTATTGCAGGGCTTGCCTTATCCACCGCAAACCTTTATTCCGCAGTTCAACCCGGTGGTTCCCTGTTCGGATTACAACACAGTAATCCGGTGAACACCGATGTAGCTTACAAAGGACCTTCCAAAAATTATGGCCTCGCAAATGACCCAATGGTAGGTGAAAAAATTGGCGGTGTGAATGTGTTTGGTGGCGGCCTTGCTCTTTATGATTCCAATGGCAATATTCTCGGAGCCCTTGGGGTCAGTGGCGATACGTCATGTACCGATCATATCGTTGCATGGAAAGTCAGGGACGCGCTGGGGCTGGACCATGTGCCTGCAGGAGTTTCGGCGACAGGAGATGATAATATCATTCTAGATACCACAGTGGATCCAACAACGGGACATTCTGTCAGTGCTGGAGGATTTGGCCACCCCGAATGCGGCTTTGGAGAAACGCCCATTGCCAACGACCTTCCAACCACCCATCCTATAGGCAACAATCCATAACATTTTAATATTTGGCCAGGGTTTATGGTATCAGGTAGCAATCACCTGAGTGATAAAGAAAGCTTGAAAAAGTAAGCATCAAACCCCCTCTTCCTTCTACAAGGGGAGAGGGGTTTTTTGTGAAATAAAAAAATAGGGGAACCACCATTCAATCATCTTTTCCCTGGCGAGAGAGAATTTCCTGCTATCCGTAAATGGTGTTGGGTTCAGTTTAAGCGGGAGTTATTCAAACAAATTTTAAAAATATTTTGTCCAGGATTTCGGAACAGGACGATCACTCCCATTGACCGGGCTTTAAGGGCTCGTTGCAGGCTTCGCAGTAATCTTCTGTGTAGGAATTTTCGTGGAAACAGTGGGGGCAGGAAAGAACCTGGTTTTGCCCGTATTCTTTAAAAGGATTCAGGCATTTTTCACACCAAGCAGATTGGGTGACGTTTTCAGTTCCACATTTATTACAAATTTCATGGGCCATAATACATTAAGATGCTGTACACGGCCTTTGGATCCTTTAAAAATCAAAAGGATCCATATTTTTTGAGAAGCATCAATCCGGTTCAACCAGTTACATATTATTGACAAGAGTTTTGCCAATATCAGCAGGGCTCTTGACCACTTTAATACCAGCCTTTTTCATTATCTTCATTTTCTCTTCAGCCGTCCCTTGTCCGCCAGAAATAATGGCGCCCGCATGACCCATACGCCGTCCGGGAGGTGCGGTCTGACCCGCGATGAACCCTACAACCGGCTTGGTCACATGCTTTTTGATGTAATCAGCGGCTTCTTCTTCAGCCGATCCACCGATTTCACCAATCATGGCAATAGCCTTGGTGCCCCGGTCTTTCTGGAACAACTCCAGAACATCAATAAACCGCGTTCCAATAATCGGATCACCGCCTATACCCACACAAGTCGATTGACCGACACCCATAGCGGTTAATTGGCCCACCGTTTCATAGGTCAGAGTACCACTTCGGGAAACAATTCCCACATTGCCTTTTTTATGGATATGTGCCGGCATGATGCCTATCTTGCATTTTCCGGGGGAGATGACACCGGGACAGTTGGGACCCACCAATCTTGAAGATGAGTTTTTGACATATTTGAACACTTCGACCATGTCGTAAGTGGGAATACCTTCAGTAATACAAATGATCAATTCCACGCCCGAATCGGCAGACTCCAGAATCGCATCTGCGGCAAAAGGCGGGGGCACAAAAATAACACTCGCATTTGCTTTGGTTTTCTTGACAGCATCTTTCACCGAATTGAATACGGGGATTTTTTCCAGGACCTTTTGTCCGCCTTTTCCAGGGGTCACACCTGCGACCACATTGGTCCCGTATTTCATGGCCTGTTCGGTATGAAACTGGCCTTCCCTTCCAGTGATTCCTTGAACCAGCAACCTGGTTTTTTCATCGACCAAAATACTCATTTGATTGCCTTCACTACCTTTCTAGCCGCATCTTTCATTCCGTTGGCCACGATAAAATTTAAACCCGATTCTTCGAGAATCTGGAGTCCCTGCTCCATATTGGTTCCTTCCATACGAATCACAACGGGAACCTTGATCTTCAATTTACGTGCGGCGGCAACCACTCCATTGGCCAAAATATCGCAACGCAGGATTCCGCCAAAAATATTTACCAGAACCGCTTTCACATTCGGATCAGACAGCAAAATGCGAAACCCGTTCTCAATCATTTCCTCATTCGCTCCACCACCCACATCAAGAAAATTGGCAGGTTCTCCACCGGAGTGCTTGATGATGTCCATCGTCGCCATGGCCAGTCCTGCACCATTCACCATACAGGCAATATTTCCATCCAGCTTCACATAATTCAGGTGATGGTTGGTGGCATCCACTTCCAGTGGATCCTCTTCATCAAGGTCCCTGTACTCGGCCGTGTCTTTGTGTCGATACATAGCGTTATCATCAATATCAATCTTTGCATCCAAAGCCAGCAAACGGTTGTCGCCTGTGATGATCAATGGATTGATTTCCAGCATCGCCAAATCTTCCTTGACGAAACAATCGTACAGATTGATAAAAAATGGGATCGCCTTTTTGAGAACTTCGCCTTCCAGATTGAGGCCAAACGCCAGTTTGCGCGCCAAATATGGCTTCACGCCGACAACCGGGTCGACTTGTTCCTGAATGATTTTCTCTGGAGTCTTTTCTGCAACTTCCTCGATTTCCATTCCGCCCGCTTCACTGGCCATTATCATGATCTGGCTGGTTTGTCGGTCGACAAGGATGCCCACATAAAGTTCCTTGACAATTTCCATGCCTTCTTCAATAAGAACTTTTTTAACAAGCTTGCCTTCCGGTCCGGTTTGGTGCGTCACCAGATTCATTCCGATGATCTTTCCGGCCAGCTTTTCAGCTTCCGTGGGGCTTTTAGCTAATTTTACGCCACCACCTTTACCGCGTCCACCTGCATGGATCTGGCCCTTCACCACGACTACTGGAGTTCCCAGTTTTTTCGCGGCCGCCGCGGCTTCGGATTTTTTGTTGACTAGAATCCCATTAGGAACAGGAACATTGTATTTCTTGAAAATCTCTTTGCCTTGATATTCGTGAATCTTCATAAAAAGTACTGTGGGGTATGATTGGTTTTAGTTGTATTCGGGACACAATTTGTATCACATGTTTTTAGAATAGTCAAAATAATTGGGAAGCTTTAAAATTTCTTCAGGTCATCCGCTAGTTCACCCCGGAGAAGAGGAACTGGCTGAGCGCGCGGGAGTCTTGCAGATCGCCAACAAATTCCATGGCGAACCCCGTACTTGTGGCCTGTACAACGACCGCACCCCAGATATTCAGCATCGTCACATCAGGATAACCGTCACCCAGAACCTGTTCGGGATGGGATGCCTTGGGATTGATCACCAGTTGACCATACTTTCCTGATGTGGTGCCAATGATAAACTGCGCTGTAGGAACGGTGTCCGGATTGATGACGGGGTTATTGGTTCCCACAATGAACAACCGGACCGTTGAAGATCCGCTAACGGTAAATTCTGCGGCAGGACCAAAGGGTGCGCCGTCGTTCTGGATCGCATGCACTTCCACTCCAATATTCGAGGCCATGTCCTGCAAGCCCGGATGAGTGATGCCCATAAAGGTGTACACGGCCGCATCGGCCTGCCAGTAAGGCGAGGCGATTCGTTTCTGTTTGCTCACTTTGAAGGGATTGGAAT
The DNA here is from genome assembly GCA_024648695.1 of Nitrospina sp. GTDB lineage: Bacteria > Nitrospinota > Nitrospinia > Nitrospinales > JACRGP01 > JACAVV01. Next base: position 83,212 of record JACAVV010000016.1, read on the forward strand.
TCAACGTCAACACCACCACAAAGGAACCCAGAGGCTGAGTGGTATCGGTATCGGTGATCGTTATCACAGCTTCATCGCGGCCGGTGGGCAGGTTGCCAATATTGGTATTCACCGTCGCGGAGAACAAACCGCTTTGCCCCGGATTCAAACTGGCACTAGTGGTCGTCGCCTGCGGAGCAAAGAGCCGGGTTTCTTTCGGGATATCAAAAGCAACCGGAGCATCCGTGACTTGAGGATTCGGGTCAAGATCAAGCCAGGTTTTGCTGGAGCTGACGGAAATATTTTTTGCCGCCGCACTGTTATTGGTAATAGAAAACTGGGTTAGGGACTGGTTACACGTGTTTTCAAAACAGGAGGGCGAAAAGTCCGGAAGCGCTAAACTGATGTCGCTCTCCGCACCGAGCGGCAAGACACCCATCACCAGCGTTCCGGTTTTGAAAATGCCATCAGCATCCGTTGCTGTCACGGTCAAGGAGCAGGTAATTTGAAAATCGAAGGTATTCTCCACTGCAATCCACTGCGTGTTTTGCGAAATCGAATCACTAAAACTTCCAGAATCTGTCAACGGCGAACAATCGGATGCCCAGGAATAATTGATGCTCTTGCCCAATGGATGTTCCACGACCACAGACAAATTGACCGTTCCTCCGGAACTGACCGGATTCGGGTTACCTGACGGTCCACTGGTGATTTGTAACTGGGTACCGTCGTCCACAGAAACGTTCCAGCTATGGGTCGCCGCCTGATCGTTGTTGGTTTGCGCCTGAATAGTTACTGGATGAATCCCACCTATCGGGGTCGCCCAGGTGACCACACCGGCATCACTGTCGACCAGCATTCCCGGAGGGGCTGTGACCAATGACCAGGTAACCGGCAGGGTTCCAGATGCCAGCAGTGCCAGGTCGGTATAAGGTTGTCCGGTTGCAATGGATTTATCCGCGATAGGAGTTATGTCAGGCATGGCAGAACTGCTCACGGAAAGGTCCCAGGACACTTCATCGACCTGGCTGTTGTTATCAGTGATTCTCAGTGTGATGGAATGGGGACTGCCTTCAGCTACCGGGTTTTCCCAGGTCACCTTGCAATGCTCGCTGAATCCGAGTCCAGCACGAAAATATTCAGCGGTCATCCCTTCGGGAGCGTTGGTCAATCGGCAAGTGAATGGTGAAGCACCCGCATCGATGGGAACATCTTTGGTGTATTTTTCTCCCTCCTGTATGGAAGTATTGTCAAAATTTCCCACATCGGCGGCGGCCGTCACTTCACTAACCACATTCAAGGTCCAGGATATGGAATCGTTTCCCTCCGAATTGGTCGCCTGGACGGTAATGGTATAAGGGCTAAAGGTTGTTATCGGGTTGTTCCAGGTGACCACCCCGGTGGTCGAATCGATGGTCATGTCCGAAGGCCCGTTAAGCAGGGTCCATGTGATCGGCTGAACTCCAGTAAATTGCAATGTCGGACCGGTATAGACCTGGTTGTCCTGAATAGTCACACTGGCATCCGGCAGTTGAATGGCAATATCTCCGTTAACCGTTGTGGTTATGGGAGCCGCTCCAAAGACAAGGAAGGGCGAGATGATAACCGGCGCGATCATGTCGGAGGTCACTTCCAATTCCCAGCTTTCTGTATCCACCCCCGATTCATTTTCAGCTTGAATAATGATCGTATGAGGACTGCCGTCGGCAGTCGGATTTGGCCAACTGACAACACCGGTACTGGAGTTGATGGTCATCCCGACTGGACCTTTCGCCAAAGACCAGGTTATGGGTGTCACGCCAGTCACCTGAGGGGTGGGTCCTGTAAACACCATACCTTCACCTGTGAGTTGGTCAGGCAGGGTTTCAATTACAGGTGCCGCATCCACCACTCTAAGCGTAAAAGGAATAGTAGCTGTTGCAACCGATGCCGCATTTTCAAATTGTTCTCCAAAAACTTCAACGGAGTGGGGACTGCCGTCAGCGGTTGGACTGTCCCATTCCAAAAAACAAAACGCAAACCCATTCAAAAAGAAGGATAAGGGTTCTGCTGTCATTCCATTCGGTTTTGAATTGAGGGAACATTCAAAGATCGTTTGATTTGAAGTGGGTTGCAATAGCTCGAAAAATCCAATCTCGATATAAGGTATGTTTTCCACTATTGTGAAAAAAGGTTGCGTGTCCTGGGTTGCATCCACCGTTACGGTCCAACTCACAGTATCGGTCCCGGCGCTATTGATAGCGGCAATGGTAACCTTGTGGGTTCCAACTTTTGGATTGTCCCAGTTCACTTCTCCGGTGGAAGGGTCTACCGTCATTCCGGCAGGGCCTTCTACAAGGAACCAGGTTACGGGATACGTTCCAGTAAAGGTCGGTGCCTCTGAATAAAAGGAATTGTTCTCAATAGTGGCATCGGGAGGTTTAGGAACCGAAGGTAGTGCAGGATCGGTAACCACCGTTAAAGACCAACTTTCGGAAATAGTCGCAATACTGTTCTGGACTGAAATGGAAATGCTATGCGGACTGCCTGCTTCCGTGGGATCAATCCAACTCACTTCTCCTGTATCATCATCAATGGTCATTCCAACCGGCCCTTGGGTCAGGCTCCAGGTGAAGGGGCCGGTTCCGGATGGAACAGGCATTGGGCCTGCGTAGGGTTGACCTGCCGGAATGGTATGGTCTGGAATATTTGCTATGCCAGGGGTGATCCCGGTATCTTCAACAAACAGCAACCAGCTTTCGATATCACTGTCTTCCCCGTTGCTGGCCTGAATAATGATCGTGTAATCACCTGTCAATGGTTCCCCCCAACGCACCACCCCCGTATTGGTGTTGATGGTCATTCCGGTCGGACCATCGATCAGGGACCAGGTGATGGGTCCGGCTCCCGTGAATACGGGTGTCACTCCGGTATAGACGTTATCTTTTACGATCACTTCATCTTCTATGGGTAATATTTCAACTGGAGGGATCGTCAAGTTCATATAAACCTTGTCGGGTCCGTCATTGGCCACATAAGCGTCCAGATCGCCATCGCCGTCCAGATCCCCCAAAGCCACATCCTGGGAATTCGCAAACCCCAAAACCTGTCCGCTATCGATAAAAGTTCCATCTCCCTCATTGAGCCACACTTTATTGGAACTGCCGTTGCCAAGATCCCCATTGACCACAAACGCATCCATATCCCCGTCACCATCAAGATCGCCCAAAGCCACGCCATGACTGTCCTGGTCCCCAAGAGATTGACCGCTGTCCGTAAAGTCTCCGCTTCCGTTATTGATCCAGACCTTGTTTGCATTATTTGTACTTCCGGCATTGGCGACAAAAGCATCCAAATCATCATCGCCATCAAGATCCGCTAACGCCACATCGGCACTATAAGCATCGCCAAACAGTTTTAAGGGACTGACGACCAAGACTCCTGACCCATTATTGAGATATAACCGGTTGGCATTATCCGGAGAGGCGCCGGGTTCACCATTGGCCACAAAAACATCCGTGTCATCATCACCATCCAAATCACCGAGAGCGACCGCGTTGCTATGGCCCGCACCCAACCCCTTCAGAGAAACATCCCAGATTCCATTTCCCAGGTTACGGAATGAAAAATTGGGGTCCCCCGAACCGTTGGCCAAAACCCCATCCAGGTCGCCATCTCCATCAATATCTCCGAGAGCCAATCCATTCGTATTTAAAGAGTCTGTAAATTGTCCTTTATTGATTAATGTTCCGCTACCGTTGTTCTGAAAATAGCGACTCACGCCACCGTTGGAATTGACCACAAGGGCATCCAGATCACCGTCACCATCGGCGTCGACAAATTTGACGTCATTTCCACCCTGCTTTAAAAAGGATTGGCTTATGATCATATCGCCTTCCCCATCGTTCAAAAGGAGACTTGAAGGACCCATACCTTCGACAGCTACGAAAGAATCCAGGTCGCCGTCGCCATCAACATCTCCAAGGTCGACGCTCAGGCTTACCCTACTACCCAACGCCTGGCCCGAATCCTTAAATTCTGTGGTGGTGATGGCGGCCCTCACTTTTTGAGTGTAGGTGGAAGAAATATCGTCTCCGAATTGTCCGTTACTGATGTCTACGGAAATAAAGCATTCCTGCTGAATTCCGGTAAGATTTTGCGGTGCGGTCCATATGGGATTTTGAAGGGTGGAGCCATTGAAACTGCCATTGGTCGCCAGGCCGGCACAGTCTGCCGTCCAGAAGAAACTCAGGGTATTGTCTTCGGTATCCGAGGCTTCCAGTTGCAAATTGACAGTGCCTTCGGAATTTACCGGGTTGATATCGCCCGCAGGCCCCTCTGTAATAGTAATGACGTTGGGCAATTCACTCACTTCTGTCCGGTAGTTGGAAATTTCGTTGGCCAGGGCGTCGATCGCTCTTGCATTATCTGCGGCTTCATCTCCCTCCGCTATTCCCAGCGGGACTTCACCGATTCCATTGACGAAAAAATTAATGTCCGGATTGGACCAATATTGAATTCGTGTGGTGGTCACTGGTTTACTGACAGCACGTAAAGTCCTGATGCCACTGGGTTCATCGACATAGGCATGATTGAAATCGAATGGTTCTCCATCGGTGCCATCAACCGCACGGTCTGTCCGGGCACCCATGTTGGTTCCGATGGCAAAGCCGAAACTCAGGTTTCCGGTGGCGCAATCGTGATCCACAATTGAATAGCCAAATTCATTATTGTTGGGCAGGTTTTCGGTGACAAAAGTCCAGGCGCTGGCACAAAACGTTCCATCCCCTTCCACCAGCATCACAACCAGATCAGCGCCGAAATCATCTCGCAACGTGTGAACATCGGGAACGGTTCCATTAGTCAAATCGTCCAGGGCCACATTGACATCAAAACCAACTTCGCTGTAGACGACCTCTTTCGTATGAATTAATCGCAGGACCGGAGTGATATCACTGTTGGTAAAAGACGTATTGGTTTCGGAAATCGCCAAGTCGATCAAATCTTCCATATTGGACGTGCCCCCAGCACCCACCCTGGCGTCCTCTGTGTACACAACCATAACATCGATGATCGAACCATCATCAGGCTGGCTGGAAACATCTCCGGCTACAGGAGGCTTTGAATTCGTTTCTTGAGGAGGGTTTACAACCGACTCCTGAGGAAACCCTGCCGGATCTTTTTCAACCACCAGGTGATCGGAGCCGCCCAGGGGACGAATCTGATAAATGTGATTCCTCAAACTCACCGAACCCGTAAGTTTGCCGTCATGCACGATCAAAGTCACCTGACTGAACTGGATGCCTTCGATGTGGCCCGACCAGGTATAACTTCCCGACGGGTTTTTTTGAACTTTATCGGGGATCGCCAGATATGAGGCATTATCGAATAAATTCAAGACAAAGGGTTTCATCGGGGGAACGGAATTCATGGGGCGATCACCGGCAACATTATCCTGGCTGAAAATGGCGGCCGAATCGAGAGAAACCACGCGGCTTCTTTTTCGGGCCGGGTCGTTACCGGGTATCAGGTCCGGGACACTTTCAGCTTCCTTAAACAAACGTGAGGGAACGCTGGTTTTCGCGAAAACCAGGGGTTTGTAGGTAAAACTGATTAATAAAACCACAACAAGGAAAACAAATCCCGGCACCCTGCCGTAGCAACACTTCATATTATAAAATCCAGCTTTCATCATTTATTCAAAACACCATTTTTTAATTCAAAGGCACCATCAATTAATCCCACTGACTACAGGGAAATGGATGGCCCGTGAATCCTGGCCATCTCCCACAAATTCCATGGCAAACCCCGTACTCGTCGCCTGAACCACGACCGCTCCCCAGATGTTCAGCATGGTCACGGCTGGATAACCCTGACCCGTTGCGCCACCACTTCCTAATCGGGTATCAGGATGGGTCGCTTTGGGTGCTATGACCAATTGGCCATGCCTGCCGGAAGTGGTTCCCGAAATAAAATGCGCTGTCGGGATGAACTCTGGATTGATGACGGGATTGTTGGTGCCTACGATAAATACTCTTTGTGTAGAGTCTTCTGTTACCGTAAATTCCACGTTAGGACCAAAAGGCGCGCCATCATTTTGAATGGCATTGAGAACCACACCGATTTTCGAACTCATATCCTCCAGTCCGGGATGCGAAAAAGCCAAAAAGGTATAAACCTGGTTGTCGGCCTGCCAGTAAGGCGAAAACACCTTGTCCGATTTATCCCCGGCAAAGGGGTCGGCCAGAACGGTCAAAGCTATATCGAAAGAACCCAGAGGATCCCCTGTATCTTCATCAACAAACATCACCCTGCCTTCACTATTCCCTTTACCGAGAGCTGTAATATTGTTGTTGATCTGAGCAGTGAAAGTAGCGGTCTGGTTGGGATCCAGTTCCACCGACGCCGAATTTGCCTGCGGAACGATCACATCGTGAACCACAGGAATATCAAATTCGGGAACATTGTCTGTGACCACCGGATCAGGATCGATATCCAACCAATTCTTGCTCGCCTCTACTTTTATTTTGCGGCGAACCGCCGCCGTATTGGTCACAGAAAATTTGGTCAGGGACTGATTACAAGACTGACGGAAACAAGCCGGGTGAAAATGGTTGCGGATGATATTAATAAACTCGAACTGCCCAGGGGGTAAAACACCCTGGATGAATTGCGCTTCCTCTGACAATCCCTCGCCATTGGACACGATGACCTTAATTATACAATTTTCCTGGGTCCCCAAGGGATTAGGTGGAGCAAACCATATCGGATTTTTTAACGCAGGATCATTAAAAGACCCGTTGTCCCCTAAAGTGGCGCACTCAGCACTCCAACTAAAGGTTAAAGAACTGGATTGGTTATCTGTGGCTTCCAGAATCATTGCCACATCGCCTGCGGTTTCTACAGGATTCGGGAACCCGAAGGGACCGTTATCCAGCGAAAGATCCGGTATCAAGGTATTCTGGACATGAACCGTCCAGGATTCTATCCCGATAGACGCACCATTGCCCGCTTCTGCCGTCACCACATGCGAACCCAGAACAGGTTTAGCCCATGTAACAATTCCCAATTCGTCATCAATTAACATGCCGTCCGGTTTGGAGGTCAAGCGCCAGGATACCGGATTCGTCCCGCTAATAATGTCCAGAGACTCCGTATAAATGACGCCGGGAACGATGGTCTTGTCGTTAACCGGGCTCACCACAGGTCCGGCCACAGGGGACACCAGCAACTGCCAATCCACCTCATCCGAAAGCCCGCGCTCATCGGTAATTCTCAATTTAACAGGGTGCGCCGCGTTGTTGGCCGCCGGGACAGGTTCGTCCCAGGTCACCTTGCAATGCTCGGCAAACCCGAGGCCTGCTCTGAAAAACTCTGCAGTCATCCCCTCCGGCGAGTTGATCAACTGACAGGAAAACGGTGACTGGCCCTCTTCAACCGGAATATCCACCGTGTATTTGACGCCTTCCTCGATCTCCTCAACTTCAAACGAATTGTCGATCTGGGGCGCATCCAGTTCATCATCCACATCAAGCAACCAGGACACTGTATCCGACCCATTGGCATTTTCAGCCAACACCGTGATGGTGAAAGGACTGCCCGTTTCAATGGGATTTGCCCACGAAACCACTCCCGTCACCGGATCGATGGTCATATCAGCAGGTCCCGCAAACAAGGCCCAATCAATGGGACGCACTCCGGTTACTGTAAAGGACGGACCCGTATAGGGGATCCCTGCCTGAATGCGAACCGTAGCTTCCGGTGGATTCACGTTCAATTGAGGTTTCAAATCGGGCGCCGTTCCCGATTGCAATCCGGGAGATATAATTACGGGCGCAACGAGTGACCCGGTGACACGCAGGCTAAAGAATTCCGTATCGATACCCGCTTCATTCTCCGCCTGCAATATTACGATATGATTGCCCGGAGTCGGGTTGGGCCAGGCCACCACTCCGGTCAACTCATCGATCACCATTCCGGGAGGACCGGCTAGCAAATCCCAAACAATGGGTTTGATTCCTGAGACAATCGGCGTAGGCCCAATAAACGTCTCTCCCGCGTCTGTGGACTGGTTTGCAATGGGATCGATAATGGGCACGGGTTTGACCACCGTCAGGATAAAGCGTTCGGTATGTGTGTTCCCCAGGTCGTCACCAATATCCATTTGTACCGTGTAGGGACTGTCCACCGAAAGCGGGTTCGGCCAATTATTCAAACAGAACTCGTCGATTCCCTGGACTCCTGGTTCAATCAATTGCACGACCATTCCTGGAGGGCCCTGCGTGCGGTCACAGGTTTGCGGATCTCCGGTCAAAGTAGGCGTATCATTAGTATTTATTTTCACCGTATCTACAAAAGTTTCCTGCTCAATGATGGTGATATTGTCAATTACCTCAGCAGGAGCGGTCACATTGAGGTTCCACGATTCCGAATCGAAATTCACGCTATTGACCACAAAAACAGAAACAGGATGCGGACTGCCATCAAGCGTCGGGTTTTGCCAGCGTAATTTGCCGGTATTGGAATCGATGGTCATTCCTTCGGGACCCTCCAAAAGGGTCCAGAACATAGGAGCGGTCCCTGAGACCGTCGGCGTGAATTCATAACTAGCGACGCTTTCAATGAAGGCATCCGGTACTGCAGAAATCACAGGCGCTATGGGATCGGCCACCACAGTGATATCGAAACTTTCCGTATCGGAACCAATGGGCACGCCTTCATCAAAATTAACTGCTTGAATGCTAACCGTATGAGGACTGCCCGTTTGAGTCGGAGCGTCCCAATTGATTTCCCCGGTAACCGCATCCACCGTCAGGTCGGTAGGCCCGTTGACTTTCAAAAATGTGATAGGTTCGGTTCCGCTTACCTCCAAAGGCGGCAGGGAAAATGGTACATCTTCCACGACGGTTTGATTCGCTATGGGTTCAATGTCCGGAGCGATTCCATTATCATTGGCCTGGACTCCCCAGCTTTCAATATCCGATTCCACACCATTATCTGCCCGAATACTTACCAGATTGAACCCTTCCACCGGTTCCGGCCAGGTGACCACACCCGTCGATCCATTGATCGTCATTCCCGTTGGTCCGGACAATAGAGTCCAGGTTATTGGAGCCCCCCCGGTGAACACAGGGGAAGGTCCAATGTATTCTGTACCCACAACAGCGATCTCGTCTTCAATGGGTAAAATTCTTGCCGGTAGTTCTTCCTCGTTAAACCAGACCTTATTGGGTCCACTATTGCCAAAAAAAGCGTCCTGATCGCCATCGTTATCGAGATCGGCCATTTGGATGTCGTTACTTTCTTCACCACCTAAAAACTGGTCGCTTTGAGTGAAGGTGGCCGAACCATCATTTGTGAAAATATCATTAGGGAAATTGATCTCTCCTAAAACGACCTGGCTATGATTGGCAAAAACAGCGTCAAGATCACCATCGCCGTCCACATCCACCAGAGCCACCGCATGGCTTACCGTGGTCATGAGGTTTTGATGAATCGAAAAATTTCCATTACCATCATTCAACCAGACTTCGTTGACATCGTTGGTTCCCTGGTCGTCCACAGTGCCGGCATTGGCGACAATAGCATCCAGATCGCCATCCCCGTCCATATCACCCAATGCAACTCCGAAACTGGAAGCAGACCCCAGGGCCTGACCGCTATTCGAAAATTCTCCTTTACCGTTATTCAGCCAGACGCGGTTCGCCTGTTGCGATGCGTTGGCGACAAAGGCATCCAGATCGCCATCCCCGTCCAAATCACCCAAAGCCACATCCCGGCTGTTGGAAGCGCCCAGGGCTTGTCCGAAATCTGAAAAGTTTCCATCGCCAAAGTTGTCCCACACTTTGTTGGAACCATCATTGGCAATGAAGGCGTCCAGGTCCCCGTCTCCATTCAAATCCCCAAGGCCAACCGCATAGCTGTTTCCATTGCCCTGAGAATTTCCGAAAGCGGTAAAGCTGGCCTGACCGTTATTTCTCATCGCATTATTCCCTTGCCCGGAACCGTTAGCGATAAAGGCGTCTAAATCGCCATCCCCGTCCAGATCGCCCAAAGCCACATCGTTGGAATCCTTGACGTTGATCTTTTGACCGGTATCGAAAAACACACCCTGACCATTATTCAAAAAAACCTTGTTCGCTTTTCCGTTGCCATTGGCAAAGAAGGCATCCAGATCACCATCGCCATCCAGATCGCCCAGGCCCATTCCATTTGTGTTATCAATTCCCAGATTCTGTCCACTGTTGGAGAAACTGGCTGTATTCAAATCGATTTCAAAATTCACGGCCTGGGAAAAACTGCTGGAATCCTGAAGGCCCTGGCCATTATTGACGTCCACGGTAATCGTACAGCTTTGCTGGCTTCCGGTGGTGTTGACAGGAGCGGTCCAAATCGGATTCGCAATAGTGGCATCGGAAAACGTACCCTCATTCGGCAAACCGTTCGGACAATCAGAGGTCCAGGCAAAGACCAGGCCCGTTCCTTCATCCCCAACCACCGAAGCCGACAAACTGGCGGAGTTGCCGGAATCCACCGGATTGGGTGTGCCACTGATATTGGTGACGGAGAAATTATTGATGGTCAGGTTCACGGTCCGGGTGGTATTCCCGTCCCCATTGGTGGTATTGGTAATAGTGACCGTGTCCGAGTGATCGCCTGCGGCCAGGGAGTTGGCATTACTATTGATCTCGATTCGAAGGGTAATGCTTTCTCCGACCCCTAAAGTCCCTCCGGTGGTTTCAGTAAATGTTCCGTTATCATCTTCCTTGACGGAAACCCAACTCTCATTCTTTGAAATAGAATAAGTCAGAGAGGAAGAACCGCTGTTTTGAAGCAAGTAATCTTCACTGGAAGGTGAAAAGGGCCCGCCTTCGGAGCCGAAAACATCCAGGCTCGCCAGGGGTGTTACCAAAAGGGCAGAGAGCGGTCGAAACGCCAGGGCTATGGGAGTTTCAACACTTGCATCCACGGCACCGAAATCGCCAAACAAGGATCCGTTAAATCCGTTAAACTCGAGAACCTTGCCATTCATCACAGGGTCGGGAACAAACAAGTCCCCGCTGATCGGATGAAAAGCCATTTGGAAAGGTCCATCTCCCAGGTTTGAAGAAGTTGCATCCCCGAAAGTTCCTATCTTTGCCCCGGTAGTTCCATCGAATTCGATTATACTGGACGTCGAATTTTCTCCTACTAACAGGTTGCCATTATTTGGATTGAATATAATTGCTGTGGGATTTCCTCCAACGGGATCGATATTAAAGGCACCAATGAAATTTCCTGTGTTAATATCAAATTCCCTGATATCCGCATGAGAAGGATCGTTGTCGGAGACCAGCAAATTTCCTGTTACCGGATGAAAAGCCAAACCGAAAGGACTGATCACGTTGGCACTGGTATTTCCAAAGTTCCCGATATAATTCCCCGTAGACGCGTCGAATCGTCGAACATCACTATTTATCAAGTCCGCCACCAGCAAATTACCGGTGACCGGATTAACCAGGAATGATCGGGCCAAACTCAAATTGGTATCGGTATCGCCCAGGGTCCCAATGAACGCACCTGTCTCACCATTGTATTCAAGAATTTTATTCGAGAACAAGGCCAGAAAGTTGCCTGTTACGGGATGAAACCCAATGAAATTCGGTTTAATTGTATCTTTAAACGTACCCACCAGACCACCTTGGGAGGCATCAAACTCGAACACTCCGCCGTCACTTGTAAAGTCTGCCACCAGCAGATTTGCGGTCCCTACATCCAGAACCGAAAGGTCCACATCCCGCGTGGTGTTGCCAATGCCATTGGTGGTGTTGGTGAAAGAAATCGTATCAGAGTAAGAACCAGCGGATAAACTATTCGCATCACTGTCAATCGTAACCGTCACCGTGCTTTGTTCACCCGGATCCAGCAGAGTGTCTCCGGTAATGGTGACGGTGGTCCAGTTTTCGTTTCCGCTGTTGGTTGCCGTGAAATTAATAGCGGTACCGCCCGTATTGGATACGGTATAGTCGAGGGTCGTCGGATTGAAAGGACCTCCTACAAGGCCCAGGGATTGTAAAAAGTCAGCAGGAGTGACTGATAAAGTTCCCCCTGAAAAACTGACCGTTTGGGTGAAATTATCGCTGGCCATCAAACCTTCGCCGTTGTCAATATTCAATGAGATGGTACAGGTTTGAGCGGAACCGGAATTGTTAATAGGGGCAGTCCACGTGGGCGAAGCCAGAGTGTTATCGTCAAAAGTACCATTGGATAAACTGGGGCAATTGGCCGACCAATTGTAGTTGATGCCGGTTCCCATATCGCCTACAACCAAAACACTGAATACAGAAGAGTTTCCCGAGCCTACAGGGTTCGGGTTTCCTGCCAAGTTAAATACATCCAATCCATCAATAACCAGATCCACAGAACGTGTCGTGTTGCCAGTCCCATCTGTATCGTTGGTGATTGTTACAGTATCCGCGTGCGAACCCTGGGAAAGCACATTAGCGTCATCGTCAATTTCTATATTCAAAGCTGAAACTAAATGGGGCTGAACTTGAAACCCACTGATATCGGTTTCGCTCCCTGAAATGCTTGTAGATTTGGTAATCCAATTCTCATTGTTCGACAATGAAACATCAAGGACGCTATCCGTAGTATTTAAAACGGTATAAAGTTTTGAATCCGGGCTAAAAGGACCACCGGCCTGTCCCGAAGCCGAAAAACCTTCTTCTGGTACGACTACCATGGAAGGTAAGGGTTTAAAAACTAAATGCTGAGGAACATTTGTTTCATTTCCAGTATCGCCAAATACCCCAACAAAGTCTCCGCTTACCCCATCGAACTCTAGGACATCAAGAGATCCGGCATCCCTGTCATCAACAAATAAATTGTTGGAAATTGGATGAAACACTAGGGAATGGGGTTCGGCATTCAAACGACTGGCAGTTTCTCCAAAAACGCCGATAAAATCTCCGGTGGTTCCATTAAATTCACGAACATCCTGCGTAAAAAAGTCTGAAACGAGAAGATTGTGGGTGATCGGGTGAAATGCAATGGCTACAGGCCCTGTTAAATTTGTATCCGTTTGTCCAAAGGTACCTAAAGCACTGCCTGTATCACCATTAAAATGCTCTATTTCACCATTAAAGTCTGCCACAAACAAATTGTGGGTGATCGGATGAAAGGCAATCCCTATTGGTTCAAAGGATCCAGAAGTGGGCACAAAGGTACCCTGAAGAACTCCGGTAGTTCCATCATATTCCAGAATATAATCATGAAATTTATCGCCAATAAAAAGGTTACCTGTACCCGGATGAAATGACATAAACTCGGCATCCACAATATCTCCGTTTCCGGTATCCCCAAATATTCCTAAACTGTCTCCTGTCTCACCATCAAACTCAATAACTTTTGTTGTTGCGGCAATTAAAAAATTTCCTGAAGTAGGATGAACAAGAATTTGGCCTGCTGTAGATCCCACATTGGCAATAAACGTTTTTATTAAATCTCCAGTAGAACCTGAAAATTGTTTTACGGCATTCAGATTATTGACTAAAAATAAATCCACTAAATCAGACGGGAGGACCTGAATGACCGCCACTTGGCTTACATTTCCATTGCCATCAGTGATATTGTTAAAAAAAACAGAACTGCTGGTAATTCCAACTGGCAAGGTATCTGCATTGGAATTTGCGCTAATAGATACATTAATTTTGTTTCCAGGATTTACTGTCACCGATCCGGACAAATTAGAGCTTAGCCAATTCTCAGCAGTTGTTACAGACAGAGTGTATGAGTTATCTCCGGTATTAGTCACTTCAAAATCAATTGATGCAGAAGATTGTGGGCCACCTTCTAAACCCTGAAAATTAAAACCTCCGGGTGTGATTTGGGTGAATTGTAAAGTTCCGGGTTCTCCTGCAATTTTGGAAACAAAGGTGTCGGAACCGGAAATTCCAAAGCTACTGGTTCCCTGCACGACTCCATTGGTAGTGGGATAATCCGAAGAGGACGTGACTCCTGTAATGTAAATATCTGAGGCCGAATCGACATCAATTGCCAGGGCTTTATCATCTCCATCTCCACCCATGTAACTTGAAAAAAACAGAATCCCGTTTCCGGAAGAAGGCGTGGACATAACCGTTACAAAAGCATCGTCTTCCGCGCCGTCGGCATGACTGAAAGTTTGCAAGGGGTTAACAGTAGGAAAATCATCCGATTTGGTAAACCCGGCAACAAAAGCGTTTCCAGCACTATTGATATCGATTCCCCGACCTTGGTCATCTTCTCCTCCACCCAAATAGGAGGAGTAGATCAAAGACCCCGACCCATTAATGTTTGGGTCCAATTTAGTAACGTACGCATCAATATGGTTTCCCGACAGATGAGTGCTTTGAAAAGCGTTTTTTGTGGGGAAATCAGTAGAGTCAGTAGCTCCAGTCACATAAATTTCAGAAGTAGACCCATTCACAGCAATAGCCAGGGTACGATCCATATTGGTATCGTCACTACCCCCTAAATAAGTGGAATAAAACACTCCGGAGCCATCGTTGTAAAACCCTGAAATAAAACCATCGGCCCCTCCGTTTAAACTGGCATCATAAACCGCCAAATCACCTACCGGCATATTACTTGAAGATGTTTCTCCGGCGATGTAGGGATGATTGTCATCATCTACAGCAATAGCCCGGCCTTCCTCAGATTCGCTACCCCCCAAGTATGTCGAGTAAATCACTCCAGCCGCATCTAATTTGACCAAAAAGGCATCGAAGTCACCTCCACCAAAAGTACTTTGAAAAGCGTTTGTGAGAGGTGAAAAAGATCCCGTTGTTTGGCCGGTTATATATAGATCTAATGAGGAATCAATCGCAATTGCTCTGCCTATTTCGTCACCATCCCCGCCGATATAAGTGGAATTGGGTAAACTGGCTCCTGATGAGGATAATTGAAAAACGAAGGCATCCCTGTTTCCCAAAACCTCTGTAGAAATGGGGGTGCCCGCAGTGGGGAAATTATCAGATTCGGTCATGCCCGTTACATAGGCGTTTAAGCTCGCGTCAAGAACAATACCATAAGCAACATCCCCACTATCTCCGCCGACATAGGTTGAAAAGTCCAGGTCGGTCCCCGTAGCGTTGAATCGGGCCACAAAGGCATCCCTGAAATCGCCATGGGTCTCATCATAAGCCCCGGTCGTGGTTGGGAAATCTGTAGACCCTGCTTCTCCCACAATGTACACAGCTCCCGATCCCGCAACGGCAATATCGTTAGCCAAATCAGAAAACCCAATTCCTCCGGTCCCACCCAGGTAGGATGAAAACTCCAGTATCGGGTCGATAACAAGTGGTAATTCCTGATTATAAGATGCCACTTTATAACCCACCCGGTTATCTTTCTTAAGGATATAACCACCTGCCACCTTTTCTTTCTTACCTCGTATTTGTTGATAGATTTTCGGAGCGTGTTGCAAAATTTTTCTACTTTGGGTTTTTATTAAAAGGTTACCCTGATCATCCAGTACCATGGATTCGGCACCTTCAAATTCCATTTCGATAACTCCAGGATCGGCGCCGGGAAAAAGAATGTAGTCGTATTCGAGAGAATGGGGATTGCCGTAATAAATCAGGTCAATGTTGGGGTAAACGTCCTTATAAAGAACCTTACTGTAATTGGGAATATTCCTCTGCCATTTAGAGGGATCCCTTCCTTTCAAATAATTTGTTTTCGTGACAAGTTTCTCTTTGCCCAAAATTTGAGGATTGGGGTTAGCACCCATCAATCGCATTCTTATGGACGATGCGGTCACAATATTGGTGTCCAGATTTTTGCCCTTTAAAACCAATACAGTCTCTTGAGGAGTAAAAAATAATCCATAACCATCGCCATGAGACATAAAGCGGACTTGCTGATCCGTCTGCCCCCTATTGGCTTCAAAACGTAGAGGAAGTTTATTTAAGCTTTGGACCGCTCGGGTTTTAACCTTAGCCGGATTGTTTTGGGAAATTGGTGTAGTTGTGCCAAAGAGTTTTTTTCCTACTTTCTTTGACTGATTTACCTTATTGAAGGTATCTGTACGAACGACTCTTGATGTTTCGCCTTTATTCTCGGGAGAGTATTCGGTGCTGTACTCAAATAAGGTGAGAGCGACTAAAAACACCAGGGGAAAAATTCCCCAAAAAAATTTTTTACTCATTACCTTACACCGAATAAGGATGAAATATTCTATACAACAAATACCCTGTCAATTTCTTATCTATCAATGAATATAGGCCTAATAAACTGAATTATTGGGTATTAAATGATAACAAAGGGGCCCAGGTTTATCAATGGCATTTAAATGCGGCATTACCTAAAGTCCCGATTTACAAGGGTTTCATTTGATGAAAACTACTGAAAATATAAGATCTTCAGAATTCCGAATACCCCAAAAGGGGGAATTCAAACCATTTTGTTTAGAACGGGGTTCGCCTTTTTTACATCATCATTTCGGATGCGGCTTCGTAGGATTGGGGATGGTTTTTGACGTAGAGTTGTGGAAGGACTTTGGTACCAAAATGGGTGATGTACAAAAATACATGTTCACGGGCATTAATCCTTAAGGCCCAGGGATCGAAATCCTCTCTGTAAAAATCTTCATAACGTTTAATGGCTTCTGGAATAGTGACTCCCGATTCAGGCGTGTAATAATAATCCAGAGCCAGATCGTGCTCCGGGTTAATTTCCGGTTTCACATTCATATCTTCAAGCATCGTCCAGACAGGCGCATTTTTGTAAAGAACGAAGAAATACATTTCGACCGAGTTAATGATTTCCTGATGATCTAAAAGGAAAGCGCGAGTTTCGTCGCCTTCTTCCTGAGTTTCGGTGGGAAAGCCGAAAAATCCCATCACGTGCGACCAAATGCCGACCCGCTGGCATTCTTTTAAATTCTGAATGGCGACATCGATCTTGGTATCTTTTTTCACCAGCTTAATGATGCGCTCGTTAGCCGATTCCAAACCGAAATAAAGCGACCGGCATCCGGATTGGGCGGCCAAATCCCACACTTCAGGATCCTTCAAGGATTCTTCGAAACGAATCAGGGTCGTCCAGTAGATATCCAGCCCGCGCTCCACCATCATCGGTGGCAGTTTGATGAACAGGGCCGGTGGAAACGATTCGTCGGTAAAAATAAAATGTTTGGCGTCGTATTTTTTCGCCAGAGCTTCCAGTTCATCGACAATTTGATCCGCGTGTTTGGCGCGATACTGGTCGATGTACCCCGCTCCGTGGTCGCAGAAGGTGCATTTGCCCCAGTAACATCCACGGGTTCCCAAATAAGGCACCAGTTTCTCTGGAGAAAAATATTTTTCCCAGGGCAAACCATCGAAATCCGGGAGAGGCAATTCCGTCACGCGCTCGGTATGTAGCAACTCATTCGCATGGACTTCGCCCTCCTCGTCTCTCCAGGTGCAATTGGGCACCTGGGTCATGGGAATCTTTCCATCCTGGGCTTCCACCAAACGCACCAGCGAATGCTCGCCTTCAAAATAAATCATGGAATCGAAGGCCTGATCAAAAAACGCTTTCTTTTCGTTCAACACGTTTTTAAGTCGGGTGATGATGTTTCCACCTACGGTCACATGAATGTCCGGATATTCTTTCTTGATCAGAGTGGAAAAGGTGATCCCCGACATGAGTTGCACCGGCGTGCCAATGGAAATTCCCACGACACCGGGCCGTTCTTCTTCAATTGCAGGTTTCACCAATTGCCGGTAGATATCCGTATATATATTAACCGTGTCATCAAAGGGAGCTTTCAATAAATCGTCGGATACCCAGGGCCGGTACAAATTGAGATTGCTTTCCACAGGATAAAAATTGATCGCCGCCGGGTAATAAGAAATCGAAATAAACTCCATCACCTCACGAAACGCATTCAACGCCCATTCAGCCTTGTCCACATCGTAAAATTCCTGCGAACGCATGATCTCCTTGGCCCGCAACACTTTCTGTATATGATGTTCCAGATCGAGGTACTGGTATTGCGACATCACCTCCAGCAATTCCTTCTCCTGGTCGTCCAGACCGCTCTTGATTTTTCGTTCGCGCAGTTCTTCCAAACGGTTCTCCACCCGTTGACGAATGAATTCAAGAAATTCGCGGGTATAAAAGTGATCGAACATTTCCACGCTGATATCTTTTTGAACCACCGGAATGCCATTTTGCCGCAAAACCGCCGTAAGACTGGGAAGCGCCAGGTAGGGAGCGGTGGGAACCCACTCAGGTGGAAACAGGAGCAGAACTTTTTTCATAAAGGAATCTCTTTGTTAAAATAAAACCTGGAACCGCCGGAATCATTTTCCTGGTTGAAAATTTTCAGAAACTGCATTTGTTGTTGATCTGGATTTGTGACTCTAAGGAAAAGTATATGATATCATAAGAATAGGTTCAGCCCAAAAGTACAACGCTTTCAGGATTCTGCCCGCTTTGCCCGGTGGTGCTAGCGTCTTGGGCGAACCGGGATTTTTATGGGATTTATTAAAAGTTAGTGGTAGCATTGGGAAATCAATATCCACTATAACATCCGCTTCCCCTGCATGTTCCCGCTGGGTAACCTTTTGGGAAAGTCCCCCGGAACCGGATCCAAATAAACGAAGAGGTGAAGAATTCTATGTCTAATCTGGAAACCCCCACAGACGTGAAAGCAAAAATCATTTTGGACGAAGCAAACCTGGCATTTTGCGAAACGGCCGAACGTAACGACAAACAAGGCGAGCGCACCAAAGATGGATCCTGCTGGGAACCCGGCAAAATGGAAGGCGAATTCGATGAATCCGATTTCGACAAGATTCTGGACCTGCAGTTGGAGGCGGCGCGGATTTGTGACGACAACCCGGAACTGGAAGACCTGACGGCTGATTTGTTTCAGAAGGTCACGCCGGAAAACGCGGAAGAGATCCTGAAAGATGCTTCCGGCAACCAGGGCATTTGCGACCTTGCAAAAATCAGCGTTCAGATTTTTTTACTGCGCTTTCCTACGGTGCAAGCGTTTGTCAACAAAGGTCATCCTTTGGTTTTGGCCACCGATGAATACATGCTGGAAAATGCCGACAAGCAAAATTGGCACGATTACAATAACATTGCCCGCGATATGGGATGGATCGATTCCTGAGCCTGTGCACTGTCAATGAACCGGGCCCAGGGACCTTTAGTCGGCATGGTGCTCTGCTAATTCCCTTTCCCCTATCGATGTAGATCATGGATTTTCGATACAAACTATCCAAAGAAGTTTTCAAAAACAAAAAAATTCCTGCGAAGTCTCGGACCAACGAAGATCACATTTCGGAGGATCAACGGGGCGACGAGTCTTACGTGGGCACGAAAAAAATTCGTGCACGAATCAATAAACGTGCGGGTGACGACGACAACCAGGTGATGAGTCTGGATAAGGAAACCATCACGCCTCAAACGCCACCTCCGGTCATCGAAGAAAACCAGGAAGTGTCACGGCGGGGATTGTTCCGCATGACTTCCTATGCCGCCGAAATAGCCGAGAAGGAAAAAGAAGAAAAAAAGCTTTTAAAGAAAAAAAAGAAAGTCGTCAAAAAGAAAAAGAAGAAGAAAAAAGTAGCCAGCCAGGAGGAGGCAACGCCTTCTGTCGAACCTCTCCCAGCCGAAGCCGTTGCAACACAGGGACCGGCAGAAACAGCAGAGCCCTCCGATCCACCCAAACCCAAAAAAGGTTGGTTCAAACGAACGGGCCAGATTTTAGCAGGATGGTTTGCGGATCCTGTCAAGCAGGAACAAATTGCTCTAGGCCTAATTCCCCAGGAAGAGGAGGAAGAAAAAGCCACCTCTCCCGCCGCCAATGCCGAAGCCACCGATGAATCGGTTGAGGCCCCTGGGACCATTAAAGTCGACCCCAGGGAAGTCTCGCGGGAGGCCTTGCAATCGGCAAAGGACCAAGACAGTTTCTTTGGGCTGGAAGATGACGACGAACCGGAAAAAGAACTCAGTCGTAGAAATCTCATGCGTCAAGGGGTTCATTATTTTGCTAAACCCACTGTTGATTCGGTCCAAAAAAAGGTCGACGCGGTCAACGAAACGGTTAGCAAGATCACCAAGCGCGTGCCTCTCATCCGGCCTCCCGGTGCTATCACCGAACGCAAGTTCCTGCAAGCCTGTACGCGATGCGATAAATGCATTCACGCTTGCCCCAAGGACGCCATTTTAAAAGCTCCGAAATCCTTTGGCATGCTAGTGGTAGGAACACCTTATATCGACCCGATCAAGAATCCTTGCGTGATGTGCGACGGCCTGCCCTGTATCCCGGCTTGTCCCGATGAGGCTTTGTTGCCGGTGGAAGGTGGACCGCCCGCCGTCAGTATGGGTCACGCCATACTTGATAAAAAGAAATGTCAGGCTTATGGAGAATATTTTTGCCAACAGTGCGTGATCGATTGCCCCATTCCGGGAGCCATCACTCAAGTGGACCAAAAACCGGTCATTAATAGAAAAGCGTGTACCGGATGCGGGGTTTGCGTGAATTCCTGCAACACGGTAAACATTCCGGTGGCGATCAAAATCAAACCCATCATGGTGACCGAAAGCCAGATCCGCAAGAAAATGCTGGAAGAGCAAAAAGCGAAAGAAGCAGAAGAAAAGAAAAAACGTCAACTGGAGGAAGAGCAAAAAGAACTGGAACTACAAGCCGCCGAATCTTCTTCTGACTCAAATGACCCACCTGAAAACCCTTAACCTCCTAATCCCAGCTATTTAATTTTAACAAATTAGGGTCTAATTCATCCCGCTTACCAAGGGTTGGTTCAGGACCCTTGAATCATTTGCATCACCTATGAATTCCATAGCAAAGCCTGTGCTGGTTGACTGAACAACAACCGCACCCCAGAAACTAAGCATAGTGACATCGGCATACCCACCTCCCGAAATTGTCAAGTTCGGATCTGATGCAACTGGCTGGAAGGACAGGAATCCTTGTCCGCCTGATGAAGGTCCCTGCAAAAACACTGCAGTAGGTTGCAATGCTTCGGACACCAGTCCGCTTCCTGTAGCTAAAATAAAAATCTTTTGCGTAACATTCGATGAAATACTGAAATCCCGAGAGGGAGCAAACAGATTGCCGTCGCCTTGAATCGCATAGACCGTCACACCGATTTCAGAATTCATTTCAGCAAGAGACGGATGGCTGACTGCAATAAAAGTGAACGTCCCCGAACCGGCCTGCCAGAAAGGGGAAATCACACTGCCTGTTGAACCTCCGGCGAGCGGAGGATCGGCAACCGTCAGAGTTACCTTATCAGATCCCAAAACACTGCTTGTGGATGAATCCAAAAATACGACCGAGGCATCGGCGGAGGTTTCCTTGGCCACATTGCTATTGACCGTTGCATACACCTGCAGAGTTGAGCCCGCCGGGACCGTTCCTGCCACAGAAGAGTCGCCAGAAGCTTTAGGAAGGTCGGCCATGCCCATTGATCCATCCGCTTGAATCAGGAGATCCGGGGAAACCAGGCTGAGGTCGAGCCACTCGGCACTGGACGCTCCAGTAAATTCCAGAGAATTGATTGGGTCCATGTTGGTCAAGGTGTAGGTATGAGTCACGTCGTTACAACTGGCCTCAATGCAAGTAGGTTGAAACAAACCTACATTCGAAACGCCCGCTGGAGGGTTCGCTGCCGGATCACGTACGTACAGGGAGAGGGTTCTTGGGATTGGCGTCGAATCGGGGTTGGTGGTATTTGTGAAAGTGATCACATCTCGATGAGATCCTGGCACTTGGGTATTTGCATTGGCATTGAAAGTGGCCAACACAGTTTCAGTTGTGCCATCGAGGATGGTTCCACTGGTCTTTGAAAGACTGATAAAATCTTTAGTATTGGAAACCGAATATTCAACATCCGCGCCGGAAGCGGAGAGATTATAAGCTATGAAAGATTGTGAAAAGGATCCTTCTGAATTTCCGACTCCAAAGGTGTCAATCAACGGGGTCACCTGCAGTGCCTGGCTCTCAACGTCTATCGCTGTTAAATTCACACTCCGAGTGGTATTGCCATTGCCGTTGGTGGTGTTGGTAAAAGAAACGGTGTCGCTATACGGGGAATTAATGCCCAACAATCCATTAGCATTTTCATTAATGTCTACCCTTACATTTGCTGTGGCCCTCGGTGCCAGGCCCCCTGTTCCCTGATCCACTACGGTGACCCAGTTTTGAGTTGCCAAGGCAGAATAATTTAGGGACGCGGTACCGGAGTTAGTTAGTGTGTAAATTTTAGTACTTGGACTGAAAGGACCTCCTTCATTACCCGAAGTATCAAAATCCTCAGTAGGGGTGATCGACAAGGTTCCCTCGTTGAGGGCCAAAATAGTCAATGTCACGTCTAATGTGGGCATATTACCAGGTAAATCCGAGTTGGTTACCGTCACGGTGTCGGTGAAGGGAGAATTGGCGGCCAGCAAGCTATTCGCATTACTATTGATTGAAACCGTCAGGGTGGTGCTGTCACCTGCGGCCAACGTACCAGTGCCGTTGTTCGTCACGGTCAGCCAGTCTTGGGTGGCGGTGGCCGTGAAATCGAGAGAAGAACCTCCAATATTAATCAGGGTGTAGGTCCCTGATGGTGGGTTAAATGGTCCACCCTCATTGCCGAAAGATTCCAGACCACTAAAACTGGACGACAAAACACCGGGAGAGGCGTTAACCGCTAAATTTACCGTGCGAGTGGTATTTCCATCATTATTGGTCGTGTTTGTAAAAGTTATAACCCCCGAATGAGAACCGGTGGCCAAAAAATTGGCGTTACTATTGACACTTACATTGGCGACCGCGATGGCCCCCGGTGCCAGAGTTCCGGAGGTGCTACCTGTTACAGATACCCAATTCTGATCATCTTCTACGGTGTAATTGATTGGTGTTCCACCGGTATTGGTCAGGAAATAGGCTTCGATCGCAGGACTGAAAGTTCCTCCCTCCAGGCCTGAGGAATCCAGGTTATTTGATGGACTGACGGATAAGACCCCTGGTAAAGCATTAACCGTCAAGTTTACCGAACGCGTAGTATTCCCATCATTATTGCTGGTATTGGTGAATGTCACGGTACCCGAATGAGAACCTGCGTTTTGATTATTGGCATTTTCATTTATTGAAACAGTCACCGTCGCGCTGGCACCAGGAGCCAATGTTCCTGTGCCATTGTCTGTCACCGTTATCCAATCCCGATTATCAGTCGCAGTGTAATTCAACAACGTTTCTCCAATATTAGTCAGGGTGTAGATTTTTGATGCGGGATCGAACGGTCCTCCATCTTCACCTGATACATCAAGATTGTCTTTTGGAGCGAGAGACAAGATTCCATTATTTGGAACCGATACATTTAAAGTTACATCAAGTGTCGGCATATTAACGGGCAAATCTGAATTGGAAACGTTCACGGTGGCGGTGTAAGGAGAATTTTCGGCTAACAGATTGTTTGCTTTATTATTGATTCCAACTGTCAAGGTGGTGCTGGCACCTTTTGCTAAAGTTCCTGTTCCATTATCCGTAACAGTTAACCAGTCTTGAGTTGAGGTGGCTGTATATTCGAGGGATGATCCACCAGTATTGTTCAGAGTGTAGGACTTAAATAATGGGCTAAAGGGTCCACCCTCATCGCCGGAAGATTCCCAATCTGAAAAATTGGACGATAAAACTCCAGCGACACTCTGATCTTCGTTGACAGTCAAATTCACCGAGCGCGTTTCTCCCGTTAAACCGGTCGTGTTGATGAAGGTGACCTCGCTGAAGTGGCTACCAACGGCCAGGGTATTTGCGTTACTGTTGATCGATACCGTGACGGTAGTGCTTCCGTCGGCAAAAATTGTCCCCGAACCGTTGTCCGTCACTGTAACCCAATTATTTGATGCACTTGGAGTGGCGGTATATATCAGAGCCGTCTCGCCGGTATTGCTCAAGGTATAAGTTATCTCAGCCGGGTCGAAGGGCCCTCCCTCCGTCCCGGACGAATTAAAATCATTTATCGTAGACACCGCTAGAGTCCCTGCGAAGGGAACTTCCTGGCGAAAATTGGCCACCGTCGAGACGGTTTCATTCAGAGTTCTATGATTATCTGCCGCCAAAGGGTCTCCATCAGCAATTCCGGTAGGTACGTTTCCATATGACGCGCCTGATAAGACATTAGGATTGGACCAAAAATTGATACTATTACAACCTGAGCATTCTTCACTAGTTCCCATTATAGTTCTGAATTTATTGACATCATCCACGTACCCGTGATTAAAATTAAAAGGAAGACCATCAACCTTATCATTTGCCCTGTCATGTCGGCCTCCCATATTGTGGCCAATCTCGTGAATAAATGCACTGGTAGAAGAGCTTCTAGCGGCGTTAAAGGCACTGGTATTAAATGTAGAAGAAACTTCTGTCATTAAAAAACCTCTCCCAGCAAAACAATTATTACCCTGCCCTCCAACCAAAAAACTCACAATGTCAGCCCCATGCTTATTGCGAAGCGAGTGAACAAGGTCCAAAACACCATCTGTGATATTTTTGAGTTCGTTAAGAAGCAATGAAAAATCCAAAGTTGCCGTATCACAATTTTCGTTTCCCCCTACTTCTACATTAGACTCGTTGTATTCCATTTCCTCGGTATGGACCACCCTAAGGACAAAATTGACATCGCTGTTGCTAAATGAGGTATTTGCATTGGTTTCATGAAGGTCGATGACAGCGTTTATTGCCGCAACACCACCTTCTTTGACCCGCGCGTCGTCTGTATAAATCACCATTACATCCACAC
Source organism: Nitrospina sp. (assembly GCA_024648695.1). GTDB lineage: Bacteria > Nitrospinota > Nitrospinia > Nitrospinales > JACRGP01 > JACAVV01. The sequence continues at coordinate 107,943 of JACAVV010000016.1, forward strand.
GTGAACCATTATCTGGAGATGCAACAGGATCTGAAGAAACTTCATTATTCACTGGAACTATGGGAGGTATAATTGGTTCGTCGTCGGTAAATTTACTTGTATCAATTTGTTTCACAACTTGGCCGCCTCGTTTATTCCCCCGGATTTGATACACGCCATTTAAGGAAAACACGTCGCCAATAAAAAGACCGTTTCTGTAAATAAATGTAGCGTTACTAAATTCTTCTCCTTCCAGGTAACCGACCAGACTCAAATTTCCTGTCCGTTTCTTGATGGTTGGCTGATTGAACACCGCACGAAAAGAAACGTCATCAAAAAGATTGAGTGTGAGAGCCACTCCAGGAAGCGCATCCGCATTCTGGGGTAGCAAATCAAAAATGATCTGGATGTCGCGGGACCGGATTACCGTCGGATCTTCCTCAACAGAAAGGGTATCGGATGCTACCGGACTGGAAGCAAACAAACTGGGATAATTTTCCGGTTCTTGCGCCAGGATTACAGATGTAAATATGAGGAAGATCCAAAGGGTAAAAAGTTTTATCCCAAATAGCTTTTTCCATAATGTAATTTTCACAGGACCTCTAATTTTTAGATGTAGCCACTTCTCTCTAAACTAAAGTCACTACATTTTGCGTTTGCAAATATCCCATGTTTAAGAACTAACCCTAATCCTTCGGATACCTGGAATGCACTACGGGTTTAGGTAATTAAATTGCTGACTTTGAGAATTCAAAAATCGCTATTGGTGAAAAATTTAAATTCCTATATCAGATCAAACCACACCTTTTCATAAAGTTTAGCCGACGTAATTTTTAATGGTTTGCCTACACAAACTTTTGCCACTATAGACTGATTAAGCTAGATTGTCTACCAACATGCATTGAGATTAGTTCGGAATTCTAATAACGCTCCGCCTTCAAATTGTTTTATTTAATTTTATAAGAATCAAAAAAATATTTAACCTACATAATCAAGGAAATTTTCCTATCATATTCTAAAGTCAATATCCTGCTAATCTCCCAAAAACGGAAATCAACAAATAGAGTTACGAGTCTTTCAAATGTTGGATAGACCTTCTTTAAAGTTTTTAGAAAAATGGGCTCTGTCGCTTGACGAGGTTGAAGTTCTAGACAAATGGGAACCCAGTATATCCTTCCTAAAAATTTCCCTTGCAACCCCTTTTCTATTTAAGTATGTTTATGAATTCTTTGCATCTTTAAACCATTAAATAACAGGCCCATGAACAAACAACATGCCCGAACTCATTATTGTGGAGAATTGACTGAAACCCATATCGGCGACACTGTAACGCTTTGCGGCTGGACCCATAACCGTCGCGACCACGGCGGCCTCATTTTTGTCGACCTTTGGGATAAAAAGGGCATTGTGCAAGTGGTCCTGAATCCGCAAATCGATCAACTGGCCCATCAGCACGCGCAGTCAGTGCGTGGCAACTTCGTGCTTCGGGTCACGGGAAAAGTTCGCGAACGACCGGAAGGCATGATCAACGATAAATTAAGCACCGGCAAGGTCGAAGTTTATATTGACGATTTTGAAATTCTCAATCGATCCAAAACACCGCCTTTTTCTGTTTGGGAAGACCAAGAGGTTTCTGAAGCTATCCGATTGAAACACCGGTTTCTGGATTTGCGCGGAGAAATGTTGCAAAGGAATCTTAACATTCGTTACCAGATCACTCGCAAGGTTCGTGAAACTTTGGACAAGCAGGGTTTCATCGAAGTGGAAACCCCCATGCTAACGAAAAGTACGCCGGAAGGGGCCCGCGACTACCTCGTTCCCAGCCGTTTGAATGCAAAAAAATTCTACGCGCTTCCGCAATCCCCGCAATTGTTCAAACAATTGTTGATGGTCTCTGGTATGGACCGGTATTTCCAGATCGTAAAATGTTTTCGGGACGAAGATCTGCGCAACGACCGACAACCGGAGTTCACCCAGATCGATATGGAGATGTCCTTTGTCACTGAAGAAGAATTGTTCGGTCTGGTAGAAGAAATGGTCTGCGGCTTGTATAAAGATATTTTGAACATTGAAGTTCCCAAACCCTTTCAAATCCTCCCCTATAAGGACGCGATTCGAAAATATGGTACAGACAAGCCTGACCTGCGGTTCGGATTGGAGTTGATTGATCTGGGCGATGTGGTGGCGGGGACATCGTTCAAAGTGTTTGCCGATGTATTGAAGTCCGGCGGACAGGTGAGAGCGATCAATGCTAAAAACAGTACGGAGACCTTGTCCCGCAAAGTACTTGACGATCTAACGGAAGTCGCAAAAACTTACGGTGCCAAAGGCATGGCTTGGATCAAGATCAATGCCGACGGGTTGCAGTCACCCATCACCAAATTTTTTGAGCAGGAAATGCTCGACAAACTGATCGCAGAGGTGGGCGGCGAAGCAGGTGACACCATCGTCTTCATTGCAGACAAACCCAAAGTTGTGGCGGATGCCCTTGCCCATCTCCGGCTGGAGTTGGGTAAAATTCTTTCGCTGATCGATGAAAGCAAAGTGTGTCTTGCCTGGGTGACAGAGTTTCCTCTGGTGGAATACGATGAAGAAGACAACCGGTATGTAGCTCTGCACCATCCTTTCACATCGCCTTTGCAAGAGGATGAGGACAAATTTGAAAGTGCTCCCGGAGACATTCGCGCGCGGGCATACGACCTGGTATTAAATGGTAACGAAATTGGCGGCGGCAGTATCCGTATTCATACCAAAGAAATCCAGGACAAGATGTTTCAACTGCTGGGAATCGATGAAGAAGAGGCCCGGATCAAATTCGGATTCCTTCTGGATGCCCTGCAATATGGAGCGCCTCCACATGGCGGCATCGCTTTTGGACTGGACCGCATTACCATGCTATTCACTGGAGCCGATTCGATTCGCGACGTCATTGCGTTTCCAAAAACGCAAAAAGCCACCTGCCTGATGACAGAAGCCCCTTCAGAAGTCGACCTGCATCAATTGAAAGAATTGAAACTGAAGTACGACTTGTCATAAAATCAGTTGGATTTAGAGTCACTTTCAACCCCTATCGCAAGGCCATCAGCCCATTTAGGCAAAGACTAACCCTATAAGAAGGATTATTCTTGTCATTACCCGATTTAATAATTATTTACCCTTCTTTTTGCTCCAGACAGCCAGTTTTCCTTTAACCGTTTCCAGTTCGGCGTCCTGAGCTTCTTCCAGAGCGGGAATGGCCTCTTCCGCTTTTTCGACGGCTTCGCTTTGCTTGCCTGAAGAATACAACACTTTTGCCATCGACCACAGGGCGCGCCCTTCTCCGCCACGATCCCCAATTTTCCGATTCACTGTGAGAAGTTGGGTGAACGCTTTCAAGGCGCGTTCCTTGTCTGCATTTTGATTATACGTCTCTCCCAAAAAGGCTAAAACCTCGGCTTCCATTGCAGGGTCACGGCATTTCTGAAAACAATCCACAGCTTTGATTAAAAATTTGGTCCCCGCCTCCGGGTTGCCCGAATTGGTTTGGGCCTTGCCCAGAAGATGCAATGCCATTCCTTCATTGACCTGGTCCCGGATTTTTTTGTAAATGACAGCAGACCGTTCCAAATGTCCGATAGCGTCTTTTGCTTTACCCGTGTCCAGTAACGCTTGCCCGAGGCTTTTTAATATACCGCCTTCCATCGCCCACTCTTTTTGTTTCTGCGCAATGGGCAAGGCCTCCATATACAGGGAAACTGCCGATTCCAGTTCACCTTCTTCCAGATGGGCGCTGGCGAGATTATTCAGGTTTTTGAGCAGACCGGTCATTTCACCTGTATCGCGGGCAACGATCAAGGCCTGCTCAAAACATTCCTTGGCCTTGTCGGCTTTACCCAGGTTTTTATAGGCCCCGCCCAGAAGGCCCAGGGTGTTCCCTTCCGAGGGACGGTCCCCAAGGGCACGGCTGATTTCCAGTTCCTTTTCAAAAGATTCCACAGCTTCCGCATATTTTCCAAGTCCCAGAGAGGCCTGTCCCAATTCCAGAAGGACCTCCTTCTCCTTTTTTTTGTCGTCGGTTTTTTGGGTGAGAGCCAGGGCTTCTTCGAGATACTCAAAGGCTTGCTTGAATTTCTTTTGATCGATGTGCTCACGGCCCAAATCGAGGACAATGTTGTTGATCATGTCCTCATCCTCCCTCTGCCGCGCGGATTTTAATCCGGAGTTCAACCAGCGCAGGCGTTCGGCGCCGGATCCCCTGAATACAAGCAATTTGTAGGCGGATTCTACATAAGAGGCGCATAAACGGGAAGCCGCCGCGTCGGTGGTGTTTCGGCTTTCGGCGAACTCGAACCCGGCTTTGATATTTGCCCATTCGGTGTCGAACAACTGCATGGCATTGCGCGATTTGTCCTTCTTTTCGAACAGTTCGCTGATACCTACGGAAACAGTAAGAAAAAATGTTGCGTGACGCGTGCGCGCAAGGGACACTTCGCCTGTGTTTTTCTTGGCTTTTAAGTAATCACGGACCATTTCATGCAAAACGTAGCGGTCCTGTTGCTGATGATAAGTCACCAGACCATAATCCACCAGCAAGGCCAAATGGTCGCTTTCTTCATCCTCGCACACAAACGCCTCGGCTTTGGAATCGAAGGATTTTGGGAATACCACCAGCTTTCTGAAAACCATACCGGCTTTGTCGGACAGGTTCTTTGCAATGACGTTCAAGGCGGTTTCCAATCCTGCCGCCACTCCTGTTTTGCCAACGGTTTCCATTCGTTTGCGTTCGCTATGCAATTGCAGGTTGAAGGCCTGTAAATCGAGACCGGGACTGGAAGCCACGTATTTTCCAATCAGGACCACCGCCAAGGGAAGGTATTCACAGGTTTTAATGATTTCCTGAATCCAGAATTGTAATCGCGGCGCCAGTTGATTCAGCAATTCAGTGGTTTCCTCAACCGATAAAGGTTCAATTTCCCTGGTCAACATTTTATCTATGGAAATGTCTTTTTGGCTCAGGGCAAACATCAGGCAATTGGGAGGCGGTTGCAGGGCTTTGACCTGGGTGGGGCTGGCAACATGATTGAACACCAGCACCGCCTTTTGTTCTCTCAACACCGAGCGATAAATATTCGTCAAACCTTCAGGCGTGCTGGGGAGTTTGGCCAGGGGATGGAACGCGTGCACCACTTGCTCCATAGCCTCGGCAAAGGACAGCGGCTTTTTGACGCCTTTCATGTTGATCAGCAACTGGGCGTCCGGAAACATGTGCAAACATTTGTCGATGATCTGTGTCGCCAGTGCCAGCTTTCCCATTCCGCCACTGCCGTAAAAACAAAACAGCCGTTTTTTTTCTTTTTGAATTTTGGTGAGGTACTGGACGATCAATCCCTTGTGGCCGGAGAAAAAGCGTGCGATGTCCAACTGATTGAGAGGCGATGTTTTGATGGACGCCACATTCTGGATTTTCTTTTCCTTTTTTTCTTTGGCGGCCTTGGATTTGACCGAGTCCATAAAGGATTCCGCTTTACTGGGGGGTCCTTTAGCGGCTTCTTTTTGTTTTGGTTTTTTTGCCGAGGAAGAATTGGGAGCGTCTCCTTTTGAAAATATCAATACCAACCCGAAGGTGACCAAAATCACCAAAATGATAACGCCAAAAATCATTCAGCCGCTCCTGATACTCCAGTATTTATGGATCGCGCTTAACGCCTTAAAAAATAATGGGTGCCTCTAAAAATAGGGCAAAAAGTTATTGAATGAATTAAAATACGTATGTTAAGCGTTTTACAGCATTCCCCCCTGTTTGAAAGGAACCCTGCCATGTCCCAACCTGGATTTTTTGATCTCGA
>JACAVV010000017.1 GCA_024648695.1 Nitrospina sp.
GTGAAAAGTACCTCAAAAGTTCCCTAAATTTCTTGGTCGAAATTCGGGCGCGTTTTAAAATCGGGTTTCGCCGCTTCATAACTACATTTTAGCCCTCTTTGGAGGACGTTAACTAGTCATGAACCTTATTTTCTAAACACAATGCGGATTGAAACCAAATTAATCCTGATCATGGGATTGATACTCATTTCTGCATTAGGGAATGGTGGAATTCTGTGGGCCCTGCTGTTGTTCGGTATCTTGTTCATTCGCGCGGCTGGACTTGGAATTCCTCAATTATTGAAAAATTTAAAATCTTATCGATGGTTTGTTCTTTTCATCGTGGTCGTTCCTATTTTGTCTACACCTGGAGAGCCTTTGCTGTCAGTCACCTGGTTTCCATTCGAAATCAGTAGAGAAGGTTGGAATCAAGGTTGGATGTCGGGTGGCCGGGTTCTGCTGATGTTTATGTGGTCCTGGATTTTGCTTCAGACCACAACTCCGGAGGCTTTGGTGGAAACGGTGGAGTACTGGACCTCCCGGTTTGTCAAAACAGATTCTTCTTTAAAGGAATTTTTGGTGGTGGGAGTTTTGGCTTTTCAAATGATTCCACTCATTTGGCAACAGATAGAAGAGGAACTCAGTAAGCGGTTGGTTTTTAAAAGGTTTGAAAACCAAACAATTCTAAAAAAACTAAGAGGACTGACTTTGCAGAGCGTCTCCTTGCTGGTAAAGGTGTTTCTGGATCATAAAAAAGTGGTCGAAAACATTAAAGCAGGGCATAACGGAGTTTGAGAGATGTTTCGAATAATAATCACTTCAGGAAAATAGGGTTATGGAATTATCCAACAAGTTTAACGATGCTTTGAATTACGCGTTCCTCCTGCACAGGAATCAAAAACGTAAGGGGAGTGATATACCTTATATGTCGCATTTACTAATCGTTTCCGGTACGGTTTTGGAATGGGGACAAACGGAGGATGAGGTGATTGCCGCGCTTTTACATGATTCCGTAGAGGATCACCCACGCGAAGGGAAAACCAGGGTAGAGATCCGTGAAAAATTTGGTGCAAATGTCCTTCAATGGATCGAAGAATGTTCCGATTCCCAGGAAATCCCCAAGCCGCCCTGGAAAGAGAGAAAAGTCAAGCATTTGAAGCATATGGACACCATGTCATCCACAGGCCTGTTGATTTCTCTCAGTGATAAACTGCATAACCTGGGATGCATATTGAAGGATTATGAGTTGATTCAGGATAAGATTTGGGACCGGTTTAAAGGTGGTAGAGATGGAACTTTGTGGTATTACCAGTCGGTGGCTAACATTTTTATTAAAAAGGACACGTTGCCCGGTATTCTCGTAAAAGAGTTTATTAAAGGCGTGAATCGATTAGAAGAGGTTGCCGGAAAAAAAACCTGAACCCTCCTAAGAACCTGAGTATGAATTTGCGCCTCTTCTTCCCACCACTGATGATAGGCGAAGGTTCTGGAATTGAAGGACTTGATTGCCCGTCGATTTCTTGATCACTGTGTCCAAATAAATTTATGGTGGCTTGCCCGAGCCAGGTCTTCTGCTAGTTGCTTGGAGATTCGAACAATCAAGCCTGGTGCATTTTCAAACTCCAGTAGAATCTCGGGTCTAATCCGGCCTTTCGCTAGATGAGCACTGATTTCACACCAGGGAACAAAAACTGATGGATGGCCCAACCGCATTAACATCATTACCGAGATGAACAGGCCCTGGTCGTTTGCACCAAAATTCAAACAACCGTTATAGTGGCCCCAAAACCCCATCTTGGCTGACTTCAGGTGAAATCGTGAACCTGAAAATTCTCCTTTGACAGGATATGCCTTCGCCAGATTTTCCCAACCACTGGTTTTGCCAAGAATCAAACAGGTCCCAATCCAAACAATTGCCAAAATGAAAAATTCCATAACCTATTGAAATTTAAAGCCTTACCTGGGTCTATGCAGGCCACATTCTTTATGGTCCGGGTTTTCCCACCACCAGCGGCCGGCGCGTATATCTTCACCGGGCAGGATGGGTCGCGTGCAAGGGGCACACCCGATACTGGGGTAATCTTTTTTATGCAAGGGATTGGTGGGAACCTTGTGGGTGGAGATGTATTCCTCAACCTGGGCCAGGGTCCAGTCGGCCAAAGGACTGATTTTAGTAAGGTTAGGGTTTCCGGGATCAATTTCCACCTTGGGGGTGTCGGTGCGTGTGAGGCTTTGTTCGCGCCGCATGCCAGTCACCCAGGCGTCTCTGCCGGACAACGCCCTTTGCAGAGGCTCTACTTTACGGATTTGGCAACACTCTTTTCGGTTTTCCAGGCTTTCGCGAAAGGAGTAAAACCCTTTTTCGTTTTCAAGAGACTGGACATCCTCAAATTTGGGGAAATAACTTTCAATGCTCATTCCATAATGGCTTCGGACCCGGTCCATGATCTGGTACGTTTCCTCATGCAAACGCCCTGTGTCCAGAGTGAACACTGTAATAGAAGCATTCAGTTTGGATACCATGTCAATCAGTACCATATCTTCCAGGCCAAAACTTGAAGCCAAAGCGATATTTGAAAAAGAGGTGGAGGCCCATTCCAGAATTTTCTGAGCCGACTTTGTTTCCAGATCCTTTAAGTTAGCTGACACAATATCTCCTTCAAAAAGTATTTATCACAAGTTTTTAAAAAAAATCCAACAGGTCGAAAGGCAAAAATAAATCGAGACCCTCCTAACATTCGCTGAAGACCCATTCTTTAACATCCATTCGCAGAGAAAACAAGGGTAAAGGCCACTTTTATCTTGACTTTGAAAATAGTTTTATGGTTAGATTTACGGCCCATTAAAACAAAATCGATGAAGGGTTACAGTGTTTTTCCTAGGGCTCTTAATCTGATTTATTAATAGTATCAAGACACGACCGTAGTTCCTGAGGCCCTTATTATTATAGAGTTACACAATCCTGAGCGGCACCCATTTTTATCTTCGCGGTGTTTTTCATGTTTACATTTTTTGTTTGTTCAATCACTGGATCTTTATAAAAAAGGATGTTTATAAATCTATTTAGATTCAAAAAAACAAATGCTTATGGTTAGCGCTGGGTGAATTTTAATGAATAGGCATTGGGTTCCTGATTGAAAACTTTGCAAAAGGGTTGAAAAGGATTCTTGGGGTCGATTCCAAGAATGTGTATACTTACGATTAAATATTTTTAAGGAAGCCTCTAATAGTTTGATATTTAATTGCAATGGACTTTCAGTGTTGGAACCTTCCAGAGCCCGGAAAAATAATTTTTCAGGGTTAAGAGGCGGACCGGGATTAAAAAACATAAGGATGGTTGCCCCCATGAGGAGTTTTGGGGTTAAGGTCATTGTAACGGTTTTGGCCTTGTTGCTGTATTCAGGAAACTATCAAATCGGGCTGGCAAAAAGTCAGGGCGGTTTGGGGATTTTGGAGCAGTTTGAATCGGCCCTGGTGGACTTGGCTGGAAATGCCTTGCCGAAAGTGGTTAGTCTGTCTCCCTATGTTCCTCCATCTCCATCGATATTGCGCAGGGACGACAAGCGTGGTCGGCCCACAAACTCTGCGGCGGGGGTGATTGTTGATGGGAAAAATGGTTTCATTGTAACAAACAGTCACGTTGTTAGAGGGAATGATTTAATTCAGGTGACATTTTTTGATGGTGAAAAAGTAGTGGCTCATGTGGTTGGTGAAGATGAAGATACGGATCTGGCGGTGGTAAAGGTGGATCTGGACCGTGAGCTTCCTTCCGCTGTTTTTGGAGATTCCAGCAAGGTAAAAGTCGGTCAAATGGTGATGGCGATCGGCAATCCCTATGGCCTGGAGGAAACCGTCACCTTTGGGTTGGTCAGTGGTCTCAACCGCGAAAATATCAACCTTTCCCGTTATGAAGATTTTATTCAAACCGATGCCTCCATCAATCCCGGCAATAGTGGCGGAGCCTTGATGAATATTTATGGGGAAGTTGTTGGAATCAATACCGCCATTATCAATTACGCGCAAAATATCGGTTTCGCCATCCCTTCCAATACAGTTCAATCCATATATAAAGATCTGGTGGCCCACGGTGAAGTTCGCAGAGGTTGGTTGGGAGTGGGCATTGAGTCGGTAACCGATGAAATTGCTAAAAACAAGCAGGGCAAAAAGGGGGAAGGGGTTTATGTGAACTCCGCTTTCGAAAAGGATCCTGCATACAAATCAGGAATTCGCAAAGGCGATATTATACTGAAAATTGGCGGGGCTTTGGTGAGCACACCTAACCAGTTGATTCGTATGGTAGGTGCCGTCCATCCGGGTCAAAAAGTGGATCTGGAGATTTTGCGAAACGGAAAAAAGAAACGATTGTCCGTAAAACTGGGTCGCAAGGAAGAGGGAACCCTGTTTTCGGCTATTCCTGACAAACCCGAGTCGTTCTGGGGATTTGATGTTTATGATCCCAATGAATCCTCGGAAAACGATTCTCTGGTTCCTGTTCAGCAAGGCGTGGTCGTCTCTCAAATCATACCCAAAAGCAGTGCTTTCAAAGGAGGTTTGAGGGTGGGAGATTTGATCAAGTCCTTGAATGGAGAGCCGGTTTCATCCAAGGACGAATTGTTCAGATCGATGAAACACATTTTAGAGGGAAGCGGTGTTTCCCTTTTGGTGATAAGAGATAATGAGTCTCTGAATTTGGAGCTCAATAGGTAAGTAGTTTAGTTTGTAGGTATTTTATCAATGTGCATGGAGGTTACAAATGGTCGTTCGTTCATGTAAATGGAAAAGGTTCTGGCAAGCCCTGGTTATCGGGGGATTGTCACTTGGACTGTGTCTGCCTGCGGTAGGTGCGGTGCCGGATGCCGGCAAGGATGCAGAAACATCCTCCCAGAATCGGCCTGCCTGGCTTGAAAAGCTGGAAAGGCAAATTGATTTTGAAGAAGCTATGGAAGGTAAAGAGGGTCTTCAGGATCGGTTAGATAACACAATGAAAAAGTTGATGGACAACTTGAAAGGCAAAGTGATGGAACATGCCACCCCCGCTTCCGAGGGTGGAGCGTTTCATGAGTCCTGGGCCGCCCATCAGTTGGGTCAGGGTTACCTGCTTGGGCCTACGGAAGTTGCCGACAAGGTGTTCAAGGGCGCGCATTGTCCCAGTTCTGCTCCGGTGAAATCCTATGAGATTTCAGCAATCAACGTGGAAGTTACGTTGAACCAATGGGGCGATTATTATCCTGGGTATATGTATGTATTGACTAAAAACGTCGAGCAGGTTCGCAAGGATGAAGAACGTAACGCGGCCGCCCGCGAGGATGAAAATGATCCGGGTGCGGTTTCAAACGGCCTTCAGGGTGACGTGATCCAACCGATTGTTTTGCGTGGTAATCAAGGTGATTGTGTTCGCTTTAAAGTTCATAACGAAGTAGAAGATGAAGATATCGCTTTTCAGGTTAACGGATCAGGTATTATCATCAGTGAGTCCGGTTTGCCGGCCAGTGCGGCGTCGCCTGGAGCCGTTATCCATTCTGGCGAAGAGCAGGACTTTGAATGGTACATTCCAATTGACGAACAGGAAGGCGCGCACATGATTCAGAGTCATGCGGGTCGAGATCCTTCTTCTCTTGGTTTGATTGGCGCTTTTATTGTTGAGCCTGCGGGTTCCCGCTATCTGGATCCGTTGAATAATAATGCACCTTTGGAATCTGGTTGGGAAGCTACAATTGCTAACGACGATTCGAAGGATTTTCGTGAATTTGTATTGTTTTATCATGAAGTGGGTGACGAATCTTTCCGTCCCCTGAACCGTCATGGTGAAATGATTCCTCAGCGTGACCCTCAAACCGATGCCTATCGACCTTCTGCCCGTGCGATGAACTACCGCAGTGAGCCTTTCGGTATCAATAACCTTGCGGTTCAGGAAAAGCATTTTCATTTTGAAGATGAATCCCTGGCTTATAGTTCTTATACATTTGGTGACGCACCCACCACGATTCCAAGATCGTATTTGGGTGACCCCGCGAAATTCCGCCTGATTCATGGTGGTGGTGAAGTTTTCCACTCCCATCATCCTCATGGGGGAACCATTCGTTGGACCCGTTCTCCGAAACGTGAAGTTCAACTGACAAACTTGACCACGGCGGCCTGGAACGGTCCTGTTAAATATCCTGTGGTTCGTACCACCACTGACCGTGTGGACGTAGAAGTTATCGGTCCTTCCGAAGCTCTCGACCTGGAAACCGAGTGTGGTTCCGGATTGTGTCAGCGGTTGGCAGGTGACTTTTTGTTCCATTGTCACGTAGCACATCACTATGTTGCGGGAATGTGGGGTTATTGGCGTGTGTACAACACTTTGCAAGATGGAAACTATCCTTCGGGTAGTACAGATGTGATGCCTCCTTTGGCTGAACTTCCTGACCGCAAAGGAAGAATTCCCAAGCCCATCACTTCTGATCAAATCGTTGGTAAAACAATGGATTGGTTTGGTAAGAAGTTTAAAGTGGTTGGAGAAGGAGCCAGTGACTGGAGTAAAGAGATTCCGGTTGTTAATATTAAGGATTGGGTAAAATACATGTTGCCGCCTCAGGGCAAACCCGGTCATACGGATGATCCTAAGGGACAGATTCTAGCTTATGATGGATCTGTTTGGGATTACGACTGGAAAGGAAATCAGGCTCTTTCCGAGCGTGAATCCATTGTTAAATGGCCTAAATACAAATCTCCGCATCCTGGTGAGCGTCATCCGTTGTTGTTTGCTCCGGGAACCGGAAAGCTGGCGTGGCCTCATATGAACCCACATTTTGGTAAGCGGGTGCCTTTTGCGCGTCATCATGGTGGAGCTCCCTGGTTGGAACCTTTCCATATCGCGAAGGATAATGGCCAGTTAGTTACGGAGTCAGGTAGTAATAAGACAGCCGCTAATACGGAAACCTCTTCTCCGGCAAAACCGGGTGAGCAGGGCCGTTGGAGTTTATGTCCTCCTGGTGCAGGACGAAAGCAGTATAATCTTCATTTCATCAATACGCCGATTGAGCTTTCTGGAGCAGTGGGTGAAACCAAACCGATCGTTGATAAATATGGTTTGATTTATGTCATTGATGAAGAGATGGCTGAAGTCAAAGCTGATCCCAAAAAGGCTTGGCCTTTGGTTATTCGTGCCAATGTTTACGATTGCGTAGACGTTCTTCTGTCCAGTGAATGGGATGATGATGATTTCACCAACTTCCAGATGTCCAAAGTGAATATTCATCCCCATTTCTTCCAGTTCGATAATCAGGCCTCGGATGGTGTTATCTCTGGATTCTCTTATGATCAGTCTATGCGTTCCTACACTCAGTTCACTAAGAAAGAAAAAAATGGACATCATGTAGGTATGCCCGTTCCGATGAATGCGAAACTGACCGCGGATGTGAAATCTGGGTCGGATTCTGTTGAAATCGAAATGGCTCATGGCGCGACTCCGTACCATGTAGGTGCTGATATTATCGTTGGTATAGCGCAACCCAATAAAAAGGATGCGCGTTGGATCAAATCCATCGATCCGGAACCTTTGAAAGCTAAAGATGGTAAGTACAAAATCACTTTCACCGAGCCATTGACTCATAGCCACAAAAAGGGCGAAATCGTAACGACAGAATATGTTCGGTATCGCTGGTGGGTGGATGCAGATGTTGGCTTGGTGTTCTGGCATGACCACGCATTTGGTGCAACTACGTGGCCGCATGGTGGTATTGGTTCAACCATCGTAGAGCCCTGGGGTTCAACTTATCATGATCCTGTAACGGGTAAAGAAGTTCGCAGTGGACCTGTTGTTGATATTCATGGTACCGAGCCGGTTGCTTATGGTCGTAATGGAAGTTTCCGTGAAATCGTGGTTCAATTGCACGACACCGTTCCTCATACGGCTCAATTGATCACCGAAGGGAATCCTCCGGGAATGAGCCGGGAGAATGCAATCGCGGCAGGTCAGTCAGTATCTTTCCAGATGCCTAATGACATGATGGATGTGGCTTTCCCCATGCTGAATGGTGGAACGCACACCACAGGTGGCGGATTCAACTTCCGTGCGGCTTCTTTGGCTTCACGTTTGAAGAACAATCCTGATCCGTCCAAATTGTTTAGTAACAGTGTGCACCCGATTCCGGATACACCTACCATTCGTGCTTATAATGGTGATACGGTGGTATTCCGTGTTCTGCATGGTATGATGAATGAAACGCATACCTTGGTGTTGTCCGGTCATGGTTTCAGACCTGAACGTTATGATCCTGATTCCAGGGTTACTAATACCATCCATGTTGGTATTGCAGAACGTTATGATCTGGCAACCACCGCTGGTGGTTATCAGCAAATGGCTGGTGATTATATATACTATGATGGAAGAACCTCTCATTTGTCAGAGGGTAGTTGGGGGCTCTTCCGGGTTTATGATAAATTGCAAAAAGACCTGAAACCGCTTCCGGGAACGACGATTCTTCCTTCCAGGGAGAATGTTTGTCCTAAAGGCGCTCCGGTCAAAAACTTCAGTGTCGTTGCTATCGAAAAAGCTCTGAAGTTCAACCCCAACACGGAAGACGTGATTGAAGTGGATTTCGAAAGAAAACTCATTCTGTCGAATCCTAACGGCCGCATTTTCGCGTTGGAAAATGAAGTCGCCAAAGCCGCAGACGATGGGCATATGCCTCATCCATTGACCCTGCGGGCTAACATTGGCGATTGTGTTCAGATCAAGTTGACCAACCGCTTGAAGGATGGAAATACTTCTATCCATCTGAACAACATCGCATTTGATCCCAAGAAGTCTCAGGGAATCAATGTGGGTGACAATCCTGGAGACCAGACTGTAGCTCCCGGAAAATCCAAGTTGTACAAGTTCTACGCGCACCCGGATTACAATTTGAACGGTGCCCTGATTTGGGACTTCGGTAACTTGACCAACAACGTTCGTAACGGAATGTTTGGTGCGGTTATTATCGGGCCTCGCGGATCGGTTTATCGCGACCCTGATACCGGTAAAGACATTTCACTGGGTAACTCCTGGAAAGCGGACGTTATTATCGACAAATCGCATCCTGAAAATGCCCATCTCAGTAATTACCGGGATTTCGCATTGTATTTCCAGGATGAAGATAATATCATCGGTACTTCGTTCATGCCTTACCTGCAAAACGTGGCTGGTTTGACGGGTGTTAATTACCGCCTTGAGCCATGGACTTACCGGGAAGACGAAGGTTGTGAATTGGGTAACATCTTCACGCCTTGTGTGGCGGCAGATTCTGATCCTGCCACTCCGGTATTGAAAGCACATGCAGGTGACCGTGTGATGATCAACGTGTTCGGTGCACACAATGAGCAGAACCAGATGTTCAATCTGGACGGCCATCAGTGGCGGCGACACATCAACCAGGAAAACTCGGATATGATCGACGTTGAAGAGTTTGGTGGTGGTGAGTTCATTCAGGCCTTCTTTAATGCAGGCGGAACGTACAAAACTCCTGGCACCTACCTCTGGTTGAATGCACGGACTCCGTATCAGCAAGCGGGTCAGTGGGGATACTTCAAAGTATTGCCTTCTGGTGATAGAAGCATTCTGCCGCTGTCCGGCGTGACCAAAGGCGGGTCCACCGCTTCAGTACCTAATGATGATAAGCTTTCTTACAACAAGTAACTTGTTGTAAGTCGGTCATCGAAGTTAAGGGGCTCCTTCGGGAGCCCCTTAAATTAACTTCCTCAAATTCGTGTTTAGAGGATAATAGGGAAAGTTTGTCCTGTTATTGTCCTTTAATTACGGATTTGAGGGTTTTGTTTTTTTGTTTGGTTTTATTATTAACTGGAGGGTTTAAGGGATGATTAACAGAAAATTAGTATTAGTTTCATTAGTAAGCTTGGCACTGGTGTTTGGCGCTTCTTCTGCCTTTGCTAAAAAAGCAAAGTATAAAGAAGGTGCTGTCAAAGACGGTGGTTCAATCAGTGGAGTGGTTTCCTTTGCTGGTAAAGTGCCTGAAGCCAAAATGCAGGATTTGACCAAGGAAAAAAATCCGGAATTCTGCTCCAAGCATCCGGAAGCAAAAGATGGAGTTCGCCCGATTCAAAAAGTGGTTGTGTCTGATGGAAAATTGAAAGACGCGGTGGTTTTCATTGAAAACATCACCGAAGGTAAGAAATGGGACACCAAGCCGATCGTTTTCCATTTTGAAAACTGCGATATCCAACCCCGTGTTTCCATCGTAAGAAAGACCCCTAAAGGTCAAAAGGAAAATCTGGTTCAGGTTATCAACGAAGACACCGACATTCTCCACAACCCGCATGGATACAGTGTTAAAGGTGCTGTTCGAGCGACCTTGTTCAACAAGCCGTTGCCGACCAAAGGGTCTGTTGCAGACGTGACCAAGAACATGAAGCGTTTCAAGCAGAAAAAAGACAAACATTTCTTCCTGCAGTGCGATCAGCATAACTTCATGGAAGCTGATGGACGAATCGTATGGAATCCTTACTTTTCGATTTCCGGAGCGGATGGTTCTTTCAAAATTGATCAGGTTCCTGCCGGTAAATACAAAGTTACCGCATGGCATCCTTATGCCGGTTCTGTGACCCAGGAAGTAACGGTTGCAGGTGGTGCTGATGCCGCTACCAATTTTGAAATCAAATAAGTAGTTTTTTTAACAGTACCGGAGCCAGGAGTTCCGGTACTGTTTTTTTTTGGCTATAAACCTAGAATTAGGTCAGTTGAGTGAAATCTTGGAGTGGAAGTAGATAATTGTAAGGGGAGTATTAATCGCAGGATTCGGTGAATTGCTTTTGCAGGTGTTTAATGAAAACCAGATGTTCGCGTTCGGCCTTTTCTAGCTTTGTTAAAAAGGTTTTAACTTCTATTTGAGTGCAGAATTCACCCAATAGCGAATAAAACTCAATGGAAATTTTTTCGGCTTCAATGGCAAAGTTGAAAGCTTTTTGAATGCCATCAAATTCTGGAACATTGGCCATCACTTCGTCCAACTTTGGAAAAATATCCGTTTGAAACTCGGTTTTGATAACCTCCCGAACCGATTCCTGGGTTTCCCAACCCATGGGCGCTCCGGGTTTATCAATCAATAACTTTTTAAACTGCTTTTCATGCTGACTTTCTTCGTGGGCCAATGTATTGACCAGTTCTTTAATCTTTGGGTCAGGGATATGCTTAGCAAGCTCTGAATAATATGCCGCGCCTTCCCTTTCTATTTTTTGGGAAACCTCCAGTATTTCATTGATTGTAATATCAGTTTCGGTAGTCATCGTTTCCCCAAGATTAATATTAACGGGTCTTTAAAGTAGTTAACCGTTTAAGATGTTTCTAAGAATTAAACGATTTATTATTTTTTATGTTTTTTCAGGGTTTTTAATATTTCTTAATTCCATGCTTTGTTGTACTTTATATTCATGATCTTTATTATGTTTTTAAATTCCCTAAAATGATCTTGTATTTTAAGGTTTAGTTTAAATATCCCGTTTTATTAATTATTATTCAGGAGACATCCGGTTCTGCGAGAATGACCCTACCCGATCCAATTGAGACGTTTAGACAAAAGCTGGAAAATGATTCCGATAAGGATATTTATCAGGAATACATCCTCCCTCATTTTCAAATTATGTTCAATTCCGCCTGGAGATTGAGTGGTAACCGTGAAGATGCAGAAGATCTGGTCCAGGAGACCTTTTTTTACGCAATCAAAAATTTTTCCCAATTGCGCGACCGTAACAAGTGCAAGTACTGGTTGTTTGCCATTTTAAAAAACCTTTTTCTCAAGGAAATTGAAAAAGGAAAAAAGCGGCTGGAAATGGAGTTCGACCTGTTTAGCAATCATTTACACGACATAAATAATATTGAAAATGAACTGATTAAGGACGAGACTAAAAAAAATATTCGTGCGTTGATCGATAAAATGGATGATCGGCTGAAACGTCCTATTCTGATGTTTTATTATGAAAGACTTTCTTATAAAGAGGTCGCTGAATCGTTAAATATTCCCATTGGAACGGTAATGTCCCGCATTGCCCGTGGAAAAGTCTTTTTGAAAAAAGAGTTGATCCGCTCAAGAGAGTTTCAGATTGAAGTCGAAAAGCTGATGAAAAAGCTGTGATTCTTCATGGTTCCACCCAAAATTCTTATTAAATTATAAGAAAATTCCTTCAAAACAAATTTTTCCCCCGCCTTTTTGATTTTTTTGCCTCCAAACCCCTTAAAAAGCCATAAATAAAGGAATAAAACCTCCTCTCCAGGATCTATAGATCATACGGAGGAAATCTCTGTATATGGATTTTCCAACCTGTCTATTTTTCTATTTATCCTGACTTCTCAATTGAAAGGGGATCCCTATTGTTTTTTCGGGATTTTGGGAAGTTTACCGGACCCATACACTGCCGGAAGGCAGATTGGAACAATTTATGGTCGTTTTATTAACAAAATAAGGAGGAGGTATATGGAAAAGGAAAAGGTCAGGAAACTGTCTCGAGTTTCCATTCCGGTTCTGTCTATCCTGTTTCTATTGTGGACACTGGCGGGCTTGAGTATAGCCGCAGTCCCGGAAGCAGATGGCCAGAAAGTTTTATCCCATGAACGGCCTGCCTGGCTCGAAAAGCTTGAAAGGCAGATCGATTTTGAGGAAATGATGGAAGGTAAGGAGGGTCTCCAGGATCAGTTGGATGGCACCATGAAAAAACTCATGGACAGCCTGAAAACCAAGGTGATGGAGCATGCCACCCCTGCTTCCGAAGGCGGACAATTTCATGAGTCCTGGGCCGCGCATCAGTTGGGCCAGGGTTATTTGTTAGGGCCAACAGAAGCGGCTGATAAGGTATTCAAAGGCGCTCATTGTCCCAGTTCCGCACCTGTGAAATCTTACGACGTATCTGCGATCAATGTGGAAGTCACGTTGAACCAATGGGGCGATTATTACCCGGGTTACATGTACGTGCTTACCAAGGACATCGATCAGGTTCGTAAGGATGAAGAAACGAACGCTAAAGCCCGTGAAGATGAGTTGGATCCGGGAGCCTTGATTACAGGACTCCAGGGAGACATCATCCAGCCGCTCGTTATTCGAGGGAATCAGGGTGATTGTGTTCGCGTTAAGGTTAGAAATGCTGTTGAAGATGAAGACATTGCATTTCAGGTAAACGGTTCTTCGATGATCATTAGTGAATCCGGCTTGCCCGCAAGTGCCGCTTCTCCGGGTGCTGTTGTTGCTACCGGCAAATCACAGGATTTCGAATGGTATATCCCGATCGACGAGCAGGAAGGCTCTCATATGATTCAGAGTCATGTTGGCCGCGATCCTTCTGCTTTGGGCCTGATCGGTGCTTTTATCGTTGAACCTTTTGGTTCAACCTATCATGATCCATTGAATGATAACAAGCCATTGGAATCCGGTTGGCAAGCCACCATCGCCAATGCGGACTCTAAGGATTTTCGTGAGTTCGTTTTATTTTATCACGAAGTGGGCGACGAGTCTTTTCGTCCATTGAACCGTCACGGCGAAATGATTCCTCAGCGTGATCCTCAGACTGACGCCTACCGTCCTTCTGCACGCGCAATGAATTATCGCAGTGAACCTTTTGGTATTAACAATCTGGCGACTCAGGAAAAAATGTTTCATTTTGAAGATGAATCTTTGTCGTACAGTTCATACACCTTTGCAGACGCACCGACCACGATCCCTCGATCGTATCTTGGGGACCCTGCAAAGTTTCGCTTGATTCATGGCGGTGGTGAAGTGTTCCATTCCCATCATCCACATGGAGGAAGTATCCGCTGGACCCGTTCTCCGAAACGGGAACCACATTTGGAAAACTTAACGACCGCCGCGTGGAATGGTCCGGTTAAGTATCCAGTAGTTCGTACCACCACTGACCGTGTAGATGTTGAAGTTATCGGTCCTTCCGAAGCTTTGGATCTGGAAACGGAATGTGGCTCTGGATTGTGTCAGCGTTTGGCAGGTGACTTTCTGTTCCATTGTCACGTAGCCCATCACTATGTAGCTGGTATGTGGGGTTACTGGCGTGTTTACAACACTTTGCAGGACGGAAACTATCCGCATGGAAGCACAGATGTAATGCCTCCTCTGGCGGAACTCCCGGATCGTAAAGGTAGAATTCCGAAACCGATCACATCCGATCAAATTGCTGGAAAAACGATGGATTGGTTTGGGAAGAAGTTTAAAGTGGTTGCTAAAGGCGACAGTGATTGGAGCAAGGAAATTCCAGTTGTTAACATTAAAGACTGGGTAAAATACATGTTGCCGCCTAAAGGTCAACCTGGACATACCGATGATGAAAAAGGTCAGATTTTGGCTTACGACGGTTCTGTTTGGGATTATGACTGGGATGGTATTAAAGCCATGTCTGAAAAAGAGACCACTTATAAAGTGGCTAAATACATTTCACCTGAACCTGGGAAGCGACACCCGATTTTATTTGCCCCGGGAACCGGTAAATTGGCTTGGCCGCACATGACGCCGCATTTTGGAAAACGTGTTCCTTTTGCACGGCATCATGGGGGTGCTCCCTGGCTTGAACCTTTTCACATTGCCAAGGATAACGGGCAGTTAGTGACCGAATCCGGAAGTAATAAAACCCCAGCCAACCTGGAAACCTCTTCGCCTGCAAAACCGGGTGAACAGGGTCGCTGGAGTTTGTGTCCCGCAGGTGCAGGCCGAAAACAGTACAATCTCCACTTTATCAATACGCCGATCGAGTTGTCGGGAGCCGTAGGCGATACGCCTCCGATTATCGATAAGTACGGTTTGATTTATGTTATTGATGAAGATATGGCAGAGGTGAAAGCGGATCCGAAAAAAGCCATCCCATTGGTTATCCGGGCCAACGTTTATGATTGTGTTGACCTGCTTTTGACCAGTGAATGGAACGATGACGATTTCACCAATTTCCAAATGTCCAAGCTGAATATTCATCCTCATTTCTTTCAGTTTGATAATCAGGCTTCGGACGGTGTTATCTCCGGGTTCTCATATGATCAGTCCATGCGTCCATATACTCAATTCACTAAAAAAGAGAAAGATGGACACCATTTAGGAATGCCGGTTCCGATGAACGCTAAACTGACGGCAGACGTCAAAGCGGGATCGAAAACGGTTGAACTTCAAATGGCAGAGCATGCGACGCCTTTCCATATTGGAACCGATATCATCGTTGGTATTGAGCAACCCAATAAGAAGGACGCTCGTTGGATTGAAGCTATGGATCCGCCAGCGACTAAAGCCAAAGACGGTAAATATAAAATCACCTTTACCGAGCCTTTGACCCATAGTCATAAAGCGGGCGAAATCGTTAGTACAGAATTCGTTCGATACCGCTGGTGGGTGGATGTGGACTTAGGTCTTGTGTTCTGGCATGACCATGCATTTGGTGCAACCACCTGGCCGCATGGTGGTATTGGTTCTACCATCGTTGAGCCTTGGGGATCTACTTACCACGATCCGGTAACGGGTAAAGAAGTACGCAGTGGACCTGTAGTTGACGTTCATGGAACCGAGCCGATCGCTTACGGTCGAAACGGAAGCTTCCGTGAAATCGTGGTTCAATTGCATGACACCGTTCCGCATACGGCACAATTAATTACCGAAGGGAATCCTCCGGGAATGAGCCGTGAGAACGCCATCGCCGCTGGGCAGTCTATTTCTTTTCAGATGCCTAGCGATATGCTGGGTGTTGCTTTCCCAATGTTGAATGGTGGAACGCACACCACAGGTGGCGGGTTTAACTTCCGTGCGGCCTCATTATCTGCACGGTTGGCAAGCAATCCGGATCCGTCCAAGCTGTTCAGTAGTAAAGCGCATCGGGATCCTGATACACCTATGATCCGTGCTTATAACGGTGATACGGTTGTTTTCCGCGTATTGCATGGAATGATGAACGAAACCCATACCTTCGTACTTTCTGGACATGGGTTCCGACCTGAGCGCTACGATCCTGATTCGCGTGTGACCAATGCCCTGCATGTAGGTATCGCAGAGCGTTACGACTTGGCCACAACGGCAGGTGGATACCAACAAATGGCAGGTGACTATCTGATCTACGATGGTCGAACCTCGCATTTGTCTGAAGGTAGCTGGAGTATCTTCCGAGTATACGACAAGCTACAAAAAGACCTGAAACCTTTGCCGGGTACGACGATTCTTCCTTCGAAGGAAAACGTTTGTCCGAAAGGGGCTCCGGTTAAAAACTTCAGTGTGGTTGCTATCGATAAAGCTCTGAAGTTCAACCCCAATACCGAAGATGAGATTGAAGTGGATTTCGAAAGAAAACTCGTTCTTGGAAATCCGAACGGTCGAATCTTCGCATTGGAAGATGAAGTTGCCAAAGCCGCAGACGATGGTCATATGCCGCATCCTTTGACCTTGCGTGCGAATGTTGGCGATTGTGTTCAGATCAAGCTGACCAACCGCTTGAAAGATGGCAATACTTCTATCCATCTGAACAACATTGCATTTGATCCCAAGAAGTCTCAGGGAATCAATGTAGGTAACAACCCTGGCGACCAGACGGTTGCTCCAGGAAAGTCCAAGTTGTACAAGTTCTACGCGCACCCGGATTACAATTTGAACGGTGCATTGATTTGGGACTTTGGTAACTTGACCAACAACGTTCGTAACGGAATGTTCGGCGCTGTTATTATCGGCCCTCGTGGATCGGTTTACCGAGATCCTGAGACCGGTAAAGACATTTCGCTGGGTAACTCCTGGAAAGCGGACGTTATTATCGACAAATCGCATCCTGAAAACGTGGGCATCGATAACTATCGTGACTTCGCGTTGTACTTCCAGGATGAAGATAATATCATCGGTACCTCTTTCATGCCTTACCTGCAGAACGTAGCGGGTCTGACTGGTGTCAACTACCGCCTTGAGCCGTGGACCTACCGGGAAGACGAAGGTTGTGAATTGGGTAACATGTTCACCCCATGTGTGGCGGCGGATTCCGATCCTGCGACTCCGACCATTAAAGCGCATGCCGGTGACCGTGTGATGATCAACGTGTTCGGCGCACACAATGAGCAGAACCAGATGTTTAATCTGGACGGCCATCAGTGGCGGCGTCACATCAACCAGGTAAACTCTGATATGATCGACGTAGAGGAGTTTGGTGGAGGCGAGTACATTCAGGCCTACTTCAACGCAGGCGGAACGTACAAAACTCCGGGAACCTATCTCTGGTTGAATGCACGAACTCCGTATCAGCAGGCGGGTCAATGGGGATACTTTAAAGTATTGCCAGCAGGCGACCGAAGCATCTTGCCTCTGTCTGGAGCGACTAAAGGAGGCTCTACCGCTTCCATGCCAAGTGATGACAAGTTGTCTATGAACGATTAATCCCATAGAGAACCATCATATGAAGGGGGACCCTTTGGGGGTCCCCCTTTTTTCTTGCGTGCGCGGGGAATACCTATTAGAGATTAAAAGGAGTGTGCGACTGAGATAATTAGCCAGAATATTTCATGAGATAAAAGAACGAATGGGCAAACCAGTTGAAATGAAAAGTGAAGCTGAACAATGTTCTGCATTCCCACTTGAAAGTTAAAAGGCGGGTCACGGTGGAGGATCTCTGGTAGAACATTGACCTGATATTGAATCATGGTTATCCCCATAAAATTATCTTTCCCGGTAAAGTGAGCTCGAATTCGATTTAGAGGTATACTGCCTGGAAAAATCATTAAGCCTTCGCTTCAAACATGGAGCCCTTGTCTTTCACTAAGAATGAAGTCCCTGGGGGACTTGCTGGTTTTCTCAGCTTGTTTTGGTGTATTTCTTTCCCTTAATCCATTTCAGGAGTTATTGGAAAAAATAACCTGGGTTATGGAAAATAAGTCACCCTCTCTACTGGAGGGAGAGGACTACGGTGAGGGGGATAAATGAAGCCGAAGGCCCATAATTTAGAGTCCGCAATAAATTCTTTGACCCATTTTAACGACTTTATTAATTTTCCCCTTCTTATCCATAACTCGGGTAAAATATTTTCAAAATAGATACGGTCCCAGCAAAAAGGGCCTGTGACTTAAGGTAAACGGTAAAGCCGTTTGACCTCAGCGCAATTGAATTAATATTTTTCTCAAACTGGCCTTAATGTTGGCCTGCAGAGAGAAAACTTTCTAAAAACCGAAATGGGAAATAAGACTTAAAATTTCCATTCGTTTTTTTCTTTCCTGATAAGATCACTTTCATGCTTGAGACAAGGCTCGAATGAGTTTTAAAGACCGTTCAGGAATCTTTTTCGCAATTCGTCCACTGGTCCTTCTGGGATACTTATGTCTTATGTTGGGAATGTTTGGGTTGTTGACTGTCATTCCTTTGGGAGTTTCTCTGGCATGGGGCACGCCTGAAAGTTCTCTGTACTATTTGGCCATCATCACAATTTCGTTGCTACTCGGGTGGTATGGGGTGTCTCTCACCAAAAATAGTAAGGTATATATCCAGCGTAACGAATCGCTTGCTCTGGTGGCCTTGGTATTTATTGTTTCATCGTTGATTCAATCGATCCCCATCATGAGTGGTGGAATCCCATTTCTAGATGCCTGGTTTGAAGCTGTTTCAGGGGTTACCACCACGGGCCTTTCCACTCTGGAAAATTTGAATCAAAAGTCTCCAGCCTTTCTTTTCAGCCGTGGCTGGATGCAATGGGTTGGCGGACTGGGAATTATCGTCCTGGCTTTGGCTTTGGTATTTCAACCGGGGATCGTTACCCGTCAATTGGGATTTGATTCGAATGAGGTTGAGGACGTGGTGGGTGGCACGCGGTCCCATGCAAGACGAATACTCTTAACCTATGCCTTGCTCACATTAGCGATCATGTTAGCCCTGATTTTGGCTGGAAGTGGAATTTGCGACTCTCTGGTTCATGCTATGGCGGCTCTGTCCACAGGAGGGTTTGCCAATCACGATGACAGCCTTGCAAGCGTATCCTTTTGGGAACGCGTCATTATTCTGGGAGGTTGCCTGGCCGGAGCCATTTCGTTTAATCTTTATTACCGAAGACAATTCCGGGATTGGAACCAGATTTTCGGGGACAAACAGTTTTTGTTTCTGGTTGGAATGATCCTGTTTATGACGGCAATGCTTTTTTTAAGTATGACCCATTCAGACATCCTGGGTCTGGAAGAAAGGATCGAGCATTCTCTATGGATGGCGGTTTCGGCCCAAACCACTGCAGGTTTCGCAACAATTCCGCCCCAGGATATGGGGTTGCCTGCTTTGGGCCTTATGAGTGCAGCGATGTTTGTGGGAGGCGGGCTGGGTTCGACTGCAGGGGGTATTAAATTGCTTCGATTGATGCTTTTGTTGCGAGTTTTTCAACTTTATTTGCAACGTTTATCCTCATCACAACACGCGGATATTCCGGAACGGTTTATGGGGTCGCCCATCACGTCTATAGATATCCAAGGAGCGGTCGCGGTTGTTTTGACTTATCTGGGCACTCTTTTGATTTCCTGGATTATTTTTCTTCAATATGGCTATGACCCCCTACTATCCTTGTTCGAGGTGAGTTCCGCTCTGGGCACATCGGGACTTTCTGCAGGTCTCACAGGTCCCGACCTTGATCCTGTTCTCAAAGTAGTGCTTATCATCGATATGCTGATGGGGCGTACCGAGGGCATCGCTATTGTCATTTTATTGGTTCCGGGAAACTGGTTTGGAAAAAGGAGAAATCTGAAATGAGAGCGGTATTTATTGGCGCCAGCACCCTCACCGTGACCACGGCTCGCCTGGCAATCGAAAAAGGACATGAGGTGGTGATCGTTGAGGTCAATCAGGAAAGAATCGATGAATTGAGTGAAGAACTGGATTGCGGTTTCATTCATGGGGATGGGTCATTTCCTTCCATACTGGAAGAGGTCAGCCCGGAAAATACGGATTTCCTGTTTTGTCTTACCGACAATGATCAGGATAATATTATCGCTTCTCTGGTGGGACAAGAAATGGAATTTGATCGTGTAATTACACGTATTGAAAATTGTGATTTCGACAAGATTTGCAAACAGTTGAAGCTGGAGGAGGTGTTCCATCCCGATCAGCAAGTGGCTCATTCTCTGGTCGATATTATTGAAGGGAATAAGCGGGCGAGGAAATTGACTGAACTTCAGGGGGATTTATTGTTTTTCAAATTTCAGGTAATGGAAGACACACCCAAGAATGTGAAGGGCCTAGACCTCCCTGAAGATACACGGATGGTATGTATTTCAAGAGGAAAAGATGCCTATCTGCCGACGGAACAGGAGACGTTGCAGGAGGGGGATATTGTGACTTTGATCACCCGGGATCAACAGATAGATACGCTTTCTTCAAAATTCAAATTGCCCCATCCATCCGAATCCAAAAAAGAAGGAGAGTAACGTGGCTTTACAAGATTCCGATCCTGAAAAAAACGGAAGTGGGCAACTTGGAGGTTCACACGGAAACAACATCATTGAAGGCCCCGATTCCATTTCAGATGTAGCCGAGACGCTTCAAATTACTTTGCTCAATATATGGAAAAATTTTATTCAACACACGCCTTACCTCATTGCTGGAATCCTGGTGCTTATCTTGACATGGATACTGGCATCCATTATATCCAAACTGGGGCATCGCTTGTTCCGATCACGAAATATACGAAGATCATTAGAAGATTTAATTGTTCGATTGATAACCATCGGTATCTGGTTTGGTGGATTGCTTTTGGCCGCTATGTTCTGGTTTCCTGGTCTTACTCCGGCAACGGCTTTGGGCGGACTCGGCATTGCTTCCATTGCTATTGGATTTGCTTTTCAGGATATTTTTGAAAACTTTTTTGCTGGAATCCTTTTGCTTTGGCGGTTTCCTTTTGAAAGTGGAGACTTTATTGAATGTAAGGACATAATGGGTCAAGTCGAATCGGTCGATGTTCGCATGACCCAGATCCGTTTGTTGACTGGAGAACTGGTTCTGGTTCCAAATTCCACCCTCTTCAAGAACCCCGTAAACGTTCTTACAAACAGGCCCTATAGGCGGGTCACCATAATAACTGGTGTGGCTTATGGGGAGGATGTGGAAAAATCGGTTGATGTCCTTCAAAAGGCTGTGGAAGGCTGTGATACTGTGGAATCGTCAAAACCCGTTGATGTTTACCCAAAGGCTTTTGGTTCCAGTAGTGTTGATATTGAAGTGACATGGTGGCCTGGAAACAAGCCAGTCGATATTCGTAGATCCCGTGGAGAGGTTATAACGGCGGTTAAAAAGGCCCTGGAAGAAGCTGGTATCGAAATTCCGTTTCCCTATCGAACTCTTACATTCAAACAACCTCTTGTCATCAAAAAAAACTAGGGTAGCCAAACCCGGGATGAAGTGACAGTGGGACAAATCTAATTCAAGGCCCAAACTGAAGTTGAGACAATTCAGTAACTTCCGGCCCTATGGTTTGCTGGATAAGGTGGATCACACTGGCGTCCATTGTTTCCATCAAAGGTCCTGGATACAATCCGATACTCAATACGAGGACCCCCAATGGAATCAGCGTAGCCAATTCGCGTTTTGATAAATCAGGGAGCATTTTGGCGACTTCTGTCGCAGGCTCGCCTAACACCACTCTTTGGAGCATCCAAAGCATATACGCGGCGGCTAAAAGTATTCCACCTATTGAAATAAGCACCATGGCAAGGCTGACATATGAGGTGCCTACCAGAACTAAAAATTCGCCAATGAAATTACAGGTGCCAGGCAACCCAAAGGCGGCGATTGAAAATAAAAAGAAAAACGCGACAAATTTTGGCATGGGTTTATGCAAGCCGCCGTAATCAGAAATTTCTCGACTGTGAGTACGGTCATACAATATTCCAACAGAAATAAATAAAGCGGCTGTGGTGATTCCGTGATTAAACATTTGCAATACCGCTCCCTGAATTCCCTGGCTATTGAACACAAAAATCCCGAGCGTTACAAATCCCATATGGGACACTGAAGAATAGGCCACCAGCTTTTTTAGGTCTGACTGAGCCAGGGCTATGTATCCGCCATAGATAATGGCTATGACCGATAACCACAAAATAGATGGTGCAAAATCTGCCGAAGCTTCGGGAAACATGGGCAAACAAAAACGCAAAAAACCATATCCGCCCATTTTCAATAGCACCCCGGCCAGAAGCACACTGCCTGCCGTCGGGGCTTCGGAGTGCGCATCTGGGAGCCATGTATGAAAGGGGACCATCGGCATTTTTATGGCAAAAGCCAGAAAGAACGCCAGGAACAACCAGAACTGTTGGTTGGAAGTATATGTCTGTTCGGTTAACACCAGTAAATCGTATGTATGTCCTCCATTGAGATAAAGACCCAATATTCCCACCAGGAGAAGCAGGCTTCCTGTAAGGCTGTACAAAACGAATTTAAGGCCAGCGGCAATTCGATTCGGTCCGCCCCAGAGAATTATCATGAAATACATGGGAATCATGGTTACTTCCCACAACATGAAGAACAAGAAAAGATCCAGGGCGGTAAACACCACAACCATGGCACCTTCGACTAATAAAATCAGTGATAGATAGACTCGTACTCGTGTCTTAATTCCTGTCCACGAGCAAAGGACACAGAGTGGACAGAGAAGGGCTGTGAGTGCCACCAGGAGAATGCTGATGCCATCCACCCCAACCGCATATTGAATATTAAACGTGGACATCCATACCACGCGTTCCACGAATTGCATGTCTTGCTGGGCAAAATCAAAATTCCCCCAAAGGATCAGAGAAAGGAGAAGCTCCACAATTGTTACGCCAAAAGCAATCCATCGGATTTTTTCTTCTTCACGGACAAATGCCAGAATGATGATTCCCAAAAAAGGAATAGCTATCATCCAGCTAATCAGATGATCCATAAATAGAGCCATTTAAGAAATCTCCTTTCTGACGAAAGAAACGAACTCCTGGCTTTTCAAGTATGCATTCGCAAAAAAAAGTAAGGTCATTCGGTATCCAAAGCCTTTTATTTCATAGAGGGTCTATCAGGAACCCATTAAACCAGGACATACAAAAGTCCAGTCATAGCGACTAACCAAAATATCATTACCAATAATTGATGCTGGATAGTACGGGATTCTATCTCTTGCAGAAACTGCCCAGTAACATTTACCTGTCCCGCCAATTGTCCGACCTTCTGTTCCAACCAGCGGATATCAACAATTCGCCATAACCACCTGGCAAATTTTACAGAAAAAGTCCCGATAAGATGAATGAAATGATCGATTATTTTTACATCTACAACTTGCCATAACCAGTGTGCAACTTTGATGGTTGGGGAAACCAGATAAGCATCATACATTTCATCAAAATACCCTTTGTTCCAAAACAAGATGTACAGGCGATGGTTTCTGGCATTTACTTTGGTTTCCTGATGTTGAGGTTGGTTGTGAGCCGAGTAGGCATAGAACCATCCCGCAACCGCTACGCCAAGAGAAACCACTAGCCAAAAAGGAAACCCGGGCTCGACGGCTCCGGCTCCTGATATTACCCCCGGAATGTTCAATGCCGGCGCAAGAAAGTCGGCGAACCATCGCCAAAACAGAGTCAATGCCCCTCCTAAAAATACAGTTGCCAGAAGCAGACTTGTTATAATGGAGCCATTTAAAAGTTGTGGCCGAATGGTTTGCGTTTGCAGGCTGTGTTGTCCGGAAGCGGGCCAATAGGTTTTTGGACCCTGAACAAAAATCGAGGTGACGCCTTTAAAAAGGTATTGAGAAGCCACAAATACGGTAATTAAACCAATGATTTTGAATCCGATAGCGGCAGAAGCAACGCCCGTGATCCCCCATAAATATTCATACGATCCGGAAAACAGAACGAACGGTGGAATTAATGCCAACAGCAATGCACCGCCATATAAGGTCCCCATGCCTTCAGAGACTGGGTGTTGATGTTCTCCTCCATGTCCTCCTGGCCTCCCGGGTTCAACGGATCGCAATGCGTTACCGGTGGACAGAAAAAAGTACGCCTTGTAGCAACCGTGGGCCAGAAGATGAAAAATTGCCACCACAAACGCGCCCAGTCCACACGCCATAACCATGAACCCGATTTGACTGATTGTTGAATAAGCGAGTATCTTTTTGATGTCCGATTGCGTCAGGGATACTATTCCGGCAAATATCGCGGTGACTGCTCCGATGAAAAAGATGAACGTCATTGCGAATGGAGAAAGAATAAGCAGGGGACTCAATCGCACTAATAAAAATGGACCCGCATTCACCATAGTGGCCGCATGAATAAGCGCAGAGACCGGAGTGGGTGCTTCCATCGCAAAAGGCAACCACACGTGAAATGGCACTTGCGCTGACTTTCCCATAGCCCCCATAAAAAAGAAAAAAGGAATGAGCGTCACAGGATGAATTTGGAGTTCCAGTCCCATCCACCCCAGGATATTGATGGTATGGTCCTGCATGTTTTCAGCCTGTGCCAGAATTGTCTGGATGTCGAGTGTGCCAAAAGTATAAAAGGTCAAAATGATGCCAAAACTGAACCCGACATCTGCGAAAGCGTTCACGAGAAAAGCCTTGGTAGCGGCTCTGCAAGCTGAGGGCCGTTCTGCGGCATGGGAAATCAACAGATAGGAACAGATCCCCATCACTTCCCAACTGACCAGCAACATTAAGAGGTTGCCGCTCATGACCAGTAAAATCATGGAAAAAGTAAACAGGGAAATGACGGCAAAAAAACGGTTATATCGTGGCTCACCGATCATGTAACGGGAGGAATATACGTGCACCACACCACTGACGCCCGTGACCAGGAGTAAAAGCAGAACCGTCAGTTGATCAACGAACAAGTTTAAATCTATGGTCAGTGTGCCGGATTGAAAAAGCCGGTACAGAGAAAGGGTAAAAGGTCCATGCCTCAACACTTCAATGAAAGCGGCAACCGATAGCGCAAACGAAAGACCGATAGCAGGAATCCCGATTCGGTGACCATTCTCACCCCAACGACGTCCTCCAAGAATTAGAACGATTGAAGCCAGAAGGGGGAGCAAAGGAATGAGAACAAAAAAAGCCATAAGTTCCCTCAAAGACGTGGTGGCATAGCCTGATCCAGCAATAGTTGAATAATGGGAGCACTGAATAATCCCAGAATTATTATAGCCGCAGAGGTGATTCCCAGAGTCAGTTTACTTGAGACGGGAATTTCAACAACCTGGACTTCCATCGGCGTTGTTCCTCTCCGGAAAATGGCTTCAAACAGTCTAACAAAATAGGCCAGCGTCAAGAGGGTGGAAACCACCACCGCCGCGACCGAAACATAATTGCCCGCTTCCAACGCCCCGAGAATAATGTACCATTTCCCAAAAAATCCCCCAGTCGGAGGCAGGCCAATCATGCCCAGGGCCACGACTACCAAAAACCCGATAAGCCAGGGCGCTTGTTTGCCGATGCGCCCCAAATCGTCAACTGTTCTGACTCCAAATTGGCAATACGCCACCCCAGCTAAAAAAAACAAGGCGGCTTGCATAACGGCATCGTTCAGTAGATAAAAAACGCCTCCGGCAAAACCGGTTTGATTGCCTTGACTGATACCAATCAGAATGATGCCGATGTGCGAAATCCCTCCATAAGCAAACATCATTTTTATTTCCCGCTGGGCCAGGGCCAGAGTGGCGCCTATAACCGCCGCTAAAGCACCAAGAACGGCTACCATTACCAAGATCGGAATTTCATTTATAATAATTGTCGCATTCAAGACCCAATACATTATTCTGATCCAGGCCAGTAGGGCTACTTTGGTGACGAGAGAGGCCAGAATAGGTGAAACGGAATCGGGAGCATAGGTGTAGGCCTCGGGCATCCAGGCATGAAATGGGACCAGAGCCATCTTGATCCCCAGACCAATAAACATGAAAAGCAATCCGCCAACTAATGCTTTAGAGTGTAGTAACAGCGGAAGTCTTTCGGCAAGATCACTCATATTCAGTGTGCCACTCACTGCATAGAGATAACTCACCCCTAACAGGTAGAGGGAGGCTCCCAGGGTTCCCAAAACCAGATAGCGAAAGGCCGCAAACAACGCTCTTCCACCAGCAACACCAATAAGTGCGTAACTTGAGATAGCCGCAACTTCCAAAAACACGAACAGATTGAACAAATCCCTGGCGAAAGCAATGCCGGTCAAGGCAGATATCAATAGCAAAACCAGAGTATAATAATGAACAATCCGACCTCCAAGAGCCTTTGGGGAAGTGGTTCTGGAAAACACCACACCCAGCAAAGCCAGGGCACTCAGTAATACCAGGATCACACTTGCTAATCCATCAGCCACCCACTCAATGCCCAGGGGCACAGACCACCCACTAAACACATACCGTATTTCTCCATGATGAATGACGTTATAAAGATTGATGATAGAGACCAAAACCATGACCACAAGAGTGCCTACAGAAATTGGGTGGCTCCAATGCCGGTTTTTTAGACAAACCACAGGCATAGAAATAGCGGCAAACAAAGGGAGAAGGAAGATGATCGCGGGAAGTTGGTGACTCATTTTAGTTTTTCTAGAATATCTTGTTCGTCAAGGCTTCCATATTTTCGGTAGATCGCCGCGCACAGGGCCAATCCAACGCCCAGGGTTGCCACGCCAACCACAATGGCAGTCAGTGTCAAAACATGCGGTAAGGGGTTGGCGTAATTTACCGCTTTTACCGGTTCCGTGGTGGACAAGAGCACAGGAATGGTTGCGCCCTTTTTGGCACTAATGGACACCAGGAAAAAAATCACGCTGGTTTGCATCAAATACATTCCAATGAGTTTCTTTACGAGATTGAATCGCGTCACCATAATATAAAATCCCCAAAGAAAAATGATGACAAAGGTCAAAAAATTGGGTCGTTGAAAAACTGCGACAAATGCCTCAACCATTTATTGAATCCTCGATAATCTCTTCAGCAGACAAGCTGAATACGATAGAAACGGCTGTTACCGCAACATCCACAGCCACACCAATTTGAGTGAGCACGATCCCCAATGATCTTCGAGACGCAGTTTCCAAACCTGGAATTTCCAAATTCGCATAATTGAGAAACTCTCCGCCTCCAATCATACACAGGCCGCCCACTCCTGCGTAGATCAGCATACCGACTCCGTCACCATGCAGAATTTTTTTGGCAATTTGACTCCGGGAAGCGTCATGTCCGAAAATCAAAACCGACAGGATCATTCCCGTGCCCAGAATCACTCCACCCACAAACCCCCCTCCAGGTCCATATTGACCAAAAAACAAAACATATAAACCGAATATTTGCACCACCGGAATGAGAAAGCGACCCAGGGTCTGTACGATAATGCTGTCATGAGGACGAATCATTTTGAATGCCTCCTGAGTAGTAAAGCACAAGCTATACCCGCAGAAAAAATCACCACGGTTTCCACCATGGTATCAAGCGATCGATAGTCCATCAGTACCGAAGTCACAACATTGGGAGTGTGGGTCTCCTGGTAGCTCTGCTCCAGATAGATCGGTGAAATATGAACGCTCGCCGGAGAATTGGGATCCCCAAATTCAGGAAGATCTTTAGCGGCATAGAGTAAAAGAAGTCCCAATAAAGGGAAAACAATTAACACTGCCAGCGAAGGAGGAGGTCGCCTAAATCGAGTGTCCTTGGGTGCTGTACCGAAAAGTGTTAATAAAAACAGAACAGTAGCCAATCCCGCCCCTACGACGGCTTCCACGAAGGCGACATCCACAGCCCCGAGCCAGCCCCATACCACCGACAGAAAAAAACTGTAGGTGCCCAGGAGCAAGACCGCACTCATTAAATCCTTTACCATAATGGCACCGGCGGCGGTAACAAGCAAAAGAAGGAGCAAAGGAATTTGCAATGAAAAGATCATGAGTTTTCCTTTTTCCAGGGTTTTAAACCGGAGCGGAGAGCCGCGCGAATGGTGGCATGTGCAATGACTGGGTTAAGAATATACAGTAAGGCCAACACCACCATAATTTTGAGCATATTTTTACCAAAACCCTCATGCAAAGCGATTCCAACCAACATCAAAAAGGCTCCTAAGGAATCTGTTAATGACACCGCATGAGAACGGCTGAACACATCGGGCAATCGAATCACGCCAATGGCCGCTACAATGAGAAAAAATAATCCCGTTACAATAAATATTATGGATAGAATTTCCATTTTACGGCAGTCCCTTTTGTTCCAGATATTTGGCTACGGCAAGCGCTCCGACTAAATTCAGCAGGGCATATCCAGTTGAAATATCAATAAACATATCGACCCGTTCAAAATAGACTCCGATGACTACAAGTAAAATAATCGCTTTGGTGGAAATGCCGTTAAGACCCAGGACACGATCAAAAATTGTAGGGCCCTGAAGGACACGGTACAGGTACGCACCGATAAGAACAGTCAGCAGGACTAAAATGAAGAAAAAAAAGGTTGTCATAAATCCGGCTTTTCGTCCTTGAAAATTTCTGCGATTCTGGATTCCATCTGTTTGCTTTCAATATCTTTGCTTAAATCCTTATCCATTGCGTGGACAATGAGCGTATTGCGATAAACCTCTGCGGTAATAGTTCCAGGAGTTAAGGTAATGGAATTTCCGAAAAGAACCACTGCCGCATGGTGCCGCAGTTTTGACTCCACAGTTATCAACTGGGGATTAATGGGAAGGGCAGGATCCAAAATAAGCCTGGACATATGGATGCTACTTTCAATGATTTTATAAAAAAGCCAGGGAATGTAAAGAATGATTCTGAGCCACAAACGAAATTTCGGAACAAAAGGGGAATGACCCGAGTTGAGCCAGGCGACGACGAAGGAAAAAACAAGACCCAGCAAGAGATGAATCCATTCAAAGCTGGCGGATAACAATATCCAAAACAAAAACAGCGCCATGGCTTTTAAAAACATGAATTCTGATGAAATTGGTCTGGATCGAGTTGCCATAAAACTTTCAGGTGTGGGTTAAACTTTAGGGTATCAGTGTTGTTCGCTATTTCCTATTAAAAACCAGAGAGACCAGAGATGCAATATCTGTAAACCGGGTATCGTCCTGCCGGCACTCATTTTATGCCTTGGTAACATGAACCGGTTCCCATGTTGCGTCTGGATTGTATCGATGAAATTCAAACTTGTAGGGATCCAGTGCAATAAGATTAAGCCATTGATTATGAAACAACTGTTGAAGGATTGAATGCTTTTGAATGATTGATGAGATGACATCCGGGGTCTGCTCGATAATAGCCAGAAGCCGCATCGGTTCATGATAATGAATGTTCCCGTTATTGACGGTTTGTAAAGGAAACCCCATTTGCAAATCACTTTGGCTTCCCAGCATCATCCCGACTCCTCCAACGACGTTGTGTAACACTTTACTGCCACTTCCATAATTCCATGGATCCACTGAAGAAAAATAATAACCCGTACTGATCCACTCGCCTACAATTAAGGGAGCGGTCATGATTTTTTCGAGAATAGCACCTTCAGGGTCAGCCACCGGATCATAAGAATGCAAGAAGACCCGACCTCCTAAATCCAATCCCTTGGTCAGTTTTCTCCGTCCAATGAGAAACGCACCATTGCCCGCCAGTCCCCATTCCGGGCGGGTGTTCGCCCAGTCGCAACTGCGCCCGTCTACATGGGCAAAAGCATGCTCCGGAGAAATCTCAGTCGGGGCACCCGGAATGCGATGGCACCGCTCAAGAGCCTGACTCGCACCTGCTTTTCCCAGATCCTTGTTCAAGGCTTCCAAATCTTCTTTATGCGAATCGGGAAGTTCTTCCAAATCGTAAAACTTGACCCGATCCGTTGTCGTGTTATGTTTCCCCGGCAGGAACCAGGTGTCCTTGGGAATGGTCAAACCCTTTTCTTTGAGGATGCTACGAACTTCAGGGTCGTTCGCCATCGCCGCAAAAACCCGCGCATTGGCATCCCCCGGCGCTCCACCGCAGGCCCCGCAATCCAGCGCCCCATAATAAGGATTGTTGTCCGTCTCACTCCCATGACCACAGAGACACACCAGGCGCGCGAAGTTTGTCGTAAGCCCCATGGCCCGCAAACCATTTTCTATAAATGTAGCCCGTTCCGAAAGGGAAAATCCACGGGAAAGATGGTCAGGAATTCCTTCTGCAACGACTTCCCCAACCTTGAGGTTTTGAGGATCTGGTGACGCGGAAATGGAGATCCGGGTCGGAACCCTATAAGTCAAGAACCTTTGGATCATGAAAGTCGTGGCCCTGAATGCTTTCTGGAGCAGGGTCTTGCCCACAAGGCCCAGACTAAAGAAAAAGCCCAATACGTCAATCACCATCATGGACCCCACAGGATGATGTTTCATATCGTGAAAAAGGTGGCTTCCCAGCAGGGACCAGCGAGTATTAGAGGAATATTTTTTCAATGCCGCCGTTTCGCCTGGCCGGGGTATTTCCGTCACCGCATGACCGGGAGTCAATAGCACGGGACACAAATCGGCACGATGATCGCTATCGAAAGCCTGGTGGTTAATGGGAATACCAAAAAAGCCAGCGAACCCAAAGGTTTCATAATGGCCCTGGGCTTCGACATGGCGACGAAATGATTCGGAACGGACATCGATACAAAAAACCAGTTGGGCATGGGGACGCGTTTCCAAATCCGGTGCCTTATCGCGATGCGCTGAAATATTATTCAGGATTTCTTCTCGAAAGGAATCTTCGTAGGCTTCAATCCAAACCTTTCCATGCTGATCAGCAGGAAAAGAGTCCAGCCATTGCAACATCTTTCGGGCATCGGTGGGCATTAGATCGTGAACTTCTCCAGCAGATAATTCAAGAAATTGCGCCAAATGAAACAATCGCCAGGCTTGTCGACACTTCAACTGTTTGGCCAGATCACCAGCTTGCTCATCATGTCCCATTTTGCGGCGATATTCCTCGGGGCTATCCTTCCAATAGGTCGTTAGGGAAGAAAGCGTCCCGTCAATTCCCCATTCTTTCTGACACCTGATTTGGGTCAATTCCA
The DNA here is from genome assembly GCA_024648695.1 of Nitrospina sp. Lineage (GTDB taxonomy): Bacteria > Nitrospinota > Nitrospinia > Nitrospinales > JACRGP01 > JACAVV01. The sequence goes on from JACAVV010000017.1 coordinate 30,945, forward strand.
CTTCATAAAATAAACGCACCGCCAGATACTGTGTGGTGTCAATGGGGTGTTTTTTTTGAGCATGATAGGTAGAGTGTTCTCCAAGCCACCGTATGTATCGCGTCCAGCCCGGCAATAATGATAATTGCCTTGAAAGATAACCTTTCCATTGCTCCTGGGGAATTTGCAGTTTCTGCAGGTTCAACTGGATCGCATCCTCTGGAGCTTCCGGAAGGTTATGGACTTTTTGGGCAAAATTTGAAATTCCAAGTAACTTACACGAAAAATCATTCGATATCAGGTTCCGCCAGGCACGGTAGAAGCCTTTTTCCCGTTCAGGCATTTCCCAACCGGCCAAACCTTCATCCAGAAACGCCGAAACCCATTTGATGAGCTGATCATTGATTTGCTGGACCAAGCCACCATCAGTCAAACTATCGACCCAATCGCTAAGGGTTCGTTGAAGCGGCAAAGAAACAGGTTCGAACGTTTGCTCATCCTGTCTTTCAGGTTTTTGAAATGAAGGCTGAAAATCCGTTAACCCGAAGGTGGCTAACACATACATCCATAATTTGGTCAGATATACTTCATCCGGATTCTCTTGATGCGATCCATATTCTTTAAAGGTTTTTTCAATAAGTTTTTTTCGTAGTTCCTCGGGTAAATCCTGACGAAATTGTTTTGTCGCGCAACCACCGCTAAACTCCCAATCCAGGAGGGATAATGGCAATTCCTCGAAGCCAAAAAGCATGTGTAACTTCCAAACCTCTTCTGGAGTAATCCTTCGGCCTCCCACTTCAATGGAAGCTTGCCCATCAGGGCGCGGCCCAACCCTGGAAAAAGCATGCTCAAAACTTTCCTTGGTGATTCGTTCATTACGATAGAATTGACGATACTCCTCATTGGCAAGATACCCGTTTCCACCAAGAAGGTCCTTGCCTTTTCGAACTGCCTGATCAAAGGGTAGATATTCCAGGCCATGAATCGGGTTTTGCGCGACCATGGTCCTCATGGGCCAAAACGGCGCAATGGGCTCACTGGCATCCAACACAATTTGCCGAATCAGATCACGATCTTCTGTGGAAAAGGGTTTTACTGAGGTAGTATTCATAGGGGGTGACTTATTCCTGTCTTAGACACAAAAAAGCCAAAGGCTTCCACTTAAATTTGGAACAAAAAGTCTAGTCTCGACCCGAGAAAAGTAATTAACTTATAGCATTTATATCAAGAATTTGCGGCAGGTCAAGTACCATTTCCACAGTCAGTGGATGCTTGCCAAGGCTCCCCACTTATATTTAGAAAATTATTAGGAAGGAATTCAAAAATCATTGGGTCGGATACCATTCTGGCACAGTGTGCATAAAATTTCCGAACCTAGGCGTGCCTCTCGTTTTTCAGGATTCAACACCCATTCTCTAACCTGCCAGGGAGGATTATGCCTGAAATGTCGTGAATGCCCACAAGCCAAATCAGCCACCCAATTGGATTCTTCGTCTTGATGAAAACCTATAATTTTAGTCATCATAAGTTGAATCTATCAATTAGATGAAAAAGAAAAAAGGACCTAACAAAAGTTCGTTAAGTCCTTTACAGAATATTGGTCGGGGCGAGAGAATTTGAACTTCCGACCACCTGAACCCCACTCCGAATGGGAATAGTAACTTATCTAAAAATTTAGGCATTTGCTGACGCCCATTACGCTTTTGACCCTATAAGACCGTATAGGACTTTAATGGATCCCTTCAAATCCCCGCGGGAATCATTTTTAGTGAACTGTAAAGAGTATGGATGATAGCTAATACTAAAAAATTTCAAAAACTTAAAACACATGGCTCACCATGATGAATCCCCAATCGGCGTCAGTGTTGTTTGGAGCGCCGGTTCTTCCTCCGACATGGTGCATCAAAGGATCGGCGGCGAATATGGAATAGCCGCCCACTATGGTTAAACTTGGATCAAAGTGATAAATCAGGGTCAGATCCAACTCCTCTCCCAGGTGACGCTCGCCGATGAGTTTTGCAGGAACCACTCCAGCATGGGCATTCACAGCGGTCCAAAAGAAATGGAGGTCGGCTCGAACGGTGACTTTTTCATGTGGCTTCATGGAAAACTTTAATGCAAGATCCTGAAGCCCCATCGAATCCGTATCCGTCACAGAACTGCTGTTTCCATCAGGTCGACTCTGACCCAGCAATACAAAACGGTCCATGAACCCATAATACTTATGACCATTCCCAAAATCCGGATTGAAGGCTTTGAATACCTTATCATCCTCATCGTCACCGGAAACATAATCGTACCAGACGGCGACGGAGGGTTTAAACCGCGCCTTAAATTTCTTTCCTATACGCACACCGAAAAGAAAGGCGCTTCGCTCGGTCCCCTTTTGACCGCCAAACAAATCGGCATCGCCAAACTGGTAATACCCTTCAACTCTATAATCGAACCAGGAATTTCTTCCCGCCTGCCGAAGCCCTAAAGTGTAACTGTCGTTATCGGGAAGGATCTCATTTTCAAAAGTGTCACTATCCCGATAAACAAAATAGGCGGAAAAATCCCCTCCCAATATGCCTTTATAATTACCCCAGAAAGTATGGACCACATCGTCGGTACTATCCTGGATGGTCTCGCTTCCATTTTCATTAAACTGGGAAAAGAAATACATTAAGGTGTGTTTTTCACCTTTGTGCCAAATAGAGACACCGTCATGACTTAACGCTTCCTGGAACCAACCATTATTCCCAAAAATTCTCTGGCCATCGAGAATCATCTCCTGCCGTCCGATTTTGAATTCCAAAGGAAGGTTCAGTAAACCCTTTGCAACAACATAGCCTTGATGAATCCCAACCGATTCATCCAAATCCAGAAAACTGGAATTGGTTTCCACAGTGCTCCCAAAGCTATCAGTTCTATCGGACCCAAAAACGTTAACACTTTGAAACTGGATAAAGTTGCTTACCTTATCATTAACCCGAGTATTGATATTGACTCGGAAGCGACTACTTAAGAAATGAAAGGTATCGGTTTCGGAATTAAAATCCCGGTCCCGAGCTTCCCAGCGAGGACGGACCTGACCCCCCAGGCGAATGTCTATGGCTTCGACAATTTGAGGGAAAACCAATAGACCTATCCAAGCCCATACCCAAAAAAATAGTTTAAATTTATAAAAATCGATCTTCATACCAAATGGCCCTGGTGGAGAATATAAAATAATATCATCCCAATAATTCCTAATTCCAAAACCTGTTCGTGGTCATCTTGTCCATAACTCCGATAATTTCAATCTCAAACCAAATAAAAAGTTTAGTAAAGTGATTGTAACTAAAGGCTTTAATAGAGTACCAAAAAAATAACCTAAAAGGGGTATAGATTGAATTTAACTTTGTTTGTAAAATAATTCGGGATAAAAATTTAACGACAACTCAAAAAGCAAGTTATTGAAAACCCTTATTGAGTATCCCTACGATATTAAAACCAATAGATATGATGAATAGTTAGATTAACCGAATTATATACCATTAAGGTCCCATGTCCAGTCAAGGTGACAAGTTCTTACGAGGATGCAACCGCATTTTCTATTTAATATTTCTTGTTTTACTTGTCTGGATGGTACTAATCCTTCCAGCTCAAGCCAATTCCATGGGTCCTGAATTCCGTTCCGGAGAAGGTTCCCTTCAGCGAATATCTGATACGCTTTGGATCTTAAAGCAAGACTCGAATGATTTAGTTCTGGAGTTTTCTTCATTTGAACTGGAAGCAGAACATACTCTTCAAATCGAGCCCGCCTCTTCGTCTGCGACCACACATATCAAATTTTCCGACAATGACCCTATCGAGATAAATGGGACCATCACTACCACAGGAAACCTGAAACTCTCCGCAACAAAAATTAGACATAAAGGCAAGTTGATCGCGTCCGGTGGAAGCATCGAATTGAGTGCAGATTCGGTAGTCCTTGATGGCGGGGGAGTGGATGTTTCTCACGAAAGCCAACCCGGAGGCACGATAAAAATCGACGCCAAGCGATGGGTGAGCTTAGGCGGGAGGGTCAATGCTTCCGGGTCCATAGGTGGACGCGTCGAAGTGGGGACTGGAGGACTCAACATCGCGGGCTCAGTTTTGGCCATGGGAAGTGATGGTCCCGGTGGAAGCATCGATTTAAAAGTCCGTCTCAAATCCTGGGAAAACACCTCGGCTTATTTAGATGTGTCCGGGACTACAGGTGGAAGCATCCGCCATATCACCGATCAGCAGATTACTACCTCAGGAAAATATCTGGCATTGGGTGAAGATGGTATCGGTGGTCATATCGATATCACCGCACCGGCATTGAAATTCCTTTCGACCCAAATCAACGCCTCAGGCCAAACTGGTGGGGGGCAAATTCGTCTGGGTGGGGAATTGCAGGGCGGAAAAAATCTCGATATCGACGAACTTCCAAACGCCGAACTATTGGCGATGACTGACGGCACCCGAATTACTGCGGACACCTTGGGTTTGGAAGGTTCCGGTGGAACCATCATCGTCTGGTCCGAGCGCAAGACCACAGTTCTCGGAACATTATCTGCCCGTCCCGGTAAGGACTCTGGCAAAGGCGGTTTCGTCGAAACTTCCTCAACGGATCGTTTGCGTTTTGCCGGTAAAACATTCACAGGACGTGGAGACCGTTCCGGCGAATTCCTCATGGACCCCAAAAATGGCACCATAGACGATTCAAGCGTTATTAACCAACAAGCCATCATCATCGGCGACGGTTACGATTCCCTAAATATTGGGTCACAGACCCTTACAGATATCGATCAATTTGGCTACTCGCTTTCACTGGATGGGTTGCGTCTTGCCGTCGGAGCTAATTTTGATGGTGGTTCTGGTGGCACCTGCACCACTAAATGTGGTGCGGTCTATCTCTACACTTTTACTGACAACTCTTTTGGTAGGGGAAGTCTTCAGGCGATTATTGGTGATGGTTATACTGGCGATAAAAATATTAACTTGACCCTAGAGAATAATGATGAATTTGGCAGGTCAGTTTCTCTTGATGGGACGCGCCTTGCTGTGGGAGCTATTGGAGAAGATGGTTCCAGCGGCACTTGCAAGAGTGAATGTGGGGCTGTTTACTTGTATACGTTTACGGATACTGAGTTCAGCAATAATGGCAGTGCCACTGATGGTACAGGTGCCCTTCAAGCCATCATCGGTGACGGATATACAGGCGGCAAAAATGTTAATTTAACCCTGGTTAATGGCGACAGGTTTGGCCAATCGGTTTCTCTGGATGGACCACGTCTTGCCGTTGGAGCTCATGGAGATGATGGTTCCAGCGGCACCTGCACGGGTAGTTGTGGGGCGGTATATTTATACACATTCACGGACCTGGCATTCAGTAATAATGGTGACGCCACCGATGGTACAGGCGCCCTTCAAGCTATCATCGGAGACGGTTATACGGGCGGGAAGAACGTCAGTGTTACATTAGAAAATGCCGATCAAATTGGCATCTCTGTTTCTTTGGATGGGACACGCCTTGCTATTGGCGCCCCTGGAGATGATGGCTCCAATGGTACCTGTACAAGCGACTGCGGAGCGGTGTACCTGTACACCTTCACTGATTCAGCCTTCACTGGTGGAGATCTCAAGGCAGTCATTGGCGATGGATATAACATCCGGTCAAAGGACATCAATATTACGCTGGGTAATAATGATGCTTTTGGCACCTCAGTATCCCTGGACAACACCCGTTTGGCTATTGGGGCTAGATGGGATGATGGTTCCAGCGGCACCTGCACGAGTGACTGTGGTGGGGTGTATCTCTATACTTTTACAGATCTGGAATTCAGTAATGATGGAAATGCAACTGATGGTTCGGGTGCTCTTCAAGCCATCATCGGCGATGGTTATACAGGTGGTAAAAATGTCGGGATTACCCTGGATAATAGCGATTTTTTTGGCAATTCAGTCTCTCTGGACGGAATGCGTCTGGCTATTGGGGCTAGAGGGGATGATGGTTCCAACGGTACTTGTACCATTAGTTGCGGGGCAGTGTATTTGTACACTTTCACGGATAAGGTTTTCAGTGGAGGTGGTTTAGAATTCATTATTGGCGACGGATATACAGGCGGCAAAAATGTTAGTGTTACCCTGGATAATTCTGATCTATTCGGAACCTCGGTTTCCCTTGATGGGACGCGCTTGGCTGTTGGGGTTAGGGGAGATGATGGTTCCAGCGGCACCTGCACGGGTAGTTGCGGGGCAGTTTACTTGTACACCTTCACAAATGCCTCTTTTGGTAGCGGCACTCTGGAGGCGATCATCGGTGATGGATATACAGGCGGCAAGAACGTCAGTGTGACCCTGGGTACTTCCGATTTTTTTGGCAATTCGGTCTCTCTGGACGGGACGCGTCTTGCAGTCGGGGCTTTTACAGATGATGGTTCCAGTGGCACCTGCACCGATGATTGTGGTGCAGTGTATTTGTATACATTCACAGATATGGAGTTCAGTAATAATGGAAGCGCCACTGATGGTACAGGTGCCCTTCAGGCCATCATCGGTGACGGATATACAGGTGGCAAAAATATTAATTTGAGCCTTAATAATGACGATTTCTTTGGCCAATCTTTATCTCTGGACGGGACGCGTCTAGCAGTCGGGGCTTTAAGAGATGATGGTTCCAGCGGCACCTGCACTGGAGATTGTGGTGCGGTGTATTTGTACACGTTTACAGATACGGCTTTCAGTAATAATGGAAATGCCACTGATGGCACAGGTGCCCTTCAGGCCATTATTGGCGACGGTTATTCAGGTGGCAAGAATATTAGTTTGACCCTGGATAATTCTGATCAATTCGGTACCTCAGTTTCCCTCGATGGGACGCGTCTTGCAGTCGGGGCTATTAGAGATGGTGGTTCCAGCGGCACTTGTACGAGCAATTGTGGTGCGGTGTATTTGTATACATTCACGGATACGGCATTTAGTAATAATGGAAACGCCACTGATGGTACAGGTGCCCTTCAGGCCATCATTGGCGACGGTTACACAGGTGGCAAAAATGTTAGTTTAACCCTGGATAATTCTGATCAATTCGGTATCTCAGTTTCCCTCGATGGGACGCGTCTTGCTGTAGGAGCTGATTTGGATGATGGTTCCAGTGGTACCTGCACTTTACAATGTGGTGCGGTGTATTTGTACACGTTCACAGATACGGCTTTCAGTAATAATGGAAACGCCACTGATGGTACAGGTGCCCTTCAGGCCATCATTGGCGACGGTTACACAGGTGGCAAGAATGTGAACTTGACACTTGAAGATAGTGATCAATTTGGTTCCTCAGTTTCTCTTGATGGATTGATTCTTTCTGTCGGAGCGCGCTTAGAAGATGGTTCGAACGGAAATTGCACCAGTGCCTGTGGCACTGCGTTCCTGTACCAATTTGGTGACACAAACTTTTCGCCTCCAGATAACTCTGTAGATGAGTTTATATTTGCCGAACGCGCAGGTCTAAACTTGACCCTTTCAAGTAGGACTCTTGAAGATCTTCTTTCCATTCCTAATAACGTTACCCTGCAAGTCAATAATGATTTAACCGTATCCAGCGCGGTTACTGTAGATAACTCCAGTGGATCAGGCGGTGACTTGACCTTACAGGCGGGTAGAAGCATTCTCCTCAACGCCAACATCACCACTGACAATGGTGACCTTTCTCTGATCGCAAATGAGTTACTGGTCAATGGCGTGCAGGATGCCCACCGCGATCCTGGAGACGCTGTGTTCACGATGCAATCGGGTACCACTATCGATACGGGTTCGGGTAGCCTCGACATCGAATTGCGCGATGGCACGGGTAAAACGAATACCGGTTGTGGCGACATAACCTTGGAAACCATCCAGGCTGGAGCCGTGACCGTAGACCTCGCCTGCAACGCATCAAGCCTGAATGTGAATAAACCCATCTCAGGTACCACTATTGACCTTTATTCAGATGATGACATCGTCTTTGCCGCTGATGGAGATATCACGGCTTCCGGAGCTGTCACAGTAACTGCCGATTCAGATGCCAATTCCGATGCTGGTTCCGGAGGCGCTCTCACTATGGCCAATGGCACGGAGATCAATGCGGGATCCTCCACTGTAACCTTGAGCGCTGACGAAAATGTTATTTTAGATTCCGTTTTGACCAACACTAGTGATTTCCCGGCGGTCAATATAAACTCAACCAGTGGAAGTATCCTGGATGTGGGAACTATCGGAACAAATGTGACCGCAACCAACAGCGGATTTGCTGCCTCTACAGGTATCGATTTGGGAGCCTCGGGAAATTTCATTGAAGGTAATGTATTCGTTCTCGATTTCAGCGGCGTCACGGGCTCGGATTTCTTCAACAACACCGGAACTGATGTCGAATTCGACGCCGCCACCTCCAATGGAAGCGAATCGACGACTGCTGTAAACCTTGGTGTATCACTAGACCAGGTAAATGGCACCACTACTGTAGATTATGCCGTCACCGGCGGCACGGCCACGGGAAGCGGAACGGATTATACTCTGGCTGATGGCACTTTGACCTTCACTCCCGGAGACACATCGGAAAACATCGCCGTTACCATAAATAACGATACCCTGGATGAAGTCAATCAGACAATTGAGGTGACACTTTCAAATCCCTCCAACGCGGATCTGGGAACGAACACGGTACATACCTACACGATAAACGATAATGATGGAGAGCCCACAGTTGCATTCGATGCAAACTCTTCGAATGCCAGCGAGTCCACCACCGCTGTCAATTTGCCGGTATCCCTTTCCACCGCATCCGGTAAAACGATCACTGTGGATTATGATGTTACCGGCGGCTCGGCGACGGGAAGCGGAACGGATTACACCTTTGCCAGCGGCACCTTGACCTTCAATCCATTGGATACCAGCGAGAATATCGCCATTACTGTTGTCAACGATATCCTTGATGAAGTCAATGAGACTATTCAGGTTACCTTGTCAAGTCCCTCTAACGCTACATTGGGAACAAACACAGTACACACTTACACCATCAACGATAATGATTCCGCGCCTTCAGTGGCCTTCAATGCTATCAGTTCGAATGCCAGCGAGTCTACCACGATTGTCAACCTGCCAGTATCTCTCTCCGCTGTCTCCGGCAAAACGGTCACTGTTCAATATAACGTCACCGGTGGGAACGCGACGGGAAGCGGGACAGATTTCACTTTAACTTCTGGCTCTTTGACCTTCGTTGCCGGTGATACCTCAGAGAATGTCACCATCACCGTTAATAACGATGCCCTGGATGAAAGCAATGAAACTATTGAGGTGACCCTGTCCAGTCCTTCAAACGCCACGCTGGGAAGTAATACCATCCATACATACACCCTCAACGATGATGATTCCCAACCAACGGTTGCTTTCGATGCGATCAGTTCCAACGCTAGCGAATCCATTACCGGAGTCAATCTACCAGTTTCTCTTTCGGCCGCTTCTGGCAAAACCGTGACCGTGCAATACTCAGTCACTGGCGGCTCGGCGACGGGGAGCGGTACTGATTTTACTTTGGCGAGTGGTACACTGACATTCAATCCACTGGATACAACTGTAAACATCGCCATTACTGCAAATAACGATGCCCTGGATGAAAGCAATGAAACTATTGAGGTGACCCTTTCCAGTCCCTCAAACGCCACACTGGGAACAAACACAGTTCACACTTACACCATCAACGATGATGATGGAGCGCCCACCGTGGCTTTCGATGCGACTACCTCCAATGCCAGTGAGTCCACGACCGGAGTCAATCTGCCTGTTTCACTTTCGGTCGCTTCCGGTAAAACGGTCACAGTGCAATATACGGTCACTGGAGGCAACGCTTCAGGAAGCGGAACCGATTTCATTCTGGTAAACGGCACCCTTACGTTCAACCCGTTGGACTCTTCCGAAAATATTGTATTTACTGTGATTAATGATGCTTTGGATGAAATCGATGAGACCATTCAGGTAACTCTGTCCAGTCCCTCCAACGCCACCTTGGGAACAAACACGATACACACCTACACCATCAACGATGATGATGGTGCGCCCACGGTTGATTTCGATGCGACCAGTTCAAATGGTAGCGAGGTCCTCACTTCTGTAAATCTGGCGGTTTCTCTTTCTACCGCGTCTGGAAACACGGTGACCGTACAATACGCTGTCAGTGGAGGCACCGCAACGGCGAATGGAACCGATTATTCTTTATCCAGTGGCACCTTGACCTTTACTCCCGGAGACACCTCCGAGAATGTTGCCATCACTGTAAGTAACGATGCGTTGGATGAGAACAACGAGACCATTGAAGTTACCCTTTCAAGTCCCTCCAACGCTACATTGGGATCGAATACGATACATACTTACACAATCAATGATGACGATTCCGCGCCCACCGTGGCCTTTAATGCTAGCAGTTCAAATGCTAGTGAGTCTGTTACCAGCGCAAACCTTTCCGCTTCTCTTTCTACAGCTTCCAGTAAAACTGTAACGGTGGAATATTCTGTAACTTCCGGGAGCGCCACCGGAGGCGGGACGGATTATACTCTTCTGGGCAGTGGCACCTTGACATTTTCTGCAGGGGATACCCTGGAGAATGTGGGACTGACAATTATTAATGATTCGCTGGATGAAAATAATGAAACGGTTAGCGTCACCTTGTCGAACCCCGTCAACGCTACCTTATCTGTGCCGTCTCAACACATTTATACGATCAATGATGATGATTCGCCGCCCACCGTAGCTTTTGATGCGATCGCTTCAAACCAGGGGGAATCTGTAAGTAGCGTCAACCTTCCCGTATCACTTTCCACCCAGTCCAGTAAAACGGTAACGGTGGGGTATTCAGTCACGGGTGGGACTGCCACGGGAAGCGGTACGGATTACACCTTGTCCAGTGGCACCCTGACATTTAGTTCAGGAGATACATCTGAGAATATTAATATTACCGTTATTAACGATTCTCTGGATGAAGTCAACGAAACTGTGGTGGTAACTCTATCCAGTCCTTCCAACGCATCACTTGGAACCAACACCGTTCACACCTACACCATCAACGATGATGATGGTGCGCCTACAGTAGCATTTACTGCTATCAGTTCCAATGCCAGTGAATCTGTTACCAGTGTGAATATTCCCGTTTCCCTTTCAAACCAATCGAGTCAAACGATAACCGTGGATTATTCGGTAACCGGTGGTAACGCGACAGGAAGCGGTACCGATTACACTTTGACCAACGGTACCTTGACCTTTGTTCCCAATGATACTTCTGAGAATATAGCGTTTACCGTGGTTAACGATATTTTGGATGAAGTGAATGAAACGGTTGAGGTGACCTTGTCCAACCCTTCCAATGTCACTCTGGGAACAAATACGGTTCACACCTACACCATCAACGATGAGGATTCTCCACCCACAGTGGCATTTGATTCGGGCAGTTCCAATGCCAGTGAGTCAACCACCAGCGTTAATCTTGCGGTTTCTCTTTCAACTCAATCCAGCAAAACGGTGACGGTGGACTATGCGGTTACTGCAGGTAATGCCACGGGAAGCGGTACCGATTACACTTTACTAGGGTCTGGAACATTGACGTTCAGCTCAGGCGATACCTCTGAGAATGTAGGTTTGACGATTAATAATGACACTTTGGATGAAGTCAATGAAACGGTGACCATTACTTTGTCAAACCCTGCCAATGCCTCCTTAACTGTGCCGGAAGCTCACACCTACACCATCAATGATGACGATTCCGCACCCTCAGTAGCTTTCGATGCAACGGCTTCGAATGGGAATGAATCCGTTACCAGCATAAACCTCGCAGTTTCTTTATCCGCTTCATCTGCCAAAACGGCAACCGTTCAATATGCGGTTACCGGTGGCACTGCAACCGGAAGCGGTACAGATTATACCTTGGCCAGTGGCACTCTGACCTTCGTTCCCGGAGACACTTCAGAAAATATAACTGTTTCTGTAATTAACGATGCTCTTGATGAATCTAATGAAACGGTAGTTTTGACACTGTCGAATCCCTCAAACGCCTCGTTAGGGACGAACACAACGCATACTTATACCATCAACGATGATGACGGTTCGCCCACAGTGTCTTTTGAACTATCGGAATCCAATGCGGGTGAAGAATTTTCCCCTGCCGAGCTTACGGTGAATCTTTCTAATGTGTCGAGTCAGGAGATTACCGTGGATTATGTGGCAACGGTCAATGGCACTGCCGAAGACGGCGTTGACTTTTCATTTCAAGAGCAGATTCAAACTATGATATTTAGCGCAGGGGATACCTCAAAGGATATCCTGATCGATATTACCGACGATGATATTGGTGAACCCAACGAGACGATTGAGGTAACTCTTCAGAATCCAAACAATGCTGATCTAGGTACAATCACTACCCATACTTATACCATTGTAGATAATGATTCTGTCCCGGAAGTATCATTTGATTCTGCAAATTCGAGCGGAGATGAGTCCAGCACAACGGTGAACATTCCCGTTTCCTTGAGGAACAATTTGGAGGACCTCACTACCTCCGGCAACACGATTGAAGTGACTTATTTCATCGGAGGTACAGCAACAAGCGATGGTGATTTTACGGATAGTAACAGTGGTACGTTGACGTTTGATCCTGGCGATTCCACGAAAAACATCGAGCTAACGGTAATTGATGATGGCACAGTGGAAGATGACGAGACAATCGTCGTGACTTTGCTCGCGCCTCCTGCCAACCTGGCCCAACTTGGAGATTCAATCGTCCACACGTATACGATCGAGAACAACGATGTTCCGACGGTGGCCTTCGATGCAACCAGTTCCAGCGGGGTGGAGTCTGTGGGCGCGGTGCAGATTCCGGTGTCTTTGTCCGAGTCCTTTCAGGGTCAGGCGCAGGTGAACTACACTGTTGTGGGTGGGACGGCCACGGGAAGTGGAACCGATTTTACTTTAGCTAATGGCACTTTAACTTTTTCTCCCGGGACGACGACTCAGAATATCATTTTGACGGTAGTTGACGATTCTACTGAGGAGTTGGATGAAACCATAATCATCGCGTTATCGGGTCCTGTGAAAGCGACTTTGGGCACGAATACGGTGCACACATTCACGATAGAGGATGATGATTTTCAGACGGTGGGATTTGATGTGGCGTCTTCTTCGGGCAAGGAATCGGTTTCGCCTGCAACGTTTACGGTGGAGTTGGCGTCGGCTTCCATCCGCACTGTGGAGGTGGACTATACGGTAACGGCGGGCACAGCAACGGCTGTAGATGATTACACTCTGGCGAACGGTACTTTGACTTTTGATCCGGGTGAGACGTCGATGAGTTTTGATGCGTCTATAGTGGATGATGCTCTGGACGAAGGGGACGAGGCGTTTGTCATTACGCTGTCGAATCCTGTGGACGGGATTCCTGGTATATCACAGCACACGCACACCATCATTGATGACGACGGTCTGACTTTGAACGTGGATCCGCTTGCGCGATTAAGTTTCTCGGGTCCTGTGGGAACGGGTCCTTACGTACCGACGCCGCAGTCGTATACCTTGAAGAACCGGGGCAAGTCTACGATTAGTTATTCGGTGTCATCGGCTCAGACCTGGTCGCAGTTGTCGGACACCTCCGGGTCTCTGGAACCTGGCACGGATGCGTTGGTAGATATTACGATCAATGCGGGCCAGGCCAATGGTTTTCCTGTGGGGCTGTCTTCGAGCGAGATCACGTTCACGAACACGACCAATAGCGAAGGCAACACGGAACGATTCATGGATCTGCTGGTGGCAAACCAGGACGGTAGTATTGCGGTGTTTCCTGAGTCGGACTCGTTTTCCTTGGGTCCTTTGAGCGGTCCGTTCAGTCCGGAGTCTTTTATCTATACGATTATCAATACCGGCGGCTCGGAGTTTGATTACACGATCACCAATTCTGAGGAGTGGGTGGAAATCGAAGTGGACGGCGAGGTGCTGAAGAATCTGGACACGGCGGCGGATATAGCGGATCCTCATCCACCCTTACTGCCGGGCGAAAGCCGAACATTTACTATCAGGTTGACGGACGATGCGGATGTCCTGGGCCTTGGCCTGCATACGAATACAGTGACGTTCCAGAACACGACGAACGGAAACGGTTCGACGTCACGCGACGTGAACCTGCTGGTGGATCCTTTGGTGATCACACCGCAAAGCGAGTTGAGTGCTTCCGGCGAAGAGGGCGGTCCGTTCTTTCCTGCAGGCTTGTCGTATACCCTGACGAACGAAGGGGTGACGCCTGTCAGTTACGAGGTAACGAACACGGAAGACTGGGTGACGATTGAGGAAGCCACTGGCACCCTGGATCCTGGTGAAAACGCGATGGTGCATGTGTCGATAGACGCCCAGGCGAATACTTTGATTCCGGGTGCGTTTTCGGACACGGTGGTGTTCACTAACACGACGACCAGCGGTGTGTTCAACAAGTCAGTGTTTATTACGGTACTTTCGGAAACGAGCGACGTGAGTTTTCAGGACAGCGGTCAGCGCCTGGGCGACGCCTTCAGCCTGGGTCTGGACCTGGGCGATTCGGATAACGACGGACAAGTGGACTTTGCTTTTGTGGCCAACGGCAGTAGCCAGCCAAACGCGGTGTGGTTGAACGACGGCTTCGGCAACCTGAGCGATTCGGGCCAAACCCTGGGCAGTGCAACCAGCCGCGACGTCGCTTTGGGGGATGTCGATGGAGATGGCGACCTGGATGCATTTGTGGTGAACGACGGAGCGAACAAGGTCTGGTTAAATGACGGCAGTGAGACCTTTTCATCAGGTTCCAGTCTGGGTGACAGCAACAGCCACGCAGTGCAGTTGGCGGACCTGAATGGGGACACACATCTGGATGCTTTCGTCGCCAACACGGGCCAGAACAAGGTATGGCTGAATAACGGGAATAATACAGGCACGTTTACTTTGGGTCAAAGTCTGGGAAGCTCGACCAGCCGGGGTGTGTCGTTGCTGGATGTGGATGGCGACGGCGACGTGGATGCCTTCGTGGCTAACGGCAACAACGAACCGAACAAGGTGTGGCTGAATGACGGCACGGGCTCGTTTGTGGACAGTCAGCAGAGTCTGGGCAGTTTCAACAGCCAGGATGTCGCGATGTCAGACTTGAATGGTGACGGTCATAGTGACGCTTTCGTTGTGAATGGATTCGCCAACGGCCTGGATCAGCCGGACAAGGTGTGGTTGAACGACGGTCTGGGTAACTTTTCGGGAAGCGGTCTGAACCTTGGGACTTCTGACAGTAAAGCGGTTGCTTTGGGAGAGCTGGATGATAACAGCAGTACCGATGCCTTTGTGGGAAATCTGGATGAACCGGATCTTGTGTGGTTGAACGATGCATCGGGTTTAGGCTTGTTCAGCCAAAGCGGCCAGGGACTGGGCAATACCTTCAGTAATGACGTGAAGCTGGGGGACGCCGATGGCGATGGCGATCTGGATGCCTTTGTGGTGAACGGTTCGCCCAACCGATTGTACATGAACCTGAAACAAGGCACCGATCCACATGTGATTTTGGTAACGAACGGTCCGAGCGGCAGTCCGAATCCGGTTTCATCTGGCGGGACAGTGAACTTGACGGTGTCAGCAGAGGATTCTCTGGAACACGATTTAAGTTATGCCTGGACTTCGGATTGTAGCGCCTTGGGTAATGACAACGGCAGTTTCGATGATACGTCCAATCAATTCTCGAACTGGACGGCTCCCGCCAACGAAACAGACATCACACAAAGCTGTATGGTCTCGGTGACGGTGACTGATGGTCAGGGTCCCACGAAGACAGTGCACTTCGATCAGAAAGTGAGTCCCGCTTCATTAGGCTTGATCTTTATCGACAGCGGCCAGAACCTGGGCTTGTCGATCAGCAACGCCACAGCGTTGGGAGATATAGACGGTGACGGCGATCTGGATGCTTTTGTTGCCAACACGCTGATCAGTAACGTAGGTGCCAACACGGTGTGGTTGAACGATGGCGACGGCGATTTTAGTGATAGCGGTCAGGCTTTGGGCAATCTGGACAGCCGTGACGTGGCTTTAGGCGATTCGGACAATGACAGTACGGTGGATTTCGCCTTCGTTGCAAATGCGTCTCCCAATAAAGTGTATGGCAATGACGGATCGGGGACCTTCAGTGAAACGCAAAGTCTGGGGGATGAGGCGAGTAACGCAATCTCCTTAGGCGATGTGGACGGGGATACGGACCTTGATGTTTTCGTCGCCAATAGTGGAGCCAACACGGTTTGGCTTAATAATGGAAGCGACAGTTTCAGTGACAGCAATCAAGAGTTAGGAGAAGGCATCAGCCTGGATGTGGCCCTGGGCGATGTGGATGATGATGGCGATTTGGATGCCTTCATCGCCAATGCAGGAGCGAACATAGTCTGGCTGAATAATGGCAGTGGAACTTTTACGGATAGTGGTCAGGAGTTGGGGACCTCATCCAGTAAAAGCGTGGTGCTGGAAGATTTCGACGGTGACGGCGATCTGGATGTGTTTGTAGGCAACTCCGGTCCGGATAAGGTATGGCTGAACGACGGTGCAGGTAACTTTACAGACAGCCTGCAACTGCTGGGGACCACGTCAACGGGAGAAGTCGTGGCAGGCAAGATCAACGCCGACGACATCGTGGACGTGTTTGCTACCAGCGATCAGTTCCGGGAATTCAGCACGGTGTGGCTGGGTAACGGAGACGGAACGTTCATAGCGAGCGAACGCGGCGTGGGCGACCAGGCCAGTAACGGCGTGGCCCTGGGCGATGTGGATGATGATGGCGATCTGGATGCCTTCATTGCCAACGGCATTTTCTCGCGTGCGAACAAGTTATGGTTTAACATCAGCGGGGATGTGGACCCGGAATTCGTTGTGATCACCGGCGGTCCGAGCGGCTCCCCGAATCCCATAGCTTCTGAAGGTATCGTTGCGATGACGGTTCAGGCGCTGGATGAAGATGGCAACGATGACAATCTGACTTACAGTTGGAGCGGTTTCTGTGCAACGATACCCGGTGACGGCAGTTTCAACAATGCATTGATTCAAAGTCCGACCTGGACGTCGCCGGAGAACAATTCGGCGAGCCAGGCCGAATGCCGGATAGAGGTGACTGTACAGAACGACACGGGACAGGTGGCGACGGGATTCTTCACCCAGTTGGTGTTGCCAGCTGTTGAGATCTCTCCTGTGATCGGCCCTATCTCTGACGAGTTGACACAACCGAACCTTGTGTACGTGGGTCCTCTGCCGAAAGTAACAGGTACGGCACCGATCACATTCAGCTTTGATGACAGCTTCGCTCCGCCCAATGGAATGACGATTAATACCACCACGGGACAAGTGACCTGGGACGCTCCGGATCCGGATGGTACCCAGATTCAGATCGTGATCCGCGCGACCAACAATGAAGGTTTCGATACCGAATCGTGGATCCTGACGGTGACCTCGGATGTGATCGCCCCGGTTATCATCACGCCATTACTTCTGGGTTTGAATCCATCTCCAGACAGTCTCGATACAACGGCAGACATTGAGGGTTTGCCGGTAACGACGGTGAAAACCCTTCCCGACGTTCCCTATGAAGGACCGATCCTGGAGTTCACCGGTGTGAAACCCGTGACCTGGAAGCTTATTAGTGGCCCGTTTGGCATGACCATTGATGAAACCACAGGCGTGGTTTCCTGGCCGCAACCTGTACTGACCGGATCCGGTGGGGGCGTTCAGGGAGTGGACGGCACGGTGACCGTGGAAGCGAGCAATAGTGAAGGGTCCGACCGGGTCACCTGGACGATTGAGGTGACGTCCAATATCGATACCTTGGTCATGTCCACGATTCCCGATGGAACGATCGAATCGGGAGAAGACTATTCAGCCAGTTCCAATATACTGGAAGGCGCGCAACCTTTCGATTGTTTCATGAGTCAGGCTCCCTCCGGCATGACGGCGGATTTTATAAAGAGCCTTGGTTTTAACGGAGGTTGTTTTGTAACCTGGATCAACCCCACGCTGGGAGCCGAAGCCAATCCCAATCAATTGAACGCCAGCGACGCGGCGAGTAATCAGGGAGACACCTCATGGAGCCTTACGGTAAGCGGAGCCACAGCACCATCCTTAAATACCGTCTCCGACCAGAACATCGATGAAGGCATTCCCTACACGGAAGCCTTGTCCCTGAGTGCGGGAACCCTGCCTGTGAACTGGGTACTGGAACAAAATCCTGCCGGTGTGTTGATCGACAACGAACAGGGGATCGTTACCTGGGCCACCCCTGTAGAAGGGACTCACACCGTCCGCGTGCGTGCAGAAAACAAAAGCGACAACAGCTTGTCCGATTCTGAAGAATGGAAGCTGACAGTGGGGGATCTTCCCAAAACCACCACCCCGGTTGAGCATGTTTTGATCGTGACTCAGCCGCCACGCGGCTTTCCTAACCCGGCGCCTTCCGGAGGAACGGTAGGGGTCAAAGTGGTAGCTAAAGACAGTTTCAATCATGCCATCGCATATAGCTGGAGCGCCAGTTGTCCCACATTGACTGAATCAGGAAGCTTTGCCAAAGCGAATGCTAAAGAGACCACATGGACCGCACCCGTAATCACCACCGGACCCGTATCCTGCACCCTGACCGCGACCGTAGACGACGGGCAAGGCAATCCCCCCATATCCGCACAGTATAAACAAGGCATCACCGCACCAGGTGCGGAACCGGTGTTAAGCCTCAATCAACCGGAGTTCAAGCCTGCGTGTTTCACGAAGTTTTGTAACCAGTCCAAAACGCAGTTTTCCATCACCAACAACACCGCCATCGTTATGGAGATTGTGGTGAGATCGAGCCAGAGTTGGTTGAACATCGATCAGAACGTAATCAAAACCGATCATGTGCCCGAGCTGGATATACCCGTGAGCCATGACGTGGCCTTGCCTCAGGTAAGTGAAGTGCCCGTGACTCTGGATCCCGGCCAGACCGCCACCTTCACCGCACAGGTGAACACGGACATCGCCGCATTAGACGAAGGTGCGGAAGAAGCAGTCATTACCTTTGAAGACAGTGAGGGCAATCCTTTAGCCACGTTTGACATCTTACTGACTGTTCTAGCCGATCCGTTCGCCATCCCAAGATCGCAGAGAGTGATCTCGCCCTATTGGCAAGCCGATGGAGCAACATATACTTTTATCGCCGTGAGCCACCCGGGACTGCAAGAGATCGCCGCAAATGTGGGGGTGGTAATCAACGCGGTGCAATCCGATCTGGCCCCGTTTGGAGCACCGGTCGAGTTCACTGTATCAGCGAACAGCACGAAGAGGGTATTCATCGTAGCGACCAACAATCCGGTGATAAACGAAAGCACCATTCCCGATGGGGCATTTATCGTTGGAACCACGTCAGGCAAACACGGCCAGCTTGTCATCGGACCCAAAGCCACCGACCCTACGACTGATACAGGAAGCGGCTATCCCGACATCACCATGCTGAACTTCTGGGGAGCGGTCGTCGTCCAGGCTACCAGCACCGGCTTTGCCATGGAGTTCATTGGCGATACGCATGATTCCGGCGCAGTGAATTTACCGGTAGCGAGTGGAGTGAATTGATTCTGGAAACTCATACTTCATAATCCCGATATTTCAAGCAGAAAAGCAAAAAATTTAGCCCAAAATGTCATTGTATTTAAAGGGCTTTCCAACTCTTTGAAAAATTAGTACTCAGGTACTATAGACGATCTCCATAAAAAGGAGTAATGTTTCATATGGTTAAACCAAATTTTAACGTTTGCTTTTACCAAAAAATTCTGAAATAAAAATTGAAATGATTATTTGCAAAAAATTTATTTAAAGGCCATTCCTGA
Organism: Nitrospina sp.; assembly: GCA_024648695.1. GTDB lineage: Bacteria > Nitrospinota > Nitrospinia > Nitrospinales > JACRGP01 > JACAVV01. Next base: position 50,813 of record JACAVV010000017.1, read on the forward strand.
TTCATTGAAAAATACTCCCGGACCTGTTTTATTGAGTTATGCAAACAGTTTGGTTTGGTAAGTTCAAGTTTTTTTAAAAAACTTTAATGCTGGCAAACCATGGTTGAACTCTGAAGTTCGATCAACTTTGGGAAATAGTGAAAATGAAAATTGGTGTTTTAAAGTTAGGCTTTAATTCCCACCCTTTCTTGGGTTGCGTTATAAAAGGGCTTTTGCGGTTTAATGTGCTTGGGTTTTTCATTTTACTTTTTCTTCCCACCGTCTCCGAGGCGGCATTAGAGGTATACCACAGTACTCAATATTATGGCACCATCACCAGTTCAAGGGGAGGTCCTTTTACTCCCGTCCCGTATCAATTGGAAAATACAGGTGGCTCTTCTCTGGACTGGTTGGTTTCTTCATCTCAAACCTGGGTGGACATTGAGGATGAATCGGGAAACACATCAGGCACATTAGCCGCCGGAGATGTGTTGGAAATGGTTGCCTTATTTAATACTGAAGCTGAATCCCTGGGGCTTGGCACTCATACCTCAACCCTTACTTTTTCGGATACTACCAATGGTACCGATGAAGAAATCACCTTGAATCTAGAACTTATTGAAATCGGGAGTCTCAAGGTATATCGCAACCTGAGTACTGCTACGGAGCGTGAAGGCGGCCCCTATTCCCCGGACTCCATATTTTTAGAAAATACTACCTCCGTTTCAGTCGATTGGGAAGTAACCATTTTTGATAACTGGATTGATGTGGAAGGTAGCGGGGGAAACTCATCTGGAACCCTCCCGTCAGGAGCCGTTAAGGAACTGACTCTAAGTGTTAATTCCAATGCGGATGCTTTTGGTTCGGGGTCGGTAAACGAGGCCACCTTTTTTATTACGGACAATTCCCATACAGCTATTACGGAGCTCACCAAAACCTTAACCATTGGGGATGGTTTTTTACAAACAAGTGGATCCCTGGACACGGTTACCGGTTCCGCAGGAGGGCCTTTCCGGTTTCCTAAAACTCTTTATATTGAAAACACCGGCAATGGATCGCTTGACTGGGAAATTTCGTCCACTGACACCTGGTTTGGCGCAGAGGGTTCTGACGGTAATTCTTCCGGTACTTTGGGAATTGGTGAAGCCAAGGTAATCACCGCTTTTTTTAATGAAGATGCTAATGGCTTCAGTGCTGGAACCTATACAGGTACATTAACCATCACAGATTCCACTAATAATGTTGATATTTTCAAAACAGTAACCTTGACTATCAATCCCGGAGTATTGGAAGTAGAGTCTTCAGACACCACCATCACGTCAGTTGGAAATGAAGGAGGCCCTTTCAGCGTTCGAGAGCAAAGTTATACTTTAAAAAATGCTGGGGAAGATTCTTTTGACTGGCAGGTAGACGTCGACCAAACCTGGGTTACCGTGGAGACTCCGGCAAGCGCGGTCAGTGGAACTTTGGCTCCGGGTGAATTGCAAGAGATTGTCATTTCCCTAAATAGTGTAGCTGATTCCTTAAGTCCTGGCACCCATACCGCGACCATCGATATTGAAGATACCACCAATAGCAATACCATTAGTCGAACCTTTTCTTTAACCGTGGATTCCGGCGCATTCTCGGGAATCGGGAATGGTGTCCTTCAAGTGGATCAATTTGGTAATTTTAATACTACCCTTACCGCAACTGGAAATTATGGGGGACCATTTTCGCCTATTTCCAGAATGTATACCCTGACCAATATTGGAGGGCAGTCACTTGACTGGACCGCCACCATTCCTGAAAGTTGGGTTTTCCTGGATCAAACCAGCGGCACCTTGGAACCCGGAGAACAAACTGTTGTAAAGGCAACCTTTAATAATAACGCCAATATTCTACAAGCTGGATTTCATAACAGTGAAATCGAGTTTAAGGATGCAACCAACAATTTAAGTGCTGGCGTATACACGCAAAGCATTAACATTAGTAGCGGGTTATTAAATTTTAATAATAATAATCTTTATTCTACCGCGAGTCAGGGAAAACCTTTTATAGATGGAACTCTATTTCGTAAATTAACCAATACTGGGGGAAGTCCACTCGACTGGACGGGGTCCAGCTCAGTAAATTGGATCACGGTAACACCTAATAGTGGAACCCTGCAACCGGGTGAATCCTTATACGTTAAAGAAACTCTGAACAGCAATGCCGAAAGTCTTGCGCCTTCAATTAATTCTTATACGGGAGACCTGACCTATACCAACACAACCAATGACTATGGGTCATGGACAATAATTAACGCAGTTAGGCTTGTGGTGAGGGAGGGAACATTATTAGTTGATAATCTGCACTTGAAAAGTTGGGTTGAGGGAAATCAGGGGGGACCCTTTAAACCTTTTAATAGTACACTTTTGACTTTATTTCGCAAACTAACCAATACCGGGGGCTATCCACTCGACTGGGCAATATCCAGTTCGGTCAACTGGATAACGGTAACACCTGGTAATGGAACCTTGCAATCGGGAGAAACCATTTATGTAAAAGAAACCGTTAACAGTAATGCGGAGAGTTTAGGTCCTTCAACTGGTTATAAAGGAAACCTTAGGTATACCAACACAACCAATGATAAGTACCCAACAGAAACTAATAACGCGTTTAACCTTAATGTGAACCCAGGAAAATTGTCAGTAGTTAACCCCAATCCAAATGCTTATGCCACTGGCCCCCCGGGGGGACCCTTTAAACCGTGGGGAGGCCTTATGACGAACTATCGTGAATTGACCAATACCGGGGGCAGTATCATCGACTGGGCCGCCTCCAGCCCAGTAGATTGGGTTATGGTTACACCTAAAAGTGGGACTTTGCAACCGGGAGAAACCATATTTGTTAAGGAAGCCCTGAACAAAAACAATGCTGATGGTTTAGGACCCCATTATTGGCATACAGGCAATTTGAAATATTTCAATACAACCAATGATTCCGGGTCGAGATTAATTGGAAACGGATCTAACTTTTGGGCGTATAACCTTTTTGTGACAGGGACGGAAGCATCCGGTGAATTAACCTCAATTTCAACAAATGTGATAGATGTATCCGGTCCGGGAGGTGGGCCTTTTGATATTAATGAACAACTGTTTATCACCAACACAAGTGGTTTTGACATTGACTGGAGCGCAGATACAGACCAGGATTGGCTCACGGTGACCCCCAACAGCGGGACCCTGGCTGATAATGATTCACAGTTTATTGAGATTTCGGTAAATGAAAACGCGGACAATTTAGCCTATCCCGGTATATATACCGCATTGATCGGATTCAACAATTTGACCAATGGAGAGGGTGACCAGATTGTAACCTTTACACTGACCGTGGGAGGCGATGGTGAGCTCTTCGTTAGTCCGACTACAGCCATCGAATCCAGCGGAGGTGATGGCGGGCCCTTTATTCCCACTACTCGTTCCTTCACTATGGAAAATGCTGGCGAAGAGCCCATTCAATGGAATCTTTTTACAGATAAGGCCTGGCTGGATTTTAAAGAAGATGGAACTGGGAACCAAACCGGAACCCTGGGAGTGGGTGAAAGCACAACAGTAAATGCTACCTTGAATGAGGATGCAGAAGATGTTTCTCCAGGATTTCACGACGCATATCTAGGCTTCCAAAATTTAACAAATGGAATGGGAGAGGAAGCTGTCATTTTCAGTCTGGATGTGGCTCCGGTAAAACCGGTGATCCGGCCGATTGCGGATCAGTTTACCGAGCCCAACAAACTATTTACAAGTCCACCCCCTGTGACATCAGGCTCCAAACCCATCACCTATTCCCTGGCAAAGGGTCCGGAGGGCATGACCATTGATCCGGATACAGGGGTTGTGACCTGGGATAACCCGGATCCGGATGGCGCCGTGGAATTGGTCACAATCCGTGCTACCAATGCGGGAGGGTCGGACGAGGAGTCCTGGAATTTAAATGTCACCTCGGATCTCATTGCCCCGGTTATTCTTATTTCATTGGCACCGGCGGCAGAAGGGGGTAGCTCATTGCTGATACCCAACGCGGTCATCGAAGAATCCCCTCTTACCAATATAAAAATTCTACCGGATGTCCCCTATACCGGTCCGACATTTGACGTGACGGGCACCGGGCCTTTCACCTGGGAGTTGCTTGAAGGTCCTTTTGGAATGGATATCGATCCGGTCACCGGTGTGGTGTCCTGGGAAACCCCGGTATTGACAGGGGCCTCTCCAGGCCATGCAGGTGGACCTGTAGACGTCAAAATCCGTGCTTGCAACGGGGATGGCTGTGACGATGTGTTCTGGACCATTGAAGTGACTTCTGTCATAGACACTTTGAATCTTACCAGGATTGATGATGAAGATATTGAAGCGGATAAAGACTACACCGCCATCTCCAGTGTATTGGAAGCGGCCCAACCCGTAAAATGCTCCATGAGTGATGATGCTCCGGATAGAATGATAGCAGAGTATAAAAGTTCCTTAGGGTTTCAAGGTGGCTGTTTCGTAACCTGGCGAAGCCCAGAAGACGGCGATGAAAACAATCCCAATGTGTTGAACGCCAGCGACAGTCGAAGCAATACGGGTCAACAGCAGTGGCAACTGGATGTTAAGGGAGGAACCGCTCCAACCATTGAGACCGTTCCCGACCAAAAAATTCTAACGGATAAACCTTATACGCAGTTTTTAAAGCAAGCGTCAGGAACGATACCTGTTACCTGGAGCCTGGTAGAAGCACCTTCTGGAGTGTTGATCAACAACGTAAGGGGGGCAGTAACCTGGGCAAAACCGGAATTTAATGGGGAATCAAAAACGATAACCGTGAAGGTGGAGAATGGTTCAGGAAATGATACGGAATCCTGGGTACTCACCGAGGATTTTAAAGTGGTTACCATAACCAGCGGACCCTCCGGCACGCCCGACCCGATTGTCTCCGGCGGAGATGTCGTCTTAACGATTGAATCGACGCATTCTCAAAACTTACCAATCAATTATTCCTGGACTGCATTTTGTCAGGATATGTCGTCCCATGGCACCTTTAATGATTCTACGATAAAAGAACCCACTTGGACCGCGCCAATCAACAATACGGGCGATTTTTCAAATTGCACCATCTTCGTCGATTTGATTGACGACGGTGGTTTCACCGATTCGGGAGATTATTCGCAATCCGTAGAACCCGAAGGATATGTCGAGCATGCCCTGACTATTAGTAGTGACCCTGCTGGCACCCCGAACCCTGTATCATCAGGAGGAACGGTTTCTTTGAGTGTTACGGGATATGATACGGATGGGCATGCGATTGATTATTCCTGGTCGGCTTCCTGCCCGGATTTAGATTCGAATGGTTTTTTTAATAATTCCCTTGCACAAAATCCGATTTGGTCTGCGCCGATAAATGACTCAGGCAGTTCCAGGAATTGCACACTTTCCGTAGAATTAGACGACAACAACAACGGTTTACCGGCTTCCGGCAACTTTATTCAAACAGTGAATAATTTTGATGATCCCGTGGGAGTGACCGATCATAAATTTTTTATAAGCAGTGGGCCGGATAGTTCACCAAATCCTGTTTCCTCGGGAGAGAAGGTATTACTAAGTGTTTCGGCCACTGACGAAGAAAACCACACTATCAATTATTTCTGGTCCGCATTTTGTTCGGGTTTAAGCTCCAGCGGAACCTTTGATAACCCACAGGCACAGAACCCAACCTGGACCGCTCCAATTAACAACACGGATGGTTCCAAGGAATGTACGCTGTTTGCCAATTTAGATGACGGGCATGGGTTGACGGCCTCCGACAGCCTGATTCAAACGGTCAATCATGTTGTTGATTCAGGCGGTGGGATGGTGCATTCATTGACTATTAGCAGTGGCCCCGACAGTTCCCCGAATCCCGTTCCATCCGGAGGTTCGGTATCTTTAAGTGTTGCAGGTTCCGACACTGAAAATCACATGATTCAATATTCCTGGACCGCTTCTTGTCCGGTGCTAGGATCCAATGGTAGTTTTGATAATGCTTCCGCACAGAACCCAACCTGGGCCGCTCCCGTCAATGACACTGACAGTTCCTCGAATTGCACCATTTCCGTGGAATTGAACGATGGTCATGGTTTAACAACATCAGTCGACTTGACGCAAACCGTCGAACTGGAGAATGTGACAAATCATAACTTGTCCATAACCCAGGGTCCGGACAGTTCGTCCAACTTGGTATCCGCGGGTGGGGAGATTTCTTTAAGTGTCACAGGTTTGGACACCGAAGATCATCCGATCGATTACTTCTGGTCTGCCTTTTGCCCGGATCTAGGCTCCAATGGAATCTTTGATAAACCCTTCTCTCAAAACCCAACCTGGATCGCTCCGACAAAGAATGTTGGAGTTTCCAAAGAGTGTTCAATATTCGTCAATTTGAGCGACGGTCATGGATTGATCGAAACCGGTACCCTGACTCAAATCGTCACCCCACCTTCAGGGGACCTTTCTGTGATGCCGTTGGATGAAAAAGTAGCGGGGGGCATGGTCGGTGGTCCTTTTGTTCCTTCACATTTTAATTATGCCTTGTCCGCATCCAATGGCGGGGTGGAATACGCGGTATCCAATACGACGGATTACCTGGATCTTTCCAATACCAGGGGCAGTATCCATAACCGTAGTCAAGCCAGGGTTCACGTGACTGTAAACAGCAATGCCGAATTCCTTTTACCTGGAAAACATCAGGATACTTTGACTTTCACCAACACAACGCTTGGTACTTCCGAAGATAGAGTAATGAGGCTCTTTGTTGGTGATCCAAATGCAAACCAGAGGATTCGTCTTCCGGAACAAAATGGGTTTCATCCGGTATGTATCAAAACCCTTTGTACCTATGTGGCCCACTCCTATACCCTGACAAACCTGGAGGATACGGATATTAACTTTATGGGTATAACAAGTGCGGCCTGGCTTGATTTATACTCCAATACGGTGGACCTGTCTTTCAATGCGGATGGATCCATTTCCATGAGAGACCTTCCCCCGAGGAAGGCTGACAATGTGTTCACAGGAACCATACCGGTCGGCCAGTCGGTGACCGTAAACGCTAACATTAACAGCGGGGTTGCCGAGGGTTCATCCGGTGATGCCGCAATCATATTTTATGACTCTGATAGTAACGAATTGCTGGCCATGGATACGGTCCCTTTAATGCTATTGGACGATCCCTTTGAAACACCCAAGTCGCTAAGGGTCATCTCCCCTTACTGGCAGGCTGATAACTCGGTATATACCTTTATTGCCGTGAGCCACCCTGGATTGAGCATGATCAATTCCCAGGTAGGTGTTGAAATCGATGCCATACAATCGGACATGGTTCCATTTGGTCCCACCGCAGAATTTACAATCTCAGCAAACAACACAAAGCGTGTGTTCATTGTCGCAACCAATAACGAGAATATTAATGAAACCACGATTCCTGATGGAGCTTTTATAGTCGGGACTTCAACGGGCAAACACGGCCAGTTGGTCATTACACCTGAAGCCACCGATCCCAATTCTATTCTGGCCAACGGCTATCCTGACGTCACCATGCTTAACTTCTGGGGCGCCGTCGTCGTTCAAGACACTAGCACAGGCTTTGCGATGGAGTTTGTGGGGGATACACACGATTCCCAAGCGGTTGGAAATGGTAATGTGAGTGGAGTGAATTAAACCGGATGATTACTTTATTAAAATTAATAAGGGTATGTAGGACTTCTTGAATTTTAGTCATGGGGTCGGGACAATTCAAGAACCATAAATTTAATTGGAAAAGAAAAAGGGCCTAAAATATAATACTTTAGGCCCTTTTAAAATTGGTCGGGGCGAGAGGATTTGAACCTCCGACCACCTGAACCCCATTCAGGTACGCTAGCCAGGCTGCGCCACGCCCCGTTATTCTTTAGGCTTTGTTTGTCCGGAAATATATGCTCGGCTTGTTGGGGTTTATGCGGTGAATGTCCTGATTTCTTTTATTTATGCCATTCCGCTAAAATAATTGATTTCTCTGAAACTGTCAATACGATAAAGCCTGCCGGGCTTTAGATTTTTATATTTTTTGTCCTGCCAGGGCCTGTTGTGATAATATCTTAATTTATCAGGCTAAAACCACTTTCCTTTTAGGTAATTTTCCTTCACAGGATTGGGTTTCATTTCACTTTAACGTTGTATTTCGAACCAGACGACATAATGGATATTAAAAAGATTGCAGATATGATTAGCTACAAGGCTGAAAAGTTGAATAAAGTCAGCCTTTTTGATACCGACAACTTTTTTTGCGATGTATACTGCTTTGAACCGGGACAATTTCAAAAAGTCCATTCACACGACGAATCCGACAAAACCTACTATGTCCTGGAGGGTAAAGGAAAAGTTACTGTCGGGTCTGAAGAAAAAGAATTGTGTGCCGGTGAAATCACCATCGCTCCGGCTGGCGAAGATCATGGTGTGGTCAACCACACCGATCAGCGACTGGTGATGCTCGTTTTTATGGCTCCAAAACCTTGACGTCCCGTTCCTGGGGAAATAAATAAAGGATTGTTTCATGATTTACCTGGTATTTCCATCGTCCTGGCATCCTTCTCAGCCCTATTTGAGTTTGCCTTCTTTGAAAGGTTTTTTACACAAACACGGGATTGAAGATGTGGTTCAAAGGGATCTCGCTATCGAATTGTTGGACCATTTATGCACCTGGGAAAAAACCGAACCGCTCTATGACCGTATTTTGAGTGAACTGAGGGATTTGGGATCGCGTTCCTTTCTCACGGATTTGGAACAGGAAAAGTTCGCCAAGTTGCGCGAGGCGGAAGAGGTCATTCCTGCCTTGCACGACCAGATTGACGAGGCCAAGAAATCGCTGAGGTGTCAGGATTTTTATGATATTGAGCGTTATATGGAAAGCCTGAAAATCATTGATGTCTGGCTCGATAATATTCTGGCTCCGTATTATCCGTCGCAATTGACCGTGATCGGAAGCCAGATGCGCTACTCGCCTTATTCTACCAGGGAAATTCTGGAGTCTTTTAATAATCCCAACGAAAACTTTTTTTACGATCTGTATAAAGAGCATTATATCGATTCGATTGTTTCGAAGGATATCGATTTGCTGGGGGTTTCCATCACCTCGGTCGAACAGATCATTCCCGGCCTGACCCTTGCGCATTTGGTTAAGGAACGTCGTCCGGATATTCATATCACGGTTGGTGGCAGTGTGTTCACCAAGCTGGTGGATGTGCTGGAAAAGGGATCGCCGCTTTTTAATTTTGTCGACAGTTTTGTGGTACACGAAGGGGAGACGCCTCTTCTTCGTCTGGTTCAGGAACTGCGCGGAAACCGCGAACTGGATAAGGTTCCGAATCTGGTTTGGGAAGATCAGGGCAGAGTCCGGGTGAACCGTCCTTTCGCCAAGGAAGAATTGAATGAACTGCCGACACCGGATTTTGATGGCATGCCTTTGGATCTGTACCTTTCACCGGAGCGCGTATTGCCGATCATGGGATCACGCGGATGTTACTGGGAAAAATGTGCGTTTTGTTCGATTCCATTTGACCACATGGATTTCCATGTGCGCTATGCGGAGACGGTGGTGCAGGATGTGGTCAATTTGAAAGAGAAATACAACTGCAATTATTTTTTCTTTACGGACGAGGCGCTTCCGATCAATTTCATGCGCACCTTTGCCGGAAAACTGGTGGAAGAGAAGGTCGATATTCAATGGACCGGTGAACTCAAATTTGAAAAGAGTTTGCTTCGCGATGACCGCATGGAAATTTTGTACCGTTCCGGGTGCCGAAAGTTGATCTTTGGATTGGAGTCCTACAACCAGCGGGTGTTGAACTCAATGAAAAAAGGTGTCGACCAGGAAGTCATAGATAAAACGGTGGAGGAATGCCTGCGCATTGGAATCGCCATGCATTTTTACATCCTCGTTGGATTCCCCACGGAAACGAAGGAAGAGGTGATGGACTCCATCAACTTTGTAATGGACAATCGTGAAATGCTCGACTCGCCCGGTTTCTCCTGCATCACCTCGCAATTCGACTTCGAACGCGGTACTCCCATCGAGAAAAATCCTGGTGAGTGGGGAATCACCAAACTGTATACGCCTCCTGACCATGACTTGAGTTTGGGTTATTCCTATGACATCAATGTGGGCCTTACAGCAGAAGAGGCAACGGAGGTGTATCAGGAAGTGGTCGAGATTTTAAGCCGGGAGGTTATGACCTTTCCGCATAATTACTCTTTGGCGGACGGTTTGTTGTACCTGGGCCATCATGAAAAGCATAATATCCAGGACCGTTTGCTGGCTTTGGCGCCTGCCTAAGCTGAGTTGGGGGCTTCTTTTTTCTTCTTGATCAAGTAGGTGATCAGGCAGATTATAAACACCATTCCGAACGATCCCACAATAGCAGAACCTGTCGGTAAATCGAAACCATAAGATAAGAACATCCCACTCACGCAAGTGACGATTCCAAGCCCCCCACCAAAAAGAAATTGTCCTTTAAAAGTGTCCAGAAAAAAGAAACTGCAAACCGCAGGAACGATTAGAAGTGTGAATATGAGATAGATGCCTGCAGTTTTCACAAAAAACACGATAACCGTTCCCAAAATCAGATAGAACAGAAAATCCCATCCCTGCTGGTTTTTTCCGGTAACAGAGGTTTCTTTGTAGCTTTGCGAGAGTTGCAAAAACTTGCTGTGATACCTTCGAAAAAATACTAGCGTCAACAGCGCAATTCCGGTAGAGACAAATAATTCGTTCCAACTCATCCAAAGAATCGAACCGTTCAGCAATGTCTTGATATGCTCTGCCCCATGATAGTGATGGCTGACAAATAAAATAGCAACAGCAGACCCCACAATGTAAACAATACCAATGATTGCTTCCTGAGGTACCCGCGATTGCAATTTGCGGGCAAAGGAGAAAAATCCTGCTCCTGAAAGGATGCATACGAATGAAATAAGTTGTGCCCGAAAGCTTTCTTCAGGAAGGTCCCAAACGAAGGCAACGGTGCTACCCAAAGCGGCAAGTTGAGCCAGGGCCAAATCCACAAATATGATTTCCCGCTTTAGAACGTGGATTCCGAAATAGGTGAAGATCAACGGCAGAAGGAGGCAGGCCCCCAAAGGGGCCGCCATAAAGGTAAAGTCAATCATGGTGATTTCGATAATTCCTGTTCATAACGGTTCACCAGATATTCTATAAATGAGATATAGTCCCTGGCTTCCGGAATCCCATTCACCATTGCAGGTAGCACAACCACACGGGCATTGGTTTTTTGCGCCAGTAAATCCGACCACTTGGTAGGAAAGTAATTGGTGTTGATAATCAAGTTGGAATGTTGACGTTTCATTTCCACAGCCAAATCAGCTAAATGCCGAGGTGACGGCAAGATGCCAGGCCGAATTTCAACATTCCCCAGGTATTGTAGTCCGAATCGGGCGAAAAAGTAACTCCAGTTGCGGTGGTAAGTCACGATCTTTTTATCACTAAACTTTCTCAACCGATTTTCCCATTGTTTTAATTTTGTGTTTACTTTTGTTTCGAAAGCTCCCGCGTTGGATTTGTAGAGGGACTCGTTTTCCGGATCCAGGATTGACATTCTTTCGGCTATGGAATGAGCTATACGGATTCCATTCAGAGGGTCCATGGTATAGTGAGGATTTCCAAATGGATGCACGTCTCCCATGGAGCGGTCTACCACGCCAAAAGGAATTTCCAATATTTGATCCACAGACTGTGAAAGATCCAAATGCCCAATTTGCCCAAAACGGATTTGGCGGTTTCTGCTTCCCTCAATCAGTTGTGGGAGCCAGGCAGATTCCAGGTCGAGCCCATGATAAAGTAGTAAATCTGCCCGGTTTACCATCACCATATAGCTCGGTTTTGGGTCGACATGATGAGGGTCTTGATAACCTCTTGCAATACTTTTGACCACTGCGAGGTTTTGTCCCACTTCTTTTGCTAATGCGGCGAGGTTTTCGGTTGTGCCGACTACATTTAATTTTGCCCAAGTGGGAGGGACAAAATATAAAGAAAGGATTCCCAGCAGGAAAACCGTTTTAAAAAAACTAAAATTTTTATATGAAATCATGATTGTTGTTCCTTCCTGATCTGATTTGCTTGCTAATGGATTAATAGAGATGTGCCGGGTGCGCTCCCATTGTAAAGTTAAGTTGAAGAAGAAGCTGATGTTCGTGATCAAACCCGCGGTCTCCAAACCCGTCGTAATCCAGATAATTATATTGCAAACGAAGAGATTGAAATTCGCTATTGGCAAAAGCCAAAAGGGCGCTCCATTGATGTGTGTCTTCTCCTGCCTCACCGGGCACATCGTCGTTGTGAAGGCCTAGAAAATCGTATCGACCTTGTATCCACCAGCGCTGAAGGAATTGGTATTGTAAAAATGTATAGACCCCTCCAATATTTTCATCCGGGTTGTGGTCCCCGGTTTCCTTTTCAATTCCTGTTTCTTTAAAAGCTCCCAAATATTCTGCTTGCCAGATGAGTGAACGAAACCGGGTCCTGTTTAATGGCCTGTAAATGATGGTCATATTGGCACCCACAACATCTGTGTGATTGTTTGCCCCTGATGATCCGTTTTCACCGAAGGCGTAAGAACCACCTAACTCAAGGGTTGTGTTTTCATTGAGATCCCACAAATTTTTGGAATGAATGAGATATGCAAAATCGTCATCATGCTGGGAGTCAAAAAGAGTTTCGTTATCTCCATTTAGAATATTAAAGCTTATTTCAGAAAACCATGGGAGAGGAATAATCGGATTGATTCCGATCCCCACTTCATTAAATTCGGCTCCTACCACCCCCCCTACAGCTTGAGGTGCATCAATAAATGGAAATTGATGGGTATGGAGTTGGGCGTGTTTTCCAAATGGTACGAAATATTTTCCGGCCCTAATGTTTAAATTTAGAAATGGAACAAAGTCTACAAAGGCCTCTTCCATTTCAATATCCTCAACATCATGCATCGCAAGGGTTATGGAACCTCTCAAGTAATTATCTATGTAAGCCTGAGCATTTAATTCCAGTTCTTGAATCCTGAAACCGGTTTCATGTTCACCGAAACCGTGAACATGCTGGTCTTCGTGTTCGTCATCATGTTCTCCTCCTTCCGGACCATTTCCTTTGGATCGATATGTGGCCAGTCCCAGAGTGTTAAAACTAATCGCTGGGTTGAATAATCGGTTGATTCCGGTAGCAGTTGTTGAAAGGGCGTTGGAACGGGTACCAAAAGTGGTGGCGCGCTGTCGGTTTAAATTTTCTAATTTATCCAATCTTTGCTCCACTTTATCCATCTTGTTTGACGTTTTTCCATTAACCCTAAATGGACGGTTATTCCGGTTAGTTTTCTCAGGAGAGTTTGATGGTTTTGATTGTTTCATTTGCTGATCCATCAAACGCTCGAACTCATCCATATCGACATCAGGGTTTCCCTTTACTTGGGGAGAGGCTACTCCTCCAAAGGAAAGACTGAATATTATAAAAAATAAAATTAAATAAGGTTTCATAAACACACTCCTCTTACGTTAACTGGAAATGGCCCTGGAAACTCCACAAACGGTGGAATTGGATCCTTAAACTTGAAAAAGTAAATTGAGGGTTTATGAATGGGGAGGGGCGCGGCTGGAATGGCTGAGTTGAAAGTGAAAAACAAAAACCGATCGAATGCAAAGGATTAATTTGCTCGCGAAACTGAAAAATATTTTTGGCTGGTTCGACGCATCGGCCTGAACCTTGGTCTGAGACCAGTGGCAGGCAGTACAATCACTTTGCTCGGTTTCCGCACCAATTTCATGATTATGGAACAAGGGTTCCATAACAGAAAATAATCCGAAAGCTAGGATCAAGCCAAGGGAAATTAAGCGACCACGCGGGTCCGCGATTAAGGTTTTACGCAATTGTGTCATTTTTGGACAAGGGCCAATGAATGAAATGCAATGGAAAATTTACCCAAACAGTTTTAGAGCCCGGTTTTTGGGCGCAGAAAGTTTAAGCTGTTGAAAAAAAGGTATGAAATACTAAATAAAGTGAGGAGGGCTTCGTCCGCTGAGTTCAATAAAAGACTGACTCAGGCGAACCAGAAAATATTCAAAATTATGACCCTGGGAGTATTCGGCTGAAAGGGTAGGGGCCGATTCCGATTCCATAGTGCTACCGGATTGCACCCAATGACAGGAATAGCAATCTTCGTCCAGATGACTGACGTCTACCTCATGGTTATGCAACAGGGAAGAGAACCCTGTAAGCAGGAAAAAGCCCAATAGAAGGGAAAGTGTAAGGACTTTATAAAAAATTTTGGGTAATTGTTTCATTAATTCACTTAAAAGAATTTCCAAAATAACCAATACGGCAAACTAAGAGTAAAAAGCATTAAAACAAAATTTAATATTTGAAGCAATAGAAAATAATCTCTGAATGGAGAAACCATCAATTCCACACTCACCCTGCGAACAGCACTCTCGATATCCGAGCGAGTCACTTCCGCAGTCGGTTTTTTATGCAGTTCACTCAGAACGTCATTGAGGAAGAGAAACTTGAGCACCTTTAAAATGACCCAGAATATGATCCAACTGAAAAATCCGAAAATGGTTTTTCGTAACTTGAGGTCTTCCAGAAACTTTTTGCCAATTTTTTCGAAGCGTTCGTCCAACTCTTCTTTGGGTATCGTTTTGCTTTGCCTGGGTAATTTGGCAAAGACTTCCTTGGAGAACAAGTCCAGAAGATCATGCAGGCCTTCCAGGACTTCGGACAATTTTTTATCAGCCACCACAAACAAACTGGAGATAGCACCGTGAAAGGCACCAGAGAAACCATAGAGCAGGAAAAAAATCCCCGTAGCCAACATTTTTTGCCAGTTGGCCCAGGGCGTATCCTGAACAAAAAACACATTCAGTCCGATGGCGCCAAGAATACCGATGGAAATTCCCAGAAGGCCAAACAAGAAAAAGCGTTTTAGGGTTCCCAGGATCAAATCGGAAAAAAATTGTTTCCAGAAAATTAAGAGTTCTTTCTTTTCCATAAACAAGGTAATCGTTAAAATTTGGTAAAGAACATTAAATTTCTTTAGGTCGGCCAAAGAAACTCATGCTTAAATTGAGCAGGCAGGGAATCAAAACCAGAGTAAAGAGGGCACTTAGCAACAGGCCGGAAAGTAAAACGACACCGATGCCGCGATAAATTTCGCTTCCCGCGCCGGGAATTGCTACCAGCGGCATTAAACCGAATATGCTGGTGAAGGTGGTCATGAAAATGGGGCGAATGCGTGTTTGCACAGCGTCTAAAATTGCTTCATCCGGTTCCATGGTTCCGGTCCGGAGCGAACTTAAACTTTGGTATACGATCAGGATGGCGTTGTTAACGACAACCCCTACCAGAATAACGAAACCCAGCATGGTCAACACATCCAGTGGTTGAAATACCTTAAGGTTGAGCACCCAGAGTCCAAACACCCCGCCTACTGCGGCCATGGGAACGCTTAACATGATAATCAGGGGATAGCCCCAGTGTTGAAACAAAACGCTGAGCAAAAGATACGTGATGATAAGAGCCATGATAAAGTTGCCCGACATGGCTTCGCGCGTGCGTTCCAGTTTATCAGCATTTCCAGCAAGAATTACAGAGTAGCCTCCTTTGAGCGCACCACCATCCTGCATAGGTTTTATGATTTCCTGTTTAATCAAATCAATCCCCGTTTCAAGGGGCATTTCGGCAGGAGGTAACACTTCCAGGGTGATTGCCCTCTCCCTCTCATAATGCTGGATTTGTTCTGAACTCACGGTATCGTCAACCCGGGCGATACTTGCCAGCGGAACCGAATTGCCCATTCGGGTATGAACCATCGTTCGCTCTATGTCCTGCGTCGTTTTGACGTCTTTAATCCTGCTTTCCAGAATCAAGTCGATTCCATCGCGCGGCATATAGGGGGCGTTGACAAACTCGGGGTTCAGGTAAACTTCATCTGCAAACACACCGTCGGTGATGGCGGCGACAGAGTACCCCAGCTCAAATACGCTCACATCCATTTCAGATAATTCTTTAAACCTTGGGAAGACTTGCAGTTGAGGTTGGCCCAACTCCATTCCCGGGACCGGCCGAATTTGTGCATCTGGCATAAGCCCCTTGAGTTTGTGAAAAGCGTTTTGAGTCATTTCGGTGAGCTTGACCAAATCGGGGCCGCGAATATTGATTTCTATGCCGCGCGATCCCCGAAACGCACTGGAGAAAAGCGAAAGCTGGCGGGTTACCGCAATCATGCCGGGAACTTTGACCAACTCTTCTTTCAGGACCGGAATCAACTCCTTGGCACGTTCCGGGTTTTTGGCTTTAACGATAGTGAACAGTCGGCCCCGACTTCCGATGAACAGGAAATTGCGCACCGCCGGACCCTTTAATTGAGCTTCTTCAGGAGACCCGGGTTTGGCTTCCCAATACACCCTGTACTGTTCTTCCATTTTATGTCCGATCTGGTGCATCACATCAATGTTGTAGCCCTGCGGAGGAATCATCATTCCGATGATGACGTTTTGATCTCCTTCTGGAAGGTATTCGGTTTTGGGTAGCATTATCCAGGCAAGGGCAATCGGTATGGTGGTCAAACCCAATACCAAAACGATTTGAAAAATTCTGGATTTGAAAGTCAGTCGCAACCCGGAAACCACGGCCTGCCTGAAAGCTGTAGCCAGTTGTACCAGACCGAACAGGTTCTTAAATATGGAAGGTCTCGAACCTGCATGCCGGTCTTCCCAGCTTAACAGATTTTTACTAAGGGTAGGAATCACCAGAATGCTGACAACCATCGAAAGGGTGACCGCTGAACTGATAGCCACGGCGATGTCCTGAAACAATTGGCCCACTTCGTCTTCAATGAATAGGATCGGGAGAAAAACCGCCAGTGTTGTCAAGGTGCTTGCCAGGATGGCGCCCCACACTTCGTGAGTGGCTTTTGAAGCGGCAATGGCCGCCGATTCGTGTAGTTGGTGATGACGATGAATATTTTCCAGGACCACAATGGAGGCGTCTACCACCATACCCACGGCAAAGGCCATGCCGGCAAGCATGATCACGTTGATGGTTTTTCCCATGAGCGTGATGATTAAAAAGGAACCGATAATGCTGATGGGAATGGCGATGGCAACGACCAGTGTGCTGTAAATACTTCTTAGAAATACCAGCAGAATAATGGTGGCGAAAGTTCCACCTACCAGTAAATTGGTTTCCACCATGGTGATGGAGCGAGAAATATATTCGGTCTTGTCAGCCGTTTGAACAAGGTTCAGACCCATGGGTTCCAGCAGGTTTTCATTGAGCCTTTTGACCTCTGCCTTAATGTCCGCCATCACTTCCAGAATATTCGAGCCAATTTCCCTGCGTGCGTTGACAGCAATTCCCGGCAAGCCGTTATGGCGAACGTAGTCTCTCAGTTCATCAAAATCGACGGTCACTTCCGCTACGTCTTTAACGTAAACCGGGCGACCGTTAAAATGTTTTAGGATGGTGTTTTCAATATCGTCAACCGTTTGGTATTCACCGGTAGTACGGATGATGTATCGGCGTTTGCCTTCGTCGAAATCACCGCCGCTTAGATTCTGGTTTTGTTCCCTTAAAGCCTCGCGCAGATCGAAAATACTGATCTTGCGTTCGGCCAGAGCTGAAGGATCAAACGTCACATGAACCTCCAGGCGGCTCCCACCATAAACGCTGCTGTCGGAAACTCCGGGAATGCGTTCGAAACGGGATTTGATTTTATCCTCCGCAAAATCCCGGTAATGGTACACGTTGATTTTATCTTCGTAACCCGCGATGGGTTGGAGGATAAACCAGCCGATGGGACGGTCCGAAACGTTTACCGTTTTGATAATCGGTTCGTCCACATCTTCAGGATAAGAGGATACTTGTTGCAACGCGTTGGAGGTACGGACCAGGGCTTCCTGCAAATCGGTGCCCAATCGAAACTGCAGGTTCACTTCCGCCCGCCCGGTTTGCGAGGTGCTTTTCATTTCTACGAGGCCGACGATGGATTTAAGGTGTTTTTCCTGCTCGTCAACGATGTCCCGTTCCACTTCCTCGGGGCTTGCGCCGGGCCATTCTGTGGTGACGGTCAGTTCCGGCTGGCTGACTTCCGGTGTTAATTGAATGGGAATTCTTAACAGAGAGAGGGTCCCGAACATCAATATCAAAATCACCCCAACCGCTACGGTGACCCCGTATTTAAGGGATTGGTCGACCAGTCTCATGACGCCTATTCCGCCCGGTTGACGAGTTTGACTTGTGAATTTGGTTTTAAGCGCTCGTTCCCGTGAACCACAACCAGATCGCCAGGGGATAATTTAGGATCAGGATCCAGTATCTCCACCAAGGTGTCCAGTTGCGCTCCTGTCTTAACGTTGACAGGTTGCGATATGTGGGTTTTCCCTTTTCCCTTGGTAACGAGCCAGACTTTGGTGTCCTTGGGGGAGCGAACGATTGCATCCTTGGGAACGTATAAATTCAATCCGGCTTTATTTTTAATTTCCAACACCACTTTCACCAACATACCGGGAGAAATTTGCGACCGCGTGTTGGACACTTTTATACGAACCGGAAACGTTCGTGAAGTAGGATCTCCGGAAACGATTTTTTCGATCACCTTCCCTTTAAATTCCTTGTCCGGTTGGGCCGGTCCCCGCGACTCTAAAATAACCCTTGCCGCAGTTCCATATTTGATCTTGTTAAAATGGAATTGGGGAAGGTGGACTTCTACTTTAAGAGGATGAGCTGAAATCATGGATATCGCCGGGTCTCCTTTCTCCAGCCATTGCCCCACTTCCGTTTCCTTTTTCACGATATACCCATTAAACGGAGCTCGAATGGTGGACCGTTCGATATCATCTTCAATTATCTCAATGCGAGCCTCGGCGGCTTTGAGGTTAGCCTCTTCCTGCCGAATGTCTTCGATGCGAGGACCGGCCACGTATTTTTTCAGGACAGCATCTTTTTCCTCAAATAGCGCTTGTGCTTCCTCGGCTTCTGCTTTTGCGCCGTCAAATTCGTTGAGGCTGACCACGCCATCCTTGTATAAATTGTCTGTTCGTTTCAATTCATTGATCGCAAGGGTCAGCCGCGCCTGGGCTTGTTGCAAAGCGGCCTGGGCCGCTTCCAGAGTTTCCTTTCGGGTTCCTGTATTCAATTCTTCCAATTGAACCAGAACCCGTTGTTTTTCAGCGAGAGCCAGGTTCTTTTGCAATTCGAAAGGACGTGTGCGTAATTTTACCAGCGGTTGTCCTTTCTTTACGTATCTTCCTTCGGAAATAAATATTTCTTCTACTGCGCCATCCACTTCAGCCGCAAGTTTTGTGGAGGCCCAAGGTAAAACCGTTCCAGGCAATTCTATATTTGAAGTGGGGGTTTTCAGGACAGCTTTAGCCACCATCACGGGGAATACTTTTTCTTTACCTTTTGGTGGGGCGCTGTAGGAAACACCGCTCCAGGAAATGAGGGCGATTCCCAGAAGGAACGCTGTAAGTTTACCTATGGCAATGAACCCTGGTTTTGGCCAGACATTAATAATTTGCATAAACGTGAAAACGGGAAGAAGGGGTAATCCAGCCCAGAACAAATTGGTCGACTTGGAATAAACCAGATAATTATAAAAGAAATGATCAGGATTTGATATCAATAGTTATAATCAGGTCACCACGATTTTCGTCTTTTATGAAACCCTTGTTTTTGACTCTCAACTTGGTACCCGATTTTGTATTGGGAGGAATACGAATCATGATTTCTTCAACCCGGTCGTCAATCCTGTAGCTTATCTTTTTTTTGGTTCCATTGAGAGCCTCTACAGCAGGGATGGCAATTTTCAAATCCATTTGAAGAGGAGGGTTTATTTTCTCATTCGATTGGACCTTGGAGAGCCATCCTTTAATGTTATCAAAAATGGAATCGGGTTTTTTTGCCGGTTCACCATTCTCCCTCGGGGCATTTTGTGCCTGCCGAACCTTGTTGAGGACAAACAGGGAGGAACCGACAGCCTGTGCCAGTTTTATGGCCACTCCAATCTTTCCGACGGGACCGGGCATCATGGTAAGCAATCTGCCCAGGCCCCCGGCCGCTCCGCCAAATAATACGGATTCGAAAAATGAAGGGCCTGATCGAAATCCCGATTGATTGAATTGGCGATTGAGTTCCTCAAAAATTTGACGGGCGTAAGGATCGTTAAATAAATCCTCAAATATGTCGCGTTGAGAATAATTGAATCCTGAGCGAAACTCCTGATGGGAACCTGATCCGAAGGATGTCCGGAACCGGTCGTATTCCTTGCGTTTAAGAGGGTTTATCAGAACGCCATAAGCCTCCGAAATCTCCTTGAACTTTTCTTCCGCGGACGGATCATTTGGATTTTTGTCGGGATGGTATTCCAGCGCCAGTTTACGGAAGGCCTTTTTTATTTCAGAGGCCTCTGAATTGACTGGAATCTGGAGAATCTCGTAATAATCTTTACTCGCATTTTTCATACAAATCTGGAAGGAAAACTTTTTTGGTTACAATCCCAATTTTTGTTCATAGGTTTTTTCTGCCACTTCCGGCCCTTCCAGAACGGTTTTTTTGTCCTGGGTTGAAATCATATACGTTTGGTCGGAATGCAAGCGTTGCTTGAAATTTTCAAAATGAACTGTGATGGGTTTTTCCGGTATGGCGTTTTCTACTGCCGGGACCAGAATCAGGTCATGCTTGGCCAATACATCCCGGTATTTTCGTTTCATGTCCATTTGATAGGCGTAATATCCTTTTTTAACTTCCGCTCCCAAGTACGGTTTTTTGTTCAGCACCTTGTATTCTGCGGGTATGTACACATTGGCGAAATAATCTTCTCCCAGAGAATGATGCACGATGGTTTCCACGTGCAGGATACGCAAGCTTTCCTTGCTTGGAACCATGTTCATTTTGACGTAATAGGTCCGATCGTGGAAATTCAAGTTTTCTAAAAATACGATTCCGTAAAGAATATTGAATTTGAACTGGAGAAAAATACCCAAACAAACCCAACCGAATGGTTTCCAGAATTTTTTCACAAGCAACCTGTTCTAAATGAGTGAATAGGATGGATTGGCTGATAAAATCGCGGTTGATTTTATTGATATGATTTCAATTATGAAGGAAAAATTAATCAAAAGCAACTGCGGGAGGCTGGTGTGTCATGGGAGATTTATAAATGGCAGGCGACCATGTATAATAAGGGCTGAACTCATTTAAAGGAGGCGCAATGCGACTGAATCGCGGTTGGTTGATCGTTTTGGAAGGAATTGACGGAGTGGGGAAATCCACCCAGTGTCGGATGTTGAGAGAGTATCTGGAGGGAAAGCAGGTGCCGGTGGTTCAACTCTATGAACCGACGCACGGAACCTGGGGAAAGCAGGTAAGAAAAATTTTGGTAGAAGGACGGAATGGAATTTCTCCTGAGAAGGAACTGGACCTTTTTATTAAAGACCGGATGGAAAATGTGGAACTGAATATCATGCCCGCGCTTGATGACAATAAAGTGGTGCTGATCGACCGTTATTACTATTCTACCGCGGCTTATCAGGGCGCTTTGGATCTGGACCCCAACATGATTCTGGAGAAAAACCAGGCCTTTGCTCCCAAACCCGACTGTGTGTTGTTCATGACCCTGCCCGTAGAACAATCTCTGGAAAGGATCAAGGTATCCCGAGGTGAAGAGCCCAACGAATTCGAAAAACTGGATTACCTGAAACGGGTGCAAGAGATATTCAATTCGTTTTCGGACGATAATTTTGTTCCCATCGATTGTTCACCTCCATTGAATGACGTTCATAAAAGTATTTGCGACGCCGTTGACCGCTTGCTCCAGTTGGATACCTGCGCTTCATGAAAAAAATTATTTTGGCCATAACCGGAGCCAGTGGAGTCCAGTACGCCAAACGCCTGTTTGATTACTTGCAGGGCAAAGCGGAACTCCATGTTGTTATTTCTAATCGCGGCGCAGAATTGCTTCGCCTGGAACTGGATCTGGACCCGGATTATTTCGCGGGGGCACATGTCGTGCTTCATAAAAATAACAGGATCAATGTTTCTATTGCCAGCGGATCGTTTCTCACCGATGGCATGGTGATCGTGCCGGCCAGCATGGGAACACTGGGCCGGATTGCCGCGGGGGTATCTGGTTCACTCATCGAGAGAGCGGCGGATGTCATGTTGAAAGAAAGAAAACGGATCATCGTGGTACCTCGTGAAACTCCTTTCAGTTCGATTCACCTGCAAAATATGTTGACTTTGGACCGGGCAGGGGCCATCATCATGCCCGCTTCTCCCGGGTTTTACCATTTTCCCAAGAATGTGGAAGACCTGGTTGATTTCATGGTTGCCCGAATTGTCGATCAATTAGGCCTCGACCAGGATTTGATTCCTCCTTACACCGCTTAAAAAATACTGCCAAAATGATTTATCTTGATAACGCCGCCACCACTCCAATGGACCCGCGAGTCGTTCAGGCGATGGAAACTTCCATGCGGGAGGATTTCGCCAATTCCGGAACGGTTTATAAAATTGGTCTGGATGCGAGCGAAAAGATTGAAGAGTGTCGACAAACGATATCCGAACTATTATGCCTGCCTTCCAGTCACAGGATCGTTTTTACCAGCGGGGGAAGCGAGTCGAATAATCTGTTTTTGAAAGGGTACAGTTTTCCCGGCAAGCGAGTTGCCTGTTCGGGCCTTGAACATCCAAGCGTTCTGGATACGGTAGACTGGTTGAATGACACGGATGAGGCGATCGACTTAAAGCCATTTCAAAAGGAAGGGGTCTTTCAACCCTCAGGTATTCGAGTATTAAAGGAAAACAAGGTTCGCCTGTTTTGTTTATCTCATGTGAACAATGAAATAGGATCTATTAATAATCCTTCGCATTGGATACCGGACTTAAACAAGACGGGTCCGCAGACCAAACTTTTTCTGGATGGTGTGCAAGGCGTCGGCAAACTACCCATTACTGCAAATACATGGAATGGTATCAGCGGGTATTCGGTATCGGCTCATAAAATTAACGGACCCAAAGGAATAGGCGTTTTGATTTATGACTCCCGGCTCGACTTGACACCACAAATTCACGGTGGCAAACAGCAATACGGAGTGCGCTCCGGAACCCTGCCCGTTCCTTTGATAGTTGGATTTACCTCAGCATTAAAGCTGGCTTTGGAACGCAGGAACGAATTTGAAAACAGAGCCAAGGAATTGAATGCTTGTTTGGTGAACGGTCTCAAAGATCTTGAACGCGAAAATCCGGAATTGCAATTGACCTTCAATACTCCTGTGGAACTGGATTTTTCACAAAGAAGTCCCTATATCGTCAATTTCAGTTTTCCTCCTGTGGAAGGAGAGGTTCTCTTGCACCACCTCGAGCAAAAAGGGATTTATGTGGGCTTGGGAAGCGCATGCAGTGCTCACTCCAGGGAGCCTTCGAGAATTCTTACTGGCATTGGTCGCAGTAAACAGGAAGCCCGTTGCAGTCTGCGGATTTCGTTTGGCGCTCAAAACAAACTGGAGGAAGTGGAGATGTTTCTGACGGAGTTTAAAACGGCCTATGAGGCTTTATATCCTACCTTCCGTCAAGGGACATTGACGAAATGACAGCATCGCGTATTGTTCTCATCCGTTACGATGAAATCGGATTGAAGGGTAAGAACCGTCAATTTTTCGAATCGGCACTTCTGAAAAATATCAAAGAGCAACTGAAGGGCATGGAGGGCTTGCGCTATTCCACTCCACGTGGAAGAATTTTTATTGTTCTGGAATCAGACCAGATCGATACCTGTTTGCGCAATCTGGCCCGAGTGCCGGGAATCGCGTCAATGAGCTCAGGTGTCGAGGTGGAGCCTGACGCTGATATTATTGCCCAAATGGGCATCGATTGGATTGCGCCGCTTTTGGAGCAAAAATCTGATTTGCCTTTTTGTGTAAAAACTCAAAGATCCAACAAGAAGTTCCCGATTTCTTCACCCGATTTTAACTATGAAGTGGGTTCGCGCATCATGAAGCAACTTCATGACAAGGGATTGCGTGTCGACCTGACTCATCCGGAATTTGAGTTGGAAGTGGAAATCGGTCATGAACGAACGGTGGCCTTTTACAATCGGGTTCCAGGTCTCGGCGGATTGCCGGTAGGATCTTCCGGGCAGGTACTCACGCTGTTGTCCGGGGGCATTGATAGTCCCGTTGCCGCTTTCAATATTATTAAAAGGGGATGCCGGAGCCATTTCATTTTTTTTGACAACCAGGCCTTTCTTGGAAGGGGAGGGTATGATAAGGTCCTTCGTCTGGCAAAAAAATTGAACCGGTTTCAAGGGCAAGGGATTTTGTATGTGGTCCCTTTTGGAGATTTGCAGGTTTCGATTCGCGACCATTGCAATCCTTCGAACCGCGTGGTGCTTTATCGCAGGATGATGTACCGGATTGCACAGGAACTAGCCCAGCGCAAGGGATATTTGGGGCTGGTAACCGGTGAGTCCATTGGCCAGGTGGCTTCGCAAACCCTGGAAAACCTGGCGGCGGTATCAGGCCTGTGCACGACCAGTGTTTTTCGACCCTTGATCGGAACGGATAAAGTGGATATTGTCCAGCAAGCCAAGCGGATTGAAACTTATGAGATCAGTATCGAACCACAACCTGATTGTTGTTCGGTGTTTATGCCACCCAGGCCGGTCACCCGTAGTAAAATTCCCGACCTTGAACGGGACGAGACCCGATACCCCTGGAAACCCCTGATGGAGAAAGCTCTGGGCGATATAGAACGTATCGAATTAGGCAAGGTGGTTTGAAGCGGGAATCTTTTTGCAAACGGGAGTGTCGGGCAGATCTGCCAAAAGTTCGCCAATTGGTTTGTTGGATTGCGGGTGAATGAAGGAACTCGTAATTTCCGCAAGTGGTTCCAGCACGAATCGGCGGTTGCCGATTTCCGGATGCGGTATTTTCAATCGTTCCGTATTCAGGCAACTATTTCCGTAGAACAGCAAATCCAGATCAATGATTCGGGGTCCCCAGGGCTCCTCCCGTGTTCTGCCCATGTCTTGTTCAAGAATGTTGAGTAAATGGAGCAAGTGGAATGGGTTCAGGGACGTTTTAACCTCCACAACCGCATTTACAAACCAATCCTGATCGACAGGACCCACCGGTTCGGTTTCATAAAAGGAAGATTTTTTCGTCAGGCCGAGATGAGGAGACGCCTCCAAAAGCGAAACGGCTTTTTCGCATTGTTCCAGAGGCCCCTCCATATTGGACCCAATGCCAATATAGGCGATGTTTTCAATGGCCACGGGGGTCTTCCTATTCTAGCAGGCTAATTAAAATTCGAAATCGACGGAAGACAGGCGATCCTTAATTTCATCCATGATGCGCTTTTCGTCCGCCTCATCCTTAGCCGCGAAAGTTGCAGAAAAGCGGACGAAAGCTCCGACGTTGTCCCAGGGAACTGTAGATATGAGATGTTCCGTAATAAGGTACTGTGAAAAATCCTCAGCAGAATTGAATTTGGTTCCTCCTTTGATTCCTTTGGGTGCTTTCACATAAAGGAAAAAAGAGCCACCGGGCATGCGGGCGGAGAATCCGACGGAATTCAAAGCATCTACCAGGAGCTCCAGTCGGCGTTTGTATTTTTCTGTTATTCTATCCGTAAATTCCGGATGCTCCAGAGCATAGATACCCGCTTTTTGAATCGCTGCAAATTGCCCGGAGTCGATATTGTCCTTAACGTGGGCCAGCCCTTTTACAATGAGTTCGTTGCCTACGATAAAAGCTAAACGCCAACCGGTCATGTTGTAAGCCTTGGAAAGAGAATGAAATTCTACACCCACATCCATTGCGCCCGGAGTCGACAGAAAACTTGTTTTTTTATCATCGTAAGTCAGGGCTGAATAGGCCGCATCCTGGATCACCACCAGTTCATTGGCTTTGGCAAACGCCACTACTTCCTCATAAAATTCAGGAGTGGCATTGGCCCCGGTCGGATTGTTGGGATAATTGAGCAAAAGAATTTTAGCTCGCTTTAAAATTTCAGGAGCGATGCTTTTAAGGTCCGGCAAAAAATTGTTTTCCTCAGTCAATTCCAGATTCACCACTTCGCCACCCACGTACTGGCTGTGCGTTCCCATTACAGGGTAGCCTGGTACAGTCATGAGGATCACGTCTCCGGGATTGATGAAAATCAGCGGAGTCATCGCCAGACCGGGCTTTGAACCGATGGTGTGGTTGACATGTTTATCCGGGTCCAGATCTTTCACGCCAAACACATTGTCCATGTAATCCACAGCGGCCTGTTTGAATTCATCGATACCGTTATCGGTATAGCCCCGGTTCTCGAGTTTTTCCGCTTCCAGTTGAAGCGCCTTGACCACTTCAGGAAAAGCCATTTCATCCGGCTCGCCGACACCCATATCGAAAAGTTCCTTTCCGGGGTTGGCCTCCAAAGCGGCGCGCTTGGCCCGTTTGATCTTTTCGAATTTATAGATCGTGGTGTCTTTGCCAAATTTATTGCCTCCCAAACGGGAAGCAAACAGGTTTTGAATATAACTTTCCTGAGTGGACATGTACCGGTTCTCCGAAGTGATTTAAGGTTATGAGTTGGTTGATATCAAGGCGCCAATCTAGCTAAAAAGCAAAACCCTGTCAAGGTGCTTTCAGCCCATTAATAAACGATACGCTTTCCCTGGCTCCACAAGCGCCCAAGGGCGTCTTCATAGAGGATCGTTCCATCGGGGTCAAACTGGAACCCAATGATTTTGTTGGCTCCGGCCGACATTCTTTTGCCATCAAAAAACAGGTTGTTATTGATGGCATTGACCCGATACGCCAACTTGCCCTGGAAGTTGATCTCGAATTGAATGATTTTGAATCGGCCAGAATAAATCTTTTTGTTATTTTTATAAAGTCGGCTCTGGGTATCGAGATAATAAACGTTGCCTTCGGAATCGACCTTGAACGAGGATACCTGAATGGTGGTTCCAGTGATTTTTTTACCGTCTATATAAAGAGTTTGATTGTCGTTAATATAAACTGCTTTTCCATTCCGTGAAAATTTTGGGTTTTGATTGACCGCCTGAAAGGGAGGAGGCGCAATGGTATTTGAACGAATGAGCGGAATTATTGAAGAACCATTGGCTTGCCGCCTGCCATTTTTATACAGGCGCCGGTTTTGAGTAAAGTACAACACATCACCTGAAGAAGAAACCCAATACGCCACCACTCCAGACCGACTGCTTGGAAGCGGCCCTTGTTCGTCATATAAAAAATTTCCGATTTGACTTCGATAGAATAAATTTCCAGATCTGGACAATTTGAAATCGAGTATCGGTTCATCACTGACCTGTTTTCCATTCTTGAACAGGTAACCACGGATTCGATCGATATAAGCTTTATCGCCCGAACAGGAATATCGTAGTCTAGGTGTGTCGACAATGGTTCGCCCGTCGTCACATTGGGTCCGGATCAAATTGCCGGGTTGGCTGTCGTCGGAAGAGTCGTCATTAAAGGCCTTTGCCGGGACCGTTTTTGTAAGTACGACAACAATCAAGCACAAGATAACAGAAAAATACCTTAGGGTCCCGCCTTGCATGGCGGGCCTGGTCTCCATACCATCCCACAAGGGAAATCCCTTAGATTTAGGAATTTTTGGGCGCAGGCTCATCGTCCTCTAAATCTTCGTCCTCGATATCCTCTTCCGGTTCAATCCCGGCGGCATTTTGGGAATAACGCAGGTATTTTATGATTTCCGTGATTTGCTCCTCGGAAAACTGGCTCTTTTGAGACGGCATTTTACCATTCCCATTCAAAATCGTATCGCGGATTTCATCGTCGCTATAGTTTTCTTTAAGAAATTCTTCATCAATCAGGCTGGGCGCTTTAGTGAGGCCACCCATTGCATCCGAATTGTGGCAGTTGGAACAAACGCGATGAAACTGGCGTTGGCCTTCCTGGAATTCTAGCGGCACCTGCTTGGTTGGTTTGGGAGCGCCGCAGGAATAAAGAAATAAAGTACTAAAAGCTAACAAAAAGAAAAAACGTGAATTCATTAAGGTCTCCATCTTATTTATCTATAGAACGATCCACTTTTCCGTCATGGTTGGAATCGATATCTAATCGCGTTAATTTACCGGAGGCGTCGTAATATTGCCATTGATCCGGTTTGCCATCTTTATTGAGGTCACTTTCCACTTTGGTCATGTTGCCTGCAGAATCGTAATGTTGCCAGATATCAGGTTTCCCATCCTTGTTTCTGTCAAAACTGGCTTCGGAGACCGTGCCTTCGGGGCCAAACAATTCCCAATAGTCTTCCTTACCATCGAAATCGCGGTCCCTTACCATTCTGGATATCCGGTCCGGCGTATCATAAATTTCCCAGCGATCTTCCTTACCGTCTGCGTTGGAATCGTAGGAGACTTTTTCCAACTGATTCCCTGTCTTGAAAAATTGCCATTGATCCGGTTTGCCATCTTTATCTGTGTCAAACGCTGCCGACTTTAAGGTTTGATCCGGATTGTAAAACTCCCAGCTATCGGGAGTGCCGTTGAAATCGGTATCCGATTCGATGCGAACCAATTTTTCATTTTCGTCAAAGAATTGAGCGTTGTCGACTTTGGAATCGCCATTTGCATCGGACTCAATGCGGATTACTTTTTCCTGCTCGTTAAAATATTCAAATAAATCAATGTTCCCATCGAACTTGGTGTCTTTAGTGACTTTTTCAAGTTTCCCCAACTCCGAATAGAACTGGAAACGATCCATTGTGCCATCTTTGTTCTGGTCGAATTGAACTTCGACGGCATTTTCGTTGCCATTGTAGATATCCCTTTGATCGATGATACCGTCGGCGTCTTTATCAAATTCCACCTTCAATTTTTTATTCTCCGGTTCAGGAGACAAATAAAGCCATTGGTCGATTTTGCCATCAAAATCCGAATCGATCTTGTGGATTTCCGCATAAGAAAGTGCGGGAGACAATAAAATTATAAAAAGTAATGATAACAGTGATCGTAGCATCTTTAGGGTGGTCATTGTTTTTCCAGAATATATGAAATAGGAAGTTTAAACTTTATAGTGTCCAGTTGCAATATTTCAGGAATTTCAGGAAAAGGGGCGGCCTCTTTTAAAGTCTCGATAGCCGCTTCATCCAGTATAGGATAACTCGAAGATTTGGCTAATACATAATTTAATAGATTGCCCTTTTTATCTAAAGTAAATTTTAACACCGGGTTCCCTTCCCATCCTCGTTCACGAGCCCGCTTGGGAAAATATTGGGTTTTAGCGATTCTGGAACGAACCTCATGCGTGAACTGTTGATGCACAGCCCGCTTTTCACCCTCCGAAATATTGTTCTTCCTGGATGGTGATGGATTACTCCGTCCCAGGGAAGCTGAAAGGGCATGTTTGGATTTTTCCGGATTAAAATTTGTTTTCCGCAAAGGAGCCGAGGGAATGGGCTCAATTGCGGCTAAAACCTTTTCCCTTGAAACCGCTTCCTTATTTTTGGTTTTCAAGGGATTCCCAATCGTATCCCCGTTAAATACATTTGCCGATTGAATACTCGTAACATGATGTGCAAATTGGACGGGTTTCACAGGATTTATATTTTTTGCGGTATGAGGGCGGACTTTTTGTGGTTTTGCTATCTGGTGCGACGGCGCGATGGAAGATCCTATTCTTTTGAAAACCTTTGGGTGACCCAGGGGTTTGACTGGCTTAATATGTGTCAAGGGTTTCTGGTCTTTGTTAAACTGGGAAACGGGTTTCGGTTTTGATGAAATTGTTGCCTCAGTTTGTGAAGGGGCCACAGTTACGACTTGGTGAGCTGAAGCCCTTAGGGGAAACTTCTTTAATCGATCAACATTTTTGGGAGAAACCGGGGCAGATATATTACTGTTGGGTTTAGGAAAAACTTGCGTTGGAGGATTCAATGCGAAAGAAGCCGGTTTTACTTTTTTAGGTTTTAATGAATCTGAAATAGTTTGATGAGTTTCTATGTCTTGAGCAACGGGCGAATCTTTGCCTTTAATCAAGGGTTTCCTTTGGGGATGCTTGGACAAATTCAAAGAAGCTACCCGAATATTCTTTTCCTGCGCAGGTTTGGAGGCCCTCAAAAAGTTTCTGCTTTTTAAGGAAACGGGATTGATCCCTTTGGTGTCATTCAACCTGGAAATCGCACGTGTTTTTATCGTGCCCCTGGAAACAGTGTGATTGAGGCTGATACTGTTTCCTTCCATTGACGACACTTCATTAATGGGTGCTTTCAAATCATGGGATAAGGGCTTTGAAGAAATGGATTCTGCAGTTTTGTTAACCGCCCGGGGTTTTATGGAACCTGCGTTGCTAGAATCACTATTAGTAATTGTTTTGGATCTGGTGGTGGGTGTTAGTAAAGCTGTTTGAATTTTAAATGCACGAAAGTTCTCTTCGATGGCCTTTGGTTGATTATCATGTTTGATGGGCTGTTGGTTTGCCCTGACCTTTATGGGATCCGCATCAGGTATCGTTGTCTCAATCATCGGGTCCATTTGGACAGGTTTGGCACGATCAAGTTTTACCGGTTCCAGTTGCTTGTTTCGGGGAAATTTGGGAGAAACGTTCCTTAATGGGTTTGGATTGTTTTTGGGTCTTGCCACAGTCTTTGGCTGGATATCAGGAACCGTATTGGAACTTGCTTCCACGAGGACAGGTTGGCTTTTGATCGCTTTAGGCTCTAAAGGTGTGCTTTTGGCAACTTGCCGTAGTTTCTTTTCAACAAGGGGTTTCGCTTTTATTTCGTCCCTCTTTTTGGAATTGAGTTCAATGAATTGAACTTTGATAACGTCCGGCTTTTTTGGCAAATCCGCAGATGATTTAAGAAAAGGCGAAATTCCCGAAATGACGATTACATGCAGTGCCAGAGATAAAGCCAAAGCTTTATCCAGGCCTGTCCAGTAATTCAAATTTAAAAAAGCGAGAAGTTTCATGCTCTGAAATTTCCTTGTTCCAGAGAAACCGGTTTGGGAGAAATTCCCATTGCTGTTTGAATAATATTCATGTCCAGATGGTCCTCAATCATTTTTCCCAAACGGTCCAGGCTGTTATTTCGCAGGGCCTGGTAGTCGAATCCCGTTGGCTGAAGGGGCAATCCGTTTTTTCTGCGAATATTGTTGAAGAGAGAATTTCTGAAATCCTTGTTGTCCAGGAAGCCGTGTAGATATGTTCCGATTAAAGACCCTTCCTCATTAACTATGCCCAGGTCGTAAGATTGTTCTCTTTTATCCGAATCGAAAAGATGGGTGTAATTGGAATGGTAATGATTCGATCCCATGTGAATTTCATACCCTTCGACCGCCAATCCATCGGGTAGCCATGTATTGCCTGTAGTTTTGCAGTGAACCTGGCGAGTGGTTTTTTGAGCTTTCAATTCGGTGGAAACGTCGAAAAAGCCCAGGCCTTGCATTTCTAGCCTTTGGCTTTCAACTTTTTTGGGATCGCAAATGCGTTGTCCCATCATCTGGAATCCGGCGCAAATTCCCCAAATGCTTGCTCCCTCGCGATGGCATTGCAACAGGCTTTTATCCAGTCCCTGCGATTTCAGGAAGGCCAGGTCTTCCAGAGTATTCTTGCTTCCGGGTATGATGATGATGTGCGGGCGATTCAATTGCAACGGATGCCAAATGAAGCTGACTTTCAGATTGGGGTCGTGTATTAATGGGGCGAAATCGGTGAAATTGGAAATGCGTGGAAGACGCAATATGGCAATTTGCAAAGCGTCCGGATGAGTGTTTTGATCCGAAAGAGTCCAGTCCGGTAGTGTGTCTTCTTCATCGACATACAGGTCTCTGAAAAAAGGCAGAACCCCCAAAACCGGTTTGTGTATCAAATCCTCCAGCATTTTCAGTCCCGGCTTTAACAAATCGATATCACCTCGAAACTTGTTGATGATGATGCCGCACACACGTTTTTGTTCATGCGGTTCCAGCAAATCGTAGGTTCCCTTGATCCATGCGAACACACCACCGCGATCAATATCCCCGACCAATATCACCGGGGCCTCAGCGTGTTCGGCCATGTACATATTTACAAAATCAAAAGACTTCAGATTGATCTCCGCAGGGCTTCCTGCGCCTTCCAGCACCACGATCTCGTATTGGTTTCGCAAGTCATCAAGTGCGCCTTTGGCCTGATCAATATACTTTCCTCGAAACTGATAATAATCTTTTGCATTTTGCGTGGCTGAAACCTTTCCCATAACGATGATCTGGGATTGGTTGTCTCCACTGGGTTTAAGCAGGACCGGGTTCATCGAAACATGCGGTTTGATTCCGCAAGCTTCCGCTTGATAAACTTGCGCTCGGCCCATTTCTCCCCCGTCTTCAGTGATGAAAGAATTCAGCGACATATTTTGCGCTTTATAAGGAGCAACGCGCCAGCCCTGCTTGTAAAACCATCTGCAAAACGCGGCGGTGATCAGGCTTTTGCCAACTCCGGAACCGGTGCCTTGAATCATTAATGTTTTGGCCTTCATAAATTCGCCCCTTACCGTTGCCTCTGAAGGAGCCAAAGAAAAAAGGGCCCGCCCAGGATTGCTGTGATCACACCCACCGGAATTTCTGTGGGCGCTAATAAGGTTCTTGCCAGGGTGTCGCAAATGATCATGAAACTGGCACCGAAAAATAAACAACAGGGAATGAGTAAACGGTGGTCGGGCCCGATCATCAATCGCACAATATGTGGAACAATGAGTCCCACAAACCCGATAGGGCCGCTCACCGCTACCGTGGCACCGGTGATTAGGGACGCCGAAACCAAACCGGTGACTTGCACTTTCATCACGTCCACTCCCCGGCTCATGGCCGGTTCGGAACCGAAACTCACCAGGTTGAAATCGCGGGCAAAGTATAGAAGGATGGCTATTCCAATTAGAACCATCGGCAAAATAGAGATGATGATTTGGTAATCGGTGATGTCCAATCCGCCCATCAACCATCGCACGATTTGAAAGGACTGGGTGATGTTGGACAGGTAGTTCACGAGCATGACCAATGAAGCAAAGAAAAAATTAACCGTCACTCCCGCCAGCAATAAATAAGATGTAGGCAGTTCACGATACCTCACGCGAACCAGACTAAAGACCAGGGCCAAAGCGGACAACGAACCGATGAACGCGCATATGGATATCGGTGCAAGACCCCAGAACCAGGTGTCCAATTCCAGGCGAATCGCTATCACCGCACCCAAAGCCGCTCCCCCGGAAACCCCCAGTGTGATCGGAGCCGCCAGGTCGTTCCTGAGAATGGCTTGAAAGACGGACCCCGACGCAGCCAGGGCCGAGCCCACCACCGCGGCTAACAGGATGCGTGGTAACCGCACGATAAATAATATGTTGGCATCGACGTTTTCATTAAACGGGATTTCGTTGGAAAAAGCCTTGCCCAGACTGATAGAAGTGGTACCAATCATAGGAGTCACAAGCAGTGTGACGAGCAGAAACAGGAAGAACCAGCCGAGGGTCATAAAATATCTTTTTTTATTCATCTTAAATAGAGTCCCTCAACTGTTCGGAAACACCGGCGAGACCAGCAAACTGCCGTCGTCCGGATTGGGAATGATTTTTACCTCGACTTCATACACCTCTTCCAGAATTTCTTTTTTTAACACCTCCTCGGGTGTTCCATTGGCAACAAGTTTCCCGCCTTTAAGTAGCAGGAGCTGGTCGCAATACTTTGAGGCCAGGTGCAAATCGTGAATGGCCAAAACAAGTGATAGACCGGTTTCTTTATTCAAACGTTTCAATATGTTCAAAATTTCCAGTTGAAATTTGATGTCCAATGCCGAGGTCGGTTCATCCAGTAACATCACTTCCGGCTCCTGAGCGATAGCGCTTGCGACCATAACCCTTTGCTTTTCTCCGCTACTGATTTGATTGAACAGCCGCTCCGAAAACATTTCGGTTTCGGTCCATTGCATCGCCTGCCGGGCGATTTGGTGATCTGTTTCATCCTCAAACTTAAGCGCGGACAAGTAAGGATGGCGGCCCATCATGACCACTTCCTTGACCAGAAATGAAAACACCATAGGGTTCTCTTGGGGAATCCAGCAAAGGATTTTGGCCAGCGATTTTTTTTTGTAATCCCCGATATCCATTCCTTGAAGGAAAATAGAATTTTTGGGAGCCGGTAAAATGCCGCCCAGAGATTTCAGTAACGTGGACTTTCCCGATCCGTTGGGACCGATCACTCCGGTGATTTCCCCTGGTGGTAGATCGAATGAAAGATCTTTTAAAATAGGTGTCTCTCCATAGAAAAAAGACAAATTGATGACCCGAAAGCAAACGGAGGAATCCTTGGTATCCATTTGGATGTTCGCTGTGGTAGAGCTCATTGCGAAACTCCTACGGTGCTTTCGAATAAGTCAGGATGCAGAGCCATCGCCAGTTGTTTCACCGTAAGTAGTACTCGTGGACCGGGAATCATTAAATGATCCGCCCCGATAAAGTGAATTTCGTTATTCTTAACCGCAGAGACTGTGGGAAAACGTTGCCATTCACGTTTACTCGATTCGCGGTCCTTTTGGGGTGGCTCCTTCCTGGGATTGATTTCTATGATCACCTCAGGAGATTGGGCGATTACATATTCTTTCGATACTTTCGGATACAACACCATCGAGGGACTCAATATGTTTTCGCCGCCAGCCAAGGTTAAAAGCTCGTCGAGAAAAGTTCCTTTGCCGATGGCATAAATATCGCGCATTCCTTTTTGGCTATCGTCAAAGATCAGAAACACGCGTCTCCGGGGACGGTCTTTCAAACGCGATTTAAAATATTCGATCCCCTTGCTTAAGCGGGCGGAGAGGGATTTCGCTTGAGAAACAACGCGAAGGTTTTTGCCAATGATTTTTATGGATTTAAGAATATGATCCAGAGTCGTCAGGTTCAATGAAAGGGTGGCGATTCCAAGGTTTTTGGCATGCTTCTCCACCGTTACGCTGTCGTGTTGATGAATGATAAGGTCGGGTTTTAATGTCAAAACCGTTTCGATATTCGGGTTCAGGATGCCCCCGACATTCGGAAAGGATTTGGCGGCTTTGGGATATTCGCAAAATTCGGTGACTCCTACCAGACGATGCTCTTGTCTCAGTTCAAAAAGAATTTCGGTGATGGCAGGCGACATCGAAATGATTCGTTTTGGTGAATCGTCAGTTGAATTCGCATAGGCGTTTGACTCCTCTCCCAGTAAAACCCATCCGCACCAAAATGTAATCAGCCACAAAAATAAAGACTTATTAAACAAAAAAAACCCCCGGAATATTAGGGGAAAAGGCAGGCAAAAAAAAACCTTTTCCGAGGAAAAGGTAATCATTTCACTTCACCTCTTGTTCCCCGAAAAGCAAGTGAGTCTTCATCAGAAAGGTCTTCTGGCTCCCGGATCAACCTACCACCTTCTCCTTCCCGTTTGAACAACAGTGGATTTAGAAGGATTCGTCCCCGGTCACAGCGGCGGGCCCGCGACGGATTTTCACCGTCTTCCCTTTTTCTGAATCAGGTATATAAATGTTATCAAAGCATAGCAAATCCTGAAAGCATGTCAACACTCGAATGTTGCCAGAATGGGTTTGTTAAACAGGCGTTATTTGGAAAAAAAGGCGCTCAATTGTTGGAGGTTTTCGGGGGTCACTTCATGCCCTTGAGGTGACTTGATGATTTGGGTATCGTGGCCTTTGGTTTGCATCTCTTCCAAAGCAAACTCCGCAAGGAAATCCGGCACCACAGGGTCGTTTTCGCCAAAAACCCCATAAATACGTGCCAGATTTTCACGGGTTTCGCTGGAAGGGGGCAGTTCAGGTAAAAATCCGCATATGGACCCCACACGATTTACGGGATGGGACCCCAGCAAAGCATAAACCAGTGCCGCGGCGGCTCCCTGTGAGAAGCCCCAAAGGATTGTTTCGTATTGCGTGAACCCTCTTTCATCTGCAAGGTCCCGCGCAGATTGAATATCCTGTCCCGTGCTTTCCAGAAAAGTGGCAACGGTATCTACCTGTCCGGGGCCGTCCCTCCACCAACTCCAGAGTCCTTTCCCTGCATCAATCGGACCCCTTGGAAATGCCAACATGGCATTGGGCACTTCCAGCTTGTTGCCGTGGATTAGCATGTTTTCCGGGGTTGAATCAGCCCCATGAAATCCGATCAGTATTTTGACGGTTTGCGATGTATCGATATCGGTTTCGCCAATGATGACCGGTTTTCGGTTCCATTCGCTGTTGTTATAATTAATATTCATGGCCTCCTCTCAGGATTGTCTGGGTGGATGAGCTTTTTAACATATTCTTCAGCGTCTTGGGAAGTGTTTATGATTCCCAGAGCCTGCGCGGACTCAATTTTCCTTATTAAATGATTTAACGATTTTGACGCGGGTAGATTAAACTTTTTCATAAGATCCCTTCCGTTCATCAGAGGCGGTTGCTGTCGTTGCGGAAGCACTTTTTCGATATAAAAATCGATCAGTGTTCTTACCCTTTCCAGTGTTTGCTGGGTGATTGTAGATTCAGCTTTTTCCACGTTTTGGCGGGCAAGGTAAAGGCAGAGTCCGGGAATGGTTTCCTCTCCAAACTGATAAAGGAACTGAAATGCATCCTCTTCATAGTTTTCTGAGTTTAAAAACTCCAGGCGACTCAGGCGGGCTTCAATATAAACCCGCACCAGGTTTTCGACGAATTTGATTTCCTTGTTGCTCGCACGCAGGCGCTTTAAAGCGGTTCCTGCTATGGATAATTGTTTTTTTCGCCTGGGTTGTGGTGACTTGGAAATCCTTCTGATGGGTATAAGATCAAGGAATAAAGCTGTGAATCTACTGAGGTAAAGCAAAGAAGGGTTCCTTAAAGCTTGCAACAGCTCCTGCTTTTCAGAAATAGTTTTCGGATTGAAAAACAGGCCCTCCAAAAAGCGGAAAGTTTTAAGAGTTCCTTCCTCGAATTTTGAGCTGAAATCGAATTCAGGAAAAATAGACTTCAACAATCCGGATTCCATCCATGTTTTCAGAAAAGAATCATTGCAAGGAGCCTGTAGAAGCAACCTCAATTCGTGAATGATTCTCTCAGAAGATACTCTTTGAATCGATTCGCATTGTTGATGGATCAGGGATAAAGTTTCCGGATGAATCTGGAAATTCAAACCTGCAGAAAAGCGAAAGGCACGCAACATCCTGAGCGGGTCGCTGGTAAAGGCGGAGTCGCTAGCGACGCGAAGGATTTTATCTTTTAAGTCTCTCAATCCATTTAATGGATCGACAAAATTTGACGAATTGTATTGAAAGTTATCCAGGCTAAGGGCCAAGGCGTTGATAGTGAAGTCTCGTTTCTGAAGGTCTTCATGAATGTTTTCACCCTGAAGCTGAGTGAAATCAAAAAAGAGATTTTTTAGTATGGGAACACGAATGGTTTCCCGTTTGGGGGTGTTGTCCAGAACTACAGCTTTTTTTCCGATTAGTTCTGCGAATTTTTTGGCAAACTCTGCCGCCCGGTCCATAGCGATATCGATATCGGTAAAAGGCCTGTTCAAAACCAGATCACGGATCGTTCCCCCCACGACAAAAGGGGTTTCATAGCCTTTCTTGGCAAGTTTTTTAATGGTATCAATATGTGAGTCTGGAAAATCTTGCATATCAAGGGTGAATGGGTCATCCTTTCGAGAATCTTGTACGCATCATATTTTACAGAAATTAACTGTTTTTAAAAACACAAACACCTCAATCCGTAAATGAATATCACTTTTGTTATTCGATCCATGCTGGCCGGTGGGGCGCAAAGGGTATTGAGTATTCTAGCCAATCATTGGGCTGGGCAGGGCAAATCGATCACCTTGCTGTCTTTTGATTCTGCCCCTTCTTTTTATACTCTGCATCCGGATGTGAAAATTATTACGCTGGATCTGGAAAAACGTTCTCCCGAAACCTGGCAAAGGGTATGGGACAACTACAGGCGAATCCGGATTCTTCGCAAAAACATAATAGCCTCCAAACCTGATTTGGTCATTTCGTTTTTAGTAGAAATCAACGTACAAACCCTTTTGGCTTGCAGGGGATTGAGTGTCCCTGTTTTTGTCCGCGAGGGAAACGATCCTACCATGCATCGCGTGGGCTGGATTTGGGAAACCTTGCGTTCGAAAACATATCGCAAAGCACACAAGGTGATCAGTGTGAGCAATGGCGTGGACCGGTTTTTTGATTGGCTCCCGCCTGAAAAACGACAAGTGATTTATAACCCGGTTCAACCCCTCGATTTAGAAAACGTTGATTTTGATCCTCCTGAGGATTGGGATTCAAAAAAAAAGCACCTTATAGGAATGGGGCGATTGGTACCACAAAAGGGCTTTGATCTGCTTCTAAGATCGTTAAAACCCATTTTTGGTCGGTTCAATGACTGGCAGGTTTTTATTTTCGGCGAAGGGCCGTCCCATAGTAATTTGGTCGCTCTTAGAGATGAACTGGGTTTGCAGGGCCAGGTATTCTTTCCAGGATTGATTCAAAACCCTTTTCCTATGTTGATGCAATCCGACCTGTTCGTTCTTCCCTCGCGGCACGAGGGATTTGTTAACGTTTTGTGCGAAGCCAAGGCTTGCGGTCTTCCGGTGGTGA
The DNA here is from genome assembly GCA_024648695.1 of Nitrospina sp. GTDB lineage: Bacteria > Nitrospinota > Nitrospinia > Nitrospinales > JACRGP01 > JACAVV01. The sequence goes on from JACAVV010000017.1 coordinate 89,448, forward strand.
GTTTCGATTGCCCGAGCAGTCCTTCCGAAATCGTCAGACCGGGAGTGGATGGCTTGTTGGTGCCCCCGGAAGATGTTGAGGGCTTGACTTCGGCTTTATCGGATTTGATGGAAGACTCCGATCTCAGGCAGAGTTTTTCATCCCGCGCAAAAGAAATCAATCTGTGGCTAAACGTTCAAAGATTGGCCAAACAATGGGAGAGGCTGATTGACCAATCTTTGATACACAGGGATTGAGTTTAATCATAAATACCGATTTATTTCATAGCCTGAACATTCGATAAAACCACTTCATGAAGTTTTTTAAAGCAGACTTTTGTGGAATAATTTTTTTCAACAGTTATTCGTCCCTTTTCACCGAGTTGTTGACGGGTGCTAATATTCTCAATCAACAGGGAAAGTTTGCTTTCCCACTCTTCAGGGGTCACCGCCAGAAAACCATTGATCCCGTCCTCGATAACATAGCAGTTTTCTCCTACAGCACTACAAACCACAGGAACGCTCGCGGCCATGTACAGCAAGGCTTTGGACGCACATTTACCGCGTTCCCAATCACCATCCTGCAATGGCATGACCCCAATATCTATATCCCGGAGTAATTCAAAAATGTGTTGAGGATCCTTTGCCGGTTGGAGATCCAGGTTCACATAGGAAAAACGGGATTGCAGTTCCTCTTTTTGATGAGTGTGGCCGATAAGAGTCAGTTGAATTCTGTCTGGAAACCGATTGGCCAGATTTTTTAGAGGCTCTTCCAATAGTTGCAGGTAATGAAGATTGTTCAAGGTTCCCACCCAGCCAATATTGACTGGGGAGGATCGTTCTTTTCTTTCTCTGGAAAAGTTTGGAAAATCGCTTGTTTCCACAGGGGTGGGTAACAGGTGGGTGCCTGGATTCAGGGATTTGCAGTAGGTTTCAAGAAAATGGCTTCCGGATATAACGGCATTGGCATTTTTGATCAAATACCGGGTGGGCCTTGGCTGGGTCAAAAAAACGGCGTCATCCAGATCAAATATGATTCGGGGATGAATGAACTTTAGAAAAGCAACAAACCAGGCGGGAGGTGTGGCTTTTTGAATGAAAACAATATCATAACGTTTCGCAATGACCAGCACATAAGCCATTTTGAACAAAGAGTAAAGCTGTTCGATGTAGATGCTGTGATTTTTCCTGTTCCAGAAGGTATCCACTCCGCCTTTAAGATATAGCCAATCATGGAGAAGAGGACTTCGATAATTAACCAATTTATAACGGTAACCGGCCCGTTCCAGATAGGGGAGGTAATCGTAAACTCTGAATACCGCAGAATAGACCAAACGGGCGCAGGGTATCAGGAATAAAATAGAACGCGCCACGTGAGTCAACTTTCGATTTGATTGTAGTTCAGTTTTCGCATCATGGGCCGATCCTTGATTTCCTGGTAAAACCCTTGCAATTCAGGGTTGCCTGAAAACGAATAAGCGCGTTTGACGTCGATGGAGTCAATTTGATTTTGAACCTCTGTGTCCAATGCATTCAAGCCGATAAAACCCAGCAAGTCGCTCAGTATCGGTTTGGGGTCGGCCAGAAAATCTTCGTACCGAAATTGGAAATAAGAGAGATCCGGGTTTTGTTCCAGGCTGTCAAAAAAGAATGAATTGTATTCCTCCCAGACCTCAAAAGCACGGTTCAGGGAAGTGCATCTTAAAGAGTAATAAGGGTCCTGAATGTTTCCCAGCCGTTTGGATTCGCGTGTGAACAGGCTTTGTGCGACATCGACACCGTTACGGGCTATGTATATGAACCGTGCATCCGGAAACATGTCCCGCCAAAGGGGCCAGGTGAGAGTGGTTCGGGGGTCTTTCCATCCCCAGTTTGGTAAATGGCTTCCGTAGAATTGACTGAGGTTTTGAAGGCCCACATAAGACAGGCGAAACTTCATTGAATTGATTTTCTGCGTTAAACCATCGACAACCTTTTTGCGGGTACCGGGTTCTTCCAGCAGGTGGAAAAGTGGTTTGGGATAATCCCAGGATCCGTGAGCAATTTGAAGGATCCAGTCGTTGGTCTCGTTAAAATACTGGGATTCGTGATGCTTGCTAAGATTCTCTCCCATAAAAACACCCAGTCCGGACAGGATTTGCGTGAGCAGAGTGGTCCCTGACCGGTGCATGCCCAAAATTACGATAGGATTGTTTGGAGCCTTAAGCATGGGTTGTGATGAAATCCTTTTTCTTTTGTCTTTGAGTAGAGACAATAAATAATAAAAGATTGAACAGGGACTGCGCTCCCATAGCTATAGCGAGCCCTTCGATTCCGTACAGGTAAAACAGGACGAGCCGTAAGCCGATTCCAATCGTGTACCCAATGGAGCCGATCCAGGTGGGTGTCACGGTATTGCCCCTGGAATAAAACAGGAGTGAAAACGTTTGGGCGGTGCATCTGCCGATGAAGCGCCCGCCCATTAGTATCAAAAGCCACCATAAAGTATGGATGTCTCCAGACTTGAAGTTCCCGAATCCGAAAACGGTGGACAGGACAGGTTCTCCAGCCACAATGAGGATACACCAGCAGAACAGGGAAAAACAAAAAATTCCTGTAGAGCGGGTCAAGCCAATTTTATAAAAATCCGCCCATGATTTTGCTTTCGCATGTTTGGAAAGTTTGGGAATGACGGGATTGATCAGGGATTTGCTCACAGCCTGTTGGGCTAACTCGTAAATTTGCTGGGCCAGGTGAATTAGTGAAAGCCCACCGCTCGGTACGAGAGACGCCAGTAATCGATCCACCAGAATATCGGTTTTATAGTAACTGGTACCCAATAGAATGGGGCGAAGCCGGTTCCAGGCATCCTTAACCGCCTGGTTTTTCCAGTCAGGTGGATGAAATTTGCCGAGTACGGGAAATAAAAGGAGAGCGTGAATGGTAACCCGTAATAGAAGGGTCCACGCCGCGGCATAAATTCCCCAGTGGGGGAGGGACCAAACCATAAACATCAATCCGACCAAAGCCGCCACGCTGGCTCGCCATTCGCCCGAAATAAATTCCTCTTTGGAAAAATATGTGGCCATCAATACCGTGGCCAAACCCGTCATCATGGCACATGGCAGTTGTATCCAAAGCAGGCTCAATGTGAGTTCCTGACCCTCTTTGGAAAATCCGGGAGTGATCCACGGAACCCAAAGGGGAGCTGTTAACATCAAGAATGAAACGATAATCGCAAACACGAGGCCGACCCCAAAGAAAAAGGTCCATGCCAGTTTGTCGCGTGAGTCCTTTGTTTCATTAGACAGAATAGGAACCAGAATATTCGATAGGGAACTGGAAAGAATGACGGTTAACAAATTGGGAATCGTCACCCCAGCGAACAAGGCGTCAGTCTGAAATCCGGGACCGATGGTGGTCATCAGGTACCAGTTCGACATGAAGGCAACCACAATATTGAAAATGGCTAAGCCTGCTAAGGGAGTGGCTTGTTTCATCGCTGGGTTATGAGAAGTTCAAAAAGATTGAAAAGGTTGAACGAGAAGAATCTGGAAACGATTCATTACGAAAAGCAAATTATTAAGTCGACTGCCAATTTAGACTATCCTCAATAGTTGCCGTGAATTCAAGAGTTTTGTTTGAAGTAGGTGGGCCTAATTCTAGCTCAATAGACCGGTATTGCTACGGGCCCCTGGAAAATGTTGAAGGGCTTTTGTCAAAGGAAAGTTCTGTTAATAGTAGGGTTGGCAATAAACCAAAGGATATTAATACCCGAAAAAGCTAATTAAATTGATTGAAAATTTATTGTGACTATTACAGAGCAAACTTTTAAGAATCACTCTCTAATAGCAATATTTTACGGTTAAAAATAGTAAAATTCTGAATATGATTCCAGATTGGACGAGTTTTTTTAATGGATCGTGAGTTTATATTGTTTGACTTTGCTTTTTAATGGTAATAACAGCCCAAAGTTTGTTTAAAGCTAATCTGGAAAATTTCAGTTGCCATCCTTAGGTTCTATCCCGCACAATATTTATATGGGAGGAGGAAGTTTTCTAACCCGTTACCTTTCAGGAGACTTAATCATGAAAGCTTTCAAAGTGGCAGTTTTCTGCTTATTCATAGTTGCCTTCGCGGCTTCAGTCCAGGCGGGGCCCGTCAAGCCTGGCGAATTGAGTCAAAACGAAAAGGGTGAATGGATCTACACTCCTAAAGGAGAATTGGTGCTTAACAAACAGCCTTTTTACATGGGGGTTGATGGCAGGTTCGATCAGCGATGCGACGGGTTGTTTTACATTGATGGCGATAAGGACATCCCTGACCTTCGCGATTTCCGCTTGTTTTATTGTCTGGGCCGGTATGAAATGACATTGGACGGGCCTGCAGGAAGGGCGGTCAGTTTATTTGGAGATTTCCGCTACGGTCAGGATTGGGGTTATCTCATCATCAAAAAAACAGATGGTAAAAAGGTGTGGATACTGGACCTGGAGGATTTTCCTCCCAACCAGTGGGCCAAAATTCCGCCAAGTAAGGATGGCTATGGAGGATTTGAAGTGTATTACCATCCGAGCCCCCAATTCGAGCAGAAAATAGCATCGGTGAAATGGGGCGAATGGTGGAAAAAAGACAGCATTGAGAATCATATTTCCAATGTTCCTTAGGCTGTTCTCCCTTTCATAGAGCCGGTTTGTGGACATCTCCCAAATTGAGTCAAAATCTGTACTTACCCGAACCTCGGGTTATTTGAAATCCGTTTGCTCGCATTCGCTGAACCCGTACATTGGGTGCGGGTTCGGTCGCTCGTCCTGTGGGGTGGGCTGTTATGTCCGATTCAACCCGTGGCTCACTCGCGGCCGCGAATGGGGACGTTTTGTTGATGTCAAACGAAACGCTCCGGACGTGTATGCCAAAACCTGCCCGCGCGAAAAGTCCTGGGCTCGTGGGCGTGGACACCCTTTTAGTATTTTTCTTTCCAGCTCTACGGATCCCTGGCAACCTTTGGAAACGAAGTTCCGGATCACGCGTCGACTTTTGGAAGTGATGCAGACGTATCCGCCCGATGAACTCATCCTGCAAACTCATACCGCATTGATCCTGGAGGATTTGCCACTCATTCATACCCTGGCGGGTCTTTGCCGTTTGCGGGTGCACCTCAGTATTGAGGGTGATCGTGATTGCTTAACGGGATTGCCTCAGCCCCCTTGTTCGCTGGAGGATCGAATCCGTGCCTTGAAAGAGTTCTCGAAAGCGGGAGTTTCGGTGGTCGCTTGCCTTTCGCCGCTGTATCCTTTACAGGATGCCCATCGATTCTTCTCCCTGCTCGCCCAAAGTGGTGCAACGGCTGTGGTGATCGACCATTTCATTCAAGGCGATGGAACTCCCGACGGTTCCCGGACACTGAAAACTTCCCTGGCTCAGGCGATTAACAAGGTTTCACCGCAAGCGATGCGGTTGTCTTACCGTGACGAAGTTGCTCAAATCGCAAAATCTTATTTGCCGGTCGGGATCTCCAGTCAGGGTTTTGCCGGTCAGTACACGCAATAAAATGCCTATTGCTATCCCTCACGAACTGATAACGCTTCTTGAAGGTTTACAGAGTAAAGGCTACAAGGCCTATAAGTGTTTGCAGGGGACGGTCTGGAATTATGATCCATTCACGCTGACGTTCCACCATGTGCAAGGCGATCCTTTTGCCGCGCCTTCGCGTTTGGGGTTAGAGATAAACCTGCAAGCGTTGGAAATCCCACCAGATTGTTATTCCTCTTCCTTACGCCGATTGGCAGTGGAAGATTTTCTTTTGCGTAGTTTACGCCAGACTATCGAAGCCAGTAAATTCCGTTCAAGGGGTTCGGGCAAAAGCGGGCAGATCAGCATTCAGTTTCCCAGTCAAAAAATCTTGCGTCGAAGCTCCCTCACTATTTCTAGAAACGATCTTGAAGTGATCCATTTCGCAGGCCTTCCGGCCCAGGGTCGGACCATTCTGGGGAAAGAGGCCGCTACAATGTTCCGCGAAGTCTTGCCGATGATGTGGGAGACTGCTTTGCGATCGCAACACTTTGACCTGTCCCGATTGTACCGGCATATCGAGGTTCTGGAAGATTATCAGGCATTGCAGGATCAGTTACGGAAAAACCGTTGGGCGGCTTTTGTGGCGAACGGATCCCATTTGCCAAGAGCGTCTGGAGTCAGCGATTTGCCTTTGAAAGGGAAGGCAGTGGAATTTGAATCTCCAGGTGATTTTACAGAGACAGTTATGCTTCCCCATCGGGGAAAGGTTGCCGGAATGGCGATTCCTCAGGGAATCACCCTGATTGTTGGCGGCGGGTTTCATGGCAAAAGCACTTTACTATGCGCTTTGCAGTCAGCGGTCTATCCACATATTCCTGGAGACGGACGCGAAACCTGCGCTACGGATCACACCGCGGTGAAAATCCGCGCGGAAGATGGCCGGATGGTGCATGAACTCGATATATCAGGTTTCATGACCGATCTGCCGCTGGTTCCCGATACATGCAAATTTTCTACCGCCTCAGCCAGCGGTTCTACGTCCCAGGCGGCCAATATTCTGGAAGCTATGGAATCGGGTGCAAAAGTGTTGCTAATCGATGAAGACACTTCGGCCAGCAATTTCATGATTCGTGATGCTCGTATGCAGGCTTTAATTCATGCTGACAAAGAACCCATCACGCCGCTGGTGGACCGCATCGAGGAATTGTATGAAGCTTTTGAACTCAGTTCGATATTGGTGATGGGAGGAAGCGGCGATTATTTTGAGTCGGCGCAGTACGTAATCGCCATGGAGAACTTTCGACCTCGACTGGTGACAGATCAGGCTAAAGCTATCATCAAAACCCAGCCAGGGTCCAGGAACCGGGAGACGAGAGTTCCTTTTCCACCAGTAAAGGGGCGACGATTCGACACCCGTTTGCTTGATTTCTCAAGAGGAAAGAAACCATGTGTGATTGAAGCGCAGGGACTGGATTATTTGGTTTTGGGGACAAGCAAAGTGGATATTCGACATCTTGAACAGGTGGTGGAGACGGGTCAGATAAGTGCGTGTGGCTGGTTGCTCAGGGAACTGAAAGATTATCTGGATTCAAAAAGCGGGTCCAGCCTTGAAGGATTTTTAAACTTTTTCGAAAACGTGGATGAAGGATTTTTTACATCCATCACACCCTATAATAATGGCTTGTTGACGGTCCCGAGGATTCATGAAGCATTGGCCATGCTCAACCGCATTCGAGAAAAATGAAGGAATGATTTATAATATGTTAGAACCTTGGAATAGAAATATCTATCGGAGCCTGAAATGAAAAAGCAACGGGAAAGAGGGTTGTGGGAGGTATATGGAGAAGACCCGGAAAAGGCGGATGCGGATCTTTGGGGGCGAATATCGGATCGTGTGTCGCGGCGGGGTTTCCTGAAAAATACTGGATTATCGGCTATGGTACTGGCTTTAGGTGCACACATCCCGTTTTTTCGGAACCTGCCTTCAGGGTTTATCCCGGAAGCTTTGGCAGAAGGCGGAGAAGAATTTGTACTGGAAGGAAAAAATGGACTGCGGATTTTAAATGATCGGCCGGTCAATGCCGAAACGCCAGCTCACCTTTTGGATGATCCCATCACTCCGGCGGAAAGGCATTTTGTGCGCAACAACGGATTGGTGCCTCCCGGCGCTGAAACGAAAGATGCTTCGGGCTGGAACCTGACTGTTGATGGCGAGGTGCACAAGCCTTTGCAACTCACACTGGAGCAACTCAAAAAATTCCCGCAAGTGACTTACGCTCTGCAAATCGAATGTGGAGGCAACGGTCGCGCAGGATACTATCCCCCAGCCAAGGGCAACCAGTGGACCCTGGGAGCGGTCGGTTGTTCGCGTTATACCGGTGTTCGTATGGCCGATGTGTTGAAGGAAGCAGGCTTGAAGGACAGTGCCGTTTATACAGGATATTATGGACGCGACCTTCATTTGAGCGGGGATCCCCAAAGAGTACCCATTTCACGCGGAACCCCGATTGCAAAAGCCCTGGAGGAGCATACGCTGATCGTATGGGAAATGAACGGAGAACCCCTTCCAGCATTGAACGGATTTCCGGTACGTGTGGTGACTCCCGGTTGGCCGGGTTCAACCTCAGCAAAATGGTTGCGGCGAATTTTTGTGCGTAACAAGATTCATGACGGTCCAAAAATGGGGGGATATGCCTATCGTGTTCCCAAATACCCAGTCGCGCCAGGCACTAAGGTGCCTGAGGAAGATATGAAAATCATCGAAAGCATGCCGGTGAAGTCCTTGATCACCTTTCCCAAAACCCGAAGCCAAATCAAGCTGGGATTGCCCCTGAAACTACGAGGCCAGGCCTGGGCCGGCGACCGTTCTGTGAAAGCCATGCATCTGAGTTTTGATTTTGGTGTGACCTGGCAGAAAGCAAAACTGAAAGATCCGGTCAACCCTTATGCCTGGCAACAATGGGAAGCGACCCTTGATTTGCCCTTTCGGGGCTATTACGAAATTTGGGCACGGGCCACGGATTCCGCAGGCGACATGCAACCCATGGTGGTTCCCGGTTGGAACCCCAAAGGTTATCTCAATAACGCGATGCACCGCATTGCGGTGACAGTTGTGTGATGAGGAAAAAATGAAAATTCAATTTATTCGTGGCGTGTGTTTGATATTATTTACTCTGGTATTTAGCCTGAATTCAGGATCAAGCTTAATATGGGCGGAAGAAGATCCATACCAGGGTTTGCCAAAAGGGGAGGGGAGAGAACTGGTATTCGAAACCTGCACGGCCTGCCATAAAGCGGCTCTGGTTTTGCAAAATCACATGGACCGTCAGCATTGGGACGAAACCATCACCTGGATGCAGGAAAAACAGGGCCTGTGGGAATTGTCTCCCCGTGACCGCGAAACTATTTTAAATTATCTGAGCACCCAACAAGGGCTTGAGGGAAGACGGACACAAGGTATGTACGAGTACGATTACCCACCCAACCCACTTTATGATTGAGGTACTTCCATTCGACAAATGCAGCCCTTTAAGGCCCAACATTGCCTTCCACGGAAACCCGTCCTGACCAGGTTCGAGTTTTTTTCTTTTTAGGTGCCTTTGTCCCGACCACTTGAAGATCAGGTCTTGAGTTCAACCCCGGTTTTACGCTGGGCTGATTCTCGGTAAACTTTTTGTTCACCATTTCTTCATTGATATCCAGGTTGGTCTTTTTTTTGTCAGCCATTGCAAATTCCTTATTTGCGAGACATGATTTTCTTAGCTACGCAATGTTGTAATTATCATTTAATATGTTTTTAGATGGGGCACCAGTATAACACTCATTTTCCCAGGAACGGTTACAAATAAAGAATCGATTTAACCAATAGCTAGCAGTTACTGTTTTTCGTTTTTGCTTAGAACAGCAAATCGAATAGAAGTCCAAATTTATTTTTTCCAAAAGCCCGGCTTAAATGGCACCAAACTCGGGCGTTTAGGGGGCCGATAGTCTCCTTTTTCGAAAATAAACTGCAGTCCTTCGCGGTTGGCCGGCCAGGTGTTTCTTATTTGATTGGTGGGTTCTTTTCCCGAAAAAACCATGTAACCGAATTTTCCGTAATGCGGCAGTTTACGGATTAGGCCCGGAATGCTTTTCGGAACGTCGGTGATTACCCAGGTTAAGGATTGGCTGGAATCTTTGGGGTGGGGTAGGGTGAACACGAAACTGTGGTTTTTCCAGGAAAACTCCTTGCCGTCAATTTGCATTCCTTTTGCCAAAAACCCTATCCCCTGTTTCTCAAGCCAGGGTCGGATTTCCCTGGATAGCTTATTGTTTTTACCCAGTACCCAAAGGCTGGTTCCAGATGCCCAGGAAAAGGTGCTGTCCAGGGTAACTTTGGTATTTAAGGATTCGGCAAATTGATTGTACCCCTGCCGCAGATCTGCAACAGGTTCCTTATCCGGAAGGACAGCGAATACTTTATTCGCACCATAAGTCTGGCTGATACTCGAAGGAATCTCTTTTCTATCGAGTTGCCTGAAGACATCGTAATAGGGGTCTAGAAGAATTGCCCTCGGTTTGCCCGGTAGTTCAATATTCAACGATTGTCTTGGCTCGGAAATTTTTACCTTTTTAACAAGGACATTTGATTCATCCTCTACCCAAATGGCGATAGGCAGATTAAAACTAAAAGCAGGGTCTTTTTGCAATTGCTCGACTTGAAAACTGATTTTCCGGGATCCTGGTTTTACCTGACTCACCTTTAATTGTGGCGCGCCTTTCAAATCTATCCATTGCGCAAAAAACAGACCAAGGTCTTTCGCAGAAACCTGTTCAAAGGCCATTCGCAATTGTTTGAAACCTGCATACTTGAATTTATGAGTTTCATAAAACCGGCGCAGGGAATCCAGAAAAACCTGATCCCCTAAATCACGGCGAAGCATGTTCAAAACCATCACCAGCTTGCCATAACCAACGGCCTGAGATGCCATATCGCTTCTGCCTTTGAACTTGGAAACAGGAAAATCGTTTGCTTCGTTGACGTAATTGGAATACTTCATCAATTCCTGGAAACGGTAACGGTCCCCTTTGCCCTGAAGTTCTGCCAGTAGATGGTCGGACAGATAGGTCGTCAGACCCTCCGCCCAGTTTCCGGAATCGGGGTCGATGTAAACTCCGTTGCCCCACCAGTTGTGAAGGATTTCATGCGGGTAACTGGTGTTCAAAATGAAGGGAAACCGGATAATGCGCGATCCCAGGAGGGTAAACGAAGGCATGCCGTATCCGGTTTGCCGGGAGTTTTCTACCAGGGCAAACTTGGAGTAAGGGTAGGGGCTCAAAAACTTTTCAAAAAAGTCCAGGTAAGAAGCGGTGGCGTTGAGGTACCGGTCTGATAACTGTTGATTCTCAGAGAGCAAATAGGAGATCAGTTTCCGATTCTTGTGCTCGCGGCGGATTTCAATGTAACTGTCTGCAATCAGAAAAATTTCTTCCTGAGGATGAACGCATTCCCAAATGACCGTTTTTTGATTCTCGTCGATACTGTCTATAAGCCTTCTTCCCTGGCTGACCACTTTCCAGGGTTTGGGCAGGTTGACAATTAAGGAGTAAGTCGTCAATTCCTTTCCTGATGGGGCATCGGCCTGAAGGTAATAGTGGCTGGCCCCCGAAAGAAGAACACCTTCCTTTTGGGAAGATTGGTCTTGTTGCGATGGATCCGCTGAACGCATTGGATCAATTAGCGGTCCTTCATAATCCAGATGAAGGTGTAACCGTTTTGGCCAGGGTTGGCCGGCAGGTTTTTCTAAAGTGACCAGACTTAATTCCATTCCGGAATCGTTTCGTGAGCTTTGATGAACTTTCCAGGCGTTTTTTTGCAGTTCTGGAGTAATGATTTCATGAATATTGGTCGTGATTTTATAGTTCCTGTGCAATGACAGAGTGATGGAGTTTTCCTTTTTGCCGGGAGGAATGCTCAAGCTGTAATCATCTTGCACCTTCAATTGATTTGGAGGTTGGAATGTAACCTCAAGATCGTGATGGCTTTTTAGAGTGAGTCCGATGGCAGAATCACTGAATGAGGCGAGCAGAAAAAATGCCAGAGCCCAAAATAGGATCAAAGGCGAATGACGGATTGGGATAATAGTTTTATGCATATAAAATAACTTAACTGACAATAGCGTCCAGATCCTTTTCCGCACGGCCAAGGATTCGAACGACAACATGATTGGGAACGCAAGCAAGGATTCTGCCTGCGTAATGGATATCTCCCGCCTTGATACAAAGTTTTGTTTTACAGGGCGAATGCGAAATCCTCACAGAGCCATCTTGTATCAAAATTTTTGTGGGCCCCAATTTACCTTGCACTGAAAAGCTGGAGTTTACAGACAGAGGGGCAGTTTTAACCACTTTTTGATCGACTTCAACAACCACTTGGTCCCCCTTCGAAAATCCACCTCCCCACTGAAAAAACAATAAAAGATTGATGCTGAAAAAAAATCCGATCAGGACCATGTCAGCCCCAGTCAATCGAGTATGGGGCGAGTCATGTGTATTTGATACATTTGAAGAAGGATTGTTGGGAATCATGGTTGTTACAACAATTTTAACATAAGCAGACTCATTTGAAAGCCGCCTAAAGGCGGTTTATTCCAACCCACGACTTTGATGCTTATAAAATATTCATCAACTCTATTCTATCCTTGAAGAGGCGATGCAAGGTGATCTTTAAGGCCCTGTTTTCTTCCAGTGCCAGGGTAGCGTCCTTGTCCAACAGGTATTGCGCCTCCTTGCGAGCGACTTCAATGATGGAAATATCTCGGACGATGTCGGCAATCTTAAGGTCCGGCATGCCCGATTGACGAGTTCCCATGAAATCTCCCGGACCTCGTATGGCAAGATCCTGTTCTGCAATTCGAAAACCGTCATTGGAATCAGTCATCGCTTTCAGTCGAGCCTTCCCTTCCTCGGTTAACGGGGGATAGGCGATGAGGAAACAAAACGACCGGTACTTGCCGCGCCCGACTCGACCGCGCAATTGATGCAGTTGGGAAAGACCGAACCGTTCGCTGTGTTCAATCACCATCACACTGGCGTTGGGGACGTCGATCCCCACTTCGATCACCGTAGTGGCTACAAGAATGTCAATGTCTCCTGCCTTGAATCTGGACATGATTCCTTGCCGTTCTTCCTTTTTCAGCTTCCCGTGAATCAAAGCCACTGTGCGCTCGGGAAACCTCTGCTTTTGCAAAACCTCATGTGTGTCCTGAACGTTTTTCAGGTCGATGAGTTTGGATTCTTCCACCATGGGACACACAATGTATGCTTGTCGTCCCGCGTGCAACTGGACTTCCAGCAAATCATACACCCGATCACGTTGATCCTCCTTAAACAGTTGTGTATGAATATTCTGGCGTCCCGGTGGCAGTTGGTTGATCACCGACACATCCATATCGCCATACAAGGTAAGCGCGAGAGAGCGGGGAATGGGCGTTGCCGTCATAACCAGAACATGGGGATGCAGGCCTTTTTTTCGAAGCGCGTCCCGTTGAAGGACGCCAAACCGATGCTGTTCATCGATCACTACCAGGCCGAGATTCCTGAATTCCACATCTTTTTGAAACAAGGCATGAGTGCCCACCACCAGCTTTGACAAACCTTTATGAATACGATGGAGAACCTTCTTTTTTTGTACAGCAGGCAGGGCGGAGGTCAACATATCGATAGGAATTCCGAGCTTCTGGCAATAGGGGAGAAGGTTTAAAAAATGTTGTTCCGACAAAATTTCAGTGGGGGCCATCAATGCTCCTTGAAAGCCATTGTCTATAGCCGTCAGCAAACTAGTGAGCGCTACCAGGGTTTTGCCTGATCCGACATCGCCGTGCAAAAGGCGGTTCATCGGTTCATTGCGTTCCAGGTCGTTCATAATGTCGCCCAGAACTCTTTTCTGCGCCCCGGTGAGTTTGAATGGGAGCAATTTACTGAACTCACGAATGGTTTTACCACGAGTGGTCAAGGGAATACCCTGGGTCGGTTTAAAAGCGTTTTTTCTTTTTAAGGTAATCATGCACTGGATCAGAAACAGTTCCTCAAAAATCAAACGATGATGACCGGAAGTGCGAAACTCAGTCAGTTGTTGAAAGTCTGTGTCTGCTGGAGGAAAGTGGACATCGCGGATGGCTTGGGGACGAGCCAGGAGTGAGTGACGCTTCAAAATTTCCAATGGAAGAAACTCTTCCAGCAGTCCGCTGTATAATTCCACCACCGACTCCATAATCCGCCATAGCCACTTTTGATGAAGTCCCTCGGTCAGGCGGTAAACAGGAATGATGCTCCCCATGCGTAATTCTTCTGATTCCAGATCGGGGTTGACGTAAACGTCCGGATGGATCATTTCCAGGCCGCTGGGAGAATAACGCGAAGATGCGGGTTTTCCTGAGACCATCACTGTCAAACCCGGTTGAAACTTTTCCTCGAAATAGGACTTATTGAATTTGAACCATTTTAAAGGAATGGCTCCAGAATCATCCCCCACCAGCATTTCAAAAATAGTTCGACGACTGCTGATGGGAAAAGAACGGCAATTGATAATTTCTCCGAAAAAAGTAGTGTGTTCATCCGGCGATAACTGGGAAACTTTTTGAACCCGGCGACGGTCCTCGTACCGGTACGGGAACATGAAAAGGCAATCTTCCACCGTATTTAATCCCAGGCGGTTTAGTAAAAGGGCGCGTTTGGGTCCGACCCCTTTTACAAATTGGACCGAATCGTCCAGGGACCGGCGGCTCATAAAAATCTCCTTGGAATCAACACATTTACCTTGTTATCAAGTATTGTGGGAGTAGGGTTCGAAAGTTTTACGATCTCGATTTTAAGAGAATGCGTGGCTCGGGGAAAGTTATAAAATGCTAAATCGAAATTGACAGAAAATGGTTTCGGAAGTATTCTTAAATTGGGAATTTATAACATATGGGCCTATAAATGGAGGATTTTCCCCATTTTAGGGGATCCGCAAGGTAGATTTGATTATTTAAAGCCCAGAATTAAGGTTTAAAAGCATTCGTCATGCGCACGCGAAAAGAAATTACAGATGCTGTTTTAAAATACCATCCTCAAGCGGATGTGGATATCATTTATCGGGCTTATTTTTATTCTGCCAAGGCCCACCGCGCCCAGAGCCGGGATTCCGGAGAAGCTTATTTTTCGCATCCGGTAGAAGTGGCCTACAACCTCACTAAATTGAAAATGGACGAGCAAACAATCTCCGCCGGATTGTTGCACGATACCATCGAAGACACCTTGGCCACGAGGGATGAAATCCGCGAGTTGTTTGGTGACGATGTGTACCAGTTAGTAGAAGGTGTCACCAAAATCGGGCAGGTCAAGTTTAGCAGTCAGGAAGAAAAGCAGGCGGAAAATTACCGCAAGATGATTTTGGCCATGGCCGAAGATATTCGAGTGATCATGATCAAACTTGCGGACCGGGCGCATAATTTGAAAACCCTGGGCCCTCTATCGGCCGACCGGAAGAAGCGGATCGCTCGCGAAACTTTGGAAATTTATGCGCCTTTGGCCAATCGTTTGGGTATGGGTCTCTTGAAAGCTGAACTGGAAGACGGTTCCTTTAAACATCTGGAGCCAGAAGAGTATAAGTCCATTCGCGATAAAGTAGCGCAAGGGGATGAACAAAGACAAAAATTCATCAATAAAGTGTGCGATATCCTTACCGTGGAATTGAAGGCCGCTGAAATTCCGGGACGGGTTCTGGGAAGGCCCAAACATTTTTACAGCATTTATAAAAAAATTAAAGACCAGAATATCAGCTTTGAAGATGTCTATGATTTGATGGGCGTTCGTGTGCTCACGAATTCGGTGAAGGATTGCTATGCTTTGCTTGGTCTTGCCCATGCGATGTGGAAACCGATTCCAGGCAAGTTTAAAGATTATATAGCCATGCCCAAGCCCAATATGTACCAGTCGTTACACACCACTGTCACTGGACCTAACGGACAACGCATTGAAATTCAGATTCGGACCGAAGAAATGCACCGGGTTTCGGAAGAGGGCATTGCGGCGCATTGGAAATATAAAGAGGGTAAATCGGGCAATCAGAAACAAATGAACGATCAATTGCTTTGGGTGCGGCATTTGATTGACAGTCACAAGGACCTTAAAAACCCTAAAGAATTCCTCAATTCATTTAAGGTGGATTTGTTTCCGCACGAGGTTTACGTATTCACGCCGGAAGGTGATGTGATCGCGCTTCCCAATGGGGCGACTCCGGTGGATTTCGCTTATCAGGTTCATACCGATATTGGACATCATTGTTATCAAAGCAAGGCGAATGGTAAAATTGTTCCCTTGCGCTATAAATTAAGAAACGGTGATCGTGTAGAAATCATCACTGCTAAGAACAAGGCGCCCAGCCGCGACTGGCTTTCTTTTGTAAAAACTTCCAAGGCACGCAATAAGATTGCGCAATGCATCAATAGCGAAGAGCGTGCGAGAAGCATGCGAATCGGAACGGAGTTATTGGATAAAGAAATAAAAAAATACGGATTGAACTCCGAGTCGCTGATGAAAAGCCCGCAGATGGAAGATACGATCAAGGCTTGCGGTTACAATTCCCTGGACAGTTTCCTAAGAGCATTGGGGTATGGAAAAATTTCCATGACCTCGGTGATTGAAAAACTGATTCCCAAAGATAAGCTGGAAGCTCAAAAAGAGGACGCGAAAAATATAAGCTTGCGGGAAGAAGCTCCCCCGAGGCCAAGAACCCGCGAAGGTTCCATCCGTTTAAAAAGTTTGAGCGAAAATATCGAATTACGAGTCGGCAAATGTTGCAATCCCGTTCCTGGTGATGAAATTGTCGGGTACATCACGCGTGGGCGAGGGGTTTCTGTGCACAGTAACGACTGCCCCAGCGTGCCTTCTATGATGATGGAAAATGAAAGAATGATCGAGGTGGAATGGAATACCGGAAAAACTTCGACCTACCCCTGCCGGGTGTCCATAGTGACGGAAGATAAAACAGGTTTATTGGCAAGAATCAGCATGGTGGTTTCGCAATGTGATATCAACATCACGCGTGCCAATGTTCGCCAAGGTCCCCATAAGAGGGCTTATTTCGATTTGTCACTGGAAATTCAGAATCTGAATCATTTGAACAAAATGTTCGATGCCCTGAAACAGGTGGACGGGGTGATCCATGCTGAAAGAACGCAGGAATACAACAAGAAGAAGAAAACCTGGAAAAACAGGAAGGATGATTTGGAGGCGGAATCGAACCTCGAACAGGATTCCAACCTCATAACCAGTTAATTTTAAACTTTGACTACTTTGCCACCCTTGAGACAACGGGTACAAACTTTCATTGTTTTAACAGCCCCCTTGTAAATCCCACGAATTTTTTTCAAATTGGGGTTCCAACGCCGGCGAGTGGTATTTTTAGCGTGGCTCACGTTGTTGCCAAAAACGGGCCCTTTATCACATACTTCACATCTTTTAGACATCAATAACTCCTGACCTATAAAAATATTGTATCTGGAAAACCCAAATGCTACCATAGCAGAGTGGATTTCGGCAAGTGTATTTATTTCAATTAATGAACTGACTTGTTTTTGTATCCAGGTACTTCAAGGACACCCTTTTTTATGAGCGAAAAGCTGAGAGAGATTAAGCCTGTTTACGGGATTAAAAAAGAATCCACGATACAGGAGATCCTTAACACCTACCCTCAAACCATGAAATTCTTTAATGATTTGAACATGAGTTGCGGAGGGTGTTTTGCGGTAAATTTCGATACCCTGGAAAACGGTGCATTAATGCACGGAATGGATATCAACCAACTGATTTCTCAATTGAACGAATTTTTAAACACACCTTCGGCTTCCTCAGCCAACTCACAAGAATAAGATTTTTAAGTATAAAAAAATATGGTTCATGACTAGTTAACGTCCTCCAAAGAGGGCTAAAATGTAGTTATGAAGCGGCGAAACCCGATTTTAAAACGCGCCCGAATTTCGACCAAGAAATTTAGGGAACTTTTGAGGTACTTTTCACT
>JACAVV010000018.1 GCA_024648695.1 Nitrospina sp.
CTGAAAATACGGTTCCTACTTGGGTCATGGCTTGATCCTCCAGTTTAGATAACGTTTTTTCGCAATCACATTATCTCATTGCTGAAGGGGTTAAGCCATGACTCTCATTTTTTACCGGACACTAGTGAGGAATATTAAGGATCAAATAAAGAATGCTAAACTTCCTAATAATATTTGAATCATTAAGTCTGAAAGTTTTTCAGACATTATTTCCCAGTAATCCTCTTTAAATTTTGAATACGGTTTTTGAATTGATTGGTGACGTAGGTGGCGTCGTCGGTGTTGGAGATGACGTGCGGTGTTAAGAAAAGCATCAACTCGGTTTTGCTATTGTTTTGGACTTCTGTACCAAATAATTTTCCTATGTAAGGAATATCCTTTAGCAAGGGGATACCCTCACTGGTAATATTGATTCGGTTTCGCATTAGGCCCCCCATCACCAGGGATTGATTGTCTTTCAAAACCACTTCAGTCGATACTGTCCGGGTGTTGAAGGTGGGTTGTTGGGTCGTCGTATCTCTAACCCCAAGTTCACTGATTTCGTGATCGATTTTCAGATTTACAAAATTTTCATTATTGATTTTTGGTTCGATGTTCAAGATGACACCTACGCTACGAAACTCAACCTGTTGGGTGATCTGGCTACCTGAAGTACTGGGTGTCGATGTGGTGGTTACAATTGGGACTTCATCCGTAATGGATATGCTGGCAGGCTTGTTATCTGAAGTAACCAGGATAGGGTTGGCCACCACGTTTACATCTGAATCTGTAGCGACTGCCTGGATTTGGGAAACAAATTGATTTGCTGAGCCTGCAAATAAACTCATTCCTGAAGCTAAAGTACCCGTGGCAGTGCCAATTGAACCGCCCAATAAGGACTCAGCGGCAGTAGAACCAAACTGAATATTGTTATCTCCAATTTTAGTTTCAAAAATGCCTTCAATTCCTATTCGGAGGTCTTCGGTAATTGTTAAATCCAGAATCAACACCTCAATAAGAACCTGTTGCGGCATGAGATCAAGCTTGTTCAATAATTCAAGAATAGCCGGGTAATTCCTCGGGCTGGTGCGTATGATCAGGGAATTTGTATCCTTATCCGGAATTACTGTTAATTCGCCTTCTACGTCCTCATCTATCCCTCCCGTCACCTTCACCGTTGTTGATTTGGTAGCGGCGGTTGCTGTGGCGGCGTTAGTTCGGGGTTTAGTGATGTCTTTTTGGGGTTTGGTTTTGGTGTCTTTATCATCAGTCTTTGTGCTGGTGGATTTGGAGCCTTTGGTTGTTTTTGTGGTTTTGCTTTTTGAACCCTTTTTCGTTTTCGTATCGGCCTTCTTTTCCTGAAAGATGGATTTCAGCAAACTTGCCAGGGTATCGGCTTCTGCGTTTTGTACGTAATAGACGAAGGTACTGAGTTTGCTCACGCCAATGAATACGGGATGGTCCAGCTTGTCCATCCAGAACTCGATAGTTGGGGTAAGGTTTTCGAAACTGTTCACCACGAGCACGGCGTTCAATCGCTCGATCGCCAAAAAGTTTAATGATTCTCCCAACACTTCCTTATAACCGATGGTGGAGAAGATTTCGTTCAACTCGTCTACCAGGATGATGGCGTCGGCGTGATCTACTTTATACAATTGCACGTTCGATTGTGCCAGCTTGTCGATGTCCAAAGCCTGCACCACTTTGATGATTCGCTTTACGTTGGAGGCCAATTCTACAATCATCAGGTTGCTGGTTTCGGGCACATCGATGAATGTGGCATTTTTGGTGAGCAGGGGCGAAATGATTTTCTTGATTGATTCCACTGAGATGTGCTTCAAGGGAATGATCTGGATGACCAGCCTGTCATTGTCCGGCAGATTCGATTTTTCTCCAAAATGAATGCTGACCGGTTTCTTCACGGCATCGGGGATTGGCAGGAAACGGTAAAAATTTCCGCTCTTCACAACAGTAATATTGTTTATGGCGATGATCTGTTCCAGCACCGAATATAAATCTTCCACTGCAATGTTTTTAAAAGTTTGCAAAGTAATTTTTCCCGACACGGCACCTTCGATCACATAGTTGATTTGCAGTAATTCGCAGAAGGTGGTGATGACGTCATAGATGTCGGTATTCTCAAAATTGAGTGTGATGAATTTGGCATCGACCAACTCCTTGGGCAGGGGAGGGGTCGGATCAAATATCGTTTCCATTTTCTTGAGAGATACCTTTTCCTGCAGTTTCACCAGTTCTTTATCGTGTGTGATCTGGGAATACAAACTCGATACAAAGTACCGGTTGCCCCTGCGGTCCTGAACGAGATACCAGTCTTCCGCATTGTCCGGTCCTTTGGTGATCTGCATCAAGGTGAACACATCGCCTTTACGAGTGGTGGTCGCAATCTTGAATTTGCGTCCGGGTCCTTTTCTCAACTTAACGCTTTCGCCGGTGATGGTGACGGTTTTGGAAGTCAGGTCCACCGGCAGTTTATCTAGCTTGATTTCCAGATCGCGCGCGATGTTGGACCCGGGGATGGTTTCTGGTAGCGACCGGCCGCCCTTTAACGGAACATTTTTATTGATCGGGCCGTTGGCGTTGCCTCCGGTAGAGCCGTGTGGTAATTTCATGGCGTCTACTGGGTCCAAAATGGAATCACTTTGATCCAGGACACCTATTGGAGAATTTTCCAGGGCCGTTTTGACGGGCCTGTCGGTTTCACAAGCTGTGAATATAAACAGGGCGCTGAGTAGAAGTGCGGTTGTTCTAATGATCATGATCGTTTGGCCTTGGGCGGTTCGAGCTGTTTAAGGAATCCGTTGACCCGGAGCTTGGTTTTCAATTGCTCGGGACTTTCATTTTTACCCATTTTCTTTATCGAGATTTCTTCGATAAGTATGAGCTTTTTATGGTTTTCAATTTTTGTTAAGAATCTGGACAGGTTTTTCAACGTAGATTGGACAGTGGTTTCGACCGATATGGTAAACAGGCCCTCTGTGTATTTGGTCTTTTCCGTCCGGGTGCTGATGATGGCTACAGATGACTCCCTGGCGAAGGATTCCAGAATTTTTTGCAACGTAGCTGAAGCCAGTGACGCCTTTTTCTGATTGAAAAACTGTTCGTCCAGGCTGGTTTTCAGGATTTGGTTCGACTGCTTTTTATTCTTATAGTAGGTTCCGTTGTTCAGGATTTCATAATATTTTTTAATGAACAGCGCTTTGCTTTCTATTTTGGAGTCGATGCCCTTGCTTTTTTTGTAAAAAGGCTCAATGCCATAAACATAGAGACAATAAACAATGATACATAAAAACCCAACCAACAAAAACTTTTTTTCCCTGGATGATGCGTTCATGACGGCGGTATTCCTTCAAGGGTGGACTGGATGGTAAACTTTTCTCCCCGGTTGGACTTCACAATGCTTCCTTTAAAAGAAGTGTCTTTTAACAGAGGCGAATTTTCCAAAATCTGGATCAGCCCCGATGCCGCTTTGGAGTATCCTTTGATCTGCAACACATCCTCATCCACATTGATGTCCGAAAGGTAAGTTCCTTCCGGAATGATGCGTGACAGCTCCTGCAGGATTGGCAGTTTGGAAGGCAGACGTTTTTCGAGCCGTGTGATGATTTCGGCGTACTGGTTGAGATCATCAAATTCAATATCGATTTGCTCGAAAGGTGCCGCCTGGGTCTGGACCTCCTTCAATTGTTTGTTGAGAGTGGCCAGTGCACGTACCTTGGAATAATACTCGCTTCCCAGTGCGGCCAGCAAAGCGACGAAAACAACAATCACCAATCCTACAGTGATCTTGTAATTTACCTTTTTCTTTTTCGGCCGGATTTCGGGAGGAAGCAGGTTCAATTCGGCAACCGGCGAACGAATCTCCCGGCACGCCAGGCCAAAGGCAGTGCTGTAAAAAGCCGGATTGAATTGCGCGCTGTTGGCTCCATTGCCATTGCTAAAAAATTCCAGGCATCGCGTCGAGACTTGCGCTTCCTCCTGAATTTCGTGCATCAGGCTTTGTAAAAACGGCCCGCCACCGGTGACGAAAATTTGATCGACTTCCTCATCGCTGTCAATTTTTGTGCAGGAGGCCAGGGTGGTCATGATTTCACTCAGAACCGTTTTGGAAAACTTTTTGCCCAGGGCATTTAAATGTTGTGGAGGGATTTCCTCCATGAAGAAGCCTTTTTTGATGTTCGAATCATTTATGGGAATCGAACGCGTGGCAATCATCATGCCGTTTTTGGCCAGGCAAATTTCCATCCTTTGCGAGTCGATATCCACTACACAGAAGAGACTGCCTGCATTTTTCTCGCTTTGCCAAACCAAATTCAAATGGGAAAATGTAGAAACGTCCAGAGCCGTAGGCTTGATCGAAAGTTTCTCCATCAATTCCAGGTAATAATTGACGATCTCCTTGCGCAAGGAACACAGGGTCACCTGAAAATTGTTTTCGTATTCGGCTATGGCATGGTAGGAAAAATACAAATCCTCGGCTTTGGAAAAAAAATGCCGCTCCAGTTCGAACTCCACCATGGAGTCGATCACGTTGAGATCGGGTGCCGGCAGAGGAAAGGTCTGAAAACTCACCAGGTTACGCGGCAAACTGATGACTACGGTGGGAGTGTAGGCATTGTATTGCATCAGGAATTTGTTGATGCCGTCCAGGAATGCCTTTTCCGTGCGTTCGTCGGCCGGGTCGAGGGGTTTGATGTGGAAATGATCGTATCCCAGAACATCAATTCCCTTAAACTGTTTGCCTAAATAGGCGAGCGCGACCGACTCTTCACGAATGTCGATGCCTAGTACTTTATCAAGATAAATGGGTTTCATGATTCGATAAGGTTGTCGTTCCAGTAGCGGATCAGTAAAGTCGCTTTCTCGCCTGCACCCAATTTCTCTATTATAGCGGTGATGGTGTGCCTGGTTTTGCTGTCGTTCAGCTTTCCCGTTGAGACAATCCTGAAATGAGTCGACTTAATATTGTTATAATACCCCTTTTCGGCAATGGCTTCGTTAATTTCCTGAATTTGTTGTTCCGAGTAAAACATTTCCAGCATTTCAGGTTCTGCTGTGTTGGGATTGAAGTTACCGATATTTTGTGTGGTGAAATAATTGACCAGACCAAGGTACTGAGCGCTTTCGGGATCTACATTCTCCGTTTGTTCTGAACCATATAGAATCTCTTCCGTCACTCCCCTCACTTTGATCAATTCCTCGACACTGTCCAGAGGCCCATTTTTCGCCTTATAAGAAGTGGACTGCGTTTTGTAATAAAACGTTTCCGCCCCATTCAAGCGGTGTTTGCTGTCGGGATCGATCCAGTCGAGAATGGAATCCGCAATGGTGTCGCGCAGTTCACCAATTTCCAGTCCGGAAGCCGTGAGGGCTTTCACCAGGACGGAACGGGACGCAGTGTTGATATTGATCTTGCTGTTTTCATCTTTGATGCTGTAGGTGATAGTACCGTTCCCCAGCGGAATATCTTCCCTCACCACGGGTTCGATGACAGACTCTGATTCCGATTCGGTTTCCTCATCAATGGACACTTTATTGGTCAAGGGTTCCACCTTATTCGTTTTTTCCTCAGAGTTTTGATCAACGCCCTCCTCACCTTCTTTTTCAGGTTTGCTTCCAAAAATGAAACCAGTTTCTTCGCTAAAAGCGTGGTAGTCGACCTTTTTGAGAATTTCCGCCATCGCAAGATTGATGCCCGCTTTGGCGAGGTAATAGGATTCGAAATCTTCTTTATAATTCATAGTGGCATTCACTTCGGTTTTGATGGACAAGGCGAACTCGGTGCCAAGAGCGGTCAGGAGGACGAGAATCCACACCACCATCATAAGGGCAATGCCCCTTTGATTGTTTACCAGGAGATGACGAATGAAAGAATCAGCCCGTTTCATCTCCGGCCTCCTCTTCATCGGTTTCCACTACAGTTCGAATAAACTCGATCCCGTTATTGAAGGGGATAATCACCGTTGGCAGTTCAATCGGTTTCGTCTCCTCCTCATCGTCCTCTTTTCCGGGCCTGGCTACGGGAGTCAATGAAAGGGAAACCTCAATCGCGCGCGGCATGGTGATATCCTTTTTGTCAATTTTGTTCTCCTTCACCTGAGTCCGGGCTGCACTGTTGATTTCGTCCTGCACCTCTTCCACCTGAAAAATCACTTCATCAATCCACTCTCCCTGAAATTTGACCTTCTCATCCTCCTGAAACTCCAACTCTTCCTGGGAAAGCTTATCCACCTTGTAATACCGGAAACTCAGATCGGAAACGTTTTTGGCCAGCAGGATATACCGCGTTGCCTCGTCCTGGGGATCGGGTGTGCTGAAGACATCGTCGTATGCGATTTCACGTTCCATCATGATCACTCCGAAATCCTCGGTTCCAGGTTTTTCGCCCAGGTAAAACTGAACCTCATGCATCAGCGGTTTGCGCTCGTAAGCCGTCATTGTGTCGGCGAAAGAAACGAAACGTATCGAATTTCTCAGTCCTTCAAAAGCCATCAGTTTTTTTCTGGATTTGGGACGTTCCGCCGGAGTGTCGGCGTCTTCGCCCTGGTCCGGGTCATAAAACAGGGGGTGGAAGGATCGAATGGTACGCGCCATCTGGTCCTGAATGAACCGCAGGCGTTGATAGGTGTCCGCTTTTTGTTCACCAATCTCGCGCGAAGCGACCCCCATTTTGATGCCACCCAGAGCGACCGCTACGATACCCACGATGATGGTCATTGAGATCATTAGCTCAAGGAGGGTGAATCCGCATTGATTCTTGTATTTGTTCATCGCTAGGACCCCGAAATATTCGAAGTGCCAGAGGTGGTCGCACCGCTGATGTTGGAGGAGGGGGTGGTACTTCCGGAAACGTTGGATCCCGTGGGACCCGTTCCCGTTCCCGAACCCGAAGTTCCGCCGGAAGAACCGAGAGCGTTCTGTGTCTTTTCTCCTCCGCCACTGCCTTTTTTATTCTTTCCCCAAAGGACATCATTGGAGGAGGGATAGGTTTTGCCCATTGTTTTAAGGGATACGAGTTCCAGGTTTCTTTCCGTGCCTATGTCCCCCCAGAGCACTCTAAGGGTTACCCGGTTGACGCGGATATTTTCTTTTTCGTTGGTGAGGGGAGTCTCAAAAGGTTCAACGATCAATTCCCAGCGGTACTCGGGGGAGTCCTCCTCTTCCTCCGGAAAGGTGCCTGAGGCCTCTTCCACTTCGAAATCGAGCAATTCCAGTTCGCCCATTTTGTGGTTGGCCAGCGCAACCCCTTTCATATATTGACTGGAAAGGTCGAGGGAACGCACACTGCCGGAAAAAACCCGAAGTATGAGGACAAAGCCAGCCGCCATGATCGCCATGGCGACTACAATTTCGATAAGCGTGAAACCCTGTTCAGGTTTCTTCTTCGGAAATTTCAGCTTTGCCAGTGACCTGATCCAGTTCAATGACATAATGGGTTTCGTCGTCCTCGGAATGTTTACTGACCAGGTTGATGAGTCCCCCGCTGGTGTTACCCTGGGGATAGAACACGATAAAAAATTCACCGTCATGGACGGTTTCTTCATCGTCCGAAAACTCCTTGATTCGGATATTGTTTCCCACATCGTAGAGTTTTTGTGGTTTTGCATCAGATTCCGTACCAATTTCTCCGCCATCTTCCTCCCCGGACGGGCCGCTCAACCAATAACGGTTGTCGTCGATATTGGCTGTAAACCGGAAGGGTACTTTTTGCGCAATGGCCTGACTTCTTGCCAACCGCAGGGACGATGCAATCTTGCGGACCTCGCTATGGATCTGGTTTCGGTGCAATGTAGACATCACGAAGGGAGTCACCATGCCAGCCATGAAGCCGACCAGGACCAAAACAAGAATCAGTTCCAGCAGGGAAAACCCTTGCTGACCAGACCGGTACCGCAAAAGTTTAATCGAGCCCTTTCCAGCTAACGATATCCTGGTCGTTACCCTCACCGCCTTCGGCATTGTCGGCACCATAAGATATTAAATCATAATCGCCATGATCTCCCGGAGACCGGTAAACGTACTCATTTCCCCAGGGGTCTTTGGGGAGATCTTTTTTCATATAAGGACGAAGGATTGCCAGGCCCTCCTCTGTGGTCGGGTATTTGTGCTTTTCCAGCCGGTAAATATCGAGAGTTTGTCCCAGCAGTTCGATTTGCGCTTGTGCGTCCTTTTGCTTCGCCTGGTCCACCTGACCAAATAATTTGGGGCCGACCAGACCGGCTAAAAGACCGATGATGACCAGAACCACCAATAACTCGATCAGTGAAAATCCGCGGGAGTTATTAAGCAGTGTGGTCTTTAAATCGTATTTGGATGTTGGCATTGTTTTCCGTTTCATTGAGTGAGAGGTTAAAGTGGGATCTCGTTCATACTGAAGATACCCATCAACATGGAAATAACTATAAAGCCGATGATACAGGCCATCATTAAAATCATCATAGGCTCCATAAGTGAAATGATTTGTTTGATCGACCGCTCTACTTCCTTGTCGTAGATGGTTGCAATTTTTAAAAGCATGTCGTCAAGAGAACCGGTTTCTTCGCCCACCGTTATCATGTGGATCGCAAGGGGAGGAAACACATTAATTTTTCTGAGCGGTTCCGTGATGCCTTTACCGCTTTTCAGTCCGTCGTGCAGATGTTCCATAGCCTTGGAAATCACCTTGTTGGTTAAAATGCTCCTGGTAATGAGCAAAGCTTGTAGCACCGGTACGCCGCTTTTTAATAAGGTGGACATGGTACGGCTGAACCGGGACACTTCTACTTTTTGAATGAGGCTACCCAGCAAAGGCACCTTGAGTTTAAGCGCGTCCCATTGATGCCCTCCGCGTTCAGTGTTGGTGTAGTTTCGAAAGACGAGTCCTGAAAACACCAAACCTAAAAGGAGAGCCCACCAGTAATCGATGAACAAATGACTCATGGAAATGACCAGAAGCGTGGTTACCGGAAGACCTTGCATATCCTCTCCAAAGACTGAGGAAAGTTGAGGAACCACGAAAAGCATCAGGAACACCAGCGCTGATCCACACACCAGAACCAGAATGGCTGGATAGATCATAGCCGATGCGACCTTGCCTTTTAATTCCTGCAGGTCTTCAAGGAATTCTTCCAGACGATCCAAAACCGAACCCAGGACGCCACCTGCTTCTCCAGCGCGCACCATGTTCATGTAAAGTTTGGAGAACACTTTAGGGTGTTCGGCAAGCGCCGCCGAAAAGGTGCTCCCGGCATGGACCCGCTTGTGAATATCCGACAGCACGTTGCGGGTTTTATCCTTTTCCGTCAGTTTGACCAGGGTTCCCAGACTTTCGTCCAGGGTCAGCCCGGAATTGATGAGCGTTGATAACTGCTGGGTAAAATTAAGCAACTCTTTTGGCGAGACGGGCGGAAAAAGTTCGTAAGAAGGGAGTTGGATGTCCAGCGAAAAGCTTTTTTTGGGTTTTTGCGTGTGGATCTGGATCGGGAAATGATTGATGCTCCTGATTTTTTGAATAGCTGTGCGCTGATCGGGAGCTTCAATATCTCCCTCAACAAACTTGCCTTTTGAATCCGTCGCCTGATAAAAAAACTGTGCCATGGAATTAAGCTCAAATCACAAGTTGCAATGTTTAACCCTGATCGTCCAAAGTGACACGTAACACCTCTTCCACTGTGGTTTGACCATTGAGGACTTTATCCCAACCGTCTTCACGCAGGGTGCGCATTCCCGTTTTGCGGGCTTGACTGCGGATGATATGAGAACTGGCTTTGGATAAAATTAGCTCGCGGACCGCTTCGTCAATGACTAAAAGTTCGTAAATGCCGCATCGTCCACGAAACCCGGTGTGCGCGCATTTTTTGCATCCCTGTCCTCGGAACACTTTCATGCCTTCTTTTCCCCAGGGCCCCATTTCCTTGACCAGAGCGGGTTCCAAAGGAAGTTCCAGTTTGCAATGCTGGCAAATCACGCGAACCAGTCGTTGCGCCAATACGCCAAGAAGAGCGGACGAAATCAAAAAACTTTCAATCCCCATATCCTGCAATCGCGTGATGGCGCCTGCAGAATCGTTCGTATGAACAGTGCTGAATACCAGATGGCCGGTTAACGCGGCCTGAATGGAAATGTCGGCAGTTTCCGGGTCGCGAATCTCACCAACCATAATCACATCAGGATCCTGGCGCACAATAGATCGAAGGCCATTTACAAAAGTCAGGCCGATACTGGGTTTTACGTGGATCTGATTGACGCCCCGCAGTTGGTATTCTACCGGGTCTTCAATGGTGATGATTTTCTTGTCAGGTGTGTTGATCTTTTGCAGGGACGCGTACAGTGTCGTCGACTTACCGCTCCCTGTGGGGCCGGTTACAAGAATTTTGCCATAAGGCTTTTGGATCAAGGATTGAAAACTTTGTAGCTCTTTATCTGGAAATCCAAGATGGTCGAGATCGACCATGATATTGCCGCGATCCAGAATACGCATGACCACACTTTCCCCGTAAAGCGTGGGTAGGGTGGAGACCCGTAAATCAATGTCTTTGCCCATTGCCTTCAAACGAATCCTTCCATCCTGCGGCAATCGCCTTTCGGAGATATCCAGTTTTGCCATGATTTTTATTCGGGTGCTTAAGGCCGAGTGCAGTTTTTTCGGAGGCGACTCAAAATCGTGAAGCATGCCGTCAATGCGGTAGCGCAAAATCATGTCGTCAAGAAAAGGTTCCAGATGAATATCGCTGGCGCCCAATTCGATGGCCTGACTCAGAATATGGTTGACCAGTTTTATGACAGGTGCCTCAGACGCCATGTCCTTGATATGTTCGGTACTGTCCTCTTCGGCATCAAGATCTGTGATGTCCTCACCCTGAATGCTCTCCACCATGCGGTCCATGGCCGAGCTTCCCTGGCCATAAAATGTTTCGATGGCTTGAAGAATATCTTCTTCACTACTCAGGCAAATTTCAATTTCCCTGCCGATCGCAAGGTTCAATTCTTCCAGGGCGAAGTGGTTGAAGGGATTGAACACGCAGATGGTCAATTTCCCTTCATCCATTTTTAATGGAAAAATCATTTGGTCCCTCAGGAAGGCATCGGACACTTCGAACTCCGGTATCGGTAAACTTTCTTTGGGGTAATCCTCATATCTCAGATATGGAAGGTTCATCTGTTGGCTCAATGTCTCTAAAAGCGTTTGAGAATTGATGTAGCCATGTTCCACCAGAGTTTTACCCAGATAGTTTCCATTGCGGAAATTATTGGTTTTGATTTCCTTCAGAGTTTGCGAATTTATTTTTTCCTGATCCAAAAGTATTTGTTCAAGAGGATCGACTTTTTTTAACATGGGAAATTATCCATCATCGTCCGGAAATGTGAGACCCAGAAGTACCCGCTCCACTCACCGCGGCCCGCCGGTTTTTATTACCTGATATGCGATCTATAACGGAAAGCCTTCTTTCCGCTTCCGGAACCGTTCGCCTGCCTGAAACCCTGGCAGGGGGAGGCCTTTTCGCCTGATTGGCCTGATTCTTATTGGCATTGCTCGCCTTTTTAATTTCAGCGGGACTGGGTCGTTTTCCTTTATGGTAGAAGTGGTTGCCGTCCCTTTTTATCTGAAATTTTTCCTCCCGCGGTTCCAGGCTCACTTTGACGATACTGCCTTCGCGGTCATCCAGAGTCACAGTTTTTCGGTTGACGTCTGTAATAAAATAAGTGCCGATTTGAGATCCAACCTTATAACCCTTTTTCTTCAGCTTTTTCTTCTCGAAATCCCGTTCCCCCTTAAATATGGAATATTCCCCTTCCAACACGGCAATTTTTTTAGTGCCGAGAAGCATGATGCCGTTCACTTTCAATTTGGGTGGAGGCACTTTTGGTTTCGGAGGAGGAGGAGGCGGTGCGGCTGGAGGGGCTGGTGGCGGAGGGGGTGGTTTTACGTATTCCTTACGCTCCTTACGAAACAAGTTGTTTTGAGATACCTCTTCGATCACTTCGGGACTGTATGCCTGACGCAGGGAACCGGGAGCCATGAACTTTTTGTCCAGAGCCACCACTTGGTCTCCATCCACTTTATCGGGATGTTTCGGGTGATACCAGATATCCACCAACCAAGCGACAAAGACGAGAATGGTTAAGCCCAAAACAATATTTATAAAAGAAAATGTTTTGTACATGGCGCGATTTAATTTCCTTGAGTTCCATCCAAGTTACTGAATTTATTAGCCCTTGTCAAGGTTGATCGGAAGAGGGTAAGGGGCAGGAGGGGATGGTTCCTGATGCCAATTAAATCAAATTAAAAATATGAACTCCTGTTCGTTTCTTGAAAAATCCCCGAAAAATAGAATGACAGATAAAAATGGTTCGAAGCTCTGGTATCTCCCGGAAGTGAAATTTTGAAAATTACTCTGCTAAATTGATTTTTTAGAACCTGGAATTGTTTTTTGATATTATATCGTAGCCAATGTTGGTGAATCAATCATGCTGTGGATTAAAAAATTTTAAGATTTTCAGCATTTCAGGATTAAATTTGCAAAGGAAAGCAGAATGAGTTCACAGGGATTATTAACGGAAATCAAAAAACACCTTCCGTTTCGGGTTTATGGAAAAGGGCCAGTGCTGGAATTATTCAAGGCAGGCGGCCATTTTGTTAATAAAAAGACAGAGCTGGAAGCAACAGAGGTGTTTCGTTCGGATGAGTCGGGAGAACTGGTTTGCACCGTGGTGTTTGATGGAAAGGAAAAAATATCTGCGGCTCTCACCAATTTAAAACTGGATATTTCCCATCCGCTATTCAATAAGGTCAGAAATTATCGAAGAGAGGTCGAAGTGGAACTTTCGCAACAGGAGGCTCCGGATGTCAACCGAGCGTCTTTTCGGATTAAAGATCTTTACAAAAAATAAATTCTTATCACTATCCAATTAGCTGGGGGGTCATCCGTGACAATAATTTTATAAATAATTTCAGTGGTTTAATATTAAAAATAGGGTAAAATAAGCAAAACATGAATATGCAAAGATTTAATTCTATTATAAACCTTAGCAAAATTGTTTTACTTCCGTTTAAACACCCGTAGAAAAATTCATTAAAATTCCCCTCGTTAAATCGAAACCACCTGTCCTGCAATTTCATTGATGAGTTTATCCAACGCCAATAAAGCTCTGAATATCAATCCCGGTCACCCGCAACCCAAGATAATGCACAGTGGAATTTAATCAAATTACATGTAATTTATAGAAAATTATTGTAAATACTTATTATATTGACAAAACGAGTCGACATTATATAATTCTTTGAAATAAAAGGAGTAAATATCCTTCCTTCCATGGAGACGAACATGTCCAAGATGAGAAACTTTCCCCGCCTGTTTATTTTAGTCCTGATGCTGTTCACCGTGTCCTTTTCCGGCTGTAGTTATTTGCCCTGGGGAGGTGATGATGAGGAAGACCTTGCTTTTGAGGACGATGCCTTGTTTGAAGAGGAGGCAGGATTTGAAAACCAAGGTCAAGGTGGAGGAAGTGAGGATGATTTTTTTGCCGATGAAGGTGGCGGTGGAAGAGATGGCGGGTTCGCCAGCGTGGAGCCTTCTGTTGAAGTCAATGAAGTCAAGCAAAACGTCGAAAGTCTTCAGCAACAACAGGTCGCGCTGATCGGGCGGGTGCGTGAACTGGATGAACAGTTGAGGTCTTTGGAACCGAGAGTCGATGCGACTCAGCAACGATTGGAAGGAAGTCTGAGTACCATGTCCGAAAAATCGGAGTTTCTGGAACCTGAAGTGGATGACTTGAGAAACCAGATCGCTAAATTAAATGAAGAGATCACTGTATTAAAAGCCGAGCAGGTGAAAATTCAGTCGGCTCCAAAAGTAAGGGCTCCGGCACGAAGGCGAAGTGGTCGTGGCGGCATGCGGATACCGCAGGAGTATAAGGATGCTTTGGCGGCCTATAAACGGTCGGATTACAACAACTCCATCCTACTTTTCCAGAATTATGCAACCAAGAACCCTCCCGTGCATTTGCAGGATAATATCGCTTTCTGGATCGGAACCAATTATTACAAATTGAAAATGTTCGATGATGCGATCCGCATGTTCCAAACGGTGGAATCTCAATTCCCGCGTGGCAACAAGGTGCACGATTCCAGGTACATGCTGGGTTCCTGCTATTTGGCCCAGGGAGACAGGGCTAGGGCGTCGGACGTACTTGAGGCGGCCCTGAGGGGAAACCCGCCGCGCGACGTACGCGCAAAAATTGAAAAAAAATTAGGTGAATTGTAATCCGGAATATTTGTTCTTTACGGTCCTATCATTTAATCTTTTTCCCGGATTGATTGCATAATGAGAGTGGCCCTGGTCCATGACTGGCTGACCGGGATGCGTGGCGGCGAGAAATGCCTGGAAGTGTTTTGCCGCTTGTTTCCAGAAGCTGACTTGTTCACCTTACTCCATATTCCGGGTAAGATGTCGCCGGTCATTGAATCGATGAAGATTCATACCTCCTGCCTTCAGAAAATCCCGTTTATCGGTAACCGGTACCGCTACTTTTTACCCATTATGCCCTGGGTCATCAGACAATTTGATTTGCAGGATTATGATTTTATCCTCAGTAGTAGCCATTGTGTGGCCAAAGGGATTCGACCCGGGCCCAACAGCCTTCATGTCTGTTACTGCTATACTCCCATGCGTTATATTTGGGATCAATATGACCATTATTTTGGAAAAGGCAACACGAGCTTCCTGGTTGCGCAAGCTATGCGGCAGGTGCGTCCCTGGTTGAGAAGGTGGGATGTGAAGACCAGCCGTAAGGTGGATCATTTTATCGCGATCTCGCAATTTGTTCAAAAGCGTATTGAAACTTATTATCACCGCGAGTCAGACGTCATTTACCCTCCCGTGGATACAGGTTTTTTTTCGCCAACCGGAGAAAACGCGGAGGATTATTTTCTTATCGTATCCGCTCTAGCCCCTTATAAACGCATAGATTTAGCTATTGAAGCGTTCAATGAATTGGGTTATCCTTTGAAAATTGTTGGAGAGGGACAGGACTCCGGTCCATTGCAGGAACGTGCCCGGTCCAATATTGAATTTTCAGGTTGGTTATCCGATTCAGAGGTCCGGTCCTGTTATGCGAGGTGCCGGGCTTTTATTTTTCCCGGTGAAGAGGATTTCGGCATCACTCCCCTGGAGGCTCAGGCCATGGGACGTCCTGTCATCGCATTGGCGAGGGGAGGAGCCTTGGAAACGGTGATCCCCGATAAAACGTTCAGAAAAAATGGTTTTTCATCTTCCAGTCGTGAGGCTTTTGCTCCGACAGGTGTTTTTTTTGAGGAACCCTCTGTGGAAGCGCTGATCGGGGCCATCAGGCATTTTGAATCTATTGAACACCAATTTGATCCCCCGTCGATTCGCGATCATGCCCGCAAGTTTGATTCGAACGTATTCACCGACCAGATCCGAAACCGGATTGGGGTCCATATCCAAAACCATTGATGTTGAAAAAGTACGGTCAGCTTTTTTTATCCCTCCTTTATTTGACAGACACCCTTGTCATCTTTTTTTCCTGGATTCTTTCTTATTACATCCGGTTTGACCTTGAGGTGGCTCCGGTAACGCTGGGGGTTCCTTCCTTTGACCAATATTTGATCGCTGTGATCCCGATTCTGGTCATTTTCCTTTTCAATATTAAAGTTTGTGATTTGTATGAACCCTTGCGTGGACGGTCTTCACTGACGGAATTCTATAATATTATCAAGGTGACTTCGCTGTCGATTTTGATGATTGCGGCGCTGAGTTTTTTTTACAGGGGTGAGTCCTATTCGCGTTTAGTCGTCCTTATTTTCTGGGGCGTCTCAACGGTGATGATGATAGGATCTCATTTGTTTGTAAGACGGCTTATCCTGCAAATCCGGAAAAAAGGATATTATCTGAACAAGGTTCTGGTGGTTGGCGCCGGAGAATTGGGGCAAAGAGTGGCCCATACGATTGATCTCCACCCTGAAATAGGGTTTTCGGTGGCCGGGTATCTGAGCACCCATAAAGATAAAGTGGGAAAGACATTTGGTGAGCATAAGGTCCTGGGTTTGGTGCAGGATATTTCCGAATACATTAAAGAACATAAGGTCACCCAGATATTTGTCGCATTGCCCTTATGGGCGCATGAGCGGTTGGAGCAAACGCTTGAAAATATGGGAACCGAAACGGTGGATATTAAAGTCGTACCGGACCTGCTAAAGTATATGAATATGAATGCCGGAGTCGACGATTTTGACGGTTTGCCCATTGTGAACCTGACTGGATCTCCGCTCTACGGTTGGAACCTGGTGATCAAGAGGACAGTGGATTTTTTAATTTCCTCGTTTGCAATCCTGATCACCAGTCCCATAATGTTGGGTATCGCGATTCTGATTAAGCTGGAGTCCAGGGGACCCGTCCTCTTTTGTCAGGAAAGAATGGGGCTGGATGGTAAAATTTTCTCGATGATGAAGTTTCGCTCCATGCACCAGGATGCTGAAGTTCAAACAGGGCCTGTCTGGGCGCAACCGAATGATGTACGCTGTACACGGATTGGTTCCATTTTAAGGCGCTACAGCCTGGATGAATTGCCGCAATTGTTCAATGTGTTTAAAGGTGACATGAGCCTGGTTGGACCGCGTCCGGAAAGGCCTGTGTTTGTGGAGGATTTCAAAAAATCGATTCCACGCTACATGCTTCGCCTGAAGATGAAAGCAGGAATTACCGGTTGGGCACAGGTGAACGGGTGGCGAGGTAATACCTGTCTGCAAACGCGTATTGACCACGATATTTATTATATCAAGAACTGGTCTCTATTTTTTGATATCAGAATCATGATCATGACTTTATGGAGAGGATTCATAAACCGCCATGCCTACTAGGCCCCGATTTCTTGGAGTCATTCCCGCACGTTGGGCATCCACTCGATTTCCAGGAAAACCTCTGCAGGGTATTTCGGGAAAACCTATGGTTCAATGGGTCTATGAAAGTGCAAAAGGTGCGCAAAGTTTGTCTGAGGTGTTGGTGGCTACAGATGACCAGAGGATCTTTGAGGCCGTCATAGCGTTTGGAGGAAAGGTGGTGATGACCTCACCGGACCATGTGACGGGAACCGACAGGGTGGCTGAGGTGTCTGCACAATATGATTATGATGTTGTTGTAAATATTCAGGGAGATGAACCCTTCATCCCATCCGAGAATATCGACCGCGTGGTGCAACCTTTTTTGGAAGGGGAGGATATTGCGGTCTCGACTTTAAAAATTCCTGTTCAAGATGAAAAAGACGCGTTGGATCCAAATATCGTAAAGGTCGTTTGTGACAAAAATGGGTTTGCGCTTTACTTTTCAAGATCGCCGATACCGTACCGGCGTGACAGCGGCGACAATCATTCCGTGGGCTTTCAGCATATGGACCAGCATATCGGACTTTACGCCTATTCAAAAAAGTTTTTGAATCAACTTTCTTCCTTATCTCCTTCGCCCCTGGAGAAAGCGGAAAAACTGGAACAATTGCGATTTCTTGAAAACGGGATTGCCATTAAAGTGATGAAAGCTGATAAGATATCTTTCGGGATCGACTGCCCTGAAGATTTGAAAAAAGCCGAGCTCTATTTGAAGGAAACGGTGTAACCGTAAAACTTCCTTGCAAAGGGATTGTCATTGAATAAAAAAACAAGCAGAAAAAAAGTTAAATTCATTTTTGTAACCGGTGGGGTATTGTCCTCATTGGGTAAAGGAATCGCCGCCGCCTCAATCGGAAGTCTTTTGGAAAGTTGTGGATTGAAGGTGACCCTGATGAAGCTGGACCCTTATATCAATATCGATCCTGGGACCATGAATCCGTTTCAGCATGGAGAAGTGTATGTTACCGACGATGGTGCCGAGACCGATCTGGATCTGGGGCATTACGAAAGGTTTACACAGGCTCGTATGGGCAGAGTCAATAATATCACCGCCGGTCGCATTTATGACGAAGTGATTCAGAAGGAACGGCGTGGAGAGTATCTGGGTTCAACCGTACAAGTTATCCCGCATGTGACGGATGCAATAAAAAATCATATCCACAATATTTCGAAGGGGGTGGATGTGGTGATTTGTGAAATCGGTGGCACCGTTGGCGACATCGAAAGCCTTCCGTTTTTGGAAGCCATTCGCCAGTTTCGTTTTGATATCAATCCCAATAACGTTATTTACATTCATCTGACCCTGGTTCCCTATATGGAATCGTCTGATGAACTAAAAACCAAACCGACCCAACACAGCGTGCAAAAACTTAGAGAAATCGGAGTTCAACCCGACATTCTTTTATGTCGTACGCAGAAAAAACTGACCAAAGAAATAAAAGACAAAATTGCCTTGTTTAGTAATGTTCAAAAGGACAGTGTCATCACGGCAATGGATGTTAAATCGATTTACCAGGTACCCCTGAGCTTGCATCAGGAAGGGCTTACGAAGGCTATTCTCCCTAAATTGGGAATGGCTAAAAAACAACCAGATTTAACCAATTGGGAAACGGTCAACCTCAACCTCGACAAACCAAAAGGGGAGGTAAATATAGCCGTTGTAGGAAAATACATCGGATTGAAAGAGTCTTACAAAAGCCTTGTGGAAGCATTAACGCATGGTGGTATTTCCAATAACTTAAGAGTGAACATCAATTGGGTGGACGCAGAAGATCTGGAGAAAAACCAGAGTACGGGTGTTCTGGAAAAAAGCGACGGGATTCTGGTTCCCGGTGGTTTTGGCGAACGGGGTATTGAAGGGAAAATTCTGGCTGTGAATTACGCACGCACCCAAAAAATTCCATTCTTCGGCATCTGTCTGGGAATGCATTGCGCCGTGATTGAGTTTGCCCGAAGTGTCGCGAAACTGAAAAACGCCAACAGTGCCGAGTTTTCTCCGGATTCCCCCTATTTGATCATTGACCTGATGCCAGATCAGGATGCCAAGGGGAAAAAGGGCGGGACCATGAGATTGGGCGAATATCCCTGTCAAATCCGTAAAAATACGTTTGCTTACAAGGCCTACGGAAACCGTGAAGTTTTGGAACGCCATCGTCACCGATATGAATTCAACAACGAATTCCGGCTTCAGTTAGAAGAGGCTGGATTAAAAATCAGTGGATTTTCCCCGAATGGAAACCTTGTAGAAATTGTCGAGTTGGATGGTCACCCCTGGTATCTGGCCGGGCAGTTTCATCCCGAGTTTAAATCCTCTCCCATGAAACCCCATCCATTATTCCGGGACTTTATCGCCAATTCGTATAATAACCGTGTGAATAACCAAAGGGTTTGATTTATTACCGGCTGACAGGATTTTTTTATAGTTGCTTGAAAATAACTGAAGACACAAAGTGTCCGTTGCCAGGGGGAGGTTGCAAATGGTCGTTCGTTCCCTCATTATTTTTACCCTGGCAACGGACGATCCCAAACAGGTTTTTAATAAAGATATCTAAAGTCTGATATTATTCCCGGAAAGTCTAAAATTTATTGGCTTTTCAAAATTGAAGGTGAGAGAAGAAAGGCTTTAAAGGTCAGGGTTTTTCTGCTTCTAAAGGATCTTTTTCCAAAATTTTTGTCAAGCCTGTGGGGGTTACTTCTTCTATAACCATTTCAAACTCTTTCCACCCTAAATTCCTCCATTGGTGAAAATCTTCGTATTCATGAAGTCTGATGGCCTCCCGGAGGAATCGGGTTCCCTCATTATTGAAAATTTTTGAGTAAATTTTTTCGAGGGCATCAAATTTTTCCTGTTGTTCAACGATATCGTATTTTTCCAGGGCGGCACATCCGAAACCAAAAATATAGCCAAGGCACGCGGAACCCTGCATACGTTTTTTCATTTGAAACCGGTTTAATTCGGGAGCCCGGGTAATTTGTTCCTGAAGTATTGATGTGACTCCCTTGACAATTCCCAGTTGCAATTCCTCGTTTTCTTCAGACATCCATTCCTCCAAAAATATTTTGCACTACTATCTTAAACCATTGACTGTCTAATGTGATCTTATGAAAAAAGCCAACTGAATTTATGAAAAGTCGGATTATACATTATCATCCTGCACTTGCTCAATTTCCATATTGTAATATCGGTTTTACTGTGTGGGCAAGGTGACCACGATTCCACCCATGACATCGAATAATTTGAAATCATGTTTCGGGCTATTTGGATGGGCATTGTGGCAGGAAACGCAAGCCGGCGTAACTGCCAGATCTGGATAAATGGCTTGAAAATACTTTTTTTCGCCCAGCGTCAGCCTTCCAATATAGGGTCTTAAGGGATGGTGCGCTACCGACTCCAGGCCACTTCGTTCAAATTCATTTGCGGCGCCGTTGTGTTTATTGATGGGCCATAAGCTTATCAACCTGAAATCAAGTTGCGATTGGTGGTTCCGGATCAGGTCGGAGGCGTTCAGTAAAAATTGCGCTGGAAGCAGAAGGGTGTTTTCTTCCCACCAGTTTTCTGTGGCAGATATGACGTTGTTTTTTTGAAGGCGGTTGACAATGTGTTTTGCATAAACGGTTCGGTCTGATTCCAAAATGGAGTGGACATAGTCTGCCACAACTTCGGGTGGCAGGAATTCTTTTTTCTCGGTTCCCAAAGGAAGGGTGATGACGATTCCTCCCATGACATCTCCCAATTTAAAATCTGATTTTGGACTTTTGGGATGTTGGTTATGGCAGTTCACGCAAGCCTTGGTGACTGCTTTATCAGGATAAACCGCGCGAAAATACCAGTGCCCGCCTCTTTCTTCAAAGCCGAAATGTGGTTTTTCCGGCTTGTTTCCGACACTTTCCAGGCCTTTTTTTTCAAAACCGGGTTTTGGGCTATTCTCCTTATTGATGGGCCACAGGCTCAATAACCGGTAGTGCATGCCAGTGCCCCGCTTATTGGAGATTTTGGATGACAGGGAAAGAAACTGGGCAGGTAACATCAAGGTATTGCTGGTTTCCCAATTTTCAGTAGCTTGAAGTCCTACGGCTTCCCCAAGGCGCTCGACGATGAATTGTGAATAGATAGTCCGATTGGACTCAATGATATCGTGAATATACTCTGCCGCTATGCGATGGGGAATGCCTTTTTCAGAAGTTTGTGGCGAGGCAAATGATTTGGAAACAATCAACAGAATAAAAAGTATAACGCTTAGCAGTGAGGAAGCTTTTATTGAAGTGGTGTGCATAGCTGAACCTCCCAAAGGTATTCAAAAATTCGCGTTTCAATCCTTTTGCTAAAGACTAAAGGGCTATAAATACGCAACTCTATTATAGCTCTAATAGCAATTTAAAAAACAGAAGAACCTGAAGAGGCTTTCAGTGCTGGGCCAAATCAAACCTCCGGAATTTGGAAAGGGAAGGGACCGGAAAAATTATTGTTGCGAAAGGCCTTTGATCAGATCGAGCTTTCCAATGATACCGATCAATTTGCCATTGTCCATGACGGGTAGGGTATGTACATGCTTTTCGGCCATGATCGTTGCACACTCATCGATGGTTGCATTCTGTTCCACCGTGATCACATTGGGTGTGTAGATATCTTCCACCTTGGTGCCCGAAAGCTTTTTGACCTCTTCTTCAAATTTTTGTGACGACTCTAAATAAATGACCGCGTCGAATAAAGAAATAACTGTGGGGATATGGAGGTTTTTATTTTGATCGATCAGGTCGCCTTCGGTCACGATTCCCATCAGTTTCTTTTCGTCGTCGACCACGGGAATTCCATTGACTTTATGTTGAATAAATAACTCGGCGAGTTCCTGAGTTGAGGCGTCCTTATGAATAGTCACCACATTTGAAGTCATAATATCTTTGGCGCTTGGCATTACCGGCTCCCTGAAAAAACAATTTACGAAAACCCCTTGGGTGAAAAGTGATATTACACTAGAATAGCCCTCTTAAAAAGTTAAATTCTATTTAAAAGGATTACTGATTTTTCCATGGAAGGTAAAACCAATTCAAAAAGTTGGAAAGACATAACCGTTCTTTTGTTATGGATTCTGGTTGGCATAGACCTTGTGGTAATTTTACTAAATTATCTATACAGCCATTTTCAAATTGTGCTTCCCATACCCGCTCCTGGGAGCCGGCTAAATAATCCTATTGGAGCTCTTCTTATACTGTTGTTTATCATTGGGGTTCTAGATATCAATTTTCGGGAATCGAGTTTTAGCCGAATAAGGAAACTCCTGATATCAGTCCCGCAAAAGTATTATTTCTTTGGAACCTTACTGGCATTGGAAATTGTGTTTGAATGCATTCATTTGACTTACCCGAAGGGAACGCCCGAATATCTTTTTTTTTGGGACCTCAATGTCGAACAGGGATACCCCACTTATTTTTCCACCTTCCAATTGTATCTGTTGGGAATGGTCACTGTTCGTTTAAGTATTCTTGAAAAAAAGCCCCAGGAAAAATTTTTGGACCGTTGGAAATGGACTTTTATTTCTTCAATTTTTTTATACCTGGCTCTTGATGAAGTGTTGGGAATCCATGACCAGGTGGGTTGGTTTGGGCACTATCTTCCGGACTTTAAAATTATCGATAAGGTATATGTTTGGATGTGGTTTTATGCACCGTTTATTTTCATCACTGCGGTTTACCTTTTATGGTTTTTTATGAGTATTTCTAAAGATAAAAAAAGTGTCCGGGTCTGTTTTTGTTCGGGGTTGGGTTTGTGGATTTTTTCCTTGTTGGTAGAATCCTTATCAAAACAAAGGCCTGTGGAAGGGTATATTTTGCATGCCTGGGAAGAAGGGGCGGAAATGCTGGGAGCGACTTTGCTTATTTTAGGGTTCAGCCTTTACTGGAAGGAAATATACTCTGAAAAAAATGGCTTTCAATGTTCCAATTGATGAATTTGCTTCAAAAGTTCTTCATTAGAAAAGGTCCATGCGGATAAGCCTGAAGTTTCAGGTCGTGAAGAGTCTTTTGTGAATATTGAGATTTGCCTGAATAGCTCTGCTTCGTCAGTAGCAAATGGGAGGATATATTCTGTTAATGATAGACTGTCGTGGCTGAGGAAAGAGGATATGATCTGAAACAAATCCTGGTCATCCTGATGGAACTCATTGAATTGCTCATATAGCTGGTTGTCTTTTATGTTTCCAATAAATGATGCCCAATCGGTTTCATTTTCATTTTTATTCAAACCGTATGAATCCAGTAGTTTTGGTGAGCTAAAACTCAGAGTGCCATCAATAGATGACAGGGTATTCAAATCCATAGCTTTACTGGAAATGGCGAAACAGGGGGTAATTGAGAAACATATCAAAAGCAAAACCAGCAGGAACCAAAATTTATATTTAAAATTCATTATAAAATAGTTATTAGGATATCATAGGATACTATTAATAAAATTATACCTCAAATGAGGTAAATGTAAACAGTGATTTTTTATACCCCTTTTTATTTGTAAATATTTCTAAAAAGGGGTTTACCTATATGGAGGTATCGGGACCTGGCAAGATATTTTAGGGAAGGGTTTTCTCGGGCTCTAAATATTTTTGATATTTGATTTTGAGAAATTCGATCAGAGTTTCTATCAGGCTTTGAATTTTTTCCAAAATTTTGAAAGGGATTTCCTT
The DNA here is from genome assembly GCA_024648695.1 of Nitrospina sp. Lineage (GTDB taxonomy): Bacteria > Nitrospinota > Nitrospinia > Nitrospinales > JACRGP01 > JACAVV01. The sequence continues at coordinate 23,551 of JACAVV010000018.1, forward strand.
CTGCATTTTAATAACCATGTATAACATGATAATGAAAAACAAGATATTGGGTACCCACACCGAGATATAGGGGTTTACCTTACCCAGGGACCCAATATTTTGCATGGATATAAAGCCCACATAATAAACTGCTATCGCAATGGTTGCGACGGTATAACTGCCGGATTTTCCAGACCGACTGGATTTAATTCCCAAGGGTGCTCCGAACAATCCAAAAATAAGGCAGGTGAAGGGAATAGAAAATTTTTTACTAACCTCGACCTCAACCTTGGATGTTTTTCTTCCCTCACTTTTATACCGCTCTATTTTCTTCAGCAGGTCTTTATAAGAAAGTTCGCGATTCCCCAGCATGGCTTTTCTTTTGAGCCGGCGTGTGCTGGGCAGGTCAAGAGTCAGGTCGTAGCGGTCAAAATTCAGCAGTTGGTAATGGGTTCTTTTTTCACCGAGATCATGGATGGTTCCGTTTTTTAATTGCAGTTGAATTTTAAGCAGCTCCGTATTGGCTATGATCAAGGCTTCATCAGCTACAATGATTTTTTGCGCTTTGGGGTCGTTGTTATCAGAAATAAATACGTGCTTGAATACAGAACGGTTTTTTCTTTCCTTGATGAGTAATACCAGGTTATCAAAGTCTGTGTTAAAAACATTTGGCTTGATTTCAAAGTTCGCTCGGGATTGAATGATATCGAATATAAGCCTTTTAAAAGATTGATTGCCCCAGGGAAGGGCGTAAAACATCACCAGGTTGGTTAGTACATAGGCTAAAAGAGAAAAATATACGACAGGTTTCATCAGATTCAGAAAGCTCCACCCGTTGGCTTTCATGGCCACCCATTCGCTGTCTGCGGACATCTGACTAAAGACCACGATGGATGCGGCCAGGACACCAATTGGAAGCGTGAGAGCCAAAAACGCGGGGGAGATATACACCATCATTCGGATGACTTCAAACAAAGTGACCCCTCTGTTAATGATGAGGCCGGTTAAAAACAAAGCTTTGTCTAAAAACAAAATCATCGTTAGGAAACATACAGTTAAAAGGAATATCTTGAGTAATTCCTTTAATATGTAGCGATTGATGATATCCATAGAATCAATAAAAGATCTTTAACTCAAAATTGAGGACAGACATTGGAATTGAAAGCGGTCCAGAGGACAAGATTGCCTGACTGGCTAAAGGCCCCATTGCCAAAAGGTGACAAGTTTTTTGCCTTAAGAAAACTGATCAAAAAGCACAACCTCAACACCGTTTGCGAATCGGCCAGTTGCCCCAATATAGGCACCTGTTGGGATAGAGGGGCGCTCACTATAATGATTTTGGGTAGTTCATGTTCCAGAAGATGTAGTTTTTGTGATGTTCCAACAGGGCATTTGCAACCTCCAGATCCCGCAGAACCCCAACAAGTGGCTCAGGTTTTAACACAGCTTGATTTGGCCTATTGTGTAGTCACTTCCGTTACCAGAGATGATTTGGTCGATGGAGGGGCCAATCATTGGGTGAGAACTATTCAATCCATAAAAGTCGCTTCCCCTTCACTGGTTTTAGAAACACTGGTTCCTGATTTTAAAGGAAATTCCCGCCAAATTGAAATGATTTGTGAAGCGCGGCCCGACATTTTTTCACACAATATAGAGACGGTAGCCTCTTTGCAAAAGGAAGTGCGGCCCCAATCCCGGTACGATTGGTCCCTTAAGGCCTTGGCCATTGCGGCAGGCAAGTATGATTTGATTAGTAAAAGCGGTTTAATGCTGGGGTTTGGCGAAAAGAAATCTGAAGTTCGCGAAACAATCAGGGATCTGGTTCATGTAGGGTGCCAGGTTCTTACCCTGGGTCAGTATTTGAGGCCGTCCAGAAATCACAAAGTAGTTCAGGAGTATATTCACCCTGATGAATTTGAAGAATTGAAAACCTTTGCCCTCGACTCAGGGTTCAAACACGTAGAGGCAGGTCCCCTCGTTAGAAGTTCCTATTATGCCGACGAATCCGCCGATTTCCTGAACTTTTGAACGTTTACCCATAAATTTAATTTCACTGACAGAAGTACCTAAATTGGTTTAATGAAAGCTTGAAAATTTCAAATAAAATTAATATTTAAGGTTGATAGAAGCTTTGGTCAAATCATTTAAAACCCTTAAAAATCAATATTTTTTTAGAAAAATTCTGATGACCTTTTAATTAAATGAGTCAATTTGGATAAATTAATTTGTTTGTTAGAATAAGATTTTGTACTTGATTGGGCTATTTTATAAATTTTTATATTAATGAAAAATTAATTAAATAGAAAATAAATATGGAAAAAACAATGACTTTGGTCCATAATGTCAATATATATTTCCTCAATAGATAGTGTAATTTTAGGGATCAAAAAGGCCTGGTGATTCTGGTTATTTAGATTTTTGTTCTAAACCCCAGAACCCTCCTAATCCCTTTATTTTTATTTTTCGGGACAAGTATCAAAAAAAAATGACGTAAATAAAGAAATATGGTTTTGTCAAGTTCTTAACCAGGATTTGATGGTAGTGGTTTAATGATGAATTTTTATTAGTAAATTGTGTTGATAAAAATTTAATTCAAATATTTATACCCTGAAAAGGTTGCTGAAAAAACCTAACCACCATGGTCTTGAGTCCCCAAGAATTGGTAGAAGGAGCGGTTCGATTATCTTCCCCTCCGGATATCTTTGTCCGAATCAATGAGGTCGTAAACGATCCATACAGTTCGTTTCGTGATGTGGCGCATGTGATCAGCCACGATACCTCCCTTTCTGTTCGATTGCTTAAAATTGTCAATAGCTCCTTTTACAATTTTCCTACCCAAATTGACTCCATCACTCATGCGGTTTCTATCGTTGGGACCCACCAGTTAAGAGAACTGGCTTTAGCCACCATCGTCATCAATAATTTTCAGGGAATTCCTGAAGATTTGGTGAGCATGAATTCCTTTTGGAGGCACAGTTTGGCCTGTGGCATTGCGGCCAGGGTCATAGCTATTCAAAAAGGTGAGGCCAATTCTGAACGCTATTTTCTTACCGGAATTTTGCATGATGTGGGTCGGCTGGTAATTTTTCTGAATGCACCTGATGAAGCGCGCGAAATGATAATGCGTTGGCAGGATAATGATGAGCTTTTGTACAAGGTTGAACACGAGGCACTGGGTTTTGATCATGGCATGGTAGGTTCTTCACTAATGAAATCCTGGCAGATTCCTTTTCGAATTGAAGAGATCATCGAATGCCACCATAATCCCTTGATGTCCAGCAAGTTTCCCCTCGAAACCAGCATCATCCATTTGGCGGATACCATGGTCAAGGCTTTGGAACTGGGATGTAGTGGAGACTATTACGTGCCTCCTCTGGAACCCCTTGCCTGGGAAACCATAGGGCTTTCTGCAAATGAGCTTCCTGTCATTTGGAAACAGGTGGAAAGCCAATATAAACAAACAGCGGAGTTTTTTCTTTCTGTTTAATTATGGATAAAAATAGTCCTGCGGGTCCAGAAGAAATTGATCAGTTGAAGGCAAGAATCGAATTCCTTGAAAAAGGAAGCCGGTGGAATTTTTTTGCTATTGAGTTGTTGCGTTCCCTCGGGGACTTGCACAAAAATGCCAACTGGGATCGGTCTCCAAAGGACTTGTTCAAGGCCACTCAGAAATACCTCAAGCAGTTGACCCATTGTGAGTCCCTGGGATTCCTGATGGTCAATGAAATGGATAGTACGTTTGAACTGGTATGTTGCGAGCCTTCGGCCCATAAGTCTCAACTGAACAGGGAAATGGATTGGTACATAGAAAACGGAGTTTTCGCCTGGGCTTTGAAAGAAAATCGTCCTTATATAGTTGATGAGGGTCCTTTAAAGGCCAATCTCATGTTTCATGTTCTGGCTACAAACAGTCAGGTCCTGGGAATGTTTGTTGGAAAATTTGGAAAAAATTATCCTCCACCTCCCCCGGATCAACTCAGTCTCATCTCCATAGTTCTGCATAATATTGCCTACGCCATGGAAAACGGTAAGCTCTACCAAATGCTCAGCCAGCAAAATCATGATCTTGAAAAAATGGTGCTTGATAGAACCGGAGAATTAGAAAAGCAAACCCATGAGCTTCAGCAGGAGGTTCAGGACAGAAAAAAAGCTGAAAGAGAGTTGATGCGAATCAGCCGTCAAAAAGAGTCCATATTAGGATCTGCCGGAGAAGGAATTCTTGGGGTGGATAACGATGGCCGATTCACTCTCATCAACTTTTTGGGAGCCACCATGATCGGATATTCGGTCAAAGAATTGATTGGCAAACCCATTGACCTGATTTTGCATCCGCCGGATTCAAATGAATCTCAAAATCCGGACCGCAGTTCACCCATTTACAGGGCTCTGGATGAAAGTATTTCCAGCCATGTTTATGATGAAAAGTTTTGGCGAAAAGATGGTACCTGTTTTTCTGTGGAATTCACATGTAATCCTCTGAATCATAGCGATTCACAAGAGGGTGCTGTGGTGACATTTCGAGACATCACGCAACGTCTTGAGATGGAAGAAAAAATCACCCACATGGCTTATTATGATTCTTTAACCCATCTTCCAAACAGGAATCTGGTAGCGGATCGATTGTCAATGGCATTAGCGCATGCAGATCGCTCGAAACATATGGTAGGCGTTCTGCTTTTGGATATGGATAATTTCAAGACGATTAACGATTCCTTAGGTCACAATGCCGGGGACTTGCTTCTCAAGGATGTTGCCAAACGCTTGTCCTGTTGCCTGCGAAAAGAGGATACTGTGGGGCGAATCGGGGGTGACGAATTTGTGGTTTTGGTGACGGGAATTCAAAACGAAAACGATATCACGGCCCTTGCTAAAAAAATAATTCAAAACCTGAAGCCTTCTTTTCCTATACAGACCCATGAAATTTTTACCAGTTTCAGTATTGGAATTTCCGTGTTTCCCCGAGACGGCCTCGATCCGCAAACGTTGTTTAAAAATGCTGATGCCGCAATGTACCAGGCCAAGGAAAAAGGTAAAAACACCTACCAAACCTACAGTCCCTCAATGGTATTCCGGGCGACCAAACAAATGGCTTTGGAAAGCGGACTTCGAAAAGCTTTGGATCGCGGGGAATTATTTATTAACTATCAACCCAAATTTGATTTAAAGACCCAGCAGATAATGGGTATGGAAGCTCTTCTCCGATGGATGCATCCGACCAATGGCTTGATATCGCCTGATGATTTTATTCCAATTGCAGAAGAGAGCCGTTTGATCGTCCCCATTGGTGAGTGGGTTTTAAGATCTGCTTGCGAGCAAATGAGAATATGGGAATCTATGGGGTTTCCGCCGCTAAATATGGCCATCAATTTGTCAGGATATCAATTTAACCAGGCCAATTTGATTCACATAGTCAGTGATACCATTGAATGTACTGGCATCGATCCGCATTTTCTGGAACTGGAAATTACCGAAACGGTTTTGATGGATAATCTCGATTCGGCCATTTCAAGGCTCCATCTACTTAATGATATGGGTCTTCATTTATCTATCGATGACTTTGGTACGGGTTACTCGTCTTTAACCTATTTAAAAACCCTTCCTATCAGTTCATTGAAAATTGACCGGTCATTTATTCAGGACCTTTCTTCAGAAGCCAATACGGCCATAATCAAAGCGATATTATCTCTTGCCAAAACCCTGAAATTAAGGACCGTCGCCGAAGGTCTGGAGACTGAGGAACAAATGGAGTTTCTGGCCTCGGTCGATTGCGATTGGGGGCAGGGTTATTATTTCAGTCATCCTTTAGGCGTCGAAGAGATGACGCAGTTGATTGCTTCCCAACCCAATGCTATAAAAAAAGAGATTCCCTGACTCTTTTCCTCTTTTTGAATCTTGTAACACTCCTATCTAAAATCCATTTCCGGTTCCTGTTTAGTGCTGGATTTGCTTCGGAATTTGGTTTAGTCTAATGTTAGAGTTCCTTTCGTAAATCGATCGATCAACGGTATTTGGTTTACATTCTTTCCTTCCTCAATTCATCAGGTACACATTATGTCAGGTGCTTTTCATTCCAGAAAAATGCAATCGCGTTCTCAAATTGAAAACCTGTGGAGTCAATTGGACGAGTTTCGGTATTGGACCGGTGAAGCGGCGGTTCTGCGGAAAGCTGAAATAATAAAAAAATTGTGCGCCCATGACCAAAATTTACCTTCGTTTGAGAAAATGGAATTGTCTGAAATCGACCTCTTCGGCCAGAATTTAAGCGGCGTTAATTTTAGTGAAGCCAATTTGGGCAATAGCGTAATGAGCCGGGTCAACATGAGCAAAGCTAACTTAACCCGAGCCAATTTCAATCACGCCAATCTCAAACACGCCAACCTCGAAAAAGGCAATTTGCAAAAAGTCAATTTTAAGGGGGCCAAACTTTTCCAGGCTAATTGCAATGAATCGGTCTTGGAAGAAGCTGTAATGACTTCGGCAAACCTAATAGGCTCGCGGTTCGATAAGGCCAAATTGAACCGGGCCAATCTGGAGCGGAGTCAATTGAATCGCTCATCTTTGCAGTCGGCTGTGTTGGTTGAGTCTTTTATGGATCATGCGGATTTAAGTCAATCGGATTTGCGGGATGTTAATTTGAATCGTGCCAGTTTAAAACAATCCGATTTGAGTGAGTGTCAAATGACGGGAGCCAGATTAAACTGGGCGAATTTGCAAAATGCAAATCTGCGTGGCGCTAATTTAACCGGGGCAAACTTGAGTGAAACTATTTTAAAAGATTCGAATTTAGCCTGGGCGATCCTTGCCGAAGCTTGCCTGAATCGGACCCAGTTGCAAGGGGCGAAATTATCATGGGCCAATTTGAAGGACAGCCAATTGAACTGGGCAAATTTTGAAGGGGCGGATTTAAGTTTTGCAAATCTGGTTCGAGCAGATTTTCGCGGATCAAACTTAAAGGGCTGTAACTTGAGAGGTGCCGGTCTGGCAGGTTCCGATTTAAGTAATGTTGCAAACTTGGAGGCGGACCAGATCAATTCCGCTAATGTGACCCAGGAAACCCGGTTGCCGGATTATTTGCAACTGACCTGGCATTCCGACACTTCTTTTGTTTGTTCGAAAAAGAAGCCAGTTAATAACTCTGAGGAAAATAGACCGGAACGCGACTTGTCGGAAACACTAAATTCCAACGACGATTAGCCAAAAATACTGTCAAAACTTCAGGGTTCCGAACATTTTAGTGTAAACTGTTAAATTCTTTGTATTAAAAATTAGAATAAATATGGAAAAAGTCTGATAATTTGCTATAATTGATAAACCGAAAATTTCAGGGAATTTCAATAATGATTATAGCGATCCGGTATCTAATTCTCTTTTTTGTTTTATTTGCACTCTCTCAATCCTCCTATGCAGACTCGGTAATTCGAGGTCCTTACCTTCAAATGGGTTCCCATGATGGAATGACCCTACGTTGGCGGACTGATGTGGCCAGCGATTCCAAGGTTCAATATGGAACCTCTCCCGGTAATTTGGATCAGTCGGTAACTACGGATACAGGTAATCCTGTCACCAATCACGAGGTTCGGGTCACCGGCCTGTTGTCGAACACTCAATACTATTATAGTGTGGGCAGTAGCACTCAGGTGTTAGCGGGTGGAGACTCCAGCTATGTCTTTTTAACCTCACCTTTTCCCGGAACAGTGAAGGCCACTCGCTTTTGGGTTCTCGGCGATTCCGGAACGGCAAACAGCAATGCCCAAAGTGTTCGCGACGCCTACAAGAGTTTTACAGGTACCCGCGGAACCGACCTGTGGCTGATGCTTGGTGATAATGCGTATAGCGATGGTACCGACCAACAGTATCAAGCGGCTGTTTTTGATATGTATCCTGAAATGTTACGGCAGGCTTCCTTATGGCCCACTTTGGGAAATCATGACGGCCATAGCGCCGACTCGGCAACTCAAACGGGACCCTATTACGATATTTTTTCCCTTCCCACTGCGGGTGAAGCAGGAGGATTGGCCTCCGGAACGGAAGCTTATTATTCCTTCGAATACGCAAATATTCATTTTGTTGTTCTGGATTCCTATGACACAGACCGGTCGGTGAACAGTCCCATGCTCACCTGGCTTGAAAATGATCTGGCGGCGACCACTCAGGACTGGATAATCGCCTTTTGGCATCACCCGCCCTACACAAAAGGATCTCATAACTCTGATGTGGAATCGGCTCTCATCGATATGAGAGAAAATGTCTTGCCCATCCTGGACAGCTATGGAGCCGATGTTGTGCTGGCCGGTCACAGCCATTCTTATGAACGGTCGTTTTTAGTGGATGGCCATTACGGCACTTCAGATACATTGAATCCTGCGACCATGATTCTGGACAATGGCAGTGGTCGTGAAGATGGCGACGGAACCTATAAAAAGTCTGAGGGCCCCACAATAGGAAATGAAGGTGTGGTGTATGCGGTGGCTGGCAGTTCTGGAAAAACAAGCGGCGGGACCTTGAACCACCCGGTGATGTATTTATCTTTGAACAGTCTTGGTTCCATGGTGTTTGATGTGAATGGCAATCGCCTGGATGCACAATTTATTGATGCGAATGGAAATGTCCAGGATTATTTCGCCATCGAAAAAGGGCAGGATACCATCCCTCCCACCCTGATGCTGGCAGAGGCAGTTGATGCAACTCATGTTGAAGTCATATACTCCGAAAAGGTGGAAATCGTTTCTTCTGAATCCGCCTCGAATTACAGTATAAATAACGGGGTTTCCGTGTTGGATGCCGTCCTGCAGTCAGATGAGAAGAAGGTAATGCTTACCACATCATCCATGACGAATGGGGTGAATTATATTCTCACGGTAAATGATGTAATGGACCCCTCAGGAAATATCATTGCGAATAACAGCCAGCTACCGTTCACTTTTGTAAACCTCATCACCAGGGATTTCCAAAATGGTGTGTCGCCCACTTCGGGATATACTGGAACACAGGATGCTTATATTTCACAAAATGCACCGGGTTCCAATTTCGGGCTTTCGACCACACTATTGACGGATGGTGATGATCCTGGTGGATCGGGAAATGATAAAGCCACTTTAATCCAATGGGACCTGTCCGGTATTCCTTCGGATGCCTTGGTTGAAAGTGCTCAAATAACGTTTAATATATTTAATGTCAGTCCACACAATTATGAGATTTACGCTCTGAATAAAGATTGGGAGGAATTGGAAACCACCTGGGATCAGGCGGCCAATGGTTCTTCCTGGCAACAGCCGGGTGCCCAGGGTTCCACTGATAGAGATAGTTTGGTGTTGGGTACTTTAAACTCCGGAACTACCGGGTTGCGAACCCTGAACCTTAATAGTTCCGGAGTTGCGGAAATTCAATCCTGGGTGGATGGCAGTTCTCCTAATTTTGGATTCATTATTGCCAATAGCCAATCCACTGACGGCGCCGATTTTTCATCCAGCGAAGCGGGTGATCTGGCGAACCGGCCAAAATTGACCGTGATTTATAGCGTGTCCTCGGGCGGAACGGATATTGAACCTCCCAGTCCACCTGTCAATCTAGCGGCGACAGACATCCAAACCAATTCAATATCTCTTGCCTGGGACCCTTGCCTCAATTACCCAACGACACCTTGTGATAATGTAGGTGTCACGGGATATAAAGTGTATCGGGACGATATTCTGGTTGGGACTCCCACACAAACCAACTTCACAGATACCGGATTGCAGGAGGATACGACTTATGATTACGCCGTTACCGGATTTGATGCCGAGGGTAATGAATCGGCCGCCAGCAATTCTCCTGCTTTGCAGGTTACTACCGACTCGGCCAGTATATCTACGATGCATGTAGAGGATATCGCCATCAGTCTCGTTCCGGTCGGGAACAAGTTTCAAAAGAGTGAATCTCGAGTAACGGTTCTCGATCAAAACTCGCAACCTGTTTCCGGAGCAAATGTTTCCGGTGATTGGTCGGGATTGACGCAACAAAGCGCCAACGGATTAACCGACGGCAACGGGGTCGTGATTTTCAGTTCTGATAAGGTTCGTGAAAATGTTCAGGGCGAATTCCAGTTCACTGTAAACAATTTATCGGCATCCGGGTTTCAGTACGATGAGTCTCTAAACCTCGAAACCAGCGATTGTATAGATACTTCGGGAGCTTCGTGTTCGGGTCCACCACAGCCTGAATCTAACATGGCTACGGGAACATTTTCTGTACAGGTGGTTCCCAACAATAAGCATTGGCGTGGCCAGGCCAACCTTTCCATGGTCGATTTGGATAATGGCAATACGCCATTGGAAGGTGTGTTTGTTGAAGGCGGGTGGACTTTTATTCCTTTAAAGGGTGGCTCTGAGGTCATTGGTAATTCCAATGGAACAACAGGTGCTGACGGAACAGTGGAGATTCTTTCTCCAAAAAAACGCGGAGAAATCGGAGATGTCTTTGAATTCAATATATCATCGGTTGAAAAATCCGGATACGAATTTAATCCCATCTCAGGACCCACTACCGGGTCTGCTCCCATTCCGTAAGGAATTTCAGGTTTGTATCGAATAATTTGTGTTTTGATAATTTCGGTCTTTTGGATGGCGAGTGCCTGGAAAACAAGCGTATTTTCTCACCCCTCAACCTTGAGCCGACTGGAAGAATTGAATCACCTGATTTCAGAAGATCCTGAATCTCCGGATTATTATCTGCAACGTGGAGAGCTACACAGAAGGCATGACAGGTTTCAAAAAGCCCTGAGGGATTTTAAAAAAGCTCAGGTTTTAGATCCAGATCTCGTTATTTCAGATTATTATCTGGCCCGACTTTTGCTCGATATGGATAAGCCCAAACAGGCTTGGGAGCGAATCAGGACCTATGTTCAAAAAGTACCCACGGATCCCAATGGCTTTTTGGTAAAAGCAAGGATTGCGATTGCCAGGGACAAATTGGATCTTTCCGAAATTAGCTATTCACGGGTTATCGCCCTGATGCCCCGGCCTACGCCCGATATTTACATCGACCGTGCGCGCGTGCAAATGAAGCAGGGACAGATGGGCCTGATAAAAGCGGATGAGGGGATAGATGAGGCCATCAAAGCCCTTGGACCTTTGGTGAGTTTAATTGAGCTTTGTATTGAAATACAAATGGCCCAAAAAGCCTTTATCTCTGCTATAGATTGCATCGACCGTTTACCCTCCAAAATTGCAGATCAACCCAAATGGTTGGCCCGCAAGGGAGAACTATTTGTTTTGGCGAAATCTCCTGAAAAAGCCAGGACTGCTTTTGAAGGCGCCTTGATGTCTTTAAAGTCCTTGCCTGTCAATCGCCGTTCCACCCGGGCTATGGTCAAACAGGAAAAAAAGATTGTAAATGCGCTGGAAAATTTGCAACTGGATTAATATTCTGTTTTCTGATCAGTCTTATGGAATGGACTTGAGGGGATATTGAAATGAACAATAAGGTATTTGCCGTCTTTTTGGGGTTTTGTATGTTTGCTGTCGTTTTGGCGGGAATGTTTTCTTACATGGGCTCCGATTCTGGAAAAACGAAGTCGAGTTCGAATCAGGGAGCTTCTATCAAAGATCCCTGGATAAAGCCGGAAGGCGATGCGGAGGTGCTTGCAGAACGTTATTCTCTGGATGAACTTATTGAGCGTTGGAACGTTTGGCCCCGGAAAAGTGGAAGGCTTTCCTTTCACTCGGTTTATGCCGAAGCCATCGGTTTATACGGAGAAGATGCGGTGGATGCGGTGGTGCATCTAGAACCGGCTGTTCGCCATAGTGATCCGAATTTAAGGCGCAGGGTGATGAACTCCCTGGTTGAAATTGGAGAGGACGGGTTGTCTCCCTTGTACGACGCTTTGGAGTATTGGCCAGAGGAGGACCCTGAAAAACTGGCTTTAAATATCCGTTGGGATGCCGCAGAGTTTTTGGCGAAAGGTGCAAAAAAGGGGCTGGATATGGCCGAAGGGGTTTCGATATTGGCAACGACCCTGACTCACCCGGATAGCTATTTTATGACACGGGGCTATGCGGCGGACGCCCTGATTTTAATGGGTTCTCCGGAAGCAGTTGAGGCCCTTAAAAAGGGGCGAGACTGGTTTTATGATCAACCCGGACTATCTGTTGAAGACAATGCGATTTTGAAAAAAATTAATATTGCACTCAAAAGGTTTTAATTTTTTTCAACCCCTTATAACGGATTTTCACCGAAGGTACAGAATTTGCTTTTTATAGAAAAAGAACGTCAACCGTCAAAATTCTATAAAGTACATGATACCTGTAAATCCTCCGGACAAATATTCAATCGATTCTCTTTTAAGTCATCTTAATAAAAATAGTGTTTCCAGGGACAATTTTTCCAGCGAACTCAAGAAGCTCCTGCTATTCCAAAAACACCTGCAGGTTCAAGTCTGGACTGATCCCGGTTCGGGACCGAACTATTCAACAGGGTCTCCAATGGCCTTGTCCAAAAGTTTATTGGGATTATTTTTAAACGATAAGGTCGACTCAGGCGCACAACACGTTTCCCGAAATTTATGGCTAAAGAATAAAGTACATTCCCAATATATCCAGGAAAGCACTGAAACCGCGAAAACGCCTTCGTATTTAGAAAATAAGGGAAACTCTTTTCACTCCATAAAAGAAATGATACACCAGAAAGCCGAAAAATATGGACTGGACAAGGAATGGTTCCAGAAATTAATTCATGCAGAATCGGGCTTCAATCCTAAGGCAGAGTCGAGGCAGGGGGCAATGGGACTCGGTCAAATCATGCCTGCAACGGCGAAGGAACTGGGTCTGAGGGTAGGGGAACCTGAAGATGATAGTGAAGGGTCTGTATGGAATTCTGAGTCCAACCTGGATGCTTCGGCGAGATATCTTCGGCAATTGCAGGATATGTATTCCTCCATGGGAATCGCGGAATCGGAAATCAGATCATTCACGGCGGCGGCTTATAACGCCGGTATGGGAAACCTTCAAAAAGCCATCGATAAATTGGGAGATTTTGAAAAGCTGAGTTGGAATTCCGTTGCTAAAACTTTGCCCGAAATAACCGGGTCCGCTTCCAGGGAAACGTTGAATTATGTGAAAAAACTGGAAGCAGGTTAGGCAATTGAATACTAACAATTTTAAATTTACTGAAGTGAATGAATAATTTAAATTAAAAGAAAAATTTAATAATTTAAAATATATATTGCAAAAAGTTTGGAATCTCGGATAATGTTGCTGATAGTTATTTCAGTGAGTGCTTATTCATGGGGGGGAAATGTTCACTTCCCGAAGCCGTCTTTTTTTATTCAGCATTATTTTTTGGGGCTATTTATCGTTACCGGGTTTAACCAAAGAATTGCAACCCGCCAATCCTGCCTACACTTATTCATCAATTGAATCTTTCAAAGAAAAAATTGTTCACGATTTCAGGGATTATATAAATACATTTGACCCGCTTTGGAGTCATCAAGAGCTTAACGCGTTTCAACAGTCAACAAGCGGTGGCTTTAATTTCAATAAAAAACTTGGGCTAGTAAAACAGATTTCTTTCCCCGGAATTCTGGATAGAAGTCATCCCATTATCCTGCATACCCAAATGGGTCGGGTTGAACAAACTCTGGATATTGAAGAACAGTTTGAAGGCCAGTTGCTTGGCAGGTATCTGCTGTATAAAGGAAATCGTCGGTCCATTTTTTTTAGATATGATTCAGAACAGCAATCCCTCCGTGAATATGTATTTATATCTCATCCTTCCTCATTGATTCAAGCCAGGCAAGTGGTTCGATGGAAGTATTCTGGCGCAACAATACAGACCCTGGGTTTGGGTCGAATGGTTTTAATGCAAAAGAAGGATACCTTATCCTCCAAGGAGAGTATCAAGGGCAAAAATATGAGGGCCAGAGTGTCCCGGTTCCTTCAAGATGAGTTGGAGAGTTTTACCGAGGAGGAAAATCAGCTTAGACCCATTTTAATAATTCCCCCTCCTGAATATATTGATGCAAAAGGTTTGACCCAAACCACGGGGCTCGAATATGTGTTGGATGACCAAACCTTGAAATTGGCTTTCAATACGGATGATAAGGTCGATTATCCCATTTGGGTAGACCCCTCACTTACCGCCGCGAATGATGCGGAATTAACTGTTTTCGGCGATGTCAACGAGGCCCTTTTAGGGTTTTCTGTTGCCAATGCGGGAGATGTGAATGGGGATGAAATCAACGATGTGGTTGTAGGTGCATATAATGAAAACACCAATGGGGAAAGTGCTGGTCGCGCATACATTTTTTTAGGCAGGTCTCTGGTTCAAAAAACGGAGTTCTTTCTTAGGTTGGGCGCGGATGTGATAATTAATGGCGAGCCCGGTAGCTTCTTTGGATATTCGGTTGCAGGTGCGGGGGATTTCAATGGCGACGGATTAAAAGATATTATCGTAGGTGCCCCCTATGCAGATCGTAATGGAGAAACCGATTCAGGTGCCGCTTATATTATTTTTGGTTCTTCAGATTTCAATGTCAATTCCCAACCCGTATTGAATGCAGTGGATTCCCCGGTTATTTTAGAGGGACAAGACGCTGGGGATCATTTTGGTTTTTCTGTATCGACGGCCCTGGATTTTAGAAATGACGGCAATGGCAAGGATGATGTGATTGTAGGATCTCCTGAGGACGATAACAATAATGAAGACGGTTCAGGCAGTGCTCATATTTTCGCAGGGCGTACCGTTACGGACCCTATTACGTTGAGGGCCGATAGCTCTGCTTCCCACCGATTCGATGGGCAGGGAACGGATGGTACTAATTTCGAAAGGTTTAATGATAGTTTTGGCTGGTCCGTCGCCTCTGCTGGTGATTTTAACAACGATGATATTGATGATGTGATTATTGGAGCGCCCGGTGATGATAATACGGGATTGATGGATAGTGACGTGTTCGATGATTCAGGTTCCGCTTTTATTTTCTTTGGTGGAATCGCTGACGGGGTGTACCGGGCGGACGATGATGCGGAGGTGATTCTAAACGGACAAAGTGTTCAGGATAACTTTGGATTTTCCGTAGCGGGAGCCGGAGATTTTAACGGCGATGATTTTGATGATGTCATAGTTGGAGCCCCCTTTGATGATAATAACGGTGAGAATATGTCCGGAAGCGCCTTTATATTTTTTGGTAACGAACCTGGATCGCAACAGGTTCAAAAGGCAGATATTAACGCGAGTATTATTTTAAACGGGCAAGACGAAGAGGACCGGTTCGGATGGTCGGTTGCCACCGCCGGAGATTTTAACGGGGACACCAGAAGCGATGTAATCGTTGGGGCACCCAAGGATGGAAATGGCGGAGAAATAGGTTCCGGATCCGCTTTTATTTTCTTTGGTCAAAATCCCGGTATGCAAACTATCCTCAGGGCAGATGAGGATGCGGGTGTGATCCTCAACGGCCAAAACGGTAACAATACGGCCTCTGAACAGGGTGATGAATTTGGAGTGTCCGTGGCCTCTGGGGGAGTATTTGGCAATACGGGAGTGGAAAGCGTCGTTGTTGGCGCCTGGCTGTATGATGAAGAGGGTGAAGGTGCCGTCAACTCGGGGGCGGCATATCTTTTCTACGGATTGAGCGCTTCTTTCGATGAGGAGGTTTCATCGGGACTGGAGTCGGAATCCAATGTAAGCATTAATGTTTCCCTAAACATACCCAATCCCCTGCCGGCAGATGTTACCGTAAACTATGCGCTAAGTAATGGGGATGTGACGATTGCCAACGATTCCATAGTCTTTTCACAGGGCGAGCAAACCAAACCCATTACCTTTTTCGTTAATGATGACAGTGATGATGAAGATGATGAAGGTCTGTTTCTTACCCTGATTTCCGTAGTCAACGCGGGTTTGGGGGATATCGTTTCCCACTCCTACACGATCATAGATAATGACGGGGATGACACCAAAGAAGAGGGAAATGACAATGCGGCTTCTCCCAAGGTTTATTTTGAAACCACGAAATCTTCAGGGTCTGAGTCCACAAGCGATGTGAGTCTGAATGTAGTCCTGAGCAATTCTGCCTTAAATACGGTTGGAGTCGGATTCAGCATCAGCGGCGGCACAGCTACGGAAGATACTGATTTCACATTAGAGGGAACGTCTCTTACGTTTGATCCGGGTGAAACGACGCAATCGATTTCACTGGCTATCGAAGACGATTCCATTATGGAAAAGGATGAAACGGTCGAGATCGTTCTTGCCAATCCTTTCAATACCTCCATTGGCATTAATAGCACACATACCTACACCATTGAAGATGATGAAACCACTCTGCCAACGGTAGCCTTCAATTCCAACATTTTGGAAAGTTCCGAATCGGGTAGCGACCCGAGTTTTAATGTCGTTCTTTCTCAAGAAAGTGGAAAAGTGGTTACGGTGGATTTTTCTGTTTCCGGACAGACTCAGGGGGGGGACAGTTTTTCTTTAACAGGAGGAACCATAACATTTAATCAGGGCATAACAACACGCGAAATAGAGGCTTCTATCATCAATGATAACAATTTCGATCCCACTGAGATTGTTGAAATGACCCTGCATCACCCGGTGAATGCCACTTTGGGCGATCCTTCTTCGCATACCTTCACTATTCTTGACGATGATTTGCCACCCTTCCGGGGTGTCGTTTCTCCCTATTGGCAAACCGATGAAGGGTCTTATACTTTTATCGCCATCACTCATCCTTCCCTGACAGGAATGAGTTCAAGGATCGGATTGCATATGGAAGCCAAATTAAATTCGGGAGGAGGGCAGGGCATTGATTTTACGATTTCTCCAAATGATACCCAAAGACTCTTTATCGTCGGGACCAATAACCCTGTGATCAATCCGGAAATTATTCCTACCGCCGAGTTTATTATCATTGGCACCCAAAATTTTCGCCACGGTCAATTGAATATTCAATCGGTCCGATTCAACGAACTGGAGGGGTCGGAGATCCTGAAAGCGTTTGATCTGGCAGATATCCGAATGCTGAGTTTCTGGGGGGCTATAGTCGCCCAGTCCACCAGCACCGGATTTTCCATGGAATTTCTGGGAGATGTCCAGGATTCACGCGCCTTTCAAACGCCCAATGTGAGCGGAGTGAATTAATCCGTAGACGGTTGAAAATAATTATTTATCAATTACCAAAACCTGCCTCACCTGTCCGGCAATGCATGGGAAAAGTGTGTCTCAAAATTCCTGAAAACTTTCGTTTTTCAGACAAGAGGGAAAGAACCCTGCGCTCATTTCTTTAAAAAATTTAACAGCGAATCTTCAACAAAGAACCTATATTAATTGCATAACAACTTTTTCGGGACATTGCATCCCAGGGAGGTTTTATGCCTTCAACAAAAAGTCCATGCAGTGTAGGTTCTTATCTGATTGACAGGCTTTATGATTTAGGGGTCCGCCATATTTTTGGTGTTCCCGGAGATTTCAGTTTGAAATTTTGCAAGCTGTTGGAAAATGGGAAAAAAATCTCATTCATCGGTACAACACGAGAAGATACCGCCGGTTTTGCGGCCGATGGTTATGCGCGTCGACTGGACCAGGGCATTGGTGTGGTGCTGGTTACCCATGGTGTGGGTGCGTTAAGCACGGTCAACCCAATTGCCGGGGCCTATGCTGAATCTTCACCAGTTCTTGTAATCAGTGGCGCGCCCGGTCTAAGAGAACGAATGGAACATCCTTTAATTCATCATAGTTTTGGAACACGGGACGCCCAAAGAAGAATTTTTCAAAACATCACTTGCAAAACAACGGTGATAGACGATTTGCATACGGCGTCACGTGAAATGGATGCGGTTCTGGAATGTATCTGGAATCTTAAAAAGCCGGGTTATATAGAGTTGCCACGTGACATGATTGACAGGGTAATTAACACGGACCGGGGATTGGATTCATTTTGTCAATATCGGCCCAGCGATGGTGAATCCTTAAATGAGGCGGTGACCGAAACGCTGGAAAGGTTGAAAAAAGCCAAATCTCCTGTATTGCTCGCGGGTGTCGAATTGCATCGCTTTAATGCCCAGGTGGAGTTGGAGAGTCTCGTTGAAAAGGGTGATTTCCCCGTTGCCGCAAGCATCATGGGAAAATCAGTGATTGATGAGCGCCATTTGAATTACCTCGGCATTTACCAAGGTGGCGTGGGATCGGAACTGGCGCGTAAGAAGGTCGAAGATTCAGATTTGGTTTTGAGCCTTGGCATGATGTTTACCGATATCAATCTGGGAATGTACACTGCGCATCTTGATCCGAACCGGATGATCAGGGTCAACCAGGGAGAGGTTTTGATAAGTCACCACCGTTACACAAATATCATGTTAAAAGATTTCCTTAATGTGTTGAACAACAGAATGGTGCCTTTGAAAAAAGTTCATACTGTAATAAATAAAACCCTCCAAGTGCAAGTGGAGGAAAATAACAATAAATACCACGATAAGCATCTGGAAATAGCAGATATTATTTCTACCTTGAATTCTGAAATCACACCAGACCTGAACGTCGTTTGTGATACAGGTGATTGTTTATTCGCGGCATCTGAATTGGAAATGCCGGGGCACTCTTCATTTTTTGCTTCTGCCTATTACACCACCATGGGCTTTGCTGTCCCTGCGGCATTGGGAATAGCTTGCGCAAAACCAGGGGCGCGCCCCCTAATCCTTGTAGGTGACGGTGCATTTCAAATGACGGGCACGGAACTGGCCTCATTTCAAAAACTGGGACACCATCCTGTCGTGGTCTTGATCAATAATAAGGGTTACGCTACCGAGCGAATCATAATGGAGGGAACGTTCAATGACATTCCGGAATGGAATTATGAAGCCATATGTCAATTGATTGATCAAGGTTGCGGTTGCAAAGTGGATACTGTATTTGAATTCCAGACGGCTCTCGAAAAAGCATTGGCGGACCCGGAACAAATGTATGTGATCAACGCCGAAGTAAAGGATTCTTCGCAGGGGATGCAAAAACTGGCGACGGAAGTGAGTCACCGCATGCAGGCTACATTGGTTTAAGGTTTTATCCCTCCTCGCGTTTGGAAAAGAAAAGGGTGCGGGGGAATCAAAAGTCGGTTGGAAAAAAATCAAATCAAGTTATCCCTGTCGAGAGAGCGGTATTGAATAGCTTCCGCGACGTGGGCCGACTCAATCGCTTCCGTTCCTGCCAAATCGGCGATGGTGCGTGCTACTTTTAAAATACCGTCATGAGCCCGGGCGCTGAGACCTAATTTGTCGATGGCCAGTCCCATGATTTTTTTCGACGCTTCGTCCAGCTTGCAATGCGATTTCAGTTGCCGCGTGTTCATTCCCGCATTGAAAAAGTTTTTTGCCCGCTTGAATCGGTCCAACTGAATCCCGCGGGCGCCTTCGACGCGGAACCGGATCGCCGAGGAGGGTTCGCCTATTGTGTCGGATGACAGTTCCCTATACTCCAGGCTGGGAACTTCAATATGCAAATCAATCCGGTCGAGAAGCGGACCCGATATGCGTGACATGTATTTTTTGATCTGTAACGGACTGCAAGAGCAGTTGCGTTTGGGATCTCCTTTGTAGCCGCAGGGACAAGGGTTCATCGCGCCTGCGAGAATAAAGTTTGCAGGGAAAGTGATGGAACCCGAAGCGCGTGTGATGGTGGCTTGTCCATCTTCCAGGGGTTGGCGAAGAACTTCCAGGACGTTGCGTTTGAATTCTGGCATTTCGTCAAGAAACAACACGCCATTATGGGCAAACGAGACTTCTCCCGGCATGGGATTGCTCCCGCCTCCCACCAGTCCCGCATCGGAAATGGTGTGGTGGGGTGCGCGAAACGTTCGCGTTTCGATCAGTCCCGTACTGTTCAAACCCACTACACTGAAGATTTTCGTTGTCTGGATAGCTTCTTCAAGGGTTAAAGAAGGCAGGATGGTCGGGATACGCTTGGCCAACATCGACTTCCCACTTCCTGGGGGGCCAAACAGCAAAATATTGTGTCCCCCTGCCGCGGCGATTTCCAAGGCTCGCTTTACGTGGTGCTGACCTTTGACATCAGTGAAATCGACATCGTAATTCGAACCGTTGAATGGTTTGAGGTGATCACTCTTTTGATAGGGTTCGATCTCGGTCTGTCCGTTCAGGAATTCCACCGCAGAAGGCAGGTTGTCTACAGGATACACTGTCAAGCCCTCGACGACCGCCGCCTCCGGAGCGTTTTCACGCGGTACCATAATCCCTTCCATACCCTGGGAGCGGGCCATCATCGCAAGGGATAGGGTGCCCCGGACCGGCTTCACCCGACCGTCGAGAGACAGTTCACCCAAAACAACATGTTTCGTCAGGTTTTGTTTTTGAACAATATCGTTGGCCGCCAAAATGCCCAGAGCGATGGGAAGATCGAAGGCGGATCCTTCTTTTTTAATATCCGCTGGAGCCAGATTGACGGTGATTTTGCAAGGATCCGAAGCGTACAGTGTGTTTTTGATTGCCGCCTCGACCCGGTCACTGCTTTCCTTAACCGCCGCGTTGGGAAGCCCGACTATGGACATTGCGGGTAATCCGGTAGAAAGGTTCACCTCAACCTCGACCAAATAGCCATCGATTCCCAAAATAGCACCGCTTAGAACACGGGACATCATATTATGTAGCCTCGGTTTGCAAAGGGTTTTGAAATCAGGTAATCCGAAAAACAGGATATCTTAGCAAATATGATCATGAAAAAAAATGGCCAAAAAAAACCGGCGGCCCAATTGGACCGCCGGTGAAAAAAATATCCAGTTTTTACTATTTTATATCAAAAATGTCAAAACAGGCCAATTGCTGTTCGTGATTACAGGTAGCACGATCACGACCTTTTAGTCCCGTACAATTGTCTGCGATCAACGTAGAAACACATTCGCCGAGCGTTTCAAATTCAGGTGGTGGTTCGAAATCGTACGATTCACTGAATCCATCTCCTGAAGAGTGGGAAATGGAGACATCGTCAAAATAGCCGATCTGGCCCTGGTTATAGCTCCCTACCCCTATACTTACTCGAACCAGTTCAGCGTCTCCAAAGTCGGATGAGGATTCGGATAGCCACTCGGCCAAAGTTTTGTAGGGCGGACCTCCTCCAGAATTGCCAAATCCAAAACCACCAGTGGTCCAAAATACACCGGTATTTTGATCGATATTGACAGTGGTCCAGGTGTCCAGGGTTGGCGTCGGGCCGTCATCATTCAAGTATGGCTCGTAAACCAATGTCGCAAAGCAATCACCGCTACTTGCCACATCATCACAAACAGAGTTAAAAAAGGTCAACTTGATAGAAGGTGCCGCAGACAGGTTCTGCCCGGCATTGGTGGCTTTGTGATAGGAGTAGGCAACGTTCAGCGTGGAAAAAATATTAGTCGGCTGGCCATATTCATTCAACACGCCGACTTCAGCTTTTGCGGAGTTTGTCAGATCGGTAGTGATTTTTGCCGCACCGACCGGGATTGGCTGATTGTTTTCGAGATCACCGCCCTGTCCAACCAAATCAGCAATACTGGCGGTTCCCCCGGTACGGACATCGTTTTCATACCAAACGCCTAAATCGGTATTGGAGCTCGGAGCAAAGGATGTGACGGTCGTCTGTGCGAACGAGGTGGATGCAAAAGCCAAAAGGCTGACCACCAATAGAAAATGCCTTAATTTAATCATTTATAACCCTCCTGTAAAAAATTGATAAATTCCGAACCAGTTAGGATTTGCTTACAATGAAATTCGTGGTAGAAATAATTGGTCTGCCGAAATATAGAATGGCAACCATACCGGATTTGCGACTAAAAACATACCTTAACTCAGGTATAATGAAAATATTTTTAAATGGTAGAGGCAAGCTTTTGAAAATAGAGTTGGCTATGAGTTTCCTTCTGGGTTGGGGAAAGGAAATTCTGGTGGGTTGATTAATTCTAGGGGATGGATAGTAAAAATGACAGAAAACCTTAAAATGGTTTAAAGCATCGACCGGTCCAAACCGGAATATTAATTAAATTGGATAGATGATACTTAAAAAAATGCGAATGTTTTAGAACCTAAAAAAAGATAAGTTTGTTATAACTTTTTTGCCTCCTGCCAATAGCGTTCCATTTCTTCAAGAGGAGTGTCCTTGAGTTCTTTACCTTGTTTTGCAACTGCACGCTCAATGTGCTGGAACCGCTTTATGAATTTGTTGTTAGTCGAGCGCAAGGCTTCCTCGGCATCGATTTTTTTGAATCGGGCAAGGTTCACCAAAACGAACAGTATATCTCCCAACTCGCTGTGGGCTTCTTCTTCGTTGCCATCCTGAAAGGCTTGTTTGAATTCGGCGATTTCCTCATCGAGTTTGACAAAAACTTCCTCGATGTGTTCCCAATCGAAACCCTGTTTGGCCGCCTTTTTTTGTAGTTTTTGAGCACGCGCCAAGCCGGGGAGATGCTTCGGGATGTTATCCAGAATGGACTTTTGATCCTGATTATTCTTTTCTTCCTTCTTGATTTCCTCCCATTGGTTGACCACCTGATCGGGGGTATCGATATCTCCGTCACCAAATACGTGAGGGTGGCGCCGTACCATTTTTTCACTAATAGAACAGATAACATCATTTATATTAAACTCTTGTTTTTGTTCACCTATTTTTGCATGAAAAAGGATCTGGTAAAGCAGGTCCCCGAGTTCTTCCTTGATCTTTTCCGGATGGTTTTCGTCGAGGGCCTCCAACACTTCGTAGGATTCTTCCACCAGATACGGTTTCAAGGTTTCCCGGGTCTGGACCCGGTCCCAGGGACAACCGTTTTCCCCCATCAGGGTGTCGACGATTTCAGTCAGTTTTTGGAATGCGTTAGCAGGATCACTCATAATATCAATGTACCCAGGTTAAGGATTTAGGCCGGGAAGGGCAGGGGTAACTTTAAATTTATTGGCCAGATCTCTTTCTTTTTTTGCTTTATCTTTCATTCCTTTACCCTCATAAGCTTCAGCTAAAAACTCATGGTATTGTGCGCTGGTTGGTATGCGCTTGTTAGCCTCTTCCAGATAGGGTATCGCATCATCAAATCGTTTTTGGAGCAGATACACTTCTCCAAGGTTGGCATAAGCTACGTCCATATCTTTAAAGGCTTCTATGGATTTTTTCAAATGACTTTCCGCAAGATCGTATTGGCCTCTTTCCTTATAGATTTGGGCGATATTGTTTAAAGTCATAGAAAAATCTGGATTGATTTCCAGAGCTTTTTTGTAGGCCTCAAGAGCTTTATCGTTTTGGCCGGTTTTAAAGTAAACCATTCCCATGTTGTTGTAGGCATAAAAATTATTGGGATTTGCAGAAGCGATTTCCTGAAACACTTTAAGGGATTCGCCATTTTTTCCTTTGAGACTGAGCTGAATGGCCCGGTGCATTTTTTCGTTGATGTTTTCGGCGGAAACTGAAGCGGTAATAAACAAAAGAACGGTGGTTAGTGGTACTGCGAGGAATCCAGATTTCATAGTCTCTCCTGTTTTAGTTCATGAATTCAAGAATAACGGAATCGGCCAGATACAGGCCTTTGGATGTCAAAGCACAGGTATTTTTTTCTAGAGTGATGAGATCTTTTTGAAGTAAAGTGTCCAGTTCAGACCGGTAGGTATCGTAAAAAGAGGTTTGAAACCTGCTCTCGAAAGCATCTATTTTTACACCCCTCATCAACCTCAAACCCACCATCATGGCCTCACCCATAGCTTCACGCCCTTGTAATTGTTCCCTGGATTCTACTGGCAATTGACCCTCCTCAAGACAACGTATATATTTCGATGGTAACTTTAAGTTTTTATATCTAACTAATTGTTTATATGAAGAAGAACCTGCTCCTAAACCGAGGTATTCTCCGTTGTTCCAATAGTTCAGATTGTGCCGGCAGGCCTTTCCCGGTTTGGCGAAATTGGATATTTCGTAGTGTTCGAACCCCGCAGATTTTAACTCGGTGATGGTATATTGGAATAATTCTAATTGAAAATCATCAGGCGGTAATTCCAGTTTTCCCATCGATTGCAATTTGTAAAAAGCGGTCTCAGGTTCAATGGTCAAATTGTAAGCCGACAGATGATCGGGGTTTAATGACAAGGCTTGCGATAAGTTGTCCTTCCAGGTATTGGAGGTCTGACCGGGTAGGGCAAACATCAAATCCAGGGAAAAATTGTCGAATCCGGCCTTTTTTACATTATCTACCGTTGAATAAACTTCATCAGGCGAATGAATGCGGTCCAAACGTTGCAATTCCTCCGCATTAAAAGATTGCACCCCAATACTCACTCTATTAAACCCTTTTTCCCTCAATTCCGGAAAATAACAGGTTTCGCCTGTAGCAGGATTAACCTCGATTGTGATTTCAGCTTTTGAATCGACGGGGAAATTTTCAATACAACGGTTCAATATGCTGTTCAAAGAGGAAGAGGGGAGTGTACTGGGTGTTCCGCCTCCAAAAAAAATACTGGTGACCAGGTAGTCTTGGCCGACCGTTTTCGCGTAATGGTCCATTTCCAGCAAAAGCGCGTTTACATAGGAGCCCACTTCCTTTTCGTTGATGGGATGCGAGTTAAAATCGCAGTACCCGCATTTGTGCAGGCAATATGGAATGTGGATATAGAGTCCCAAGGGATTCATATTTCAAGGTTTTTTGAGGGTAAATTGAAAAAATCTGAAAGAAGTGTGTGATATCATGGTTTATCCATATATAATACCCCCTTTTTTTTAGCGGGGAAATGAAAATTGGAGAGATTTTCTGGACGAGATTTTACAGGATAAAAGAAAAGGGTTCAGATCCGGCTTTGCCAGCATCGTTGGGAAACCCAATGTCGGCAAATCGACCCTGCTGAACCGTCTGGTTCTGGAGAAGATTGCCGCGATTTCCAATCGGCCCCAAACCACCCGCAATAAGATTCGTGGAATCTGCCACCTTCCGGGCGGGCAAATCATCCTTCTGGACACTCCAGGGATTCATCAATCGACTGCCAAATTCAATCAGTATATGGTGAAAACCGCCCTCAGCACTTATGACGACGTCGATTTGATTCTTTTCGTTATTGATGCCAGGCAGAAGTTTTGCGAGGAAGACGAATTTGTCTTAAAATCGCTCATTAAGACCCAGGCTCCAAAACTCTTGATTGTAAATAAAATTGATTTGATTCCTAAGCCGGAAATTCTGGAATTGATTCATACTCTGCATGACAGGGATAACTTCAAAGCCATCATTCCCGTTTCTGCCTTGAAAAAAGATGGGCTCGATATTTTATCAAATGCCATTCTGGAACACTTGCCCGAGGGACCCGAGTACTACCCTTTTGGAACTGTAACCGATTGCCCGGAAAAATTCATTCTGGCCGAAATGATTCGGGAAAAGTTCGTCCGTACCACGCATATGGAATTACCCCATTCCGTGGCGGTTGAGGTGGATTCCTTCTACGAAGGTAAACGGGGAATGAATGTGGTCGAGGCCACCGTATTTTGTGAAAAGGAATCGCATAAGAAAATTCTTATTGGAAATAAGGGGTCACGATTAAAAAACATCGGCACCCTGGCCAGAGAAGAAATTGAGAAACGTTTTGGCAGTAAAGTTTATCTAAATCTTTTTGTTAAATTAAAGAAAAACTGGCGAACCAACGATGCTTATCTGAAGGAATTGGGTTACACACATGATTCATATTAAAACCGACGAAGAAATCGAGTTGATGCGCAAGTCTTGTCGACTGGCGGCGGAGACGCTCCTCATGATCGAACCCTATATCAAGCCAGGTGTGACAACCAATCGTTTGAACGATATTTGCCACGACTTTATCGTGAGCCACGATGCCTACCCCTCACCTTTAAACTACAGAGGATTCCCAAAAAGTATCTGTTCTTCCGTAAATGAAGAAATATGCCATGGAATTCCATCCGACCGCAAATTGCGCAACGGCGATATTGTCAACTTGGACATCACCACATTTTTAAACGGTTTTCATGGTGATACCAACCGAACTTTTTATGTCGGGTCGCCTCGAAAAAATGCGCAAAAATTGATGGAAGTGACCCTGGAATGCTTTCACAAAGCTATTGATGTAGTTCGACCCGGCGCACATTTGGGTGATATTGGCGCGACCATTCAGCAACATGTCGAGAGTAGAGGGTTTTCGGTGGTCCGTGAATTTTGCGGGCATGGAATTGGCAGAAACTTTCATGAAGAACCGCAGGTTTTGCATTTTGGCAGTTTTGGGCAGGGGGTTAAATTGAAAAAAGGCATGACTTTCACCATCGAACCCATGATCAACGCCGGCAAACCCGAGCTCCGAATTTTAAGCGATAACTGGACTGCCGTGACTATGGACGGATCTCTTTCCTGCCAGTTCGAACACACCATTCTGGTGACTGAAGACGGCCATGAAGTCATGACCCGAATCGAAGGCACCCCGGTTTAAATTCTCCCCGAATCGCATTCCTGTTGATATCGATTCTTATTTTCCATATCAATAATAAAATATTTAAATTCAATGGTTTACAAGTTATTTTTGTATGTTATACTTTGCCAAAAGAGTGATTAATAATTAACATTTGGAGGTAACTATGAAAGGTCATGATGAAATAATTGAAGCCCTTAATGATGTGTTAATGGCGGAATTAACGGCGATCAATATTTATTTCATTCATTACAAAATGGAAGAAAACTGGGGCTTTGAAAAACTGGCTCAACACGCCAAAAAAGAGTCTTTTGGTGAGATGAAGCATGCTGAAGAAATTATCGAACGAATTCTGTTTTTGGAAGGCGTGCCCAATATGTCCCGCTATGATGCTGTATTGGTTGGGGAAACTTGCGAAGAGCATTTAAACAATCAATACAAAATCGAGACCCAGCATGTCGAGCGTTTGCGAAAAGCCATTCAGTTAAGTATGGAAAAGCAGGATTTTGGTACCAAGGAAATGCTGGACCATATTCTACAGGAAACTGAGGAAAGCGCCGATTGGTTGGAAACCCAGTTTCAACGAATCAAGGACGTCGGAATTCAAAATTACCTGTCTGAGCATATGCATGTTGAAGAATAAAAAATAAAGATTAACAATTTTTCAGTGGGGGAGGGTAACTCAATCTCCCCCACCTGGTTTTACTTTTTACAATCTTCGCAAATTCCAATAAGGGTTAAACGGTGATAATAAATGCTAAACCCTCGGGATTGCGCCACCTCCTCCTGATATTGTCGAATTTTAGGATGTTCGAATTCGATAATCTTTCCGCAAACTTCGCAAACCAGATGGTCATGTTGTTCCTGGGTTGAAGACTTTTCAAACAGGATGCTTCCGTTAGGCATTATAAACTCCCTGGCCAAACTGCAGGCCGTTAATAATTTCATAGTTCTGTAAACCGTTGCGATTCCGATTTGGGGATCCAGGTCGCTTGCTTTTTGAAACAGTTTTTCAACGGAAAAATGACCTTCTGTTTGAAGAAAAACTTCAAAAATGAGAACTCTTTGGGGTGTGAGGCGTAAACCCAAAGTTTTTATGTGATCCCGAAACCTGTTGAATTCTAATGACATAACCTTCTTATTTAAAATGAGAATCATTTTCATTATTATATGATAACAGGAGAAATGTCAAAAAAATAATTGGTTAAGGTGGGGAGAGGGCTATAATAAGTATTTATTTACAAAGGTTTAAAAAATAAAATGAAATTTCCTGTATTTTTAAGAACATTTTAGTTGACAAAAGGGAAGTAATCTTTTAAGCTGTTTTGAGAATGGTTATCAAAATTAATTGGGTGAGCTATGAAAACGACGATTGAGCGGAAAGAGACTATTGCAGTATGTTCTGGAGCAGGGTGCAGGGCGTGGTCTTCTGAAACGATTTCAAAAAAGCTAAACAATTTGTCCGGTTTATACTCAGAAATGGGTTACGAAATTGTAGAAGTACCCTGTTTAAAAAAGTGTGGGGGTGGAGCCACGGTTCAGATGAGTGGTTGCTCTCGAGAAGTCAAGATTCGAAAGCCTGAAGAGGCTTTGCAACTTTTATTTTCTCAGCAAGTGGAGATGGCCATCGCGTAGTTTAGAAATAAATATTTAATAAAAATTTTTATCATTATTTTGAGAATGATAATCATTATTGATATTAATTGATTGCCGCTACAGGCAATTTTGGAGGTTCTATAAATGAGTATTGGAATTTTAGGTGGTTTGGATCGTTTGAAAAGAAATTATGAAAAAGAGGGGCGGGACCGGGGATACAAGGTCAAGGTGTTTGGTCAACGGGTTCCAAATCTTTTGCAACGTCTATCCGGGGTGAATGGCATTGTACTCTTTACCGGTATGGTATCGCATCCTTTAGCGATGGAAGCCATTCGGTTTGCCAAGCAAAATAACATTCCGGTAGAGCGAACTCATTCCAGCGGTATGTCCGGATTCAAAAAGTGCCTGGACGAAATATCACTCTTTTGAACTATAATTTTTAATACTATTCTCATTATTTAAGGGTAAGGCAATGCATAGGTTGATGGTGGGATTATTTATATAGTTCTGTTTTTTTATTGAAAAAAAGCTGAATTTCTATTGACAAACTTAATGCATTGTTTTAAAAATGAGAACCATTTTCAAAATTAAATTGTTTTTTGTGTTTGATGGAAGCTACCCTGGGTTAGGGTAATACTTTAAAAAAATAAGTTCTCTTTCCTGAGGAGAGAGCGCTTTAGTTAAATTTCGTTTACAAACTTTGACGAGGAGAAAAGGTTTAATGAACTCTATTAGGTCAATTTTCAGGATTTCTTTAATGAGTTGCCTGATTTTCATGGTTCCTTCCCTTGCGGTGGCCGTGGATGTAACTCAGGAAAAACTCAGTTTGGAAGAAGTTCAGCAACGTTTGGATATTTTATCTGATGAACTGGACGATCTGGCTTCCGGAAATTTAGCCAGCGGATCCCAGGGTTTTAGAACCAACGTGTTTGGTTACGGTGAATTGCACTACACGAATTTTACGGACGGTAGCAATTTTGATAGATTTGACAAGCATCGTTTTGTATTAGGTGTTTATTCTCGAATTGCAGATTGGATCCAGCTAAACGCCGAATTGGATTATGAGCATGCGGGTCAACAAATTGAATTTGAATTGGGCTATCTGGATTTTCTTTTCAGTCCCAAATTCAACTTTCGTGCTGGTGTTGTCCTTGTACCCGTTGGTTTCATAAACGAATACCACGAGCCTAACCTGTATTGGACGGTGGAGCGTCCTGTGTTACAAAACCGGGTCATTCCTACCAGTTGGCAAGGGTCGGGTGCCGGGTTCTGGGGAACTCCGATTCCAGGGTTCAACTACCGCTTTTATATTTTAAACGCTGTACAGTCCATTCGCCCTACCAATTGTACAAATGGTTCTGGTGTTGGAAACGGTGGAAACTGCGGACGTTTTCAGGGCTCCAGTGGTATTCGGAGCGGTCGATTGCAGGCTAACAACGCCATCGGTGAGGATTTTGCGTTCACCGGGCGCCTGGAATACAGCAATTCCCGTATTCCTGGTTTGCAACTTGGGTTTTCCTGGTACACTGCTGAAACCACCCACGATATTATCGATGAAGGTGGACGGACCACTTTACTGGAAGGTGATGTGAAATACCGGAGAAAATGGTTCGAAATGAATGCCACTGTAGTTAACATTGATATTGGCGATGCTCAGGAACTCAATGAATTCGCTTTTGCTGAAGGAACCAATAGCGGTGTTATTCCGGAGCAAATATTTGGATACAATATCCAAGTAGGAGTTCATCTCTTACAATTATTAAAAATGAGAACCCAGCATGATGTAGTTCCGTATATTTTTTGGGAGGATATCGACCTTCATAAAGATGTTCCAGATGGGTTTGCAAAGAATGAAGTCAGGAATATGGATATTATTACAGCGGGAATCGCCTACTTGCCGGTTCCTCAAGTATCCCTGAAACTGGACTTCACAAACACCAATTTTGGAAATGGTACTCATGAGAATAAGCTAGGTATGGCGGTTTCTTATTTGTATTGATTTCAATGTTGTACCACCTCCTTGTCTAGATGGGCTCTTCCCTTTTTGGGGAGGAGCCCATCTTGTTATTTGAGGGAAAAACAACTATTATGGACTACGCAATATCTTTTGATTTCCAAATTCAACTCTCCGAGTTTCCTGAAATTTTTCCGGACAATTATTTTGAATTTTTCCAGTTCCAAATTTAGTAAGGTTGGTTGTTTTTTGCTTTTGTGGCTATTTTTGGTGCCACAGGACTTTTTATTTGCCCAGGCTGTGGAGAAAAAGGTTTTGCGCCTTCAGGTTTTCCTGACTAAAAAGGAAGCCCTTGATCTGGCTTTTCCGGGCGCTGATGAAATATTAAAAAAGAAGTATTGGTTGAAAGACGAGCACCGCGAGGCAATTGGAAAATTATGCCAACAAAAAATTGATGATCGTCGGATTACCTATTATATTGGGAAAAAAGCGGGCAATATAATGGGCTATATGGTCATTGATCACAGAATCGGTAAAAACTACCCGATTACTTATATGGTGGTCATTAATCCCGACGGCACCGTGCGGGATGTCGAAATTATGGTGTACAGGGAACCGCATGGGTGGGAGGTTCGGTTTGAGACATTTATGCGCCAGTTTTTTGGAAAAAATGTAGATTCCGATTTTAACGATATCACCTCCATTACGGGAGCGACCTTATCGGTAAACTCCATGCGAGCAAGCGTCTATAAAGCGGTTTCTGCCTTTAAGGTGCTGGTATTGGATCAGTAGTTCCCAGAGGGGTAAGGCCTTTCACTGGATTTAAGTTATGTATTATCTGGAACCTTGTTTCAATCTTCATAACAGGGAAAAAACGTTTTTTAGAGAGGAGCGCCTTGCTTTTCAGGCAGGTAAATTTGAAATTTGGTGCCATGGGGCGACCGGTTTTTAACAGTCATTTTGCCTCCATGACGGACTATTATCTTATTACAAATGGTAAGACCCAGTCCAGTTCCTTCATATTCCATTCTATTGTGTAGTCGTTGAAAAGGTTTAAATATTTTATCTATATATTGTTCATCGATTCCAATACCGTTATCTTCAATTGATATTGCCCATTCTCCGTTTCCGTCCATTGAGCTATCCAAAATAACTTCAGGTGGCACTCCTTCGCGTGAATATTTCAAAGCGTTTCCAATCAGATTTTGAAATAGTTGATGCATTTGGGTAGGGTCCGCTTCCAGCTTTGGCAGGGTTTTTATGGCTACCGAGCCCTGGCTTCTGGCGATTCGGGTTTCCAGTCCGTTTAATACATTTTTAACCACCATATTGAGATCCACAGATTGAAATAATTGATCTCTTACCCCCAGTCTGGAATAAGCCAAAAGGTCTTCTATCAATACTTTCATGGCTTCAGCGGTTTTCCGCATACGGGCTAAATAATCCAGGGTGATCTCGTCTGCATCCCCGAGTTTTGCGGCAATCATATCCCCGAATGTAATAATTTTTCTTAAAGGTTCCTGAAGGTCGTGGGATGCCACTAGAGTAAAGTCCTCCAACTCACTGGAATATTTTGAGAGGTTTTCTTCAGATCGTTTTAGTTCGATGGCGACGCCAGCAACGTAAGCACAACATTGGACGATTTCCAACTCCAATTCAGTGGCGGGTTGTTTCTTTGAAAAGGTAAGAGCAAACGTCCCCAGCACTCTTTCTTTGGAGTCCAGGATGGGTGCTGAAAAACAGGATTTTAATCCCTGGGTCTGTGCAAAGTCTTTAAACGCCTCCCAACGGGGATCCGTACTGATATCCTCCACAATAACCAATTCTTTAGTATAGGCCGCTGTACCACAGGATCCTGCCAGGGGGCCAATGACTAATCCATTAAAGGCGTCTTTAACCTCCTTGGAAAAGCTGGGTGTCGACCCATCGATCAATCGTGTTCCACAATTGTCCAACAACAAAATGGAGGCAAATGCATTTTCTACAAAACCTTCCGCTCCCAGGGTCAGGTAATCAAAAATTTCACCCAACGGCTTCCCGGAAGCCAATTTGTTTAAAACCTCTTTCTGGCATTCTAAAAAGCTGTGGAGTTGGTTCAATCTTTTTGTTGCAACCTGCTTTTCTCCCATTAATTGTTCAATGACTTTATCTTTGGTCAGGCCATTGAGATGACTCTCAATCTGCTCCTTGCCTTGAAGAAGAAGTTTCTCCGCGTTTATTACAAAAAATTTTTCTTTATCATCCTGAATGCAAAGGACACCAAAAAGTCTTCCGTCCGGCCAAAATAACGGTAAGCCCAAATAGGCAATATTGTTGTTATGGGCAGAAGCCTGAATAGCCCAGATCGGATCCTGAAAAGCATTGGGGATAAAAACCTTGCATTTTTCCTTCAGGGTCCTTTTGCAATAATGGAAGAGAATGTCTGTATGATCTCCTGAATAGGGGAAAGCTTCAGGTGGAGGCCAGGAGGCAATAATCTTGGGATTGGGTTCTTTTGGGATTAATATTCCCGCAAAGGGAATTACCAGAACCTGGGCCAAGGTCTGCAACATTCCTTTCCATTTGTTTAATTGATCCAGGTTTAGGAGATCTTTGTTAAATTCTTGGGTTACGGTGTCCATTTTCTCGGGTGGAATAAATGGAATGCTGGTTTGTTTTGGGAGATATTCCTGAAAATACTACAATAAAAATTCCTTAAAGGAAAACTTTTATTCCATGAATTTATTGATTTTAAAAAAGGGAAAGAGTTGGGAATAAATAGTGGTTATTGAACCTGTTGAAAATTCAATAACTTATTGGCTGGAACAGATTTTCGGGTTGATTTTGGTCAAAGTTTCTTTGTCGCCATACAAACAAAAGCGTTTCTCCATTTTTCGACCCTTTAGGGCCTGAGGCAATCTTTCAAAGGCCATTGCGATTGCGATCCAAAACCTTGTTTTGAAGCGAAACAGGTCTCGAATCAAAAACAGAGGAATGTATATTAAAAATTCCCGGGTCATGTTTTTATCAAGAATATTTTTCCAAACAAACAGGTAGTTATTGCGGGCAGAAGTGAGCCCGATTTGTTTTTTCTTTTTTTGTCGTGTGATGGTTTGCTGGACTTTGTGATAAGCAATGGATTCAGGTTCATACTCTATCTTCCACCCTCGTTTCAAAGCACGATAAGACAGGTCGATTTCTTCATAATAAAGTGGATGGTACATGTTGTCGAATCCACCCAGTTCAAGATAACGTTTGCGGTCCACCAAGAATGCGCCACCGCATGCAAACAGGGTCTGGCTGTCATCGTTGGGCTCCTTTTCGTAAAGGTAAAAGTGGCCCCTTCTGAAATAGCCACCTCGGTTGCCATAGAGAAAAGTGGTCTTGTCAAAACCAAAAAACTTACCGCTTATTGAAAAGAGGTTTTGGTCCGTTTCAGGGTTTTGAATGGGGTCGAAATGTTTGGCCAGGTGGAAAAGCGCTTTTTCTTCCAGCTTGATATCATTATTCATTGGCATGACCAATGGAGAATCAGCCATTCTCACAGCATAATTGTTCGCCTCCTGAAACCCCAGATTGTGAGGTGTTTTTTCGCGGCGCACCCAGGGAAACTCTTTTTCCAAAACAGAAAGACTGTTATCGCAACTGCAATCGTCGATGACCATCACTTCATAAGTGTGGGCGGAATCGAATCGCACTGCCTTTTGAATCGTTGGAAGGCATTCTTTCAGGAGCGCTTCTCCATTCCAGTTGGTGATGATCAAAGTGATGTCCGTAGCCATACAGCCTTTTGATTGCGAATTCCTTAGGATACTGAATGAGCGGATTTGAGCTGACGGTCTATGAGTTCACGCACAGTTTTCTCACCATTCAGGGGTACTTTTCCTTTAACGGAAAGTTGTTCGGCTTTCTTGAGAGCCGCGGACCAGTCACAGGCCATGAAGGTTTCGAGACCGAATACAATTCCGATCTGGTGGGCATTCAGGTAGTCTTTCATAACATCGATTTCAGCGAAACCGAATCGATCGCAGGAGATGACAGGTTTATAATGGGAAAAGGCGGTGGCGAGAGTGGAATATCCTGCCTTGGTGCAAACGATGTCTGAACTGGCAACCAGGTCCGGGTATTTGTAACGCGCATCCAAAATGGAAAGGTTGTCAGGGAGGCTGGATAATTCCAGGGGGTCCCGCGTTAAAAAATGATAATCCTTAAATGCTTCCAATCGTTGCCAGTTTAATTGGGTTGCATCGAATTGGCCGAGATAAATGAACACCAGCTTTTTGTTTTTCAACCTCCCCTTAAAATCGTCTTCCAGTCGGTCACGAATGTTTTCTCCACGGATTGCGATGAACCCGATTTCCCTGCTTTGCGCGGCCAGGGTACTTTTGAAATGGCACTGTGGCATGAGGTGCAAGTCAGCGTGCGGGTATTCCTCCTCCAGCGGTTTGATTAAATCCAAACGTTTCAACTTTTCCAGTTGAGGGAAATAGATGTCGTGCCAGGTGAAATTACTGATCAATAACGAAGGAATTCTGGAAGCCCCGGCGACTTTGAATGGAAAACTGGGTACGTCTGAAACTACAAGATCCGGTCGCACCTCATCGAGCCATGCTTGTTCTTCAACCAATCGTTGAGGGTGATATTTAAGAAACTGTTCCCACGCCCTTATAGTATTTTCCCAATCGATACGAACGAAATCTTTTTGCAGGCATCCGGCATCCACTTCCTGAGAAACAACACTGTAATTTCCCTCCAGATAAATTTGAAAAAATTCCGGAGGAATCCGCGTTTTTATAACAACCTGATACTTGGTCAGCAGGTTTTTTAAAATGGGAATAGATCGGCTGGCGTGACCGTACCCATGCGAACTGATGTAGTAAGCTATGCGTTTTATAAGGGCACCGGATGACAGGAAGTTGGGAAATGGTGGACCGTATTCGTTTCGAACTACTTAACCGGTTTGTAAGTAAAGGAACAGGATTTGCCCAGCTTGGCGAACTGGTTTTTCAGATCCAGTTTGACATAATCCTGTCGCGCATTAGCCGGGATTTGGTCATACAGGCAGGCGGTGGCTATGAAGTCCTGTCGACCGAAGCGAATCAGAAATTCACTGAACCAGCATTTTTTCATTTTATAAGTCCATTCCTTTTCATCCGCCCTTTTATGATCCAGCATAAAGGTAGGCCAGCTATAAATGTCGTCCACTCGTGGTTGATGGTTTTCGACGAAGGCTTTAAACGAGTTGTCTGATGCTTTTTCCTCAGCAACCTGCTTTTCAATCTCCTCAGCTTTCCATTTTCTTAAAGCCTCGACGATAGGTTCCCGAGCTTTATCTACCTTGACATTCGCTTCATCTAAAATAATATGGGCATAATAAATAAACAGGCCGATGGTGGTCAGAAGCTGAATATCCGGTTCCAAAGTATCGCCTTCGTCGAAGTCCCACATCTGGCAAAAACGTTCGCTGATGAGATCTTTATTGATTTCCACTCCGGGAACGTCAAGATGGGCTAATATGGCATCGATACGTTCCTTAGCAATGGTTGAGGTTTGAGGGTCGTTGGTGTTCGCATTGTCTTCCATAATGGTTCGGGTCTTTCCTGGGCAAATAGATTTTAGGTATTATATGTTGGACGGTTAAAGTACCGTAAACGAATTCACTTTTATTTCCATTAAAAGTACCATATTCGCAAGTTCAATAGCAAGCTGGCAAAAGCCTTGGACCACGTGTTAAAAGTTGTTAATGGGGTTATAATAAATGATTTTTTAGCCCCTGATCGGCACCAATTGGGAGGTTGGTCTTTGTTAAGGAAAATTATTTGTTGAAAGGGATTGCATGCCCGTTTTTGATATTGTCATTATTGGAGCCGGAGTCATAGGTTACAGCATCGCCTTTCGGTTGAAGCAGACTCGACCGGAATTACGAATCGCTCTCCTTGGTGACAAGGTAAATTCTCACATGGCCAGTCGTGCCGCCGCAGGGATGTTGGCTCCTTATGGGGAATGCGAACAAGGTGATCGGTTTTTTCATTTTTGCCATGACTCTCTGAAACAGTATCCGCAGTTTGTAAAGGAATTGATGGAAGTGAGCGGGGTTCCCGTTTATATATCAATGGCAGGATCTATTCTGCCCTCCATTTCCTATTCTCATTGCTGGGATGAACGGTTGCAGTTTTTTCGAAGCGAGGGGATAAGTCATGAAATTTGGTCCAGGCAAACTCTGAATGAAAAGGTTCCATTACTATCCTCAAAAATATTTGAGGCTATCTGGGTTGCGGAAGGGCAGGTCAATAATAGGCAAATGCACGATGCACTGGTCGCCGCCACGGAAAAGCTGGGCGTTCATTTGATCCCGGACACGGTGACCGGATTCCAAAAGGATGAATCGCTTGTGAGGTCGGCTGTGACCGATTCGAAAGAGGTGATCGGAAAAAAATTCGTACTGGCCAGTGGTAGTTGGGCGGCGTCTTTGGCTCAGGGTCTGGGAGTGAATTTTCCAATGAAACCCGTCAAAGGGCAAATGTGTCGCCTGCAAATGTCATCAAAAGATCTTGCCTTTACCATTCATGGTATTTTGACTTACATCGCTCCCTGGGGAGAAGGTGAAGGGTTCGTGATTGGCTCAACGATGGAAGATAAAGGTTTTGATTCCAGCATTGAAGAGGAAGTGATCCAGGGTTTGATTGACCGCGCGTCAGAAATTCTACCCTGCCTGAAGGATGCACCCGTGATGGAAACCTGGGTCGGGTTTCGCCCCGCCGCCGAGGACAAGATGCCTGTTATGGGAAAAAGCGGAACATTTGAAAATCTGTATTACTCAAGCGGACATTTCCGCAACGGTATTTTGCAAACACCCGCTCAGGCCGATTATATGTCCGCCTGCATTCTGGGCACTCTGGAAAACGAAATTCCGGAATTCGCTCCTTCGCGTTTTAACCTCTAAGGATCTTCCATGCTGGATTCATCTCCCAACAACGATTTTAATCGCGATATTAATTACGTCTGGCATCCCTGCACTCAAATGAAGGATCATGAGGCTTATCCCCCCTTATGGATTGAGAAGGCGAATGGACTATATTTGTATGACAAGGAAGGCAAATCCTATCTGGATGTGATCTCTTCCTGGTGGGTCAACCTTTTCGGGCACAACCATCCCCGGTTGAACAAGGCGCTCAATGAACAATTAAGTAAAATGGCACATGTGATGTTTGCCGGCATCACTCACACGCCCGCGGTCGACCTGGCGGAAAGTCTGGTTGGGCTGACCCCGGAAAACCTCACCCGTGTTTTTTTCTCGGATAACGGGTCGACTTCCATAGAAGTGGCCTTGAAGATGAGCCTGCAATACTGGAGTCAAACGGGACAACCTCAAAAGGCCCGTTTTGCTTATTTAAAAGGAGGGTACCACGGTGAAACCTTAGGCGCCTTGTCCGTATGCGGTATGGACTTGTTCAGAAAGCCTTTCGATTCTGTACTGATGAATAATATTGAAGTAGAAGGACCCGATTGTTTTAAGTGTCCATACGGACTAAAACCTGAATCCTGTTCGGCAGAATGTTTTGAGGTCATGGAAAGGACATTGACTCAGAATGCCTCCTCACTGGCCGGAGTCATTGTCGAGCCATTGGTGCAGGGTGCGGCTGGAATGAAGATGTACCCTCCCGTTTACCTGGAGAAACTTCTGGAAGCGTGCGAGGCGCAACAGGTTCATTCCATCTTTGATGAAGTGGCTGTGGGTTTTGGCAGAACCGGCACACTGTTTGTATGCGAAGGGTGTAATTTGAAACCCACCTTTTTATGTTTGTCCAAAGGTATCACCTCCGGCTACCTTCCACTGGCGGCTACCTTGGCCGAGGAGTCCGTTTATCAGGTTTTTCTAGGAGACTATGCGAGTTTTAAATTGTTTATTCACAGCCATAGTTATTCCGCCAATCCTCTGGCTTGTGCGGTGGCTAACGAATCTTTAAAAATGCTTCAGGAAGAGGAATTTTTCAATAAGCTGAGTCCCAAAATTGATGCCTTTAAAGGAGGGGAAACCTTATTCACCGAACTTCCCTGGTGTGGAGAGTATCGCCAAACAGGGATGATCGCGGCTTGTGAACTGGTGCAGGACAAAGCAACTCTACAACCGTTTCCCCTGGAAAAGCGAGTGGGATTTGCAATCTATCAGGAAGGCTTGAAAAGAGGATTGTTTTTAAGGCCATTGGGAAACGTTATTTATTTCCTGCCTCCCTTGATTATTAGTGAAAATGAAATTCGCAGGCTTCTGGAAGAGGCAAGAGATTGCATTCGGGCCGTTCTGGCATAAAATCAAACCACTTAAACTCTGGAAAATAGACTCATGTACGAAACCACCATCACCACGCATTTCAGTGCCGCTCACCAACTTCGTGATTACCAAGGCAAATACGAAAACCTGCACGGCCATAACTGGACCGCAACTATTACGGTTTTCGCAAAAGAGGTTGATGAAATGGGTGTCGGAATGGACTTCATCCTTCTAAAGCAAAAAACCGATGCTATATTGTCCAAACTGGATTACCAGAACATCAATGAAGTGCCACCTTTTGACACATTGAATCCATCCGCCGAAAACATCGCACGTTGGGTATTTGATGAATTAAATAAAGAGATAAAAACCGGAGATATCTGGGTGCGACGTGTGGAAGTCCGCGAAACGGAACACTGCGGTGGCGCCTACTTCGAGTGAGTTCAACGGTTGGATAGGGGAGGGTATCAAACACAATACTTGGCGTGTAGTTTTTTCAACAGTCTATCGGTGGCATTGATGTTTTTCGTGTCGTTATTTTCCTTAAACATCTGGAAAGCCGATTGCGCCGCCTCCCAGGCTAACTCTCCTTCCTCGACTTTATCATGCATGAGAGCCAGATTAAAATAAGTAGCCCCTTTTTTTAGGAAACCCAGCGAGACTTTGAATTCTTCAATCGACTCCCGATACTTACCGTCAATGCGTAAAGCCCAGGCCTTTTTAAAATGAGCCTCCGCTTGGATGGGGTCGGTGTCATTTCTTGCACCTGGGTGGTCTTTTTGATTTGAATCGATTTCGTTCATGACGCTTATTATAAGAAAAAACTTCCAAAACCAATGGAAAAAAATTACAATCATTAAAAAATGAG
Source organism: Nitrospina sp. (assembly GCA_024648695.1). GTDB lineage: Bacteria > Nitrospinota > Nitrospinia > Nitrospinales > JACRGP01 > JACAVV01. The sequence goes on from JACAVV010000018.1 coordinate 62,583, forward strand.
ACAGTCCGGTAGTGTGAAACCGGAGGACTACAATATTCATTATTCGTGTTAAATAACCTTTCCAGGCGAAGGCTTGGGTATGGGTGGTTCTAATGGTTTGCCCCAAATGCACATCGCAAATGAAACTAATCCAGTTTCAGGGATATGAGGTTGACCGTTGTGCTAATTGCAAAGGATTGTGGTTCGATAAACTCGAATATGAAGAATTGAAAGTTGCAGAGAATCCCCAAATTCTCGATGTGGGCGATGCCAATGTGGGCAAACAGTTCAACAAGGTTGATAACATCCAATGCTCTCACTGCCAATGTGATTTAATAAAAATGGAACCCGATAACCAGCCCGGAATTTGTTACGACGGTTGCCCCGAATGCAACGGTGTGTTTTTCGACGCCGGTGAATTTAAAGATTTCCTCCGAAAAGATATAATTCTCTCCTTTAAAAACCTGCGCCCGCGGGATTAAATAGGTAATAAGTCTCCTTCAAAGTTTCATGTATTTTGCCCTTTCAGGCGAATAGCTTAATGCCCAACTGACATTAAATCTCGCCTCTAACAGCCTGTTTTAAAAATTAGTTTTATGTATAAAAATAAAGTATTTATTGAGATAAATTTTTGCAAAATTCTTTAGAAAACCTAAAGAATGTAAAAATTAAGGGCTTAAGCCACTTTTAATATCTAATAAAAATTATGAAAATTAATAAAAATTAACTTGAAAAAATTAAATTAGTGTTTGATATTGTAATTAGGGATGAGAGAGATATTTTTTAACAGGGATTCGTAATCATGGAAACAAGAAATAGGAAATTTAGGCTAATTCCTTTATTGCCTGAAATATTGATTATATTTACAGCGTTAAGCTTGGGGCCAACCGCTTTCGCAATGGACTTAAAAGGGACACCCTGGAGTGAAGAGGGATGTTCAAAGGGGATTGAGGGCAAATGGGAATTGAGAAGTCATTCTCCCAATGCATGGAAGGCCTTGCAAATTGGGAAGAATGCAATTCACGCAATGGAAGACAGGCAGGTATTGTATTCCTACTCACTTGAACATCCTTTAGATTCCCAAAGTGACGGGTATTTGGTTGCAACTTTGAAAACGGCAGATTCTGAATCGCGTACCCGTTATATAAAGGTGAGGCCTCATCTGGTGTATCCAGACTGGAGTCGTCGCGATTATGGGGGCAAGGAACCTCAATGCTTGATCAAGCTTTTTCGATTTGGATCTTTAAAAGATTCCCTGCAAAACAAATACATCAACTGGGATATCTATCAGCGGTACCCCTGATCAAAAACTTAGGGAATCCGGCGAAAAGCCTGGGGGCCTTCCAGTTCTATTGGGGCTTCAATTTAAACTGGATAGTCGGATTCTCTTTCTCCAATCTGGTTTCATATGGAGGGAACAATGATGAGAGATTCAAAAACAATATTGCTAATAGTTTCTGTCCTTTCCTTATCAGTTATTAGCATTGGACTGAATCAAGTCCACGCGAAAGCTATAAGTAAGGAAGTGTTGGCGGTAGGCCGACCCCTCCCAAATGCAAGTTTGCAAGGAATGGACAACTCCTCAGTGGACCTGAAAAACTTGAAAGGAAAAATAAAAATCATAAGCGTTGTCCCACAATTGAACACCCCTGTTTGCGACAAGCAGACCCATCGCTTCAGCGAAACCAACGGCGGCCTTGATCAGCATGTGGACATCATCACGATCAGCACCAATTCTTCAGAAGGACAACACAGGTTCTCCGAAAAAGCCAAAATTCACAACATCACATTTCTTTCCGACCTGCCCGAATATAATTTTGGAAAGAAAACCGGCCTCTTGGTAGAGGGAATGGGAGTCTTGCGCAGAACAGTAATCGTCGCCGATGAAAACAACGTTATCCGCTACGTAGATTTCGTTCCTCAAGGCGGCCTTCCCAATATAGAAGCCGCGTTAAAAGCCGCTGAAAAACTTTGGAATAGTTCGAAGGTGGAAAAATAATTTCTCTAAATGGGCAAATTTCAGAATTAACAGGGCCAGTTACAAATGTTGTGTTTCGCTTAAAATATCATAAGAAGTCATGGATGAGTGTTGAAGGCCATGAGTGATCGCTCAGAAAATCTGACCTTGGGTAATCTGGCTCATCGTTCCGGTACAGGTAAAATTTCTGCGAACGGGGAAACTGTCGGGAACCATAATGTTTTATCCCTTTGTGCCAATAATAGTGAGACAGTTTAGAGAGTTTAAATTACTGTAGAGTGTAGAGCGTTGAGGTGAAATATTTGGAAGAAAACTTCCCCTGAGCATTCAGGATTCACGACCCAAAGCACCCCGAGTTACGGATAAGAAGTCACTCTCTTCCCCTTGAGAGATAAGACTAAGGTGAAGGGGATAAAGGAGGCAGAAGGTCCTCCTTAAAATTTAATTTTGACGACTTTTTATCCGGCGGATTAATAGTTGAATTGTCAGAACGGGTGGTGAGTCACAACATCGCAAAACGTCCCAATGACCGAAATTCGAAAGAGGGCGGGTAAGGATGAAAGTTAAGCAAAGTTTTTTTTAAATAAGTTAAATGAGTGCGCCCGAGGCGATTCGAACGCCTGACCTACAGATTCGGAGTCTGTCACTCTATCCAGCTGAGCTACGGGCGCGTTATTCGGTTAATTGTTTTTCATAAAGATCCCGATTTCCTCATTCGTCCAGCCACAGTGGTCGCTGTCGCTCCCTGGAAGCGTGTTCATTTGCTCTACAGCTTCCACAAGGTGACCATTAGTTAAGTGAGTGTATCTCTTGGTTGTCTTCGGGTCTTTGTGACCTAAAATAGTCCCTATAGTAGTCGTAGAAGCTCCACTCATGGCTAAATAAGAGGCTGCCGAGTGTCTAAGGTCATGAAAGGTAAAGTCTTTAATTTCAGCCACTTCAAGAGCCTTAGAGAACCAATAATCAACATCTTTCAACTGTTTCCCGTCACTAGGCCTAGGAAAAGCTAAAGGGTTATTTGGGTGCTCCAAAAAGCTCCTTTGTAGCTCCTCCTTAAGATCCTTTCTAAGTGGTACAGTCCTTATTTCACCATTTTTAGTTTCTCTTAGTATAGCCATAGACTTATCAAAAAGTACATCCTTCTTCATCAATCTAAAAATCTCTCCACGTCTAGACCCAGTGTTAAGAGCAAAGAAAACAAGAGGGTAGAGGTCTTTCCAACTGTTGCTTTTACATGCCTCTAGAAGTTGTTTAATTTCTTCATTGGTAAGGAATCTATCTCTTCCTGGAGGCTCCTTAAGGTTCTTAAGAGAGCTACAAGGGTTGCTAGTAATATAGCCCCAAAGAACAGCTTGAGAAAGTAGGTGGGATAGGGCAGCAAAGTAGCGATTACAGGTAGCATGAGGTCCGGTATTTCCTCTTGGTTTTATCTGAGCAATAACTTTCTCTCGAAGGTCAATAAGGCAATTATAATCAATATTTTGGAGAGGGTAGGGGTTACCAAGAATATCTCCGATAACCCCTAGTTGCCTCTCTTGATCTCTCTGCATCCCCAAAGATTTCTCTGGAAGAACTTCTTTAATATATCGCTCCAGGGCCTCTGAGAAGGTTTTATTTGAGACTTTTTGGGTTAACCCATGCCTACCCATCACAATTTCATCTTCAATAAACCTAGCCCATTTCTTGGCCGCATTTAGGGAATTGAAGGTGGCGGTAGTGGTGGGAGAACCAACTCTACGAACTTTAGCTCTCCATTTTGTCTCGCCTTTCGATGTCTTTCGCTTCTCGAAGGTAGCCATTTTTTAATAGGAAAATCAGGTTTATCAGGTTTAAGTGTCCCTAAAGTGTCACCATAATTGTCCCATAGAAATAGCAAGATTTCCATTAATTTTTTGAGATTATTAAAAAAACCTACCTTTTCTATTACTTTTAAAAAATAATGGAAATTTAAGGGTTTTTCCTTTTAGTTTAAAGGGGGTAAGGAGTTCTCCTGAGCGGTCGGAATGTTCCCAGGACTATTTTTTTCAACTGTGGCTCGGAGCGTCTCGTGACGTTCCCCTTGAGACTCCCTTTGGCCACTACCTCGATTCATTCTGGCTTTTCTTAATCTCTCTCCAGCTTCCATTCTTTGCTCTGGTGTCATCTCTTTTTTAAGGAATGGATTCGTACCAAATCTAAACTCATACAAGGCACAACTTGTGGAGGGACACTCTTTTATCAATTTGATGGCTCCTCCCATGCATTCTTTACAATGTTCTCTGATTGCTTTTACTGGGCTTTTTTGTTTTTGGTGAATGTATTGGTTGCTCATAATTTATTAGGGGAACCGGCATATCCGCATTTATTATGTATCGTCATAGAGGCTTTTTTGAGATATGCTCGAAATTCCCCTAATTTCTTTCTCCTTTTGTTAATAAATGATTATTGTTAAATCCACATTAAATTCTTCAGGGAGTGGTCTTGATTGACCTCACTTAACCCCAGTTAGGCAAAGAAGTAAGGACTGTTTAATACCTCTCTTAAGTCAAGTGTTCCGTAATCGGGAAAGGGTGGAATTTGTTTTTTTACTCTGTCCCAAACCTCTCCCCCATAAGTTTCTCTAATCGTTTGAGGCAAAATCTTTAACCAATTCCCTCGTTCATACATTTCTACAAAAGCTAGTCGAAGCTTCTCTCCCAGTTCTTCCACATTCATGGCATGAGTTCCGAAAGAATCGTGGACCATGCTGAAATGAATTCCTTCCAGATTCTCATACCTGTTGATAGTCTCAATTAAATGGCTGGCATCAAGACTGTGGATAAAGTTGGGTGAGATTGAATTTACTTGCTTTTGCTTATGGATACTTTGAGATTCATCGTCAACGTTGATTGATGAATAAACATAGGTTCCATTGAGTTTTGTTTTTATCCTTTTTTTTCTTTGTTCTAGGTAACCTTGCTTTACCAGAAATCCTGATGGAGACATCCAGGAAATTGGTAGACCTTCTTTATTCATGATCTTTGCTACTTCTTTTAGCCAATCCATGGCTTCACAAGCGGCTACCACGGTTCCACTTAAAGCTTTACTTATACGTTTGGCTAAAAAATTACAAGCTTGCTCAACTTTATCCTTATCAAAGGGTATTCGTTTTCCCTGGTCCTTGGATTTATATAATTCATCCTTTAACTGCTCCTTAAATCCAAAGAGTGTGGCTCCATAAGGCAAAGTCATTACAGGTAATTTACAGAGTTTTCTATTAACCCCATAATTTAGCCACCTATTGGCAAATATAGTCCTTTTCAATCCTCCATTTTCCCGATCACGTTCAAGTCTTTTTCTAACCTTTTCTGCCACAACTCCATAGATATCGTTTGGCTTATCCCCTGGTAGGATGTTGACAGCAGATCCTCCGATATCGTCTCGGAGCATTGCAGAGAAGTGTTGAAGACCGTTACAGCTACCATCTACATTGACGCAGAGATGTGAGAGAAAGGAGGTAGGCTCTTCGTATTCCTCACAATGCCGGAGATAACGTTTCCATTCAAAACAACAGGCCAGGAACATCCAAGGCTTATCTGCCTCTTTCCAAAAATCCCTTAAAATCGGGAATGTCGCAGAGTCAAAAATCTCCTGTTCATGCTCATCAAACCATTCCACTCGTTCAGCCAGACTCACCTTGTCAAAACCATAACAGTTAGCTGCATGAATTTTTAACCAATCAACTCCACCCTCTCCTAAAGGCTTACCTTCTCCGAATTCCAATAGACCTTTACTCTGGTCATCTCCTTGAGGGCTTAGCATAGATGTAGCAGAGTAGAAACGTCCTCGAAAGTCCATTTCAAAAGGGAAGTAAATCTCTTCTTCATCCTTAAATTTATCTGCCAGTTGAATTACTTGTTTAAACCGGATCTCTTGGGATAATCTCCGATGGTGGTCATCGTGGTATTTGGATTTCTTTTTCTTGTAATCCTTGAGAGAATCAGGATTGGTAGCTATGTCAGGTGGCTTGTTAGGTTCTCGTACCTGGACCTGAGCATTAGGGATAAAAGGAATGTTAGCAGTTGCATCATTAGCTAACTCCGTCATAACACGAAGGATATCAGCATTGATACGCCATTTAGTTGACTGGAGTTTGTTGATAGTCCGGTAAACATGTGGCATGTCTTGTTGCTTCAGTTTTTTGAGGTAAGCTTTATCACGAGTTTTCACAAGGGTTCTGTTGGCTAGGTGGTTTTCCTTTTTGTTGGGGTAACCGCCATTGTAAGGATTTGTCCAAGGGATTGGATGGAAGTTGAGAGGAAGGAGGTAAGGGTTTGCCAATTCTCCGTAACTGTTGCAGTCGTTGATGAGCCTCAGACAGGATTCAGTGGGGCTAACCTTCTTTTGAAACTTATTATGACCGATTGGCTTATCTTTGAATTCAATGATTCCTGTTGCTTCCCGAACCAGATCAATGAGCTTGACACCTACTTGGTGCAATTCAGTAGGTTTCCATGAGTTCCAGGCTATTCCTGCTCTTTTACCGGCAGCTAAAAGGACTTTACGGTTATGGTAGTAAGGCCGGTTCTTGGTTTTGAGGTATTTTATGATCTCTTTGAAAAGTCCTGAATCCTTTGTTTGATCTAATTGGTGTTGTGTCCGAGCTTCGTCCTCAATAACTAACCCTACTTTGTTACTTAAGTCTGTTAACCCAAGTTCTTTTGAGACGTAGTCAAGAACAGTTCTTGAAACCAGGTAAGCCAATACAAAAGAGTTAATGTTCTTTGTCTTTTGATAACAGACACCATTAGCTGTACCTTTACCCTTTTTACAACTGTTTTTGTACTCCTCAATCTTGTCTGCTACATCCTCTATTCGCTGTGCCAACAATCGCACTCCGTAGCTAGTGTTGCTTTCGTTGTCATTCTCTACAGCCTTAATCATTCCTTTCTTGTAACGTTTTTTACCCATTTCTTTCATCTCATTTAAAACATCCATTTTACTACTAGTGTTAGACTGAACATTGTTGTCAACGATAGGACATCTCCATTTATTACAGTGTTTATACTAACTAATAGATATATGTTTAATAATTTTTATAGCTGTATTCTTTGGTTGCTGTCGCAACAGTAGTCTGCTACAACTCATTTATAATTATTTTTAAACTTGAATAAATAGTGTTATGAAAGTTGATTACTAATAGTTCCTATTACTAATCTTTTAACTCTTTTCATATCTCTTATTTAAATAGTGTTACAAATCCTGTTTAATCACACTTTAAAATATATTTAAAATAATTATTATCTTTTATTATCTCTTCTTAAATATTCTTAAATAATTTTTAAATATTATTAATATAATGGGCTTCGCCCCCAGGCATTGTAGAATTTTTTCTCTTTATCCATAAGTGCCCCCTATAAAGCGTAAAGTATTGTTTTTAAAGGGGTTAAGTGCGATTTTTTGGTGTTTTTGAAAGGAGACAGTTGTTGCTCCTATAGTGTCCACTATAAGGCCTCAGAAAATTGGAAAAGGAATTTTAATAATTGGCTTATGTTGCTTTAAAACCACTTCATCCCTTTAATATTCAAAATTGCCCGTCAGGTTCTTTTTAAATTTCCTTTCAACCCTTTGTTGTAATAGGAAAACGCAATCAAATTTAAGAGATTTTGATAAGCCCCATACCTTCCTATGTCTGGAAAATAATCTCCCAAATTTTCCTAAAAAACACTGAGTTAAATATAGTGCAATTTTCTAAAAGCCATCCATTCTTTTGTGTGGTTTTGAAAGTTTGATTCAGACTAAGAAAGTAATTTTTAGAATGTTGTTTGTTGCTAAAAATAATCCATATTTTGGCTTGCCATTAATCTGTTCGCCGAACATAATTCAGAATATATATAGATGGTATTGGTATTTATTTCAAAAAGTAAGGGTTTCTAAGTATGGCGATCAAGAAAACAGAACTGTATTCCAAGCTTTGGGCGGGGTGCGATGAATTACGGGGGGGTATGGATGCTTCCCAGTATAAAAACTATATTTTGACCCTCCTCTTCATGAAATACGTTTCTGACAAGTACGCGAATCAGAAGTTTAGTCCCATTGAAGTTCCTGAAGGTGGCTCCTTTGCCGATATGGTTGCTGTAAAAGGGAAATCCGATATTGGGGATAAACTAAATAAGATAATTGAAAAACTGGCTGAAGCAAATGATATGGCCTGGCTCGTTAACCCAGAAAGTGACTTCAACAATGAAGATCGTCTGGGCAAGGGTAAAGCCATGGTCGATACTCTGACTTCTTTAATAGGTATTTTTGAAAACCTTAGTTTGGGGAAAAACCGAGCAGAGGGAGATGACCTGTTAGGGGATGCCTATGAATACCTCATGCGTCATTTCGCTACCGAATCGGGTAAGAGTAAGGGGCAGTTCTACACTCCATCAGAAGTTTCCCGTATCCTGGCAAAGATTCTCAGTATTGACAAAAATACCCGACAAGATGAAACCGCATATGATCCCACTTGCGGTTCCGGTTCTTTGTTGCTCAAAGTTTATGATGAGGCCCCAAAAGGTTTGACATTGTATGGGCAGGAAAAGGACCAATCTACAGCAGCATTGGCCAGAATGAATATGATTTTGCACAACGCTCCTTCGGCGGATATTTTTCAAGGAGATACTCTGTCTCATCCCAATTGGAAAAATACAGAAGGTAAGCTTAAGACCTTTGACTATGCTGTCGCCAATCCTCCCTTTTCTTACAAAGCCTGGAGTAGTGGAATCACACCCTCCAAAGATAAATTCGATCGTTTTGATTACGGCATTCCCCCCGAAAAAAATGGGGATTATGCCTTCTTGCTCCATATTATAAAATCTCTCAAGAGCACTGGAAAGGGAGCGGTCATTTTGCCCCATGGCGTCTTGTTTCGTGGAAATGTAGAAGCCGATATCCGTCGTAATATTGTCCGGCAAGGTTTTATTAAGGGAATTATCGGCCTGCCAGCCAATCTGTTTTATGGCACTGGTATTCCTGCTTGCATCATTATGATTGATAAAAGGGGAGCAAAGTCGGAACGTCCTATTTTCATGATCGATGCCAGCAAGGGATTTATGAAAGACGGCAATAAAAACCGCCTGCGCTCTCAGGACATTCATAAAATTGTGGATGTTTTTAACAAGCAATTGGAAATGGACCGATACTCCCGCCTTGTGCCTTATGAAGAAATTGCAGAGAAAAACGAATTCAACCTCAATATTCCCCGCTATATAGACTCCAGCGAACCAGAAGATATTCAGGACCTGGATGCTCATTTGAATGGTGGTATTCCCAACCGGGATATTAATGCCCTTCAGCCTTATTGGGATGTCTTTCCAAGTCTACGAAAATCCCTGTTCAAGAAGGGTGCCCGCAAAGGCTATTCCGAGGCTTTGGTTGAAACAAGAGAGGTAAAAGGCACTATCCTTGGACATACTGAATTCCACCAATTCAAAAAGAAATCTCTGGGGTTGTTTGAAAACTGGAAGTCGGACCATTTGAACCGCTTATCCAACATTAAAATTGGGGACAGTCCAAAAGAGCTGATTTTTAAAATCTCAGAAGACCTGCTTGCAAAATTTTCAAATGCCGACATCCTCAGTAAATACGACATCTATCAAATCCTGATGGATTATTGGGCGGAAATGATGCAGGACGATGTTTACATGCTGGTTCAAGATGGCTGGAAAGCCGCCAATGTGGTTCGCGAACTTGTGCCTGTAAAAGACAAGAACAATAAAACTGTGTATTCAGAGGACCATGACTTTGAGTTTGGAAAATCAAAAAGCAAGAAACGTTATAAAAGCGATATCCTGCCCCCAAGCTTAGTGATTGCCCGTTACTTTGCAGATAGGCAGGAAGCCCTGGACAAATTTCAATCAGAGTTGGAAATCGCAACTCAGGAAAAGGAAACCTTTATTGAGGAAAACAGTGGCGAAGAAGGCTTTGTTGAAGAAGCAAAAGATGACAAAGGGAAAATCACGCAAAAAGGAATTAATAGCCGAATCAAGGAATCCAAAGATGAGGATGAGATTGCGGTCCTGAAGGAATGCCTGGATTTGGTAATTGCGGAATCTAAATGCAAATCGGCAATGAAAACAGCTAAAGAGGTGCTTGACAAAGTAGCTTTTGAAAAAATTCAAAATATCTCAGAAAAGGAAATTATAGGGCTAATCGTCGAAGATAAATGGTTTGCCTCTATTGAAAAACACATTGTGGAAGAGATTGAGCGAGTAACCCAACAGCTTGCAAATCGAATAAAAACCCTGGAAGAGCGTTATTCCGAAACCCTTCCAAGTCTTTCCAAGGATGTTGAGGATTACACTTACTTAGTTAAGGGCCACCTGAAAAAAATGGGGCTGTCATGGTAAAGCCGGGTTTTAAACAAACTGAAATTGGTGAAATTCCCGAGGATTGGGATTTGCGTGCAATTGGAGATTCCTATGAATTTAAGAATGGGCTAAATAAGGAAAAGAAATATTTCGGCCATGGTACCCCCATTATTAATTACATGGATGTATACAACTATTCTGGTCTAAAGAAAACGGATATTGAAGGAAAGGTCGATGTTACAAGTGAAGAAAAGAGAGCCTACAGCGCAAGAAAAGGAGATTTGTTTTTTACGCGCACATCAGAGACAGTTGATGAAATAGGGACGGCTAGTACGTTACTTGACGATATCGATGAAGCAGTTTTTAGTGGGTTTGTTTTAAGGGCTAGGCCAAAGGATGAAATTTTTGATTTGCAATTCCAAAAATATTGTCTCAAGTCTGAGGCGGTTAGGAAGCAAATAAAGTCTACAAGTTCATACACTACCAGAGCTCTAACAAACGGTCGTCTATTATCAGCGGTATTGGTTCCTACACCTATTGTTAAAAATGAGCAAAAAGCTATCGCCAAAGCCTTATCGGATGTGGATGAGCTGATTGTTTCGCTGGAAAAGCTGATTGCCAAAAAGCGCGATATCAAAACCGCCACCATGCAACAACTCCTCACCGGCAAAAAACGCCTGCCAGGCTTTGGTGAAGGTAAAGGAACCAAACTAACCGAACTTGGTGAAATTCCTGAGGATTGGGAGGTTAAAACTTATAATGATATATTTCTATTTTTAACCACTGCCAGCAATTCCCGTGCTGATCTTAGCGAAAATGGTGATGTGTATTATATTCACTATGGCGACATACATACCAAATTTGAATTTATGGTTAATTTTGACCGTGAGGAGGTGCCAAAAATTGAAAGCTATAAATTGAAAGGTGCGACTTTTATTCAAGATGGTGATTTGATAATGGCCGATGCATCTGAGGACTATGAGGGCATTGGAAAAAGCGTGGAAGTGAATGGGCTTAAAGGCCAAAAAGCTATTTCGGGGTTACATACTTTTTTGTTACGAGATAAGGAGAATTTGTTTGCTCCTGGATTTAAAGGTTACTTGCATTCAATCACACCTGTTAAAAGATCGTTTGATCGTTTAGCCACTGGTTTAAAGGTATATGGGTTATCAAAAAATAACCTTAAACAGGTTTTAGTTCCTGTCCCATCTATTGATGAACAAATGGAAATTATTAGTGTCATAGCTGCTATGGAAGCCAATATTGAGGCATTGGAGTCTCGCTTGAATAAAACCAAAGCTATAAAAGAAGCCATGATGCAAGAATTACTCACGGGCAGGACACGTTTGATTGATACCACCATGCCCTAAGATAAAATAGACCAATTAGTATTGGGGGTAACGAATGACTATAGCAAAAAATTACTACCGAATCATGCTTGGACGCAAAAGCAGATATGCCAAAGAGTGCTTTGAAGGCAATTTTATTGGATGCGATTGGGGCATTAATATTGATCTTTCCAATAAGCTTCCCGACAACAGGTCTGATTTTAATAAAGAGTTCATTCCAGTTTTCCTTCAACACAACCCTGACAAAAGCAAAGTATCGGCGGGCCTTACCTGTGGAATGGTGTATGCAATATGTAAGGCAGTAAAAAAGGGTGACATCATTCTATGCCCAAATGGCGAAGGCGCTTACCTGGTGGCTGAAGTTTTAGCTGATTATTCCTATGTGCCAGGAGGAATTTTACCTCACCGACGTAAAGTAAAATGGTTTGAAAACCCCATTGACCGTAGTGAAATGAGCCAGGGGCTTCAATATTCTGCTGGCTCTATTGGAACTGTCAGTAATATTTCCAAACATGCAAAAGAGATTGAAAGTTTAATAGCAGGAAACGCTCCCCCTCAATTAATTTCAACCGATGAACTCGTAGAAGACCCCACTGTATTTGCACTGGAAAAACATCTGGAGGATTTCTTGGTCGAAAACTGGATAAACACAGAGTTTGGACAGAATTACGATATTGTCGAAGATGAAGGGGAATTGGTTGGTCAGCAATACCCATGTGATACGGGTAAAATTGATATTTTGGCAATCAGTAAAGATAAAAAAGAATATCTGGTTGTAGAACTCAAAAAAGGTCGCGCAAGTGACGCTGTTGTAGGACAAGTACAACGCTATATGGGCGACATCCTGGAAAACTTCTCTGAAGAGGGGCAAACCGTAAAGGGCGTTATTATTGCCCTAGAAGATGATTTGAAAATTCGACGGGCCTTAAGTGTTACCAACAATATTGAATTTTATCGTTACCAAGTGAGTTTTAAATTGTTTAAAAATTAAGCCTCAGGAACGGTTATGAGTGCCATTGGTCAAAAAGAACGAGCGACACAAAACAGAGTTGTTAAGCTTTTCCAAGATCATCTGGGCTATGAGTATCTCGGAGATTGGCAGGAACGGGAAGATAACAGCAATATCGAAAAAGGTCTGTTGTCTGCCTGGCTCACACGCCAAGGGGTCAGCGAAACCTTGATCAACCGCACCTTCAGAGAATTGGAGCACGCTTCTGCTCTTGGAGATGGCAAACATCTCTATGATGCCAATAAAGAAGTCTACAGCTTACTACGCTATGGTGTGAAAGTTAAGGAAGGCGCTGGTGAGCAACACCAAACCGTATGGTTGATCGATTGGAAACACCCGCTCAATAATCATTTTGCCGTTGCTGAGGAAGTGACTGTTAGAGGCGAGAACAAAAAACGTCCTGATGTTGTTCTTTATGTTAATGGAATTGCCCTTGGCGTTATTGAGTTAAAACGCTCCTGTGTGTCTGTAGGAGAAGGTATTCGACAAAACCTCGACAACCAAAAAAAGACGTTCATCCGCAAATTCTTCAGCACCCTACAACTGGTGATGGCCGGGAATGATACCGAAGGTCTCCGATACGGCACCATCGAAACCTCAGAAAAGCATTATTACCAATGGAAGGAGGATGTTGAAAACACTTTCGATAACCCCTTGGATTTCCATTTAAGCCGAATGTGCTCCAAAGAGCGCTTTTTGGAAATCATTCATGATTTTATCGTTTTTGATTCGGGAGTTAAAAAGACCTGTCGGCATAATCAATATTTTGGAACCAAAGCGGCGCAGGAGCGTGTTAAACGAAAACAAGGCGGAATTATCTGGCATACCCAAGGCTCGGGTAAAAGCCTGACCATGGTTTGGCTGGCCAAGTGGATACGTGAAAATGTTACTGATGCTCGTGTGGTGATAATTACGGATCGGACCGAACTGGATGATCAAATTGAAAAGGTTTTTAAGGGAGTTGAAGAAAACATCTACCGGACCAAAAGCGGGGCTGACCTGGTAAGCACCCTCAATCAAGCCAATCCATGGTTGATCTGTTCTTTGGTACATAAATTTGGTAAGCAGTCTGATGAGAAGTCCACCAAAGAGACAGAAGAATACATAAAAGAATTAATGGCAAATTTACCCTCTGATTTCCGAGCCAAGGGCAATCTTTTTATTTTTGTAGATGAGTGCCACCGTACCCAATCTGGAAAGCTCCATGAAGCTATGAAAGCTTTGTTGCCTTCTGCCATGTTTATTGGTTTTACCGGAACACCATTGCTGAAGGTAGATAAAAAGAAAAGTATCGAGGTGTTTGGAGGCTTTATTCATACCTATAAATACCATGAAGCCGTGGCGGATGGAGTTGTTTTGGATCTTCGTTACGAAGCGAGAGATATTGATCAGTATATTACTTCCCAAGATAAAGTAGACAAATGGTTTGACCTAAAAACCAAGGGTCTTTCTGATATGGCTCGTGCTCAGTTGAAGCTTAAATGGGGAACGATGCAAAAGGTCCTATCTTCCCAGGATAGGCTGAAGCAGATTGCTAACGATATATTAATCGATATGGAAACCAGGCCAAGGTTGATGGATGGGCGTGGTAATGCAATGCTGGTTTGTTCCAGTATTTATCAAGCCTGTAAGATTTATGAGATTTTTGAAAATACGGACTTGGCTGGGAAATGCGCCATTATTACCAGTTACCAACCATCTGTTTCAGATATCAAAGGAGAAGAATCTGGGGAAGGTTTAACAGAAAAGCTTCGCAAGTATGAAATCTATCGGCGAATGTTGGCTCACTACTTTGAGAAACCTGAAGATGAAGCCATGAATATGGCAGAGGAGTTTGAAGGGCAGGTTAAAAAGAAATTTATCGATGAACCGGGGCAGATGCGGTTGCTGATTGTTGTGGATAAATTATTGACAGGGTTTGATGCCCCTTCTGCCACTTACCTGTATATCGACAAGGAAATGCGGGACCATGGTTTGTTTCAAGCTATCTGTCGTGTCAATCGACTGGATGGAGAGGATAAGGAGTATGGTTATATCATCGATTACAAAGACCTGTTCCACCGCTTAGAGGGGGCTATCGAAGATTATACCAGTGGAGCCTTTGATGCTTATGCCCCTGAAGATGTTCGAGGTCTTCTTACAAATAGATTGGAGAAAGCCAGGGAAAGGCTTGAAGAAATAAGAGAAACGGTTAAAGCGATTTGTGAGCCTGTATTTCAACCAAAAGGTCAAAAAGAATATATCCAGTATTTTTGTGGCGATCCGACCCAAAAAGATGACCTGCAAACCAATGAACCCAAACGTCTTGCCCTATATAAATCTATAGCCAGCCTCTTAAGGGCTTATGCCAATTTGGCAAATGAATTTGAGGAGGCAGGTTATACAGTTGATCAAGCAAAGGAAATTAAATTTGAGGTGGAACATTTTCATAAAGTCAGCGAGGAAGTAAAACTGGCAAGTGGGGATTACATCGACTTAAAAGTGTATGAACCTGCAATGCGTCACTTATTGGATTCATACATTAGAGCGGAGGAAAGTGAAGTCGTTGCTGACTTTGAAGAATTAGGTTTGATCGATCTTATTGTCAATAATGGCTTGGGTGCTTTGAATAAGGTACCAGACTCCATGAAGAAAAATGAAGAGGCCATGGCGGAGACCATAGAAAATAATATTCGCAAAGTCATAATTGATGAACAGGCTGTAAATCCCAAATACTATGAAAAGATGTCAGAACTGCTAAATGCTCTCATTGAGGATAGACGCAAGCAAGCCATTTCCTATAAAGAGTATTTGGAGAAAGTCAAAGAGCTTTCAATTAAGGCAGTTAATCCTGGAGGAATTGATCAAAATGACTACCCTGGAACCATGGATACGCCAGGCAAAAAAGCTTTATATGATAATATTGGCCAAAATGAAGACTTAGCTAACCGTATTGATTTGGCTGTAAAAAATACCAAAAAGGCGGATTGGATTGGAAACCGAATCAAGGAAAGAGAAGTAGCGGCTGCAATTTGTGCCGAACTTGAGGAACAGGAGGATCAACTTAATAAAATACTTGAACTGGTGAAAAATCAACATGAGTACCAGTAATACGACTATAAAGGTCTCGGGTATTTCTGTTCAGATCCTTCGCAAGAAAATCAAGAATCTTCATTTAGGAGTTTATCCACCTGATGGCATTGTAAGAGTTTCGGTGCCTCAACACATTACCAATGAAAATGTAAGGTTGGCCGTCATCTCAAGGCTTGGTTGGATCAAGAAACAGCAGGAGGCATTTAAAAATCAGCCTCGTCAGACGGAACGCGAATATGTATCGGGAGAGAGCCATTATTTCCTTGGCAAAAGGTACTTATTAAAAGTGATAGAACGGTATGGCAAGCACGAGGTTGAATTAAAAAATAATTCAAAGATGCTTCTGTATGTTCAACCTGGAACATCCCGGCAAAACCGTGAACTGGTAATCAACAATTGGTATCGCCAAAACCTTAAGGAGACAACAGCCACCTTGCTTAAAAAGTGGGAACCTAAAGTTGGGAAAAAGGTTCAGAGTTGGGGAATTAAGAAGATGAAGACCAAATGGGGAAGTTGCAATATCCCGGCAAAGCGAATTTGGTTAAATCTGGAGCTGGCCAAAAAGCCCTCTGAATGCCTGGAATATATTTTGGTTCATGAACTGGTTCATTTGCACGAAAGACTTCATAACGATAATTTCAAACAATTGATGGATAAGTATTTGCCAGCTTGGCGCAAAAGCCGAGATATTTTAAAAAGAGAACCTCTGGCTTATGAGACTTGGGAGTATTGAATTGAACCCGCTTTAGAAAAATTGGGCGTTTAAAAAAGTATTTCCCTTAAAATTGATTTTCACAACCAATCATTAAAGGAAAAGTGGAGTTTAAAACATGTACAAAGGTCCCACACTGGAGTCAATTAAAAAGATGGTTTCTGAGAAACTTGAAAAAGCCGTTTTAATTGAAAAGAAAACTCAAAATTCAACCAAGTCGATGACATGGATGGCTCCCTTTGAATCAGAGAAGGATTCTGAAGCCGAAAAAATTGAGAGAGGGTTAAAATCAAAAGTAATAGGTATCTTGTTCTGCCACCCCGAAAGTCCTTTGGGGAAAAGCGAGATTTTGCCTCATTTTGGATACTTTCATGAACGATCAAAAAATTTCATTGATTTCTTTTGGGCAGGATATTGCCAAAAATGGCCGTCACTATGGAAATCAGAAAAGAAGGTAGAGATAAACCTTGATGGTGAGGATTGGTTTTATAGCGACAAAGACTATAATCTTGTAAGAGCCAATATAGAGGAAATTTCAAATTGGGAATATAGTGGTGAAACAGAATTACTATTGATAGGTGTTCGAAATAATAAAAGTGGTTTGTTAGATTTTGATTTTAATTGTTCCTGTACTTTCAATTTAGACCTAATGAATCAGGATAAGGCTTTTGTTACGGTGAGGGGGTTTTTTGAATCAATATTTCGCTTTGCTGAGTCTTATGAGGGAACCGATTTTGTTTGGGATTTTAGCGATAGAGTAGGAGGAAAGAAATTCTTTAATAGTATAGTTGAAGCAGTTATTCCCAAGAAACTTCAATCAACTTATAAAAGCACGAAACATTTCGCCGTAAAGGATCTTTCAAGTTAGCTTAAATCTTTTTCCTAGGTTTTATCTGCGTGAAAAAGTTAACCAAATTAGGAAAAACTGTAATAATTTAATATTGAAATGATATTTGATATTTCCACGATTTCTGACCCTGCATTAAAAGATCAATATGATCGATTAAAAAAGAGGGGTGAATCTACTGCCGGTGCAATACAAAAGGCCTATTCATTACCAAGCATCTCAATTGACTTTGATAGTTCTTCAGATTTCAATGCGTCTGCAGGGTCTGAAGGGAAGGGATATGCGATAAGGCTTAATTCTGCTGTTCCATTACTAATTTATTTAGTATTTGAAAAGTTATTTTCCTTCCCAACTATATTGCCAGAAATCAGTTCAACAGACGAACCAGTCAGCGACTATTCGGTTCCTTTTATTGTAGACCCTGGTGATATTAACGCTCGTCAAGAATGGGAAATTCAGTTAACGGAATTACGGTCCTTTACAGCAAGGATGTTGGCAGATATTTCCATGACTTACATTTTATTGCATGAGTTCGGTCACGTACTATGTGGACATGTAGAGGGTAACAAGCATTATAACGGGAGTTCCAAAATATTAGAATTAAATGCAATGCCTTCTACTGGCGATTTCAAATCCAGTGATCGGAATCAAGCGTGGGAATATGATGCCGATGCAGTAGCGGTAACTTTACTGATGCGTTATGTTGAAGAATTAATGGAAGACATTGATAAAAACGAACGAACAAAGAAGGTTTTTTATAAGGGAGAAGACACACTTCCTCATATTCTTTCCTTATTTTCTGTTTCTTTATTTGCCTTGTTTTCATATGTTCGAGGGGCCAGGTATAAACTAAATCGTTATAGTAGCCATCCCCATCCTATGGTTCGAAGTTTTTACATAAAAGACATGTTGGTAAAAGCAGCAGAAGATCTTTGGCCACTCAACAGAAAATCCTTTATTTCCTTACAGGATGAACGTTTGGAAGAGTTTTTTTTAGCTTTAGAGGAACTAGAATTGATTGATGGAAAAAGATTTTCAGAAGGCTACATGGATTCCATAAACGGGGAACTTAGCCGTTTACGAGAACTTCAGGCTTGTTACCGTGAAAGTTGTGCAGAATGGACTTGGATAGGATGGGAGAAGTGAAGGGCGTGGATTTCAATGAATTCCTTCCTCTAATTTCTTGACCGAGGAACCTGCTTGTAAACGCTTTTATTGCGAACCGCAATTAAAATATCCCCATAATTCTTTTAGAGCATTAAATCCTTAAAGCTATGGGCTTCCCCATCACAAACTATTGACCAACTGTTCCCATTTATAATTGATTTTCTAAGTATAACCCTGCCGAGTTTCCTTTCTACACGATATGGCAGTTTATTTATTTTTCTAAGCAGGCCTTTTTCTTTTTGATTAGCTCTAACCTTTTTTATTTTAGACGCCCCTGCAATGTAAGCCTTTTTGGAATAATGCGTTATTCTTTGTAAATCATCTTTGCTAGGAATTTTAGTTCTTCCATGATGAAATGGGGTTACCAAAGAAATATTATTTTTGGCAACAAATTTATCCCAAACTTTTTCGTGATGACCATTCTTTGAACCATGATGCGGTATTTTAAATACTTCAGCCTTATTTGAGAAATTTATTCTCCCGTTTACTATTGCTGACCATCCATCATCATTAACACCAAGTTCTTCGAGATCAGAGCCTAACAATAAGCACAGATCACCAATTTTAAGCAAAAGAACAATTGAAGTATGATTGGGTCTTAATTCACGTATATTTCTTAATGGTTCAAGTTTTTTAGGTATCAGTTTCGCAATACTTTGCAAACTTTTAATTTGGGCTGCATATGAAGGACTGAGTGCCAATATTTGGCGTTCAAGGGCAATACCTTCAAGGGTAATGGAATCTTGATGAATTATAGTGAATTCACTGGCCAATATGAATTTCTCCACTGAATTGTTATCACTAATTCTTTCATTAAAGATTTCAAGTATTTTATTAAATTCGTGAGTGGATGATTTTGTAGCCCCAGGTATATCTGATAAACCAAATATGAGTCGTAAAAATTCTGGTTCCTGCATTGCTTTGGAAAAAACAAAGAATGAATTTTTTGCCTTTTCACATATTTTGCTTATACCCTTAATATGATCTGTATCCCAATGGGTTGCTATAATATGAATTATGTTATTTGATTCTACACCTATTTTATCTAAATAATTTAGTCCGCAAGGATTGTCATCCTTGTCTAAACATGAATCGACCACTATCCAATCATTATTACCAATATGGATCAACATAGATTCACCAAAACCTTTACCAAAAATACAAAGCTCAAACTCACATGGCAAAGGCGCTTTCATATTATTATTTTGAAAATTTTTTTATAAGGTTACTATAATAAATAGCTTTAATTTTAGCTTTGTTTTCTATACTCCCCCAAACTGGCATCATTCTAAATACTATTAAAGAAGAGTTTTTACATTGCCCTTTATCAGTAATTTCATGACCAACATGCCAACTAAACAACGCTCCTTTAACTATATACTTCCTTTCATCTTCTTTAACTTCAAAAATAGAAAAATCTATATAATCCTCAAAGTCTGCCGAATTTGAATCATCATCCTCTTTATGGATTCTTGCTTGGAAAGAATCATTGTCATAAATTTCTATAATTTCAGCTTCCCATTTGCAAATAGTTTTAAAGGAGGGCAAACTTTTAATCGGTGGTTTAGAAAGCTTTGGTACGCGAATTTGCTGAATATCTCTAAAGTTTATTACCGTACTTATATTTCCATTTACGGGTTGTTTAGTGTAGTCACTACTTTCATCAGACCTTGAGTAAGGTTTGAGATTAATCGCTTCTATTGGCTTAAATGCAGACCCACTTTTCTGACTATAATCGGATTCAATTTCTACCAATGATGAATTTTGCATAACTTCACTATACCAAACTAGTTAGATGGTTATGTATTTTTTTCCACTTTTCCAAGGTTGGCAAAAATTGGCTATTTAAAACTTCTAAAAGTTTTTTGGTCCCATTTTGAGGGTCAAATTCGCCTAATTCAAAATGCTCATTTAAATTGATAAAAAGTCCATAATTCAATTTTTCTGAGGGACGCAATTTAATTAATGAGTACCCTTCATAATCTCCCTTTTTAGTTTCGTCCTTAATTATCAATTCTTGCAAGCCTGGATTATCAGTTATAGCTTTCCAGTCGTCCTTAGGAGCAAATCTATGTCCAAAATTATGCCACTTTTCATCAGTTCTTAAGTTAAAGTCTGCCTCTGGATTTATCCCCAATGCTTTTACAGGTGTATGGTGTAAGTGGTCAAAGCTTTGTACAACTAGGTCTCTTAACCTTTCAAAATAGGCGTCCATTCTGGTTAAAACCATAAACCGATTTTCCGTAACATTAAAATGGCACCAATCTATTTGAAAATTTGCTATATCACGATGAACGACATTAAAGGTGTCTTTTGCTTCATTAACATCTGTTTGAGAAAATATATTAAAATTTGAAAACCATAATGGGTGAAATATAGCTGGATTAAATCTACCCACAACCACAATTGACAGCGCTTGAGTTTCTGGTGATATGTTTTCGCTCATTTTTATTCAATTCAAAAGTCGCTTTAAATCTATCTTACAGGGTTTAATCTTAATGGAGAATTTAAGTTTTTAATCAAGACTAAGAATTTGAAATCAGAATTTTATCACGGAAATTGCTAGATCTAAGGAATTTATTATAAATCATTGCCACACCAAATAATTGAGTGTTTGCGGTCAGTTTTTTAAGCCTTTGAGAACGATTTGTATAATACTAGATTTTTGAAAACTTAACTTTTCCCTACAAAAAATGAGAAAACTTTCTTATTTTTTTAAAGGTTTTCGGGAAACCTTGGCAATGAGAAGGACTTTGAAGCTATTAGCAAAGGCACAATTAAGATCTATTCAAGATCCTTGGTCGAGTTGATTGGATCGGTCAGAAGTTTTAATTTAAATATTCTGGTTTATAAAAGAAATATAAAATTCCAACCATTATAAAATATACAATAGTAGTGGCAATATATCTTGGTTTTCTATCATGAATTAAATCGTAGAGAAAAGGGTAGATGAAAGCTGTTAGTATTGCGCATCCGAATGATAAGCCTAGGAAATAAAAATGAAAGTCTTTACCTGAAATTATTGAGGCAAGTAGTAATAGTCCAAAATAACAATAGCCAAACCTTTCAAAAATTTTTTGTTCGTAAGGCTTAATTCCTGCCATACTGTTCATTTCGTCAAACGCCCTTCTTTCATCAGGAGAAAAGCAGTACTTACCATTTTTCATTTTACCCATTATCATTCTACCTAATTTTGGAAAGCAACACATCATAGACATCTATTAAGGGATTTCTAGTCCCCTGTAGCTCCTTTCGGAGCTAATTATTTTCTTAGAATAAAGCATCACACTCATTATCACCCAAAGTTATTCCTTAGGTTCTTTTTTGGTTGCTGGTGCTGCTGGAAGAACGTTATCTTTAGGCCCTCTAGTTGAACTATAAATATTCCAAGCGAGAGCAAGCATTCCTAACCCAATAGTACCTATCACCCATTTTATAGTTCCATAGGCCCTTGTTATTTCTTTTTCCAGAAAACCTATTTTGTCTTGAAAGGAATTCTTCATGTTATCCAAATCTTTTTGAAGAAGTTTAGTATTAATATGTTTGGGGGGCTGTGAAATTGCCTCATGGATACTCTCTTCGAATCTCTACGCGGTCTGGATTTATAGCGAAAACCATCGCTACTAAGGCAGCTAAAGAGGAAACAATAATAGTTAGGTATTTACTATCTACAGGATTTGGCATTTATCATCTATTCCATAAGGGTAAAAAGTTTTTTTTATCTCTACTAAAAAGCACACCTAATAACTCAGTTTTCATTCCCCACCTTCGGTTCAAAACAACACATCATAGACATCCACAAAGGGATTCCTGGCCCCTTGCAGTTCCTCTATCCGATTATTCCTCTATCGCTCAATAGTATCAGGAGGATCATCTCTATTCCACCTTTTTAGCATCTCAATGCCCATACTTTGTTGATCGCTAGAAATTTCAAGGCTATAAGGAGTTGTATGTAACTTGACCTTTCCCCTATAAATCGGACAGTTTAAAAGTAGAATTTTCCTGTTAAAATTTTGAAAAAGGAGGATTCTATGCAATCTAGCCGTTATTCAGAAGAGCAGATAATGGGGATATTGAAAGAACACGAGTCAGGAGCGAAGACGAATGATTTGTGCCGTCGTCATGGAATGAGCCCTGCAACGTTTTACAAATGGAAGTCGAAGTTTGGCGGCATGGAGGTGTCTGACGCGAAACGGCTTCGGGCGTTGGAGGCAGAGAATGCGAAGCTGAAGCGCCTGGTAGCGGATTTGACCTTGGATAATGTAGCGTTGAAGGATGTGGTGTCAAAAAAGTGGTGAGGCCCTCGCAAAAGCGCCAGGTGTTGGGTCACGTGAAAGAGGCTCATGGGATGAGTTTGAGTCGTGGTTGTGGTTTGGTTGGTTTGAGTCGTTCGACAGCGTATTACGTTTCGAAACGTGGTGATGATGAAAGAGTGCGTGAGCGTTTAAGGGAATTGGCAAAGCGCTATCGTCGCTATGGGTATTTGCGTCTTCATTACCTGCTTCGCCAGGAAGGGCTGGTGTTTAATCGGAAACGGACCTATCGATTGTATCGTGAAGAAGGACTTCAGGTTCTTAAACGCAAAGGCCGCAAGCGATTTAAAGGTGAGCGGGTTGCTCTGAAACCAACCGATGGGGTGAATCAACGCTGGTCGTTGGATTTTATGTCGGACAGCTTGTATACGGGTCGTCGGTTTCGGGCCTTGAACATAGGTGATGATTATAGCCGTGAGAATCGCGGGATTCTGGTGGATTTCAGCATTTCTGGGGAACGGATGTCGCGCTATTTGGATGAGTTGGCAGAGGTTGAAGGTTATCCGGAAGAGTTGGTTATGGACAACGGTCCTGAATGCACCAGCAAGGCCATGTTTTTATGGTCGCAAAGAACGGGGGTGAAACTGGAATTTATTCAACCTGGCAAGCCGATGCAAAATGGATTCATCGAAAGTTTCAATGGCAAGTTCAGGGATGAATGTTTGAACGAGCATTGGTTCACTTCCCTGGAAGAGGCCAGAGAAATAATTGAACAATGGAGAACCCATTACAACGAGGAGCGGCCGCATTCGGCCTTGGGGTATCAAACGCCGAGCGATTTTGCGAAATTTTGTGTTCCCCTCCGGTCCGCTACGCTCCCCTACGGAGAACACAACATTGATTAATATTCTCTACTTTTAAATTGTTCATCTTTCGGGAGAAGGTCAGTTTGGCTATGAATCTTACTCAATGTTGATGATATAAATAGGTCTCTTTTCTTACGATTAAAATGCTGGTAAATCAAAATAGATTTGTCTGCCTTATAGCATCTAATTACCTCTTCCCAAAATAGGAATTTTGAAGAGTGTTTGTGCCCTAAAGCTTTAGAGTCAATTTCTAGTCCATTGTCTGGATCAAAAAATATCAAGTCAACATCATTAAACAGCTTGAACATTTCATTGAAATATCGTTTACGCTCAGCCCTGTCATCTTTTAATAATTGATCAAAGAATAGGGAATTTGGAAACATGGTGGAATTTTGAATTTCCATTACATTTCGTTTATTTGAGTTCACACAATTGAGCAGAAATTCAAATAACTCTGGATCATATCCTTTAAACTTTTTAGGTTCAGAAAGGTAATCAATGAATTTCCCATCGGTTTTTGAATCATCGGGTGTTAGCATCCAACAAAACCCCAATCGAATAAGACCTCTATTGTTTAAAATTCTAATTAATCTATATTTGAGATAATCATTGATGTCTCCAAAGTATTGATTCTTCATTCAAGAATATCCGTTTTATTAAAAACTGAACTTATCAAAAAATAATCTTATGAAATTTAAATCTATTTAGATATATACGGAAAAAAATTAATCCAAGTAAAGACACACAACTAAAAGAAACAAACACTGAGATATGCCAAATTAGGCAAGCTGATCAGTACAGTTGAAACCTCACAGTCCTAAAAATGTCCCATTTGGTTGCTAAGAGTTTGTTTTTATTGTTTTTTAAACAGATATCTTATCTTTACGGCAAGATAAAAATAATGATTTTATAGAGGGAAGGGGAGGGGGGAGAATCGAAACTGCCAGACTTAGCAGTAGGGTTTTTAAATTTTTCTGAAAAAAATTAGGGAACTTTAAGTGCTAAACCAGCCTTTTTTAATCCCCATAAATTTTCTATAGTCCTTATTTGTACAAGCTAAATGAGCAAAATTAATGTTTGCCCAAGTAAAGAAAGAAAAGGCGAGAGCTTGCAGGTATGGAGATTTCGAATCTTCAACTGTTGGCATTAATCCCTCAATTGGGAAATGCTCAATTGCAGTTTGAATTATTAAATTATAAGCATCTTCGCATGTAAATTCCCAAAATCCGGGAAAAGACCCTTCCAACATTATAGCTTCAAAAAAGGCGTCTGCATTATCTCCTAAATGCTCTGGTAAAAACGCCGAATAACTCTTATTCTGAAGCACTAAATTAGCCTCACCTGCCTCTTTAAAGAACTCCTTTATAAATTCTCTATAGGGCACATCGCCCATATTCTTTAAAAATTCGGTGACAGGCATTCGATACTTTTGACCGCCCTCATCTTTGTTACTAAGCCATTCAAACATCGTTTAGCTCACATTCTTCTTCAGGCATACATGCAATGATAAACCTGAAGACACTAATTAAGAATCTTGGTAAGGAGAATTAGCGGTAGGCGCTTCAAAAATTTTTCTTGCATTTTTAGTTGGGTTAGCTCTCCCACAACTGTCCCATAGCCGGTTTAAACCAGTTAAACTCATTTAAGCAGTATTATAGTAATAGCCCCGACTTTTTTCGAAATCTTTCACCTTTTCGATTCGGAGTCTGTCACTCTATCCAGCTGAGCTACGGGCGCGTTATTCGGTTAATTGTTTTTCATAAAGATCCCGATTTCCTCATTCGTCCAGCCACTGGAAGCATCAAACTTTTCTACCCAGAATTTATTGTTGAAGCTAAATGTGATCCAGTATTCTCTCCCTTTTGAATCACTCTCCGTAATGTGAACTTTGGCTTTTATTTCGCAACATTCTTCCATGTAGTCTGTTTCTTTTTCTTTTTCCAAAAAACGTTCTACAAAATTGCTTTTGGATACATTGATCCTTTCAAAATCTACCATAACTGTATATCTCCTATTTTTTCAAAGACAGTTCAATAAACGTTTTACCAAAACTCTTTCGGGTTTCAACCTATGACCCTTTTAGGGAGAAACGTAAAGTGAGTCGTCTTATCCTGCTTGAACTGTGAATATTTTATCTTTTAAACGCCTTCTTCAGTTTCCGGCGCGATTTCAACAGTAGATTCGGGTTTTTCATCCCGGCCGAACTCCCGGATTATATCCAATCGCCAGTTCCACCATTTTAATTCTTCATCCAGGGCTTCTTTGTGTTCCGGTGGAACCTGAAATTTTATGATGTTTCCTGTCCCAATTTTTACCTCCACTTCCTGAGGCAGGATGATGCCATTATCTTTTAAAACGACAAGTGGGTCAGAAGCTAATTTTCCTTTGAAAGTTTCGTCGGTAACAGCCTTTATTGCTACCTGTTTCCACTTATCGTCCAGGTCTTTTTTTCTTTCGGTATCCATATTTAAATTGAGATTCCTTTTTTGTTGGGTTTTTAATTGGAGTGTTGTTAAAGCTTAATAGAGGACAGATTATGATGCAATTAAATAATGGGAAACGGGTTATTGTCCATCTCGAAGCAAAGTCTCGACATGTTGAAGGGCTTCGTCAAGTTTTTCCGGCTGATTTCCTCCGGCTTGAGCCATATCGGGTCGACCGCCACCACTTCCCCCTACGATACCGGCAATTTCTTTTAGAATATTACCAGCATGAAACTTTTCCGTCAGATCTTTGGTCACTCCAGCCGCCAGCATGACTTTTCCGTCCTTGCTGGAACCGGCGACGATTACAGCCGAATTCAATTGATTTTTTGCGTTATCGATAAATGTTCTTAAAGTTTTGGCGTCCATGCCTTCCAGTTTTTTTGCCAATAAGGCAATATCGCCTATTTGGACTACGTCATCGCTTAAGCTGGATCCTTTGCCTGTGGCCAGTTTTTCTTTCAGGGATTCAATCTCCTTTTCCATTTGCCGGTTTTTTTCCATAAGCTTTTTCAGGCGGGATAATTCTTCGTCGGGTTGTGCCTTGAGAAGGGATCGTATCGATGCCAGATTTTCATAATCGGATCGGATTTTCTCAAAGGCACCAGGCCCCGTAAGGGCTTCGATACGACGGACCCCTGATGCGATTCCGGTTTCATGGACGATTTTAAACAGGCTTATATCTCCGGTAGCTCGTACATGAGTGCCTCCGCACAATTCTTTACTAAATCCGGGAACGGTGACCACTCGAACATTTTCTCCATACTTTTCTCCAAACAGGGCCATGGCACCTTCTTTCAAGGCATCTTCGATACTCATTTCCCTGGTCTGGACGGTTGTATTTTCCCGGATTTGCTCGTTGACCCGTTCTTCAATGCGTGACCTTTCGCGTGGAGTCAAGGGAGCAAAATGAGTGTAGTCGAATCGAAGGCGCCCCGGTTCCACCAGGGAGCCGGCTTGTTTAACGTGGTCGCCTAAAATTTCCTTGAGCGCGGCATGAAGTAAATGGGTGGCGGTATGATTCAGCGCGGTGTTGTTTCTTAATGTAGCATCCACTTCCAAATGAAGAGTGTCCCCCTGCTTAAGGCGGCCATTATTGATTTCGGCTTCGTGGAGTATCAGTTCTGGTATGGGTTTGGTGGTGTTCAAAATTTTTAAATTCACATGATCGTTATAAGCCGATCCCGCATCACCCACTTGTCCACCGGATTCTCCATAAAATGGGGTGGCATCCATTAACAATCCGATTTTTTCGGAAGTACCCGCGGCTGGTATCGTTTCCTGGTCTTTTAGAATCGCAAGGACCCGCCCGGAACTCTGCGTGTTTTGGTAGCCTTCAAATCGGGTAGCTGGATTGGTTTTTAAAAATTCTTTAAAAAAGGGTGCGATTTCTTTCTCTCCGGATCCTTTCCATGAGGCCATGGCCTTTTCTTTTTGCTCCTGCATGGCGCGATTGAATCCATCCATATCCAGTTTTAAATTTTCGTCCCGTGCGGTCTCCTCCACCAAATCGACTGGGAAGCCAAAGGTGTCATAAAGTTTGAAAATTTCGTCTCCAGGAATTTGTGTTTCGTTCGTTTTTCTCAAGCGTTCAAGAATTTCATCCAGCTTTTGGGTGCCTGCATTTAAAGTTGTGGAAAAGTTTTCTTCTTCGTTCTGGATAACTCTACGAATGAAGGCTTGATGGGATTCCAGATCCGGGTAACTTTCGTAAAAGGATTTCCCAACTTCTTCCGTAACTTTAAAAAAGAAGGCGTCGTTTACATTCAGGAGCTTTCCGTGACGCAAAGCCCGGCGTAAAATCCTTCTCAATACATAACCTCTGCCTTCGTTGGAAGGGAGTACGCCGTCACCAATTAAAAAAGTGGCCGAACGGGCGTGATCTACGATGACTCTTATGGAAACGTCAGATTCCTGATTTTGACCATATGGGGTATTGGTGATTTCTGCTGCTTGTTGAATGAGATTCATCAATAAATCTGAATGGTAATTACTGGTTTGTCCTTGCACCACAGCGGATAAACGTTCGAGTCCCATTCCAGTATCAATACAGGGTTTAGGAAGGGGAGACAGTGTTCCGGTGTCATCGCGCTCGTATTGCATGAAAACCAGGTTCCAGATTTCTAGATAACGGTCACAGTCACACCCAACGGCGCAGGTTGGTTTTCCACAGCCGATTTCGGGTCCCTGGTCGAAATAGATTTCGGAGCAGGGTCCGCAGGGGCCTGTATTTCCCATGGCCCAGAAATTATCTTTTTCGCCCAAGCGTATAATGCGGTCATCGGCCAAATGGATATCCTGCCGCCAATGTTCATAGGCTTCGTCGTCATCCTTATATATAGATATATAGAGCTTTTCTTTATCCAGGCCAATAACATCGGTAAGAAATTCCCAGCCAAACCGGATCGCATCTTTTTTGAAGTAATCGCCAAACGAAAAATTCCCCAGCATTTCAAAGAACGTATGATGTCTGGCCGTACGTCCTACCATTTCAAGGTCGTTGTGTTTGCCTCCCGCCCTGACGCATTTTTGCGCTGTCACCGCGCGTGTGTAATCCCGGCTTTCTTCACCCAGGAATACATTTTTAAACTGAACCATTCCGGCATTGGTAAAAAGAAGGGTAGGGTCATTTTTCGGAACAAGTGAATCGCTTGAGACATGGGTGTGGCCATTTTGAACAAAATATTCTATGAATTTTTTACGAATTTCGTTTCCGGTCATAATCTGGAGAAGCATCCAATGCGTTAAAGGTTATTAAACGGAACCTAATCCATTGAACCATCATTTCAAGGTATGGTTGAGGTAACAAAGTCAAATGGCAAAACAATTTTTTAGATGCATTAAATAATAGGCCAGATTGTAGAAAAAATAAAAGGGAAAAGAGGAATTTAAACGATACCTGCTTTTAACAGGTCCTGGAGGTGAATGATCCCGTGAATTATACCGGGTTGATCCGAAACCACGAGCGAGGTGATTTTATGGGTTTCCATGACCTTCACCGCTTTGGTAGCCATATTGTCGCTGTGGATCGTTTTCGGATTTGGAGACATTACCTCTTTGGCCAGGATAGAAGTCAAGTCGCTTTTAGTTTCGATCATCCTTCGAAGGTCGCCATCAGTTATAATTCCCAGCAAGCGCTCCTGTCCGTCGATAACCAACGTTGAACCGAATCCCTTGCGGCTCATTTCCGAAATAACTTCATGAATTGCTGAGTTTTCGAGTACTTTGGGAACCGCGTCACCGGTATGCATTAAATCATTGACCAGAGTGAGTAATTTACGGCCCAAACTGCCTCCAGGGTGATTGAGGGCGAAATCTTCTTCCTTAAATCCTCTAATTTCCAAAAGAGAGACCGCCAGAGCATCTCCCATAGCCAGAGTTGCCGTGGTGCTGGAAGTAGGGAGGAGCCCCAGCGAACAGGCCTCTTCTCCAACACCAATGTTTAATACAAAGTCGCTCCTTTTGCCCAGATTAGATTTGGGATTTCCCGTGATGGCTACGAGACTGACATTCAGACGGTTAAATGTGGGCAGGAGCCGTAAAATTTCATCCGTTTCCCCGCTGTTGGAAAGGGCGATCACCACATCATTTTGTGAAATGACCCCTAAATCCCCATGACAGCCTTCTGCGGCATGCAAAAACACGGCTGGAATACCAGCGCTTGAAAAAGTTGCCGCAATTTTTTTTCCAACCAAGCCGGATTTGCCGATCCCGGTTATAATCAGGTGACCCTTGCATCGGTCAATTAATTGAACCACCTGAACGAAATCCTCGTCAATCCTCTGGCAAAGCGCATTTATAGCCTCGCTTTCCATTTTCAGGACCCTTTGGCCGGATTGGATAATTTTACTGGTTTGGGAGCTATTTGAGGAGTATGACACGTATTTTGCTTTCATTAGACTAGAAATCCTAAAAATCTACCTTAGATTTCAAATGTTTAACCACAAGACTGGAAAATAATGGTATCATAACCTGCCGAATTTCGGCAATAATTCGACGGACTTGATAAATAGGGCGCGAACTCCCTGATAAGGCCTTGAAATTTAGTTTAATATGCCGTTAAACCATTATCCTGTTATTTTCCAATAGCCTTCATCTAAGGTATGGAATTGGGTGAACGTTTTTGTTGAATCCAGTTGTGGTTATTTCGTTTAAGGTCCAATGCCGATAGCACTCCAAGTCAAACCAAATAGGTCGAAAACTCTTTGAAACAAATAACTTACAAGTTTTTACTGTTGGTTTTATTTATCCAGTCAGGATTGGGTTCCGCTTTAGCTTTTGATGGAGAATTCCGTTTTGGGCGGGTGGAGGTGCATCCCAGCTTTGGAGTGGAGATGCAATATATTGACAACATTTTTTACAACACTAATCGAGTTTTTCCCAACGGAATTATTGAAGAGCCTCAGCCCGACTTTATTTATTCAAATGAACCAGGGCTAAATATCAAGCTTGAGAGAAAGCAAGGGGACTGGTTTGGCTTTGATTTAAACTATAAAGGCCAGGATGAACGTTTTTTCGAATTAAAGGATCAGGATATTTTTAAGCATGATATTTTTGGCTCCTTTAATTTAGGCGGGTTTGGGGGTCGATCTGACGTAACTTTAGGGGGTCGGCATTTTATTACCAGAAGTCCTGTGTCCCCCGAATTTGCTACCAACTTAAATCCCAGAGCTGATCGCGAAGAGAGTGAAGGGTTCGGGAATTTTGAGTATATGGTTAGCAAGAATTTTAAAACTGGACTTTTATCAAGCTTGTATAGAAACCAGTTCAAGGATGAAAACAATTCCTTCCAGTCCAGTGACAAAATCAAGATTGGGACTTTTTTGACCTGGAATTTTACCCCGATTACATCACTTGATTTTGAATTTACCCATCAAATAATCAATTATCACGAAATTTCCAGTCTCAATTTTGATAGTAACGGGAATACCTTTCTACTATCTGTCATGTGGGAACCCACTCGATTATTTGATGCCAAGCTGGGTTGGGGATTTTCCAATAAAGATTATCATGGGATCGTCGACCAGGATCGTGATGAGTTTATTTATAAGATTGAATTAAATTATAGACCCACTCAAAGAACTCGAATCAGGCTTGCCAGTAATAGGGAATTGAGAGAGTCCAGTTTAGACGATATTCAGTCAAGAATGTTAACCAATTTAAATATTATCTGGTTTCAAAAGTTTTGGACAAAATGGAATTCCCAGGTCAAGGTTGAATATCAACACAATAGCTATGATGAATTGGCACTGGATAATCGCTTCGGGGACGTTCGAAGGTACCGTTCCGATGACTATGTATCTACCGGTTTGAACCTGGTTTATAATATTCAAAAGTGGTTACAAGCCCAATTGGACTTTAGCCATCAGAGAAACATGTCCAATTTTCTTGCTGCTGAATATGTTAGAAATTCTCTTTCACTGAAACTGACAACCAAATTTTAAAGCAAAAATAGATTCCATAGTTATTATGAATGTTTTAGTTACAGGTGGCGCTGGCTTTATTGGTTCTCATATTGTGGACGCCTACTTGGCAAAAGGCCATAAGGTGGTGGTGATTGATAACCTGGAAACAGGGAACCGTGGCAATATTGCCGCCTCTGCCAGGTTTTACGAGATGGATATCAATCAGGCTCCCCTGGAAAAGATTTTTAATGATGAAAAGATTGAGATTGTAAACCATCATGCCGCTCAGGCAAGCTTGCCCACATCATTAGAGGATCCGGTTTTCGATGCCAGGGTTAATATTCTAGCGACTATTGAACTATTGAAGGCTTGCGTGAACTCGGGAATCAAGCGGTTTATACTTGCATCCACAGCAGGTGCTATTTTGGGGAAGCAGGACGTTTATCCGGCGGATGAAAACCATCCCATTCACCCTTTGAGCCCTTATGGAATTTCCAAACTATGTTCTGAATACTATGTTAATTATTACGGCGAATATTTTGGTCTGAAACCGATTGTATTGCGATATAGCAATGTGTTTGGAGCACGTCAGAACCATTTGGGCGAAGCAGGAGTGGTTGCTTCGTTTTGCCACCGATTGGCGAATAATCAACCTTTAATCATCAATGGCGATGGCGACCAGACTCGTGACTTTATTTCCGTTTGGGATGTGGTAGAGGCCAATGTATTGGCCCTGGACTCGCATGTGACGGGAACTTTTAACATCGGAACCGGAAAAGAAACATCCATTAATGAACTGGCGGAAACGTTAATAAAAATTTCCAGGCAACAAGTTGAACTGGAAAATCGCCCGGCACGGGACTCAGAAACACGTCGCAGTTCTGTGGATGGGTCCAAATTTGAAAAAAGTTTTGGATGGAATCCCGGTTATTCGTTTTCAGAGGGTTTGGAAAAAACTTTAAATTACTTCAAAGCCATTTAAATTTGGATGTTTTATGTGAAAACATTGTTATTTTTTGATAAATTTTACGATTCAATTGAACTTTCTTTGCAATTGGGCTTTTCTTTTGCTTAAAGTCCCTTTAATATAGATAAACTCTTGAATAACGAAATAGCTCCAGCAACAATAATCCTGTTTAGATTCGGTGTCAGGTATTGTCCTCCAATAATCTAAAAAAGTCGGGAGACCCTATATGAATGGAATTAGAAAAGTCATTTTTCTTTTTTTGATGGTAGTTTTCTTGTCCAGCCCTGGCATGTCCTTTGCGGAGGATGCGGATGGCTCTACAAATAATTTCGCGTTTACGGGGAATTCGACAGCCCCCTTGGACCCTGACTCCAAGTTTGTTCTAGGCCCGGAGGATGTTATTGAGATTTCGGTGTGGGGTAATAAAGAGTTGTCTACTGAAATGCCTGTAAGGCCAGACGGTTTTATCTCTTTTCCGCTGATCGGGGATATTCAGGTAAAGGGTTTGAGCCCTGCTAAATTAAAGGAAAAAATCACTGAAAAGCTGAGGACTTATATCACCGACGCTTCTGTAACGGTATTCGTTAAGGAAATTAACAGTATTAATATATCCATTGCCGGTGAAGTGAATGAGCCTGGAACTTATAAAGTAAACCGTCCCATTACATTATTACATCTTTTTTCAATCGCCAAAGGTTTTACAGAGAAGGCAGACTTGAAAAAGTCTTATATTTTGAGGGATGGGAAAAAGCTGAACATTAATTTTAATTCCTTGATTAAAAATGACGATTTTTCCCAGAATGTTTGGTTAAGAGGGAATGACCTTATATTTGTTCATGATAACTTTGAGAACCGGGTCAATGTGATGGGTGAGGTTGAGAAGCCTCAGGTGATCACCTTTCAGGAAGGGATGACCGTTTTGGACGCAATTTTAATAGCAGAAGGTTTAACCGACATTGCGCGTCCCAAAGGTACCAAGGTTTATCGTAGAAATAAAAGTAAAGGCGGCAAATCTATCACCAAACTTCAAGTTGAGTTGGATCAGGTTATTTTTGAAGGTGATCTATCAAAGAATATCAGTTTGAGACCAGGAGATATTATTCACGTACCTCGAAGTTTCTTCTAATCAAACGGTCAGGCGCTAATTTGAGTAACCATTTGGGTTTAAAGAATGCCATTTCCAGGCAGTCTCAATAATGCTTCCCAGTTCCGGAAATTTGGGTTTCCATTTTAGCACTTGATTGATTTTTGTAGAATTAGCAACCAAGACCGGAGGGTCACCAGGGCGCCTATCCGTTTCCTCAAATGGAACCTTTTTTCCTGTGACCTTTTCGGCGGTTTCAATCACTTCTCTTACAGAAAACCCTTTGCCATTTCCCAGATTGAAAATATCACTTTGACCCCCGTTTTGCAGGTATTTTAACCCCAGAATATGAGCTTCAGCAAGATCCAGTACGTGAATGTAGTCCCGGATACAAGTGCCATCCGGGGTTCCGTAATCAGTTCCAAAGACCTTTAGGATTCTGTCTGATTTCGGATCCAGTAATGTTTGAAGCACTAAAGGAATCAAGTGGGTTTCTTGTTCGTGATGCTCTCCCAGAGAACCATCTGGAAGGGCGCCGGCGGCATTGAAATACCTCAAGGAAACGTATCGGATTTTTTTAGTTGGTATTGCATCACGGAGAACTTGTTCAACCATGGACTTGGACCAACCATAAGGATTTATTGGCTGGATAGGATGGGATTCCTCAATGGGAACTTTGTGAGGGTTGCCGTAAACAGCGGCGGTCGAGGAGAAAATAAAGTTTTCAATGCCCGCTTTTTCCATCTCGTTGAACAATACAATGGTATTGGCAACATTATTTTTATAGTACAGCAACGGATTTGAAACCGATTCACCAACCAGGGATAAGGCGGCAAAATGCATGACAGCATCAAATTTTTTAGATGCAAACATTTCCTTAAGCAAGTCAGGATCAGAAAAATCCCCTTCAATAAAAGATGAACCTTTAGGGACCGAGGCAAGATGTCCCCTGGACAGATTATCCAAAACGGTGGTTTGAAACCCCTGCTCCAGTAATAAATGATTCGTAACGCTTCCAATATAACCTGCGCCACCGACGATTAGAATATCCATAATGGAGATTCTCCTAATATAAAGTGAATAAATAAACCATCAAATATCAACGAATTTTGTCCATTATTAGATGCATAAAACCCTTCAGAAAATGGCGCTAATTGGGCGAAATGTAACTTAGCCTTTCACAGTTTACAAGAAAATTTTCACTCTCAGGTATAAGAATAGTGTTTGTTATTTAACTCTATTCACATCTATGTACACCAAAATTATTAAAAATAGATTATTTCCCCATGATTTTGCTTTAAAAATTATTGTTTTTATTGAAGATACGCGATTGAAAAAAATTACCCCATTTGCGGTATTGTAAACCTTATGGTCCCTATTTATAATATTTATGCTTTTTCATAAATAATTCTAAACTTGTGAAATATTCTTTTTACCACGCAATTTTTTTAGGTACAAGACTAGTTAAGAGGTCGTTTTTTGATGATTTTTAGTAGCAATTTATAGAGATCTTGATCTCTATGATTAAACCTAAACTCACACTCTTTAAGATGCAAATAAAAAGTGGATTTGGAAAC
>JACAVV010000019.1 GCA_024648695.1 Nitrospina sp.
TCAAAAAATCCAGGTTGGGACATGGCAGGGTTCCTTTCAAACAGGGGGGAATGCTGTAAAACGCTTAACATACGTATTTTAATTCATTCAATAACTTTTTGCCCTATTTTTAGAGGCACCCTTAAATTTGGTTTTGATATAAACCATTGCGTTTCTTTCCTGCAAGTTTAGCAGATCCCCCGTTGAATCCTAAAAAACAAAATGTTACGATGGAATTTCCGACTTTATAGCTAATTAATCATGGCAAAAATTTCTTTTAATATCGCATTACTCAGTTATCTGGGCGCTTCCCTTCAATATTTCTTTTACCTGGTTTACCGACGCAGGGGTCTGCAATTATTGGCTGGTATCACTGTCGCCGTGGGACTATTGGCGCATACGGCCATCATTGCAATTCGTGCCAGGGAAACGGGTCATGGGCCTTACACAACTTCATTTGAAGTGGCCCTGTTCTGTGCCTGGCTTATCGTTGTGGCCTATGGCATTGCTGAGTGGAAATACCGGATCAAGGATTTGGGTTCATTTGTCATCCCCCTGGTCTTTCTGATATTGCTTTACGCGGCATTTCTATCTAAAGACGCCGCGATGCCTATTCCGGAGTCGGAGGCGCGGTTCTGGCTCACCATGCATCGAACCTTATCCATACTGGGTTATTCCGCATTTGCAATATCCTTTGCGGTAGGATTGATGTACCTGATTCAGGAGCATCAGGTAAAATCGAAAAAACTGGGAATCATGTATTTTCGCATGCCCTCTCTGGAAGTTCTGGATAATTTGAACTTTCAAATCATCGCTATCGGATTTCCCCTGTTCACTCTGGGGTTTCTCACTGGAGCGGTGTGGAATGTTAAAATGGACATCCCCATTTTTTCCTGGAAATTGGTAAAAACCTTGCCTATGATCGCGGTTTGGCTCATTTACGGTTTCGTATTTTTTGGCCGCATGACCACGGGTTTGCGCGGCAAAAAGGCCGCTAAAGCTTCCATGGTCGGTTTTGTAGCGGTGGTTATCACTTATTTTATGCATACTTGAAGAACATGGCAGAACCTAATTTAATAGTCGTAGGGGTCAATCATAAATCCACACCGGTGGAAATTCGTGAGCGTCTGGCTTTCAACCAGGGCAAAATCGAGGATTCCACAGAGCGTTTGGTGAATTTACCGGATATTTCGGAAAATCTCATTATTTCCACCTGCAACCGCGTGGAAATTTATGCGCGAGTCAGTGATGTTGAAAAGGGGATCGATTTGCTTAAGGGGTTCATATGCGATACCCACGATATGAAAATTCAGGAGTTGGACGAGTTTTTTTATTGCTACCGCAATGAGGAAACGGTTGAACATTTGTTCCGTGTTTCTTCTAGTCTCGATTCGATGGTGGTCGGCGAATCGCAGATATTGGGTCAGGTAAAGGATGCCTATAATCTGGCTCAAACCCTTCGCTCCACCGGCATGGTGCTCAACCAGTTATTTGAAAAAGCTTTCACTGTTGCCAAAAGGGTGCGCGAAGAAACTCGCATCGCTGAAAGCGCTGTCTCCATCAGTTCCGCCGCAGTTGAGTTGGCGCGTAAAATTTTTGAGAATCTGGAAGAACACACGGTCATGTTGGTGGGCACCGGTGAAATGGCGGAACTGGCCGCCAAGCACCTGATCTCTTACGGCGTCAAAACCGTTTACGTTGCCAGCAGAACTTACGAACGCGCGGCGAATCTGGCCAAAACTTTAAACGGATCGGCTCTTGCTTTCGAAAGCTTTAAAAATGAATTGCATCGGGCGGATATTGTCATCAGTTCTACAGCCGCGCCTAATTTTATCATAGGCAAAGAGATGGTGGAAAAAGCCATCCACCAAAGAAAATACAGCCCAATGTTCCTCATAGATATCGCGGTTCCCAGGGATATTGAACCGGAAGTCAACAATGTCGAGGGTGTCTACCTTTACGATATTGATGACCTGCAATCAGTGGTCTCCGCCAATTTAAAGGAACGTGAAAAGGAAGCGGAAACGGCCCTGGAAATCATTCGTAACGAGGTCACCAAATTTGAATCCTGGATTGAGTCGCTGGACGCTGTACCGACGATTGTGGAACTGCGAAACCGGGCCGAAACCATACGAAAGCTGGAAGTTGAAAAAGCGATGACGCGCCTTGGCCACTTGTCGGAGGATGATAAAAACACGATTGAGTATCTCACAACTTCAATCGTTAACAAAATCTTACATAAACCAACGGTTAATCTTAAAAAACAAACCCGTATGCAGGAAGGTCATGTTTATTTGAAGGCAATTCGACATCTCTTTCATCTGGACGACTGAACGACTCTAAGGAACCTGCTTCTCGGTGTTTCGTTCTTAGCGAATTTAAAATGCAAAAATTTAGAAAAACGACCGAACGTCATTCTGAACGAAGTGAAGAATCTCTTGTTGAATATCAACCTTGAATCTAAACTGGGTTACCCTCATATAATAATCTTTCCTGATAATAAAAACGCTTTACTGGTAAAAATATTTCACCAGAGATCCTTCACTTCGTTCAAGATGACGTTCTGGGCTTTTACCGATAGCTTAAATTCATACTATGCTTAAAAAAGTTTATTCCTTAACTAACGCGGATAAAGTTATCTGAATTCAAACATTAAATTCACGTGGCAAGGACCTTCATAATATTATTTATGGGGAATTAAATCCACTGATGGGATCAAACATGGAACTGGAAATAGAAGTCATTCGCATTGGAACCCGAAAGAGCCCTTTGGCCCTGTGGCAGGCAAACTGGATTAAATCGCAATTGGAGGAGCTTCACCCAAATTTGAAGGTTGAGCTTGTTTTGATCACCACAACAGGCGATAAAATTCAGGATGCACCCTTGGCGAAAATTGGCGGCAAAGGTTTGTTCGTCAAGGAAATTGAAGAGGCGCTCATTCGCAAGGAAATTGATTTGGCCGTGCACAGCATGAAAGATGTTCCTATCAAACTTCCCCAGGGACTTGAAATCGGGGTCATCACAGAGCGGGAAGATCCGCATGATGCGCTGATCTCGAAAAACAACATCAAGCTGGCTGATTTGCCCAAGGGGGCGCGTGTGGGTACCGGTAGCCTGCGTCGTTCCACACAACTCAAGGCCTACCGTCCCGACCTGAAAATCGTTCCTCTACGAGGTAACGTGGATACCCGCCTAAAAAAGCTGGATACCGAAAACCTCGACGCCGTTATCCTTGCGAAAGCGGGGCTCATACGATTGGGCAAAGCCGACATCATTTCGGAAACCATTGGTATTGATGTCCTTCTTCCCGCAATGGGACAGGGTGCCGTTGGAATTGAAACGAGAACCTACGATGTGGAGGTCATGGAAGCCTTGATCCATTTGGACCACGAAGAGACCCACCTGCAACTGGACACAGAACGTGCCTTTCTTAAAGTTTTGGGCGGCGGATGCCAGGTCCCTATAGGAGCCCATGCTGTATTGAATGAGGAAGAAATCACTTTTAAAGCATTGGTGTCCAACCTGGATGGAAAAACCATCCTTCGATCACAATCCACCGGTTCGAAATGGGAAGCCGAAAAAATAGGCTACAACGTCGGCCAGGATCTTCTAAAACAAGGGGCGGACAAAATCCTCGAAGAAGTCTATTCCTCCTTAGATGGGGAACACCCCTAAGCCATAGAAAATGAGCAACCCGGTAAAAAGGGGTTTCAGCTGGATTTCATTGCCTTTTTTTTCTTTCCTTTTAAGAATAGGAAGCATTGAATATAAAGAAGGCTGTTTTAATGGCATAATGGTTGTATTAACCGAGGTTAAACCTCAATTCCAGAGCCAAATCGAATTGAAGCTAAATTTTTAATATCAAATCAGGAGATACATTATGTGGGAATTAGTCCGTAAATCCATGTTGGCCGGTGTTGGTTTCACTGTTATGGGCAAAGAAAAAGTGGAGGCCATGATCGATCAACTTGTCCAACAGACCGACGTTTCTGAAGAAGAAGGTAAAAAATTTCTGAACGAAATGAAGGAGGCCGCCGATGGCGCTCGCCAGGATATGGAAAATAAAATCAAGGATGCCATTCAGGAGCGACTGGAAAAGCTGGAAGTAGCCACAAAGAATGATGTGAATGCATTGGCCGCTCGCGTTGAAGCATTGGAAAAGAAACTGGAATCCGGAGGAAACTAACTTTTGTCCTTGCTAAAACTCTGGTTTCTTGAGCGTCCCTATCGGCATGTCCAGCGATATCGAGATATTTTAGCCGTCCTGTTTCGCTATGGCTTCGCCGATCTGGTGGAAAGTCTGGGTATCGAGAATTATATCGATGTCGGCTTTAAAGCCATTGCTTTCAACCGTAAAGAAAAGCTGGAAAACTATTCTCGTGCCGAACGGTTTCGCATGGCTTTAGAAGAATTGGGACCCACCTTCATTAAGTTTGGCCAAATCCTTTCAACTCGTTCCGACCTGCTTCCCAAAGACTTTATTTTTGAATTAGAAAAATTGCAGGACGACGTTCGCCCCTTCCCTTTTGCTCAGGTAAAAGAAATCGTCGAAAGAGAGTTGGAATCTTCTATCAGCGACAATTTTCTGGAGTTCGAAGAAACTGCCTTAGCCTCGGCGTCGCTGGGACAAGTGCACCGGGCCAGATTAAAAGACGGTTTGCAAGTGGCAGTTAAAGTGCAACGTCCGGAAATTCAATTGACGGTTGAAACGGACATGGAAATCATGCTCCACATCGCGACTTTGATGGAAGACCACGTAGATTTTCTTGCCCGTTATGGTCCAGTTCGCATCGTCAATGAAATGACCTACACATTGGAGAAAGAACTCGATTACCAGGTCGAGGCCGCCCATATCAACCGATTCGGCCAACTGTTGAAGAATGAGCCGATCGTTTATATTCCCAGAGTTCACTCCGCATTAACTACGGAAAAAGTGCTTACCATGGAGTACATCAGCGGCAAGTCTGCGTCCGATCCGGAAAGCTGGGATTTGAACCAGGAAAACAAAAAGCAACTCGCCGACAACCTGTTTGAATTGATCATGAAGCAGGTATTTGAGTTTGGATTTTTTCATGCCGACCTGCATCCGGGAAACATTTTCTTTCTGGAAAAAAATGTAATCTGTTTTCTTGATTTCGGAATGATGGGTCGAATTGACCGCAAAACCCGTGAAGATTTCGCCGACCTGGTTATGGCCGTTTCGTCACGCGATGAAGTAGCCGCGTCCCAGTCACTGATCCGGCTCACGCACACGGATCCTGAAGACGATGAACCCGATCCGATCACACTGCAACGCGACGCGGCCGACTTTATGGACCGGCATATCTATCGTCCATTAAAGGAAGTCGATATGGGTTTATTGTTGCAGGATATTATGGGAATGATATCGCGTTACAAATTACGGTTTTCTCCAAGTCTGTATACAATGCTTCGGTCAATAAGCGCAGTAGAAACCCTGAGCAAAACCCTCAACCCTGATTTCGATGTGGTTTCCCAGGCCGCACCTTATGTTCAGAAAGTGCAATTGCAACGGATCAGCCCAAAGCGAATTTATGGTGAGCTGTTTAAATCTGGAATGGATTTTATTCAGCTTTTAAAAGACATCCCTGGTGAAACACGTGAATTGTTAACCGAAGCAAGACGTGGAAAATTAAAACTCGAATTTAAACATCAGAATCTGGACTCCCTTGTAAACACCTATGATCGAAGCAGTAAAAGGATTTCCTTCGCTGTCGTCCTCGCATCCCTTATAGTCGGCTCTGCCCTGATGGTATTGGCAGATGTGCCACCCAAATTTTACGAAATTCCGATCATCGGTTTGCTCGGTTTTTTGCTTGCCGGCGTGATGGGATTCTGGTTATTGATAGTCATCATACGTCGTGGGGGGATGTAATCAAATTCTCATTCTTTCACTGTAAAGAAAATTCAGTTTTGAACGGATATTTGACTATAAAGTTGCCATTGGTCCTATGAGCAATAAAAAAGAAATAAATTGACCTTGGACTTTAAATTTGCGTTTCAAATAAATATAATGATTTTTTCAAATGATTTTTGGAGTTTACCTTGTTCAAAGAGCGCAACAATCAATTTTCAGTAG
The DNA here is from genome assembly GCA_024648695.1 of Nitrospina sp. Taxonomy (GTDB): domain Bacteria; phylum Nitrospinota; class Nitrospinia; order Nitrospinales; family JACRGP01; genus JACAVV01. Next base: position 6,077 of record JACAVV010000019.1, read on the forward strand.
AATGCCAAACCAAACAGGCCAATAACTGTATCCAATTTGGCGAGTATTGCGACAGCGAAGAAGAAGCTATAGATTGGGTAGAAGACGAATGTTGGATCAACTCGGGTGAAGGTTGGATTTGCATCCGATGCCATGAATATTTCATGAGCAATCTTTACAAAATCCGGGTTGAAAAAGGAGTAAAAAAAGAAGAGGCTAAAACGAAAAAGAAAGATGACGAAGACGGAACCGAATTATTCAAAGGAATAGAAACGGTATTGTAACCGACTCTTGTCTTTGGAACTGGCAAACTAAAAAGTTTTTTCCGTTGAGTTCAAAAGCCTGTTGGTAACTTAAAAAGGTTGGAACCCAAAATGAAAGTTGCCATTCCCAGGTGACCTCGTCCTCCGCAAAGGAGTGAAGGCTACGAGAGAAACCCAGAAGCAAATAGTTGAGGCCTCGAAAGACATCAGCCATTTCCCCCGGCTTGGGAAGGTAGTGGCGGTGCAGGGACTTGAACCCCGGACACTACGGATATGAACCGTATGCTCTAACCAGCTGAGCTACACCGCCTTATTTGGTTTTTTAGGATTTGTTGCTACAGTACTTCGGCAAGAACCACGAAGTGTACCCTTTCAATAATTCCCTGTCAATAGTAGAAATACTTCAAAACTCTTCAGGCATTTAAACCTGTTTGGTTTTTCCATTTGCGAACGTCTTTCATATATTTTTCCCGATCCATTTCTTCATTTGCCGGAAATACCTGCATCAAGGGTTGAGGAAACTTTTTGTCCTGGGAAAAGTATTCGTAATGGCCCTGGTCCACCTTGTAGATGTTGTTAAAGGTGCGAAATTGGGCGGAAGCTCCTACGAAATCCCAGTTGGTGGTTTTGTTGATCAATCCGTACAACTCCGAGCACCCTATCCCCTCGTAAAGATTGAGCCGTTCTGCCGGTTGTTTTACCACTTTTGGTTCCTGTCCAAAATCGACACTCCAGATTTCTGATCCGTCCTGACCAAAAACTTCCAGTTGGTACCCTAATCGCCAATGGAACCAGGCGTCGGACAATTCGCATTTTTCCAGTTTTGATGCCAATTCATTTTCAATAAACTCAGTAACGGCCTGCCTTTCTTTATCATGCTGTTCCGGGTCTTCAGTGAGTGTGCGGATGGAAGGCACTCCAGAAACGGGATTGAACATGGTTCTTTCCTTTTTGTTTTCAACCGTGCGTACAAAATCTGAGGCCTGAGAGTGAATGTTCGCCCCTTGTGGGGTGATTTCGGCAACGTCTCCCGAAATGAACAAACTCGATTTTACCTCAGGTGCAAACTCTTTCATATCTTTAAGAAACTGATCCGGTTGGGTGGGAAAAACAAAATGGTTCAGAAATTCAAATTTGTCCACATACCGTTCTCCGGCAGATCCCGGGACAATGAACTTTGGCCGTAAAGCTCCTACCACCTGAAGAAAGGAGTGGTACTCCTGAAACGGTAGTTGACAGGGTTTATGAAAGGCGTAATGCTGTTCCAGAAGAGGCTGAAACCGAACATGGGCAAAGTCGAGTTGGCCGTACAAATTGATTATATACTTTACAATTTCCGGGGTCACAATTGTGTCTACCTGATTCCACACGGTCACTTCCCCGTCATGAATCAATAGCCCATGCTCCGGATAGGAGTCCTGCGTGATGGATGGGGTTGGGGTTAATGTTAAATCCTTAAACTTGATCGGTTCGAAATCCTCAACTATTTTTACATTAGTGAATTCCAGTTCCTGCAAACATTCCAGCATCACGTTATCCTTTGGAGCCAGCAATTTTAAATCTTTCGGAAGGGTGGCCAATGTTCGAATATCAAAATGATCCTGGTGGCGGTGAGAGAGGTACAAGATATCCACTGGTGGCATTTTATCGCGGTCCAGCTCCATGGTCGGGTAATACAAATTGATATCTTCAAAATGGATATCGAACAAGCAGGGATCGGTTAATAAGGTGGTTTCTTTAGATTGAATCAACAGACAGGCATGGCCGATCAAGGTTATTTTCATAATAGTATCGCTTTGAAGACAGAGCAGGTTAAACCTGGAGGAAACACACCTACACCAAAAATATTGGGAAGATTAAACCTGCTGGTAATTTAATAAAAGTATTCTCGGGGCCATGGCCCTTAAATTTAGATCCAACAAGATAAAACAAATTCCCGGGATTGACAATATTTCATTATTCCCCGAGAATAAATTAGCCTGTAAACATATAATAATTATCCAAGAAGGAAACCCAACGACTATGATGGAAGACCACTCAGATTCGAGCAATTTGGAACAAACCGTTACATTTGAAGAAGGCAAGCCCTGTCCCGTTAAAATCAAAGGACATGGTGGAGGATTGTCCATCTCATCCGGTGGAGACGCCTTATTGATTGGAGCCTTTCCGCACCCTTCGCAAGCGCAGATAGAGGCATGGACTGGTGAATGGCGGATCAAGTTGTTCAGCGATTCCGAGTTCCCTGCAATTCCCATGTTTGCTGTTGGCAGTGAAGACTGGATTCTGGAAACGCCTTGCAACCCTGCCAGTATGGAACAGGAAGCTCCCGGGTTTTCGGAAGCGCTTTATGCACGGGAAGAGGTGGAGATGCTTGCTGTTTTGGTTGATAGTGAAACGGGAATCGTTAGAAAAATCACTACCGTTCCCCTTTCAGAAATGCTCATTGAGCGACTGGTGATCTCCTGGAATCCATTCCGCTTTGGAGACCAGTACACAAAAACATATAACGAGGAAGAGTTTGGTCAACGTATTCAGGAAATTTACAAAAAACCCTCAAGAGAATTATGGAACGCTTCCTGGTAATACGCTCTCATTTCAGTGAGGGGAACCGAACCTCAACCCAATATGGCCAATACCTTCAATAAAAATCTTCATAATCCAGGATAAATAGGCCTAAACTTGGGCCAATCACAACCAAAAAAAATATGATCACAATGGAAACAAATAAAATTATCAAGATATCATTAGAAGAACCCATTAAACATTAAGTCCCAATAGAATAATTACTTTTTCCTATCCTGATCAATAGTCTTCATAATCCTGTATAAATATGCCTAAAGCGGGACCTATGACCAGAAAAAAAAGTAACATTGCAACTAATATCAAAAATATAATAAACGCATCATTTGATGATCCCATACAACCAAATACCTTATAAAACTAACCAGCCTAAGTAATGTATGAAATGATTTCGGGCTTTAGTATCATTTGGTAAAAAGCCCATTTTTTCATGAAAAGGATTAAAAGATTCCCTTAAATTCAAGCGATGGAATCGCTTGGTAATCTCTCCTCAATCATCATATTCATCATCCTCCAGTTCTTCCTCCTCGATTTCTTCTTCCAGTTCTTCGACATCTTCGAATTCTTCCTCTTCCTCCTCCTCTTCTTCCTCTTCTTCTTCTCGTTCAAGGACAGGATATTCGAGATTTTCCATGAACTCAGACTCTCTTAATGCGTCAAGGCCATCTTCATCGTATGAATTACCTTCTATATATAGTTTGATTAAATTGGCCATGAACTCAGATTCTGCAATGGCGACAAGGCCATCATTTCCCATTTCAGTGTTTTCTATCATTAGAAGGGTCAAATGAGAGAAGGTTTCAGACCGAGCTATGATTTGCACCCCTTCATCGCCAATTTTATTTCGATCCAAAGAAAGAACTTGCAAATTGGCCATATGGGGAGAATCGGCAAGGTATTTGATACCCTGAGCAGTTATATTATTTATCTCCAGATACAAATGGGTAATTTCTTTCATCTCCTCGCTTTCGGAAAGAACTTTTAACTCGAAATCACTTATATTTTGATGGCTCAGATCCAGCGTTTTACCCTCATCCTTGATTCGATTTCGAATTTTTCCCAAAACCAAAAACCTGGAAATACATTGTTTACCAACATCGGTCAAAGGGTTATCAGATAAATCAACCGTTTGCAGTTTTGGAAAGTTTCTGGACTCGGACAGGACTTTCGCACCTTCATCGGTGATTTTGTTTCTGCGTAAATCAAGCGACTCCAGTTCGCTCAGGGTCCGTGCCTGCGATATGAGTTTCAAACCTTCATCGGTGATCTCGTTTTCGGATAATGCCAGAGTGGTCAAGAATTTAAAATTTTCTGAGTTCACCAGGGTCTTAACGCCTTCATCCCCAATTGAATTCCAGGCCAAACGTAATGACTTCAGATTCAGCAAGCCCTCAGATTCGGCGAGGTATTTAATACCCTCGTCCCCAATCTTGTTTTTGTATAATTTCAAATGCTGTAAGTTGGTCAGCGACTTGGACTCTGCAATCGCTTTCCCTGCCTCCGGACCCAGCTTGTTATTAGAAAGAATCAATCGTTTCAATTGTTTAATCGACCTTGACTTAGCTAAAGCCTTAACACCTTCATCGCCCAACTTGGTGAAGTTAAAATCCAGAGTTTCATAATCGCGACTCAATTTGAAACCGTTCCGGATAATTCCTTCAATGTTATAGAATTTCTTTGCTACCATGAACCGCCCCTTCAATAATATTATATAAAATACCTTATAAAACCCATCATAAGGTATTGATTTTATTTATTTTATAGAATCAATAAACTTCTTAAGGCAGGGGAAGTAATCTCTGGATAACATGATGTCGTTATGCCCTACCCCAGTTAGAATTTCCAGATTTTTATTTTTTGATCCGGCATTAGCAAAATTCATTTCAGCTTCTTTTGGATAAATCAACCAATCATCGGCCCCGTGCATAATTAATAAAGGACAAGTCACTTTGCTGATTTTCTGACTATTATTGAACAGCGCGTCTTCTTCGGGAGTGGTTGAATCTATTTTCAGGCCTCTCCTCTCAACCAGAGGAATGGGATCGGCATAACCGCTTTCTATTACGCATCCGTCAATCTCCCGGTATTCCGAGCATAATTCAATAGCAGATGCACTTCCCAGGGAACGCCCCATAACCACGGCAGTATCCAGCAGTTTACCGCTGTCTTTTAAAAACTTGTAAATTTTGTGAGAATCCGCAAGGGCTTTTCGCAATGTTGGAATGCCGTTACTTTGCCCATACCCACGATAATCGCAAACGATCAATTCGCAGGAAATCGATGAATACGCCGCTTCCAGATCATTGTAATCAGAAACAATTTCTCCATTACCATGAAAATAAACCACGGAAACAGTTGCTGAAGGGGCCGGGTGGCGGCGAATATGGATGTTGATTCTATCATCAACTTCTACAAAACTATCTTCTTTTCCGGGTGGGGTGGATCCATAATCAGGGCGAGGGAAAAACAGGTTTTGGTTAAAATCCTGGGAATCAAAAATTGAATTCATAAAGATAGTAAATCGGAGGTTTTCCTGAAAAACAAATAAAAAAACAAAAATTCAAGGATTTTTTCAAATCTTTGTGTTAGTTATTGCATTCATAATTAAATATTGGCAATATAAACGGCTGATCCTGCCAAAAATGATCCTGAAAGTTGGGTCCTTTAAGAAAGGAATGGGCTTGTTAGGCCCCATTCTTGAGAAAACCATAACAAAAAACCTCTTAAAAAAAGAGGTTCGATTAATAAATTTGTTTTATTCGTAATATCAGGTAATCATTTCCAAAATATTTTTTCTTATTTAATCACTATATCACAGTTTTTTTTTATGAGGGGGAATCAATGTTAATAGATGTAGCACCCATTGAAAAATTGTTTGAATCATTGCAGGGATCTTTGGACAATGCCCGAAAAAATTTGGGAAGAAAATTGACTCTGGTGGAGAAAATTCTTTTCTCACATATGGAGACATGTGATTTTTCCAAACTGGTTCGAGGCGAATCTGACATCTTTTTGAATCCGGACCGTGTGGCCATGCAGGATGCAACCGCGCAAATGGCTATTTTACAGTTCATGTCTGCTCAAATGCCGAAAGTGGCCGTACCGACCTCGGTGCACTGTGACCATTTGATCCAGGCCTATACCGGGGCTGGAACCGACCTGAAAGCGGCCATTGAAACCAACAAGGAAGTTTACGACTTCCTGCATTCAGCGGCTATGAAGTATGGAATGGATTTCTGGAAACCTGGTTCCGGTATCATTCATCAGGTGGTTTATGAAAACTATTCCTGTCCCGGAACCATGATGATTGGAACCGATTCGCATACGCCAAATGCAGGCGGTATGGGAATGGTTGCCATCGGTGTGGGTGGAGCCGATGCCGTAGATGTTATGACCGGTCAAGGTTTCATGACCAAGCTTCCAAAGCTGGTTGGAATTAAGCTTAAAGGTAATTTGAGTGGTTGGACGGCCTCCAAGGATATCATTCTTAAAGTGGCTACTATGTTGACCGCTAAAGGTGGAACCGGAAAAATTCTTGAGTATTTTGGCGAAGGTGCAGAATCCTTAAGTGCCACCGGTAAAGGCACCGTAACCAATATGGGTGCGGAAATTGGCGCTACCACTTCTATTTTCAACTATGACGAGAAAATGACTCCTTTTCTCGAGCAAACCGGTCGTGGTGCCCTTGCTGAACTTTGTAAAAAGTATCGAGAGCACTTGCGCTCGGATGAGGAAGTTTGGGCGAATCCTGAAGAGTATTATGATGAATATCATGAAATTGATCTCTCCACTCTGGAGCCACATGTAGTTGGACCGCACACGCCTGACCTGGGTCGAGAAGTTTCGGATCTTGGTAGCGAAGCAAAGGAAAAAGGTTATCCAATGAACCTGACCGCCGCATTGATCGGGTCCTGCACCAATTCCAGTTACGAAGACCTGACCCGTGCCGTGAGTCTGGCCCGCCAGGCAAAAAAGGCAGGATTGAAAGTTAAATCACAATTCCTGGTTACCCCAGGTTCTTCTCAAATTCATGAAACCATCGTTCGCGATGGCATCTTGCAGGATTTTGAAGATGTTGGCGGCATCGTTTTGGCCAATGCCTGCGGACCGTGTATCGGTCAGTGGAAACGGGACGACATTAAAAAGGGTGACGCCAACAGCATCATTTCCTCCTACAACAGAAATTTTGCCAAAAGAAATGATGGTAACCCGGAAACGCTTTCCTTTATCAGTAGCCCGGAAATCGTGGTGGCCATGGCCTTCTCTGGATCTCTGGATTTCAATCCTTTGAAAGATACTTTGAAGGATAAGGATGGAAACGATTTTAAATTCGAACCGCCTGTAGGGGAAGTTTATCCCTCAAAAGGTTTTATTTCTAAAGACAGTGGTTACGAAGCACCTACTCTATCGGGTGAAGTGGTCATTGATCCGAAAAGTGAGCGTTTGTCCTTCCTCGCACCTTTCCCGAAACATGATCCGGTTAATGACTACAAAGACTTGCTGGTACTCTTCAAAGCCAAAGGGAAATGCACCACAGATCACATTTCCCAGGCGGGTCCCTGGTTGAAGTACCGTGGTCATCTGGACAACATCAGTAACAACCTTTTCCTTGGAGCCAATAACTGGTTTAACGATGAAACGGGTTATGGTAACAACCAATTAACCGGTGAAAGTGATGAGTTGAACAAAATTGCCCGGCACTACAAAAATCAAAACGTAGGATGGGTGGCTTTTGGCGATGAGAACATCGGTGAAGGATCGAGTCGTGAACACGCGGCTATGGAACCCCGCCATATGGGTGGACGAATTTTCGTTTCCAAGTCATATGCCCGAATCTTCGAAGCGAATTTGAAGAAGCAGGGTATTATTCCTTTTACTTTTGCTAATAAGGACGATTATGAGAAGGTCCAGGAAAAAGACAAAGTATCTTTCCTTGGCCTGGACAAAATCGCTCCAGGCAAACCTGTCGAAATGATATTAGCTCATGAAGATGGGAGTTCAGATACGGTCACTGTGAATCATACGATGAACGATGACCAGATCAATTGGTTCTTTGCCGGTTCCGCGCTCAATTATGTGGGATCGCAGAAGTAAGTTTTAGCAAGACGCAAAAAGCCCGGGTACTCCAGAAGTACCCGGGCTTTTTTATTAGATTTTATTTCTTTTTTAAGATCTATTTTTTCTTCGGGACGTATTTCCCAGTGCGCATGTAATTGTCATTCAACTTTACATGTTCATCAATTTCAATATTTTCGTCCTTGGCTTTTTTTGAGTTATCCTGATCGAATTGTTGCATCATTTTCGTCCGGGTTTTGGACGAAAGGAGCGTACTCCGGTTTTTTCGGTTTCCAACTTTCTTTTTGCCTCTGTCCTTACGCAGTTTATCTAAATCTTTATGTGAAATTCCAATAACCATAGGTGTCCCTCTTTGTAATCTCATTAGGCGATTGTAAAATTAATTGATATTATAATCCACTCCCAATTAAAAAAATAGAAATTACCTGCATGGAAATTGAAAAAATAAAAGAACGCCTTGTATCTGAGGAGGTCATTTCCCCGGACCTGATGGATGAAATCAACCAAATGGACTCCTTTGAAGTGGCCCGTTTTCTCCATTTGCTTTCTGGGACCCTCAAAATGGAATTGTTTCAGGTCCTCGAAGACGATCAAAAAAAGGCCGCCGTTCTTTATGAGACTGACAAGGAAACCCGCGAAGAAATCATAAATACATTAACGCCCGAAACCGTCGCCCAGATTCTAAAGGGGTTAGAAAACGACGAAGCCACTGACATTTTAAAAGAACAGAAGGAGGACCTTCAGGAACAAATCCTTAAAGAAATGGAGCCCGAAGAGGCTCAAACGATCAAGAACCTTATCCGCTTCGATGAGGAAACTGCGGGTGGGTTAATGAATCCAGAATACAACAGAGTCCTGGAACACCATACTGCCAGCGAAATTCTGATGCGTGTAAAAAATGATCAAAACCCAAACACCCTGTCCTATTTTTACGTGGTGACCCGGGACAATATGTTCCTGGGATTTTTCAAGTTGAGGGATTTGTTAAAAGTACCCCCCCAGGCCACAGCCGATACATTTGTCAGAAAAGAAAAACATTTTGTCCATTTAGAAGATTCCTGCGAAAAAATCGCGGCGCTAATGGATCAGGAACATTTAAGCTCGGTCCCGGTTGTGGATGAAAACCAGATCATGCACGGTATTATCACTTTTGATGATGTCATTCGTGTCATGGAGGACATGGCCAGTGAAGAAATTTTTACAATGGTGGGAACGGCAAAAGTCGACCCTTTTGCGCAGAAAATCGGCAAGAAAGTATCGTCCAGAATCCCCTGGCTTCTGCCCACTTTCTTTGGTGGTTTAATAAGTGCTTATATTTTGCAAAAGTTCGAATTGTCGATTCAGGAATTCAGCACCGTTCTATTTTTCATTCCGTTCGTTTTAGGTCTGGCGGGAAATGTAGGAATTCAAGGCGCAACCGTCATCGTGCGTGGGCTCGCTACCGGGGATATTCAGGAGGACAATCTGAAAAACGTGGTATGGAGCGAAATTTGTGTCGGACTTTTAAATGGAATGATATTGGGGATTCTTTGCGGAATATTTATTTGTCTTGTTGTTGCCCCATTACTGAATAGTACAGGGACCTTGGGCTTGGCTGTAGGATTGGGGATCATCCTTGCTGTAGCCGCGGCAGGTTTGTTTGGATCAACAATTCCTATTATATTCCTTCAATTTAAAATCGATCCCGCCATCAGCACAGGTCCCACCATAACGGTGGTGAACGATATCATCGGTTTATTTATATATTTAACGACAGCGTCCATTTGCTTTTCTCTGTTTTAAAAACAGGCGAACCTAATCCTCTTCTTCGATCTCTTCGATTTCTAAAATCGGTGTATGAGTTTCAACATATTCGTTTTCACCTATGTAAAACTCTTTAACAATTCCGTTGTATTCCGAGCATAAAGTAAAGTAACCCTCGGCGGTAATTTCGGCTACGGGGGTTCCTTTTTTGACCTTGTCTCCCTGGTTGACCAGAAATTTTTCCACCTTTCCTGAAGTCATGGTTTTATACATAGGCTCCATTAAAATATACGCCATTCATTCCTCCCAAACTTTCTTATGATAATTATCTTGTTGCCAAGGCTGATTTCATGAATAATAAAAAACTCAAATCTATTTTCAATCTAAACAGAAAGCGAACACTTTAACTATGAAACTAAATGTAGGGGACGCCCTTTTCGAACCCCTGTCCGGAAACACAGGAGAAGTACTGGAAATCATCCCCCACCCCGACGGCAAGCTCGTCAAGGTCCGCTGGCGTGTGGAAGATCATTTGCCCCACGATACGGAACATTTCTACGCCAAAGTCAAAAAAAGCATTCAAAAGGGTGAAATTCAGCACACTCCTAAAATGCAATGACCCAAATGAAAGGATCGCTTCACGAATTTACTGCTTATACACAGTATGTGAAGGACGGCCCGCCAGAATATTCTTTTCACCCCAGTTAGCCACTTGACGAAATTTGTCGGAATGAATGAAGCCGTTGAACGCATCCTCTGAGCTCCAGTCCGAGACGATCAGGTAGGAGTTGGCATCATACACATCTTTATACAAAAAGGATTGCGTGTGGCCTTCCATTTCATTCATGACTTCCAGCACTTTTTTAAACGCATCTTCAAAAACTGGCCCTTTATCGGGGAGCACTTTATAATTCATTCCAATCGTAACCATATCCATACACCTATTTTCGATTGTTTTATAATCAGGCAACCAATTCGAGTTCTTCCAAATGCTTGTCTGCTTCGAACCGCACCTCTTCCAGTCCAAATAATTGCTTTAATTTAATAATATTCTCTTTACGGTGGCCCATGAAATTTGAAATGTTTTTTGACGGCACTCTGAATATCACCCTCTTGTTTACCTGAGGGGTACTTTCAAGGTGCCCCACCATCCGGTCAAAATACAAACGGCTTTCTATCAGATACCTTAACGCAGGATGAAAGGGCCCCGCCACAAAATTTTCCATCAAAGAAGGATCCGGTTGCAATCCCAAACGGATCACCGGAATACCCGCTTTCCCGAGTTTCACCAATGCTGTTTTCAAGGAGTTAATGGTTTGATCTAAACTCCAGGGCCGGTACTCTCCACTTTCATACAAGCGATGCATTCGGGTTCCCTTTAAAACCAGGGAAGGATACAATCGCACGAAATCGGGTTTCCAGCGAATCACCTGATCCACCGATTCCTGAAACCGCAAATCGTCATCACCGGGCAATCCGGGCATCAGTTGCAATCCCAGTTTTAAATTCGCCTGTTGAATCCATTTCACTGAGGCAGACATCGTATTCAACGATCCCGGACGACCGGAAAGTTCCAACACCTTCTCATTTGTAGATTGGATACCCAACTCCACCGTTCGAACGCCTCTTCCCTTCAACCACTCCAGATTGTCAGGATCAATCCAGTCAGGATGCGTAGACAAACGAACAGAGGTCACCCACCCGCTTTCAATCCAGGGCTGGACACAGGACAGCAAAAAGGCCTGCCGTTCAATCGGCAATCCGGTAAAGGTACCGCCATAAAAAGCAACTTCTCTTTTTACGGGCAAATCCCGTTTCGATTGATCACTCAAATACAGATCTAAGGCATTGTCGACTGTCTCGCTATCGGCTTTCTCGCTAAATCCGGTTATCTTGTTTTGATTACAAAATACGCAACGATAGGGACAGCCTTCATGAGGAATGTAAACAGGAACGATGAGGTGATCACGAGCCATGATTCTCACCCTGTCCGCGAACGTTAAAACGCTCCAGCGCCATCTTCGCCGCGGCCTGTTCGGCCTCCTTTTTGCTCTTTCCTTTGCCCTGCCCTTTGTTTTCATTTTGAACAAAGACAGCCACTTCAAACCGCTTATCGTGATCGGGCCCGGATTCCCCAACCACTTTATAACTTGGAACACAAACCAGTTTATTTTGAGTGTATTCCTGCAAATCACTTTTAAAGTCACGAAACTGGCAGGTTTGGGCGTATTTTTCCACGTCGCATTTCAAAATCGGAAAAAACACTCGATTGGCCGTTTCCAGATCACTGTCCCGGTAAACAGCGCCAACCAGAGCTTCAAATGTATTTGCCAACAAGGAATTCTTTTTTCGGCCACCGGACAGTTCTTCCCCTTTTCCCAAAAGGAGATACCGGCCCAGATCAATATTACGGGATAATTGCGCGAGGCAGGACTCATTCACCACCGCCGCCCTGATTTTGGACAGGGCCCCTTCGGTGTATTGGTCGTAACGCTCCACTAGAAAATCACTAACGATTAAATCCAGTACGGAGTCACCCAAAAACTCAAACCGCTCATTGTGCTTCAAGGTACCTGACCTCTCATTCACATAGGACTTGTGAGTGAGAGCCTTGTTGAGCAGGAGTAAATTGTTAAAATGGTAGTTTAGAGTTTTTTGTAGGGGTTCCAGGGAAGCTTTTCGTTCCTCGGATAACATGACTTACCTTTTAATTTGAAAACTGCCTGAATACAATCACGGCATTGGTGCCGCCAAAACCAAAGGAATTGGACATCACCATATTCAATTTCTTTTCTCTAGCCGTATTGGGCACATAATCCAGATCGCACAAAGGATCCGGTTCTTCCAAATTTATGGTGGGAGGGACGACTCCATTTTTGAGAGCACCCAAGGCATATATGGCCTCTATTCCGCCTGCGGCACCCAGCAAATGGCCGGTCATGGATTTGGTCGAACTGACCCAGAGATTTTTGGCGTGATCTTTGAATACCCGTTTGATGGCCATCGTTTCCGTAGCATCCGCCGCCGTGGAAGTGCCGTGGGCATTGATGTAATCAATATCTTCGAAATTAATGCTTCCACTATTGAGTGCAAGTTCCATACAACGGGCGGCCCCTTCTCCATCAGGAGAGGTGGCTGTCATGTGGTAGGCGTCACTATTCAACCCATAACCCACCAGCTCGGCATAAATTCGGGCTCCCCGTTTTTTAGCTGATTCCAGTTCTTCCAGAATCACCAAACCACAACCTTCACCCATCACGAAACCATCCCGGTTTTTATCAAAGGGACGACTCGCTCGTTCGGGTTCGTCATTACGTGTGGAAAGCGCTTTAGCGGCGGCAAATCCCCCCACACCCAATTCGGTGATCACCGATTCAGATCCACCGGCAATCATCACATCGGCTTCTCCCTCGCGGATCAACTTTGCGGCATCACCAATGGAATGGGTTCCGGTCGCACACGCCGTCACAACACAGGTATTAGGTCCTTTAGCACCGGTTAGAATAGAAACCTGTCCGGAAGCCATATTGGCGATGAGCATGGGAATAAAGAAAGGAGTGATCTTTCGAACTCCCTTTTCCTGATAGATGTGAAAATTCTTTTCAAGAGCGGGAAGGCCTCCCAAACCAACGCCCACCAGAACGCCTACCCGTTTGGCGTTTTCCTCAGTAATTTCAAAACCGGAATCCATCAAAGCCATTTTTGCACACACCACCGCATAGTGAATGAATACATCCATCTTTTTAATTTCTTTATGTTCAATGTATTCCGAAGGATCAAAACCCTTCACTTCGCCAGCAATTCGAACGGGAAACTTGGAAGCGTCAAACTTTGTGATCATACCGATACCCGATCGGCCTTCACTAACCGCTTTCAAGTTCTCTTCCAATCCGATTCCCAGAGGGGAAATCGCCGACATTCCGGTTACTACAACCCGTCTAGTCATTCACTGTCCCTAATTGGTATGGCTTGAGATATAGTCTATTGCATTCTGTACGGTACTTATTTTTTCTGCGGCATCATCGGGAATTTCGATATCGAACTCTTCCTCCAAAGCCATCACCAATTCAACGGTGTCCAGTGAATCGGCTCCCAAGTCTTCGACAAACTTTGCCGTACCGGTCACCTGCTTCTCATCCACACCCAATTGGTCTACGATAATATCCATGACTTTTTTTTCAATTGACATTTTATAAACACTCCTTAATGGTAGTATTACATCAACATCCCACCGTTTATATTAATCACTTGTCCAGTAATATACTTCGCCCGTTCCGACACTAAAAAGCTAACTCCGTATGCAACCTCTTCCGGGGTTCCAAATCGCGTCAGAGGAATTTTTTCCAACAGGTCCTTCTTGATTTGGTCATCCAGTTTATCCGTCATTTCCGTTTCAATAAAACCAGGCGCTATGGCGTTTACAGTAATGCCACGGGCCGCCACTTCACGGGCCATGGTTTTCGTCAGACCAATCATTCCCGCTTTCGAGGCAGTGTAATTAGCCTGGCCAAAATTTCCTGATAAACCGACCACCGAAGAAATATTGACTATCGAACCGGATTTTTGCTTGATCATTTGCTTCATTGCTAATTGACCACACAAAAACGTTCCCTTCAGGTTCACACGAATCACTTCATCCCAATCCTCTTCCTTCATCCTCATCATCAATCCATCACGGGTAATACCGGCGTTATTAACGAGAATATCGACCGCCTTGTGTTCTTTTGAAAGAGTTTGAAACACCTCCTGAATTTCTTCAGAATTTGAAACGTCCATTCGGATTGCATGTGCGTCACCACCCTGATCCCGAATAATTTTAGCAGTATCCTCTGCGACCTCCAGACGTGTGCCTGCCAAAAATACTTTAGCACCTTGTCGGGCCAATTCCGAGGAAATGGCTTTTCCAATTCCCCTGCCTCCTCCGGTGACCAATGCGAGTTTATCCTTTAACTCCATAAAACATCAAACCTCTTAGGTTAATTCCGCTACCGTTTTATTCAATGATTCCAAATCGCCGGCCTGGTAACAGTTTATCTTCTTAATAAAACGTCGCATCAATCCGGATAAAACCCGTCCAGGTCCAATTTCTATTACCGTATCGACCCCTTCCCGTTCCAAAAGTTCCATGGTTTCGACCCAGCGAACGGTCGAACACACTTGGCTAACCAGGGATTCCCTCGCTTCAGCCCCCTGCGTTATCAATTTGGCATCCACATTGGTGATAATGGGAGTCGAAAAATCTTCAAACCCCGTTTGTTCTAATTCTTTTTGGAGCTTCACTTCGGCGGGTTTCATTAAGGAACAGTGAAACGCTGAACTGACTGGGAGCAAAACAGATTTTTTTGCACCGGCCTTCTTGGCTTCCTCAATCACCCGTTCGACACATTCTTTATTTCCCGCTATAACGGTTTGTTCAGGACTGTTCAGATTTGCAGGTTGTACAACACCCTTTTGGGAAGATTGCTGTTGGCAAATTTCAAGGATTTTATCAACGGGCAATCCGATAATTGCCGCCATGGCCCCTGTCCCTACCGGCACCGCCTCTTGCATAAAGCGGCCTCGCATATGAACTAACCGGACAGCGTCCAAAAACCGGATCGAACCTGAGGCAACCAATGCAGAATATTCTCCAAGGCTGTGACCCGCATTGACATCGGATTCTATACCATGTTCCCTCAAGGTTTTCAAGGCTATAATACTATGAGTTAATATAGCAGGTTGCGTGATCTCGGTCAGTTGCAGTTTTTCTTCAGGACCGTTGATACAAATATCTGCCAAATTGATCCCAATGGCATGTCCTGCCTGCTCAAACATCTCTCTGCTTTCAGACCGGTTTTCAAAAAAGTCCTTCCCCATGCCAACGGATTGCGACCCTTGCCCCGGAAATAAAAAACCTATTTTCGCCATATTTTCTTTTCGTCCACTTTAATAAATTTTACTTACCACCGAATCACCACAGCACCCCAGGTAAGCCCTGCGCCCAAACCCGTAATTAACACCAGGTCGCCTGCCTTCATTTTCCCGCTCGAATTGGCTTCATGCAGGGCTATAGGTATAGCAGCACCCGAAGTGTTGCCATATTTATGAATATTGATAAAGGTTTTTTCCTCCGGAAAATCCAGGCGCTCTGCCACCGAATCAATAATTCGCTTGTTTGCCTGGTGAGGCACCATCCAATCAATATCTTCAGGGCTCAGACCATTGAACTCAAGAGCTTCCTTTGCAACCTCGACCATTTTTTTAACAGCCATTTTGAAGGTCGTGTTCCCTACCATCTTGATACAATATTGTTTCTCGTCAATCGCTTCATGAGTCACGGAAGTTTTGCCGATTCCACCGGGAACACTGATAATATGAGATTGATTGCCATCGGAATAAATATGTGAAGATAACACCCCACATTCCCTTTCCGCTTCCACCCCTTTAAGAACCGCCGCTCCTGCTCCATCCCCAAACAAAATACAGGTGGTCCGATCGGTCCAATCAAGAATCCTGGAATTGACTTCACTGCCGATAATCAGAATATTTTTGTATCGCCCTGATTTAATATATTGTTCCGCGATAGACATGGCGTAAATAAACCCCGAGCACACGGCGGATACATCATAAGCCGCGGCCTTACCCGCACCAATTTCCTTTTGAACAAAACAGGCCGTCGAAGGGAAAATCACATCCGGTGTAGAAGTTGCGACAATGATCAAATCGATATCCTGCGCTTCAGTGTTCGCACATTCCAGAGCCATTTTTGCCGCTTCAGCGGCCATTGTGGAAGAACACTCGTCTTTGGCGGCAATCCGCCGTTCCTGAATTCCGGTTCGCGTTCGAATCCAGGTGTCTGAGGTATCCAGCATTTTTTCCAGATCAAAGTTACTAAGAACTTTTTCTGGAAGATACGCACCGGTACCGGCTACAACTGCTTTAATGCTTGGGAGTTTGTTCATGCAAAGACAGGGAAGGTATTACGTTTTAGGTTCCGTCTCAGTAGATTCTTCATCTTTAGTGGAAGCTTGAGCTTCCTCAGGAGGATGATCCACTTCTTGTTCTTGATGGTGGTTGTTATTATTATTTTCTTCAGGTTTCGGACTGAAGGCTATATCTTTTAACTGCTTCCATAATGCACCCCGAGACCAGATATCCAGATCCTTCAGGTTGGATTCAATATCTTCCATGATATGCTCATTAATTTTTTTCTCGATCAATTCCCGTGCCCGGTTAATCGCATTCTTGATTGCTTTGGGATTGGACCTCCCATGCGCAATAATACATACCCCGTTAACACCCAACAAGGGGGCACCGCCTGTTTCAGAATAATCTATCGATTTTTTTTCTTTATCCAGATAGGGTTTGATCAAAAGATAACCCAGTTTGCTCAACCAATTCGATTTAAAAACTTTCTTCAAATGCCTGGAAATCATTTCCGCCATACTTTGGCTGATCTTTAAAGCAACGTTTCCAGTAAAACCATCACAAACAATCACGTCCGCATGCCCCCGGTACACTTCCTTAGCCTCCACATTTCCGATAAAATTGATATGGGATTTCTTAAGCATATGAAACACCGTCTTGGTAATCTCATTGCCCTTTCCATCCTCTTCACCAATACTCAGCAAACCGACCTCGGGGGACTCTTTTTCCAACACAAATTTTGCGAGAACATGACCCATGATTCCAAACTGAAACAATTGAAGCGCTTTACAATCGACATTGGCCCCGGCGTCCAGCATTATGGCCGAGCCTTTCGATGTAGGCAATTGCACCGCTATGGCGGGCCGGTCCACTCCTTTGAGTGGCCTTAATATAACCGTTGAATAGGCTAAAACCGCACCTGTATTTCCTGCACTGACAAAGGCATCGGCTTCACCGGATTTAATGAAGTCGACCCCCACTTTCATGGACGAATTTTTTTTTTTGCGAAGCGCCTTGGCAGGAACATCATCCATCTCCACCACCTCTTCGGCGTGTTCAACGCGAATCGGCAGATCCCTCCAGCCCTTGAACTTATCCAATTGGGCAAGAACCACTTCGGATTTACCCGTCAGGATAATTTCGATATTGTACTCCCTGGCAGCAAGTATAGCCCCTTCCACAATGGCGTGGGGGGCATTGTCACCACCCATGGCATCTACGACAATCCTCATTGTCTTGCAAAACTCCCCAATAAGGTTTTTTTACGTGACAAAATTTCGATTTGGCAATGAAATGGGACAAAAAGGAAATTTATCAGGATTTCATTCATGTTTCGCAAAAAAAAAACGCAATTCACTAAACGATTTCTACTTCCATAACTTCTTTATCTTTGTAATACCCACAATGCGGACAAATATGATGCGGTCTTTTAATTTCGTGACATTGCGGACACTCATTAAAAGCGGGAACTCTTAAATGATCGTGAGCTCTACGCATTTTTGAACGCGACCGGGATGTTTTCTTCTTTGGGACTGCCATACTTCCTCCTTTACTGCAATCTTTCTTTTAAGTCTTTCAAACCCGCTAACCGGGGATCGATATCATCTTCCAATAAACACTCACAGGAATCATTATTCAAATTGATACCGCATTGGCCACAGAGACCTTTACAGTCTTCTGAACATAAACAGATTTGCGGAACCTCCAGCAAAATCTGGTCATGAACCGTCTGCGTCAGATTAATATGATGACCGGTATAACATTCCGTTTCAATCTCGGAAGAATGGATTTCGCTTTCGGGCTCCCATTCCTGCGTTGGATTTTTTGGAACAAACCGGGCCGAAACCTTGCCTTTAATTTCCTGGCGAACAGGCTCCAGACATCTCGCACAAAGAACGATTAAAACGGTTTGAACATTTCCGTTCAAATAGATTTCATCTTCCAGTCTGTCCAATCGGCCGGAAACCCTTACCGAATCGTCCAAACGGGTATCTTCCTGATCTATTTTGAAGTGGTTCTTATCTTCCTGTAATTCGAATTGCAGACCCTCTTCCGGAATTTCGTCGACGTCAAAAATCATAATTAAAAGAACCGGTTTGATAGGAATCGATGAATCTTAAATATCTGTATTTTAGGATCCTAACAGGCGGGGGTCATGAGCCTAAAATGTTATCTTTATTTAGAATCCCAGTCAAGGAAAATATAAAGTTCTTTGCTTAAGCAAAATTATGCACGAGGATGGAATTGATCGTGAATCTGTTTCATGCGCTCCTGCAAAATATGAGTGTATATTTGCGTGGTCGATA
This sequence comes from Nitrospina sp., assembly GCA_024648695.1. GTDB lineage: Bacteria > Nitrospinota > Nitrospinia > Nitrospinales > JACRGP01 > JACAVV01. Next base: position 24,930 of record JACAVV010000019.1, read on the forward strand.
TGTCGGAATGGCCGAGCATTTGTTGCACCGAACGTAAATCGGCGCCCCGCTCCAGCAGATGAGTGGCAAAGGCGTGCCTTAAAGTATGTGGTGAAATCGGCGTGTGGATATTAGCTTTTAGGGCATATTGTTTCAATAACTTCCAAAACCCCTGACGAGTCATTTTCCTTCCCAGCCGGGTCACAAATATTTCCGGAACATTATTTCCTTTCAATAACTGAGGGCGCGAAAGATTCAGGTATTCGTTTACTGCGGACCTGGCAACCTCTCCTATGGGAACAATTCTTTCCTTACTCCCTTTCCCCATCGATCTTAGATAACCTACTTGAAAATTCAAATCGCTTTTTTTTAATGCAATCAGTTCCGAAACACGTAAGCCGGAAGCGTACAAAATTTCAAGCATTGCCCGGTCCCTGATTCCCAACACATTTTCCAAATTGGGACTTTTCATAAGGGCATCAATTTCGTCAAAAGATAACACCCCAGGGACTTTTCTCCATAATTTAGGAGTTTCAATAATTTCGACAGGATTACTTTTAATAAATTTCTCACTTGTTAAAAAACGAAAAAAAGCTTTTAATGAGGAAATACACCGGGCAATGGAAGCGGCGGATAATTTTTTTTGGTGCAAATCAATCAAAAAAGTCTGAATGTCGCCGGTTTTTATTGATTCTAAAGGTTTTTCTTTAAAAAACTGAAAAAACTTGTTAATGTCTCTGCTATATCCATCCACTGTATTCGGGGCGTGCCTTTTTTCCAGGGATAAATAAGCTAAAAACTCTTTTTGTAAAAATTCCATCGTATCAACCCCGGCTCTCAGAATAGTTTCATTTCCGTACCATTATTCTACTAAACATATATAAAATCAATAGCTTAGATACTGTTCTACTCGAAAGACCCATTATGGACCAAAATAAAATTAGAAATATCGGGATCATTGCCCACGTCGACCACGGAAAAACCACTATGGTGGATTGTCTCCTCAAACAAAGCGGTATGTTCCGTTCCGGCGAACTGGTGGGACAATGCATCATGGACAAAAACGAACTGGAAAAAGAGCGTGGCATCACCATTTTTTCCAAAAATGCGGCGATTGAATACAAAAACCACAAAATTAATATCGTCGACACCCCCGGTCATGCGGACTTTGGCGGGGAGGTGGAACGCATTATGAAAATGGTAAACGGCGTTCTCCTTTTAGTCGATGCCGCAGAGGGTCCCATGCCTCAAACCCGATTTGTCCTCAAGAAATCACTGGAAATGGGATTGAAACCCATAGTCGTCATCAACAAAATCGACCGCACGGGAGCCGATCCCCATCAGGCAGTGGACCAGGTGTTTGACTTGTTTGTCAATTTGGGCGCTAATGATGATCAACTGGATTTTCCTGTCATCTACACCTCCGCCAAGGCAGGGTACGCAAAGACCTCTCCAGAGGGTGAGAACCTGGAAATGACCGAGGTTCTGGATCTCATCATCGACAAGGTGGAACCCCATCAAGGTGACCCGGAAGCTGGGTTTCAAATGTTGGTCACCTCGATCGACTACAATGATTATGTCGGCCGAATCGCAATCGGAAAAATTGAGCGCGGAAAGGTACAAAATAAAAAAACATATTCTCTGATCCGCAAAAATGGCGAGGTTGATAATTTCTCTATCAACAAACTTCTGGCCTATGACGGCCTGGGTGAAAAAGAAGTGGCTGAAGGTTTTACTGGAGATATCATCGGTATTGCCGGAATGAAAGATGTCGATATTGGTGAAACCATCACGGACGTGGACACTCCGGAACCGCTTCCGGTTATCGTGATTGAGGAACCCACTTTGTCCATCAACTTTATCGCGAACGATTCCCCCTTTGCGGGCCGGGAGGGAAAGTTTGTAACTGCGCGCCAGATGAAAGATCGCCTGTTTCGTGAAGCAAAGTCGAATGTGGCCTTAAAGGTGGAAGAAACTGATCAGGCTGATACAATCAAGGTCTCGGGGCGTGGAGAATTGCATCTGACCATCCTGATCGAAACCATGCGGCGTGAAGGGTACGAATTCGCCATCTCTCGCCCTGAGGTAGTTATTAAAAAGATCGATAAGGTTTACCACGAGCCTGAAGAGTTTGTAGTCATCGATATTCAAGACGATTTTACAGGTGCTGTCATTGAGGCAATGGGGGGCCGAAAGGGAACACTGAAACAAATGGAAACCCTGAACGATGGAACAGTGCGCCTGGAATTCGTGGTTCCTTCACGGGGCTTGTTCGGGTTTCGTTCCGAATTTCTCACCATGACCAAGGGAACGGGTATACTCAACCGAACCTTTCACAATTACATTCCCCATTGCGGAGACATACCGTCAAGATCCAACGGGGTGTTGATTGCTTTGGAAAATGGTGCGACCACGGGATACTCTATTTTCAACCTGCAGGAACGCGGCAGAATTTTTGTTGGACCGGGAGTTGATGTGTATCCTGGAATGATTGTCGGAGAAAACAGTAAAAATAGCGATTTGATAGTCAACATCTGCAAGCAGAAAAAGTTGACCAACATGAGGGCCTCAGGCTCGGACGAAAACATCCTGCTAACCCCTCCCCTGAAAATGACTCTTGAGCAAATCCTGGGATTTATCAACGAGGACGAATTTGCCGAAATCACGCCGGAAGACATCCGTCTCAGAAAAAGGATCCTCGACCCTCATTTGCGCAAGCGCGATTCCAAATCGAGTGCGACTTTCGCCTGAGAATATCTGAGATCAAAGGTTTTTGGGGTGAATTGCAAAAAATGAACTGCTAAAATTGCGGACATGGCTATTAAAAATGCTTTGATCAACATGCCGTTCGGCTTTCATATCTACCCATCCATTCAGTTGGGGACACTGTCGACCTTGCTGAAAGCGCATGGTCATGAGGCAAACAATTACTATTTGAACCTGCATTTCGCGCATCAAATCGATCTGAAAGTGTACAAACGTTTGTGCGAGGAGCGTTTCCTGATTGGCGAATGGTTGTTTTCTCATTTGCTGTTTGGAAACGTTGCACGAAATCAGGAATACCCCGAATTCTTCAAGTCACACCTGCAAAACATCAGCCACACCATCGGTCGACCCGAATCGTTTCTGCACGATGTCAAAACCCAAATGGTTCCGGAGTTTTTGCATTGGGCCTCGGAATGTATGGACTGGGGCCAATTTGACGTGGTTGGGTTCACGTCCACCTTTAATCAAAACCTGGCCAGCGTGAGCCTTGCCAAATTGATTAAGGAAAAATTCCCACAAGTAAAAATCATGTTCGGCGGTTCCAATTTCGATTCCGAAATGGGGCTGGAATATTTTCGGGTTTTTGACTGGATCGATTATGTTGTTTCAGGGGAAGCAGAACCTGTCCTGCCAGCTTTTATGGATGCACTGGAACACGGTAAAGCTGTTCCGCCGGGAGTGGTGCATCGTCAAAACGGGCAAATTGTATTTGAGGAAAATCACGAAAATTTCAGCGATTTCAAACAATACGGTCCTCCCGATTATCAAGACTATTTTGATCAGGTGCGCGGAATCGATCCCCAATCACCATTGCTCGACAACCCGATCATTCTTTACGAAACGGCGCGTGGATGCTGGTGGGGCGAGAAACATCACTGTACCTTTTGTGGCCTAAATGCCTCCACAATGGAGTTTCGTTCGCGACCCATGGAACAGGTTCGCAGTGAGTTGGCAGACCTTTCAAAACGCTACGACACCTACCGTTTTCGTCTGGTAGACAATATTCTGGAAATTAAATATATCGACGGTATATTTGGGCAATTGGCGGAAAACAATTACGATCTCGATTTTTTTATTGAAGTCAAAAGCAACCTGACCAAAACCCAGATCGAAAGGCTGGCCAAAGGGGGCGTCAAGGTGGTTCAGCCGGGCATCGAAAGTTTCAGCATGAACACCTTGCAGGAAATGGATAAAGGCGTGCGCCCTCTGCAAAATGTGTTTTGCCTGAAATGGGCCCTGTATTACGGAATGGAAGTCACATGGAGTATATTGACGGGATTTCCACAGGAAACGGATGAAGATTACCGCAAACAAATTGATTTGATCAAACTGCTAACCCATCTGCAACCTCCCATCTCTGTTGGCGATATCTGGTTGGAACGTTTCAGCCCCTACTATACCCGACCGGATCAATACGGCGTTCGTATCACAGGTCCTGGAGTAGCCTACCCTTATGTTTATGACGGAGACACGCTTGATTTAATGAAGGTGGCGTATGACTTCGAATTTGAAACGCAGAAACGAATCGATCCCGCTCTGGTGGAGGAGTTACATCAAACCGTTGCGGAGTGGAAAGCACGCCACCAATCGGAAAACTTCCCTTATTTGATTTTCACCAAGTCCATGGACTTTGTAACGGTTTACGATAACCGAAGGGCCGACGGGTCTATTAAAATAAGATTGGAAGGTGCCGCGGCGGAGATCCTTTTATATTGTAATGAGTCTGCGCAAACCTTGAAAAAAATTCAGGTACATCTTGAAGAGTTCGGTAAATCTCCCATAAATTCTACTTTGGAAGACGTATTGCAAGATTTGCAGAATAAGGAATTGATTTATGAAGAGCGAGGAAAATACCTTAGCCTCCCCTTACCCAACAATTCCAATTTGTAAATGCGGTTCAAGATCAATTCGTGCGCAAAACTTCTGGGCTTCCATTTCAATTGTAGAAAAATTTAAAATACGGTAGAATCCCCCGCAAGAAATTTACGGTCCAGAAACTATCCATGTAAAAACAGTTAGGAAGAATTATGGAACGAACCACCCTGGTTCAATTTATCAGAGTTCAGGAAAAAAAGGCCGATGGGGCCACAGGTGAATTCACCCGCTTAATGAATGAAATTCTTGTTGCCGGGAAAATCATTTCTCTTGCTGTCAATAAGGCAGGAATTGGAGAGGATATACTTGGTCTTACCGGTGAGGTCAACGTTCAAGGGGAAGAAGTTCAAAAGCTTGATGAATACGCCAACAACACTTTATTAAAAATAATTGGTCAATCGGGTTGTGTGAGCGCAATCATTTCTGAAGAGTGCGATGAGGCCATTCAATTCAAATCCGGGCCGGGCCCGCGAAAATATATTTTTGCGATGGACCCCCTGGACGGTTCCTCCAATATCGATGTGAATGTCAGCATCGGAACCATTTTTTCCATTTACCGGGGACCGGAGGGTTCTGACGATGTTGAGGATGATGCCATTTTGCAGGCAGGAATGAATCAGGTGGCCGCCGGATACATTATTTACGGATCCAGCACCATGTTCGTTTATACCACCGGTCAGGGAGTGCATGGTTTCACACTGGATCCCGAATTGGGCGAATTCTTCCTGTCACATCCCGACATCAAAATTCCCGACAAGGGCAAACAATACAGCACTAACGAAGGCAACCAGGTAAAGTGGCTTCCAGAGCAAAAAGCCCTGATCAAGTATTTCAAGGAAACCGACCCGGAAACAGAAAGGCCGTATTCCCTGAGATACATTGGTTCACTGGTTGCCGATTTTCATCGGACTTTGTTAAAAGGTGGGTTGTTCATGTACCCCGGAGACCAGTCCAATCCCGAAGGCAAACTGCGTTATGCCTTTGAGGCGGCCCCTCTGAGTTTTATTGTAGAAACCGCCGGGGGACTTGGAAGCACAGGTAAGGAAAGGATATTGGATATCAGACCTACCCATATTCATCAACGGGTTCCTCTGTTCATTGGCAGTCGAGAGGATGTGCTGACCGCGGAAAAAATTCTGCGGGAAAATTCCTGATCGGGCTCTTTCCTGTATTAACAAGTTCATTTCACATTCAAAATTAAATGAAAATAAAAAGTATCCGTGGCGTTAAAGATATTCTTCCCGGCGAAATAGCCAAATGGCAATGGGTGGAAGGCATGGCTCGCGACGTATTTTCGCGTTACGGTTTTAAAGAAATTCGCGTGCCCATATTTGAAAGCACCTCCCTGTTTGCCCGCGGCATTGGTGAAACCTCCGACATCGTCGAAAAGGAAATGTATACTTTTGAGGACCGTGGCGGAGAACAAATCACCCTGCGTCCGGAGGGAACCGCCTCTGTGGTGAGAGCATACATCGAAAACAAAATGCATCATCCGCCTTCCCTCGTGAAGGTGTATTACATGGGACCCATGTTCCGTTACGAGCGCCCGCAGGCGGGCCGGTTTCGCCAGTTCTACCAGATAGGTGTGGAAGCGATGGGATCGGACAGTCCTTTGGTCGATGCTGAAACGATGGGGATGCTGATCGAATTTTTCAAGTCGATGGGTTTAAACGACCTCCAACTTGAGATCAACAGTCTGGGTTGTAAAGAATGCCGACCGCAATATCGTGAAACGCTTAAAAACGCCATTCGTCAACACCTCGACGCCCTGTGCAACAATTGCCAGCAACGCTACGAGAGAAACCCGTTACGCGTTCTCGATTGTAAAGTGGAAGAAGATCGAAAAATCGCTGAGAGTCTTCCCAAAATGGGTGATTCCTTGTGCGACAACTGCCAGTCACATTTTACGCAGGTTCAGTCGTATTTAACGACCATCAACACGCCCTTTTCAATCAATCCCCTGCTGGTGCGCGGACTGGACTATTATTCCCGAACAACATTTGAAGTGACGTCCTCGGGTTTGGGTTCTCAAAACGCCCTGTGCGGTGGTGGGCGTTACGATGATTTGGTGGAAGAGTTTGATGGACCCAGCACCCCCTGCTTCGGATTCGCTTTGGGCCTTGAGCGGCTTATCTCGGTTCTGCCTGCTGAAACGGTGGAGTCCATTGAAACGGACCCTGATTTGTTCATCGTTTGTTTAGGGGCGGAAGCAGATGGTGAGTGCTACAGAATTGCCCACGAACTGCGGCGGAAAGGTCTTAAGGTGGAACGCGATTATGAAGCCAGCAGTATGAAAAGCCAGATGCGCAAAGCCAATAACAAAAACTGTGCTTATGTTCTGATCGTTGGTGAAAATGAATTAAAGTCCGGAACCCTGCAGTTAAAAAACATGAAAGACGGCCAGCAAAATGACGTTTCCCTGAACTCGGTTACACAGGATATATTAAACATTATTCCCTTAAAAAATCAGGCGTCGCTATAGCTTTTTCGCAACATTGACTCTTAAGAATCAGCATGCTAGAGTAAACAAAAATTTCACATTTTGATGATTCATTATGGTTTCCAAAGAACAGCAAGTTCTCGAAGATTATATCACCCAAAACAACTTGAAAGTAACGCGTCAACGCCGTGCTGTGTTGAGCGCATTTCTGGAAAGCGAGGACCATGTAAGCGCCGATGAGTTGTATAAGCTTGTTTCGGAAACCGAACCCAAGATCGGTCTTGCCACCATTTATCGAACTCTCGATTTATTGACTCAAAGCGGACTCGCCACGGAACTGGATTTTGGCGACGGCCAAAAACGCTATGAACATAAATACATGCATAGCCACCACGACCACATGATCTGTACCGAATGCGGAAAGATTATCGAGTTCAATCATCCCCTGATTGAACAGTTTCAGGAAGAAGTTGCCCAACGCAACGGGTTCAGCATCACGTCTCACAAGCTGGATATTTTCGGGATTTGCAGTGACTGCAAATAACGACCCCAACCTTTTATAAAAGCCCTTTCCATGTCATCTCAAAGCGAGGACGACCGGGACCTTTTTTTCCTGTTTAGGCCCTTGCCCTGGATCCTGCTTTGCGTCCTTTGTTACAGTTACAATCTGGGAACCGTTCCCCCCTACCATTCTGACGAAAGCTATTACATTGAATCCGTGAAGACCATGGTTCAAACCGGGGACTACCTCACCCCGTACTACCATGAGAACAAACGCTTTGCCAAGCCTATCCTGATCTATTGGTTGATGGCCATACCCTACAAACTGTTTGGAATCAACACGACCTCAGCGCGAAGTGTTTCTGTTTTTTTAGGATTAGCTCATTTGGGCTTAATATACCTTTTAGCAAAACGCTTGTTCGATTCCAGAGCCGCTCTGATCTGCTTATGGATTCTGCCCGGTACCTATATGCATTTTCAAATTTCACGGTGGGCGACTACAGACATGGCGTTGAGCTTTTTTATCTTGCTCGCCCTATATTGCTTTGTACGGTTTTATCAAAACCCGGCTAAAGCGCCCTACTCTCTTTATGGATTCTATGTGGCTATGGGGCTTGGGTTTTTAATCAAGGGTCCGCCAGCACTCCTCATTCCGGTCATCACCATCACCGGTTTTTATTGGGAAAGCGGGCAACTGGTTAAATTCAAGGAGATGAAATGGGGAATCGGTTGTTTGATTTTAGCTTTGATTAGCCTTCCCTGGTTTATTGCTATGGTGGTTCTTCATGGCGATGAATTCACCAATCACCTATTGGGTGCAGAGGTCCGGGACCGGATAGCAAACGACGCGAAGTTCAGTCTTTATTATTTTGGCGTGATAATCAGATATTACTTGCCCTGGTCACTTTTTTTCTTAAGCGCTTTGGTCCTTTTTCTGGGAATCACCTGGAATGAATCGGTAGAAAACAGTAAGACTGATTCAAAGTGGAAACGGCTTTGGAAAAATATTAAATACAAAATATCTCAATTAAGGCAGGCGGCAAATCATTCCTTACTTTTTTGCCTGATTTGGCTACTGGGAACGCTGATCCTATTTACACTGTTAAGGATCGAACACAGCCGTTATATGCTTCCTTCATCTTCAGCCATTGTGCTCATTTTGGGATACTTTTTTTCAAACTTTAAACCCGATTCTATTTATGCTTCGTCTTATTTTAAAGTCCCCTTGAGTTTAACCCTTTTATTGTTCCTTGGAATCGCCATAGCCCACTTGATCGGGTTTCCTTTTTTCTTAAATCTGGGTTCCCAACATTTGACAGGTGGATTTAAAAAAATAGCCCTTGTTGGACTTTCCGTTTTCATTATTGTGGCGGTTGTCTGTTGCGGAAAACTTTTTATTAAAAAGCGATTTCAAAACTTGGTAGCAAGTCTGGCTCTGATTCAATTAATCCTCATGGCCAGCTTGCACGGGGATCTAATTTCATTTTACAAAGGCTATCCACTCCTTAATCTGGCCCAATCATTGAATGATAATGGAAACAAAAAGGAAAAAGTCGGTTTATACAAACTGGATTCTTACCGGTCCAAACTGGAAGTGATGACCGCGCATCCGGTTTTTCAGGTAAACGATCTATCAACCATGAAGATATTCACTGAAAAGGGAAGCACTGTGTATATTCTGATGAGAGTAACGGATTGGAAAACCCGGTTTCGGGATTGGCCTTTTAAAGCCATCACGCAACAAATCCATTGGAAAAAAATCAGACTGAATTCGAAAATGATTCAATCTATCCGCGAAAATGGAATATCCAAGGCTTTAGAGCCTTACAGTGAAACCCTTGTCCTACTCAGCAGTCCCTGATTCGATGGATTTGGCGCAACGGAATCCGATGTAGTTAAAGATCTCGTTAACAATACCGCCATAGGTACTGATTTTGGAATACACCCTGTTTTTGGGATGCACCCAGGTGCGATTGGTTGGCCGCAAGGCTCCGGCAGAGGAGCCGAAGGAACCACCGCGAATGACCTTGTTTTCCCCCACCACGGGCCCGGTGGGATTCTTCTTGACCTCGGCGGAATAAGTGGGCTCGTACCAGTCTTCGACCCATTCCCACACGTTACCGGCCATATCGTAAAGCCCGAACTGGTTCGGCGACTTTTGACCGACAGGATGAGTCTCGTCCTTACCATTACCTTCATACCAGGCGAATGGGTCTTCCATCATATTGCCCCAGTAATAGCGCGTTGAGGTACCTGCACGCGCAGCATATTCCCATTCCGCTTCGGTAGGCAAGCGGCAAGTACCGTTGGACTTCTTGATGAATTTTTGAATATCGTAATAGTTGATCTGCTCAACCGGGCGATCCTTGCCGATGAATTTGGCAGGATTGTATCCCATCACCTTTTCCCAGCGTTCCTGCGTGACTTCATATCGGTCCATATAAAAATCATCCAGGCACACCTCATGTTCCGGTTGTTCGTCCACTTGCGCGTTTAAGTTCCCCATGTAAAAACAGCCGCCCTTGATAAACGCCATACCGGGAGGCGCATTATCGGCCTTTTTCTGGTCTTCAGGAGACAATTTTATGGGTTCCACCTTGACGGAAACTTTTTGATCCGAAAAATCCGGTGGGCTCAGATCCTGTTTTTGAGGGACCAGAGGCGACTCGGCTTGAGGTTTTTCAGTGGTTTCCTGTCCAGACTGTGAACAGGCGTTGAGACTCAGAAGCAATGTGGATAAAAGCAGGTAAAAGAAGGTTTTCTTAAAACTCATCATCATTCCAGGGTAATTGGGAAATTGGAAATAATAACACTTTGAAAAGGATTTACAAATTGTTTCTTGGAAAATTTAGATTCCTTGAGAAAATGAGATTTTATCGGTTATACACTAACCTAGGTTAATTAAACCTAAAATAAAAACTTAAAATACCGATAAACTAATACAGAGGCTTAAAACAGCAAAGGGGCAGGACACAAGGAACATAATGCCTTTTTATCTTACATTAATAAATAATATTTAACCCCATGAATTTAAAACATAAATTCAATAAGCTTATAGGTAACCGACCTGCTCAAGTGATTTTTATTTTATTCTGCAGTTTGCAGTTAGCCCAATGCTCACACTGGAAAAGTGACGTTTACAATCTAAAGGCGCAGGATCTTGACACGGTTGTACATCCCATCGAAAAAAAAGATATCAAAAAAGCCAAGGAAGATGAAGATTTAAAATTTGCGCGCATCCAGTTCAATTATAAGCACTACAATATTGCTGAATTCTATATCAAGAAAGCCCTCATGAACGACCCGGAAAACCCGTTTGCCCTGCGACTCCTTCCCTGGGCTTACTTTTTCCAGGGCCGTTATGACCTGGCCATGCGCTCGTTTCAAAAAAGCCAAAGCGTATTCCCGAAAGATCCCACAACAACTGTTGGTCTGGCCTGGACTCATTTTGCCCTTTTTCAGTACGATGAGGCCCTGGAAGCCTTTAATTGGGCTGAAAAACTGCGTGGGGATCCATTCCATATTCATAAAGGAAGAGGCTTGACCAACCTAAAACTGGTACATGTTAAAGAGGCTAAAGAAGATCTATCCAAAATTTACACTCAAGAACAGATCGACGAATTATTTGAATATTGGGAACGTTGGAAAGGTGAAAAAGGCGACACCCTTTTGCATATCCTGCCATCCATGAACCAGCCATCCATCATGGCCCTGCCCTTCGAGAAACCAAGGTATAAAAGTTCTTTATTAGCCGAATACCCGGTCAATTTACCCGATCCTTTTGACTTCACACATGAAGTCTTCCCGGACGGATATTTTAATAAAAAGCGTGTGGAATCGGGTCACATTCCCAAAAGGCCTGACAAACCCATAGACCTGGACCAAGCCTGGACCTATTATCACAATGAGTTTTACAAAAAGGCCGTTGATTCGTTTGAAAATCTGCCCACCCGCCAATCCGCTTCCCTGGATGCCAAAAACGGCCTGGCATGGAGCTATCTGGGCACTGGGGAGATTCAAAAGTCAGAGGAAGAGTTTAAGGAAATACTAAGCCTGTACCCCCGTTTTATCGGTGCACTCAAGGGAATGGAAGCAGTTGAAGAGGCCAAATTGAATAAAGCCCAGTATGTGAGCTATTATTTTGGACTTGAGAAATACCGCATTGCCAAAAACAAGGCCGAATTGCTAAAGGATGAGTTTCCAAAATGGTCGCATGCCTATTACCAGGAAGGACTCATTGGGGTAAAAACCGAAAAATATGGCTGGGCCTGGAACAATTTCACGGAAGGGTTGGAACTTTCTCCGGACAATCCTTCTATTTTGCAAGGACTGGAAGCCCTTTTGGCGGAATCGGCTCCGGTATTGTTCGAAGCAGAAACCGCCCGCAAGCAAGGCGACCTGATACAAGCGGCACAAAAATACTGGGAATATCTCGATTTTCATGGCATGCCGGAACCGACAAATGAATACTTTTCACAAGCCTATCTGGGTTTAGGATTAACCCATTACGCACAAAGACAGTTCGATCCTGCGATCTGGAGCTTCAATAAGGTGGTCGAACAAAAGGGGTTCCGCTTTAAAGCCGCTGAAGGCATGGGGTTTTGCTTCTACGAAAAAGAAAACTTTAAAATGGCGGCCAAATACCTTTCTGCCGCTGACAAAATGAAGCCGCTCCAAAATGAAATTCAATCAAAGCTGGACTGGAGCGTTTTAAGAAGCGTTCCCGAATCGGAGGCCATTGCTCACTTCAAACAGGCGCTTGAAAAAAATCCAATTAGGGCCTCAGCCTATCTGGGATTGGGATGGATCCATTACAAAAACGGCAATCCCGATTTGGGAGTGGAGTACTTTTTAAAATCCATTTCCCTCGATCCCGATTTTCCACAAAGCCAGCAATTCAAGTCCATGCTGGAACAAGAGCGCTACGGTTGGCAAGTGTACAATCACCTTGGCTGGGCGTATTATTTCAAAAAAGATTATAAAAAAGCTTTAAACATGTTCGAAGTTTCATTGGAAGAAAACCCTAAAGGATCGGAGGTTCATAAGGGAGTCGGCTATACTTTATTTAACCTTAAAAAACATAAGCATACGATAGCTTTTTTAAAGCAGGCCCTAAACCTGAATGCTTCTCCGGAACCTGTTTCCATTTGGGCCGAAGATGAAAAGTCAATCACTCCATTTCCGTTAAAAACCAGCGCCCGAACGGTACTTGCAAGAAGCTATCTGGCATTAAACCAACCGCAGAAAGCACTTGTGGAATTTAATCATGAGCTAGAGGCTCATCCCCAATGGACGGAGGTGCACGACGGCCTTGGGTGGACTTATTTGCAATTGAACCGCCCCACCGAAGCCCGGTCGGAATTCCATAAGGCCCTGCAACTCCAGCCTTTAAACTATTCTTCCATCAAAGGGTTGAATCAAATCAAACGGGGAAAAGTTGACAGTCAGATTGTCCCTGCTCGAAAGAAAACCGTCAGACTGCTAAAAAGCAAAAAGCATAAAATGATTACTACCAAATCAACCAAAAAAGCCGTAAGTCATTGAAAACTTATAAACTTATGGACACATTTTTTTCTTGACAAGTTTGCAAGTCATTATTATAGTAGGTTCTCATCCAAACTGTAAAAGTCAATAGGCCTTCGATATATTTGGGGAGGAAGGGGTACCTTTCTTTTTTCGCTGCTGGAGCGGGAAGTCGTGGAGCTGAACCAGGAGTTCTCTCCATGATCCCACCCCAAATATCGCCCTTGCTCTCAGGCGCTGGGATCGTAAGATGCCTTTAGCTGGTCAACTACCGAGGGGTCTGCAAGTGTTGAAATGTCTCCCAATTGATCGGCTTCATTCGCGGCAATTTTCCTTAATATTCTGCGCATGATTTTACCAGACCGTGTTTTAGGCAGTCCCGGAGCCCAGTGGATCACATCCGGCGTCGCGATCGGACCAATTTCTCCACGTACATAGGTTTTGAGTTCCTTTTTGAGGCTGTCGCTGTATTCTACACCTTCCATCAAAGTGACATAGGCGTATATCCCCTGCCCTTTAATATCGTGCGGAAAGCCCACTACAGCCGCTTCTGCTACCTTATCGTGCAGGACCAGGGCAGACTCCACCTCTGCTGTCCCCATACGGTGACCTGAAACGTTGATGACATCGTCGACACGCCCTGTGATCCAGTAATACCCATCTTTATCCCGTCTACAACCATCGCCAGTAAAATAGTATCCCGGATACATTTTAAAATACGTTTCCTCAAAGCGAGCATGGTCGCCGTACACCGTCCGCATTTGCGACGGCCAGGGTTCGGATAACGCCAGCACTCCGGTCACTCCATTTCCTTCCATCAATTTGCCGCTTTCGGAATCAATGATCACCGGTTTCACACCAAAAAACGGAAGCGTCGCGGATCCCGGTTTTGCGGGGGTACAGCCAGGAAGTGGTGTTATGAGAATGCCTCCTGTCTCCGTCTGCCACCAGGTATCCACCACGGGACAACGTCCTTTACCAATATTCTTGTGATACCAACGCCAGGCTTCCGGATTGATGGGTTCCCCAACGGAACCCAGAACCCGCAAAGTGGATAAATCATACTGGGCAGGAGTCTCCTCACCATGTGACATCAAAGCCCGAATGGCTGTGGGTGCCGTATAAAATTGCGTGACTTTATGTTTATCCACAACCGCCCAAAATCTACCGGCATCCGGGTAAGTCGGTATACCTTCAAACATAACGGTAGTGGCCCCATTTGCAAGGGGACCGTATACGATGTAGGAATGGCCGGTTACCCAGCCGATATCTGCCGTACACCACCAGATATCTCCATCTTGATAATCGAATATATATTTGTGTGTGAGTGCTGTGAAGATCATGTATCCCGCCACATTGTGCTGAACCCCCTTGGGTTTGCCGGTGGAGCCGGAAGTATAGAGAATAAATAAGGGATCCTCGGCATCCATCACCTCCGGTTCGCATTCGGGAGAAGCCGACGCCATTTCATCGTGCCACCAAAAATCACGACCCGCTTTCATTTCCACATGCGGCCCTTCTTCAATGGCCCTGGCAACTATGCAGGACTTAATTTCGGCCCCCTGTCTGGAGCTAATCTCCATAGCGTGGTCTGCATTCTTTTTTATACAAACCATTTTTTGACCGCGATAGGCCCCGTCCGTCGTGATCAGGCAAGAGCAGGAAGAGTCCACAATCCGGTCTGCCAAAGCGGTGGGCGAAAACCCTCCGAATACGATCGAATGGATTGCGCCAATTCGGGCGCAGGCTAGCATGGCGATCATTAGTTCCGGCACCATCGGCATATAAATGGACACACGGTCGCCTTTCTTCACTCCATGTTTCTTGAGTACATTGGCAAATTTGCAAACCTCCGCCAAAAGTTCTTTGTAGGTAAGCGATTTGCTGGAATCAGGGTCGTTTCCTTCCCAAATAACAGCGCGTTGATCGCCACGCTCCGCAATGTGTCGGTCCATGCAATTGACAGTGATATTTGTTTTTCCGCCCATAAAGAACTTGATATCGATGGGCCCCGCATTCACATCGTAATTGTAGGAGCGTATCTGATCCCATTTTTTGAACCAGGAAAACTGTTCGGCCTGTTCCGTCCAAAAGCCATCAGGATCATTGATTGACCGTTCATACATCTCCCTGTACTGGTCCATACTCTTGACCCAGGCTCTTGCAGAAGCTTCTTCTGAAGGAGTATAAATTTCTTCCATTACCCGCTCCTATTTACAGTTCTTTTTCTAAAGATGAAAAAATCATATTGTTCTGACCGCCCGTGCAGACTCTGATAATGTCCAGACCCCATCCGGCTGAGAGTATTCCCCGTCGCGCAGATTAAAAACCCAGGTACGATTTCTTCCTGGCACCATTTTGGCAATCAGGGAGAATCCGCATTCCGGGGCAAAAACCGGGCTGATCTTCAGTTCTTTGCCAAATTTATCTTTTGTAGAGAAGGATTCATCAAACAAAGTTTCCAATTCGTCTTTTTCAGGAAGACGCCAATCCTCAAAACCAGCAAATTTTTTATCATTCAGACTGCGGGCAAAATCGTCCGCTTCCAGATAATTCACCCATTTTTCCATCAGGTTCATGGTATCTTCCCGAGTCCACATCAATCCGCATTCGTGGTCGGTGACCGTGCCATCTCCGTTATCAGTAAATCGTTCTGCACTCATGTATTCAATTCAAACCAGTTAAAATTGTAAAAAGCCGAAGAGTATCATTTTTACCCAGCAAATTCAAAATCAGGTGTTTTACACAAAGCGAATCATGCTATTTTATACATAAATTAAATCTGGAAACACCAAAATGAACCAAGCCGCATCACCCAAAATCCTATTGACCCATTTCGACTGGACCCTGAGCCGTTTGCAGGAAATCCTTAATAATGAAAAAACCGACTATTTTCGCGACGCCGCGCTGGAACGGTTCGGGTTTACTTATGACATGGCCGTAAAATGCCTGCAGGCCCTTTCTCATACACTGGGTGAACCCTGCGAGACTCCTGACGAGTGCTTTGCATTTTCTATAAAAATGAAATTGCTGGACCAGGAGGAGAATGGCAGGAGGCTAATAGATGCCTACAAGGCCATTAAACAGCCCAAGCCCGTACCCGAAGCAGACGGCATTTTTGCCAGCCTTCCTGAGTTCATCGAAATTTTCAAACAGTTGCGTTCCCGGTTTGAAAAACATGTATCACCCCTTTCATGATTCCAGAAATTCCCTCAAGGCCTTAAACGCTCGAAAGCGATGAGACATTGAATTTTTCTCTTCGGGTTCCATTTCGCCATAAGTCCTTTCATGGGATTCGGGAATGAATATGGAATCCCAGCCGAATCCATTGCTCCCCCTTGGAGCAGGCGCAATCCTTCCACACACCTGCCCTGCCACTGACTTTTCAAAATCGCCGTCCTTGATCGCTACCTGACACAAGGCAATGGCTGACTTGTCTTCGAAGGAATCAAGCATCTGGATCATACCCTCACAACCCACGCTTTTTTCAAACCATTTTACCAAAGAGCCTGGCAATCCATTCCAGGCAGTAAAAATCAAAGCAGAGTCCTCAACCATGACTGGGCTTTTCCAGTGATCGTAAGCCAGGTTTAATTTATGCAAAATCAGTTCAGACAAGTCATTCGTCTGGATTTCATAAAGAGCGTCTGAGTCCACTTGTTTAAGCTCCACCCCCAAAATACTTTCTGCTTCGCGGACTTTATTGTTGTTTCCTGTTACAAAATTACATCGATTTATGCGAAAATGCATTCCAGCCTCATCATTTCCATGTACAATCAAAAATCCTGGCCCCAAAATACCAACAGGTCTATTAGAGTCGCTACCAACCTTGCTCGAAATAATCAGCTATGCTATAAGTGGACCTTTTTTTCAACATAATAATTTCCCATACAAGCAAACTTATGAATTTTGTCAAATCCGTTAAATACATTTTAATCCTGATTGTTCTGCTCTCATCGGTATCTTGCACCCAACTTTTTGAAACCACAGAAGACATTCAGGCGCAGACTGCACTGCAAGACCTGATGGAAATTCAAGACAAGTTTTTCCAGGAAAATGGGCGGTACGCCAAAAATCTGGTGGAAATAGAAAAATACAATCTGAAATACCATACGGGAATCGTCTATCTCGAAATCTCATCCGCCGGCAAAACCGGATATCGGGCCATTTCTCTGCCTGCCGAATCCTCTACAGCAAGAGTCTTTGCATTCGATTCCGAAAAAGGGGGATATTATGAAATGGATGAGGAAGAAGTCAGCCACTACGTCCTGGGCTCATTGAATCATATTCGCAAACAGCAAAAGGATGCAAAAAAACGGGACATGGTTTCGATTGTTCTAATAGCAGGAATGGTGCTGTTGGGATTTCGATATGCCAGCAAAGCCCGGCACAAAAACAGGAACATGATATTAGGGGCTTATTTTGCCACTCTGATTGCTTTAGCCTGGTCGCTGGCAGTTCTTAATTATATGAACGAAGATGTCGTTTTCACACCACTCATCTCAGGTGGCCTTATTGTTGCTTTGGTCATTGCTTTTTTCTCCTTGACCATTAGCGGGTTATCAATGGTTAAGGATTTGGGAAGGGAAGAAACCGGTTTTATTGTGGGAGTGAATTCCTGCTCCATCATCATTTCCCTTTTTGCCATCTGGGCTACGGTTTATACCTGGATTACTTATTATCCGAAATAATAACCTGTTTCAAAAATATTCGGGTTCATTATTCTATGGTTTTCAGTTTATTTGAATGTTAAAATAAAGTTGACATGGTAATCGATTGACCTCTCAAAAGTGCCCTTGACCGGCTAAGGAGGGAATCATGGTAAAATTTCCTGATTTATTTGTTTTACCCTTTGTTGCATTGGTTATCATCCTGTCTTTCAATGAGCCCGCAGAATCAAAGACTTCATCATTTTTTGCCGATACTTCGGAACAACTTGAGTTTAAATCGACCTCGGATCATTCGGTTATAATCCTGGCACAAGAAAATAATGAATCGTTCAGTGACATCGCCGCAAAAGTAAAAGCCCAGTTAAAAGCCAAGGAAAAACGAGATTCAAAAGGCAAAAAAGGTGATCAACCGAAAAAGGAAAAACCTTCTAACTCCGATGTGAACGACGCCGACCTTTGGAAAGATTTGGCTGAAAAAACCAACAAGAAAATCAATAAAAAGTAATAACTTATTGAATCCAAACAACCTGTTAACCGGATTGGGGTGAATGAAACCGGATTCTATCGCTTGGCAACTGGCAAAAATTGTACTTGAAGTTGGAGCTGTTCAGTTAAGACCCCAGTCCCCTTTCACCTGGGCTTCCGGATATAAAATGCCGGTGTATAATGATAACCGGCTATTACTGGGAAATGCAAATACCCGGCAACTGATCGTGGACGGGTTTTGCAAAATCCTTGAGACATTTGACGTGTTGCCAGATGTAATTGCCGGCACCGCCACCGCGGGCATCCCTCATGCCACCTCACTTGCGGACCGGTTAAAACTACCGCTCGTATACGTTCGCAGTAAGGCAAAAGACCACGGCAAGCAAAGCCAGATTGAAGGCCCATTAATCTCTGGTCAAAATGTGGTGGTTGTGGAGGATTTGATATCGACCGGAGGAAGTGCCATAAAAGCCATAAACGCGCTCAGGGGACAGGGAGTGGAAGTGTTGGGGTGCTTATCTATATTCAGTTATGGTTTTAAGGAATCGGAACAAGCATTTAAAGATGAACAATGTACCCTGCATTGCCTGTTAACCTTTGCGAACCTTTTGGAGTTTATTGAAAAAGAAGGTGTTATGAGTGAAACGGACCAGGGTTTATTAAAATCCTGGTTTGCCGGGCCCTTCCATTGGAGTCCGCTAGCAGGTTCCTGATCCATCCAGGGAGCTCAAGCCATTGAAATTTTTAACAAGTTTTTTCCAGCGACATGATATTAAATATTGACAGGGTTAAAAGAAGATAATACTATCCAAAGCTTTAACTAATAAAATATACTCATACATTTTAACATATATAAAAAATCACTTCGATTTATCACTTTCATTACATTTTTAAGATGGAGATTAAACAATAATGCCAAAAATAGAAGTTGGTCCTATCGGTTTGCTTCCCCCCTCTGCGGCATCCATGGGTGTGTTCCAACCCGAAAAAGGATCCGGTTACCATTTGGTCGAGGGGGAACATGTTAAAGAAGACGAAGCTCTGAAAAAGCTTGCTATTGCCCTTTTAACAAGGCGTAACCCCACATTGCACCCTGGCCCCATGTTGGTTTGGGGATGGACTGAGTCGACCAAACAAAAAGCAAAGCTTGCCTTGGAAATAGTCGATGAAGTCCCTGGCATGAATATCATCACCATGCCCGATTACCGGCCCATTTATCCAAAGATCGACCCTGAATCAGTGATAAACCCCTGTCACCCGAACCTAACCATTCAGCATAATAAAATTGAAGTTTGTGCCTTGGTGGGTGTTCACTGTCATTTCGCAAACATCACCCTTAAAATGATTCGCGCCAATACCAATTGTTACACCACTGCCTGGTGTCAATATGATGGTCACGAAGATGCGCTGATTTCAATCAGTGATACAGACCTGGTCATGTTGCAAAAAATCAAGGCCGCTGTGATTCAAGCCAAAAAAGATGGTGTTGAACCCTGGGCATTGACTCCTCTGGGTAAGGAAGAGCTGGAAGAAATCCGGGAACGCAAAGCCCGGCTCAAAGCTCCCGCAAAAGAAGACACCCAGATTTTCATGGGTGAACTCGAAACCGGGTTAGACGAAAACCAGGAATAATCCCTAATAAATTAAAACCAGTGATAGCCTTGAACCTCAGGCCGTCACTGGTTTTTTTATATTTAGCCCCCCTCTATCTATAAGCCACGTTTTTTATCTTCACAATACTCAATCAAAAAAAATTAAAAAAAACCTTTGTATCTCAGGCTATTTAGATTTACAATTGAATGCATGGAAATTTTATATCTTGAATATTGAGTAAAAAAGGAGACTTAAGTGCGCGCCTTGGTTATAGATGATTCCAGAGCAATCCGATTGATCTTGAAACAAATCCTGAAAGATATCGGCTTTGAGGTTTCTGATGCCGGAAACGGATTAGAGGCACTCGAAAAGTTAAAAGAGGTTGGTGAAGTGGATTTGGCATTGGTTGATTGGAATATGCCGGAAATGAATGGTTTGGAGTTTGTGATTGCAGTACGAAAAGAAGATAAATACAACAATATGAAAATGATGATGGTCACCACAGAAACTGAGTTATCCCAGGTTGCAAAGGCCCTGGAAGCCGGGGCCAATGAGTATGTGATGAAACCGTTTACTAAAGAAATAATTTTGGAAAAAATCACCTTGATGGGAATTGAGCTGAATTAACTGATTTTAAATCTATCACATTCGTTTGCCATCACTATAAGTCTTAAGGCTTGGCAAAACTAATGGGTCATTATCCAAACCTTTTCTGAAAACCATTATGCCCTTAAATGCTACAGAATTCGACTTTATTAGAAAACTTGTAAAAGAACAATCTGCCATCGTACTGGAGAATGGCAAGGAATATTTGGTTGAAGCTCGCCTCCATCCTTTGCTTCAAAAAGAAGGTCTGGCTTCGTTTGAAGAGTTGGTCAGTCACCTTAGATCCAACAAAAGGAATGGATTGGATAAAAAAATAATCGAGGCGATGACAACCAATGAGACCTCGTTTTTCAGGGACCTGAACCCGTTTGAGACCTTGAAAAAGACCATTTTGCCGGACATCAAAGAAAAAAGATCTGCTACAAAAGAACTCAACATTTGGTGTGGCGCAAGCTCCAGTGGTCAGGAACCATATACTTTGGCATTTGTATTAAAAGAGTTTTTTCCCGACCCCACCCCCTGGAAAATAAATTTTACTGCCAGTGATATTTCGGTGGAAATGCTTGAGCGATGCCGCAATGGCATTTACAGCCAATTGGAAATCAATCGTGGGCTTCCCGCACCCATGCTAATCAAATATTTCGAGCGCTGTGGAGTCGATTGGCAAATCAAGGAACCCATTAGAAAAATGATTCAGTTTCGAGAATTGAATTTATGTAGCTATTGGCCCATTATGCCCAAAATGGATATTATTTTCCTTCGCAATGTTTTGATCTATTTTGATGTTGAGACCAAAAAGGAAATTTTTTCCAAGATCAGAAAGCTATTGAAACCTGATGGTTACTTGTTTCTTGGGGCGGCGGAAACGACCTTGAATCTGGATGACAACTTTGCTCGAATTGATACCAGCCAGTGTGGATGTTATCAAATTAAAAATGCTAGCTAAGGGCTTCCTATGCAATTTATTGAACCGGAAATCATAAAATATGTGGAAAACATTTGGTCATCAACCTTGAGTCTGGAAGCCAGGCAAACGGAAACTTCCTACACGCCTCATGAAGGTGAAGAAAATTTAACAGGCTGTGTTCATATCATGGGTGCATGGAATGGAACAGTATCATTGCAGTGTCCAAAGGATATGGCAGTGCAGGCGGCATCCATCATGTTCGGCCTTAAATGCGAAGATACAGAAATGGAGGAAATTCAGGATGCGCTGGGTGAATTGGCCAATATGACCGGGGGCAACCTGAAAGCCCTGTTACCTGAACCCTGTAGTTTATCGCTTCCTACTGTGGCAATAACGGATTACAATTTTCGAATTCCAAAAACAGAATTGATCACTCAGGTAAATTTTGATTGTGGAGGGCAGGTTTTTTCTGTAAGTGTTCATAAAAAAGTCGATAATTCGGATGATTGATTTGCATTAAAACGGGAGACTTTTCATGACGGAAACGACTCAGTTTATGGAAAAAGATGTTTTCCAATTAACTCAAATGATATGGCAATCCACATTTGGTCAGTCCCTGGAAAAGCCGGATAACATTTTGGCAGATATTGAGGGTTCCGAAGGTTGGGTCCAGATTGCCGGGGCCTGGGACGGAGTCATCCGCATCAAGGTTTCTGATGATCAACTGATTTTTGTTACTAAAACAATGTTTTTATTGGAAGATGACCCGGCATCGAAAAATGATTTACAGGAAGCTATGGGGGAATTAACCAATTTAATCGGAGGGAATATCAAGGCCCTTCTTCCAGCTCCCAGCCAGCTATCCTTGCCTGCCGTTGATTTGGGTGGAAAAAATATAGATTTAAGTGATTATGATCCTATTCTGGATCTTCCTCTTGAATCGAGGGATGGAATGGTTCAGGTATCTATTTTTAAGCGGATCAAATAACCCACGAAGTTTTTCAATTCTTCTTTTTTATTCCCAAGTGCTCACTCAATTCCTGTTCAATCTGCTTTGACCCTTCTTTGGAATTCAACATCACCAGATTCTGCAAATGCTGGTACGATTCCAGGGGAATCTCAGAAAACTCAATAGCTACCCCATTTCCGAAGCATCGGCTGATAGATCCTTTTACCTGAAAATCCACTGGGGGTTCCACCCCTTCCAAAGAAAGCGTGACCATACAATCACCGCTAACGTCCATTTCTTCTTCACAATCGATAAAGATTCCATTCATACTCAAATCACGAGTTTTTCTTGAATCATAGCTAATGTCACCCGTTTGAAGAGCGGCTTTGATTTTCAAGGGAACACGGGAAAATTCACGGTGATTTTCAGTCATTGCACAACCTCAATAGTTATTTCTTCTATATT
Source organism: Nitrospina sp. (assembly GCA_024648695.1). GTDB lineage: Bacteria > Nitrospinota > Nitrospinia > Nitrospinales > JACRGP01 > JACAVV01. Next base: position 47,690 of record JACAVV010000019.1, read on the forward strand.
ACCCAAAAATTCCATTAAATAAAAGCATTAACTTTAACATTAAGGGTAAATATTTAAAAAAGTACAACTTCCAACCTTCCGGACCTTGACACTTCAAAAATAGGGTCTTATTAGATAGGCAACAAATTTTATGCGGATTTCCCGTCTTATGAAATAACCCCAATGGAAAGGACAAATAGTATGGGCAAAATTATCGGGATTGATTTAGGAACCACCAATTCCGTGGTTGCGGTCATGGAAGGAAACGAACCTAAAGTTATCGTAAATGAAGAAGGAAGCCAGACCACGCCTTCCGTCGTTGCGTTTACTAAAGATGGGGAAATTCTTGTTGGCCAGGTTGCAAAACGTCAGGCAATCGCTAACCCGGAAAACACCATCTATTCCGTTAAGCGCTTTATGGGAAGAAGTCAGGATGAAGTCTCGGAAGAGTTGAAAATGGTCCCCTATAAAGTGGTTAAAGGACCCAAAAATGATGTTTTGATCGAGGCGAATGGTAAAACCTACAGTCCTCCTGAAATTTCTGCAATGATTCTTCAAAAACTCAAGCGGTCTGCAGAGGCTTATCTGGGAGAAACGGTAACAGAAGCTGTGATCACGGTCCCTGCCTATTTTAATGATGCGCAAAGGCAGGCCACTAAAGACGCGGGTAAAATTGCCGGACTGGAAGTGAAGAGAATCATCAACGAACCCACCGCATCGGCTCTTGCGTATGGACTGGATAAGAAAAAAGATCAAATGATCGCCGTTTACGACTTTGGTGGAGGTACCTTTGATATCTCTATTCTCGAAGTTGGTGACAACGTCGTGGAAGTTAAATCCACCAATGGTGACACACATTTGGGGGGTGACAACCTTGATCAAAAAATCATCGACTGGATGATCGAGGAATTTAAAAAAGATCAGGGAATCGATTTGCGAAAAGACAACATGGCGCTTCAACGGTTGAAAGAAACGGCCGAAAAAGCCAAGATGGAGTTGTCTTCAGTCAACGAAACGGAAATCAATCTTCCTTTCATCACTGCAGATCAAACTGGACCCAAGCACTTGAATCTTAAACTGAGCCGGTCCAAATTTGAATCTATGGTGGATGATCTGATCGAACGTTCCAAAGACCCTTGTGTGAAGGCACTTGCGGATGCTGGATTGAAATCCGCGGACATTAATGAGGCCGTACTGGTGGGTGGGTCAACCCGTGTGCCCAAAGTTCAAAATCTCGTTAAAGACCTGTTTGGTAAAGAACCCCATCGAGGGGTGAACCCGGACGAGGTGGTAGCACTTGGCGCGGCTGTTCAGGCGGGTGTGTTGTCTGGAGATGTAAAAGATATTCTACTTCTCGACGTCACGCCTCTATCTCTTGGAATCGAGACTCTGGGTGGAGTCACGACTCGCTTGATTGAACGCAATACCACGATTCCTACGCGCAAGAGTGAAACTTTCTCCACCGCCGCAGACAATCAGCCCAGTGTTGAGATCAACGTTCTCCAGGGAGAGCGTGAGATGGCGCAGGACAACCGTTCGCTGGGTAAATTTCATCTCGACGGTATTCCTCCTGCACCGCGTGGTGTTCCACAGGTAGAAGTTACATTTGACATCGATGCCAATGGTATCTTGAATGTTTCCGCCAAGGACAAGGCAACCGGTAAAGAACAGAAGATTACCATTACCGGTAGCACCGGTCTTGACGAAAAAGATATCGACCAGATGGTCAAGGATGCAGAGTCCAATGCTGAAGCGGATAAAGAACGGCGCGAGCTGATTGATGTCCGCAACCAGTTGGATGGTCTTGTCTACAATACCGAAAAAACCATCAAGGACAATAAAGAGAAGTTGCCCGAAGATGATGTCAAGGAAGCCGAAGATACTATTAAAGCGGCTCGGGACGTTTTGGAAAGCACAACGGCTGAACCGATGAAGGAACAGATCGAAAAGCTGAACCAGATCGCTCATAAAATTGCCCAGGCTTTGTATAGTCAAACGCAGGGGGCTGATGGAGCCGAGGGTGGTGCCGATCAGAACCCTGAAGGTTCTACCGGTGGAGATGACAAGAAATCGGAAGATGATGATGTTGTCGATGCCGAGTTTGAAGACATCAGCAAAAAATAGAACCGGCAGTACTTTTGACCAGATTAGTAGCTACTTAAGGTAGATAAGGGCATGGAATTGGGTTTCCATGCCTTTTCTGGTTCTACTTCCAATTCAACCCGCCATTTTTCTATTTTTTTGAGAGTGATCCAATGACCGAAGAAGAAAAACCAACGCAAGAGGGTGAGGCTCCAAAGTTCACGGTAACAGACAAACGACACTGGGTCGATGAAGACGAGGATGCCGAGACAAGCGAGCCGGAAGACCGGCTTCCGACCTTTGTGGAACAGCTTAAAAAAGAAGCTGAAGAAAAGGACAAGCGTTTAAGGGACTACATCGCCGCCTATAAGGCAAAGGGTGCTGAAAACGACGAGTTTCGCCAACGATTGCAGAGGGAAAACGATTCTCGTCTGGACCAGTCCAAGGCAAATCTTTTTGGCGCATTGCTCCCCATTCTGGATAATTTGAAGAGGGCCAGCCTGGCTTCCAAAGAGAACAAGGATTTTGACAGTTTGAGTCAGGGCGTAGAAATGATCATTTCCCAGTTTTCCAAAACCCTGGAAGAAAATGGGGTGAAATCTATCGACACCATAAACCGGGCATTCAACGCCGCAACGGATGAAGTTTTCCTGACTGAAGAAACCGAGGACCCGGCTATGGATAATTTTATTCTGGAAGAATTGGAGCCGGGTTATATGTATAAAGACAAACTGATCAAACCCACTAAAGTCAAAGTGGGCAAATTGAAAAATTAAAGTTGAGGACAATGACTTCATCATCCAAATCATACGCTATTTCAGGCCTCAAAGGGCTTGCCTAAATCATTAAGGATTCCTATGACCAAACGCGACTACTATGAAATTTTAAACGTCAACCGAAATGCCAGTGAATCCGAAATTAAAAAATCCTACCGCCAACTGGCTTTAAAATATCATCCCGATAAAAATCCTGGCGACCACGAAGCCGAGGAAAAATTCAAGGAAGCGTCTGAAGCCTATGAGGTCCTTAGAGACGCTGAGAAAAGGAAAGTTTACGATCAGTTTGGCCACGAAGGATTGAAGGGTCAGGGTTTTAGCGGGTTCCAGGGATTCGATGATATCTTCTCGCAATTTGGGGATATTTTTGGCGATTTTTTTGGCGGCGGCGGACGTCAACGCACAGGTGCCGACTTGCGTTTGGACATTAAGCTAACTTTTACCGAGGCGGCTTTTGGAACACAAAAGGAAGTCGATGTCAACAAACATGTGGAATGTGGTCACTGCCATGGAAGTGGCTGTAAACCGGGAACCTCCCCCATCACCTGTTCCACCTGTCGAGGAACCGGACAAGTGGTCCGCACCCAGGGATTTTTTAGCATGAGTAGTCCGTGTCCGCATTGTCATGGAGAAGGACAAACCATTTCCGATCCCTGTAAAGACTGCCGGGGTCAGGGACGCGTAATCAATAAAAAGCAAATTTCAGTCAATATTCCACCAGGAGTTGATGACGGTTCCCGACTGCGTCTGCGTGGAGAGGGAGAAACCGGCCCGGGGAATGTACCTCCCGGTGATCTATATGTCTTCCTTCATGTAGAGGCCCACGACTTTTTTCATCGTGACGGATACGATATCTACAGCCGAATGCCCATTTCGTTTTCGCAGGCGGCTTTAGGTGCAGAGGTGGAAGTTCCCATGCTGGACGGAAAAACGCAAACCATCAACATTCCCCCTGGCACCCAATCCGGGGAGCCCTACAAAATCCGTGGTGCAGGAATCCCCAATGTCCGAGGACATGGCAGAGGTGATCAAATCATCCAGTTGATTGTTGAAACGCCCAAAAAACTCAACAAACGCCAAAAAGAACTCTTCCATGACCTAGCCGATATCGATGGTAAACCAGTGAAGGAAATACTAAAAGGGTTCTTTCAAAAACTGGTACCATAACCCTAATTAAAGCTTAGAATCTGATTTTATCGTATATTTTAAAAGGTAGCCTTTTAAAATATACGGATGATTGAAGGAAGTGTCCGTAAAACGTCCTAAAAGCTTTGGATCGGCAAGCGGCGGTCGCTATTATAGGTTCCCAAGTGAGCAAAACCACTCTTCCTTTAGATATTACCCAAAATTGCGAAACTATATATTTGGATCTGGAAAGCAGTCAAGACTGTGGAAAGCTACAAAATCCTTCCTTCACAATTTCCCGGATAATCTTTGATGCGAAACTTTGATAAGAATATGAGCCCCGCTATTAAACAAATGGGTATTCTGGAGAAGTCGAATCGTTTCCTCTCTCAATTTCCCCAAGGGGATTTGTGAATTTCAAATTAATTAAAAACCTAATTCGACTTGTTCTCTACCGTTATTATTCTTTTCCAATTTTATAGATGGATATATTAAAAGGTTTATTCAGTTTTTTTTCCTTCTTGATTATTTTTGCCACCGTCATGCCCCTGATACGGGAAACCCATTGGGGTATACGTGTATTTGATTTTCCCAGATTGCAAATAGCCATATCAGGAATCTTTGTTTTTTTGGTTTATTTTGGACTTTTTAATAACACTGGCTTTGATCTGGCGCTATTGATTGCGGTGTTATCAGCCTCCATTTGGCAACTTTACATTATTCGTCCTTATACCTCACTGGCCTCTAATGAAGTAAAGGACACAGTTTCAAAAAGACCGGACAATTTAATCAGTTTGCTGGTCTCCAATGTCTATCAACCTAATAAAAATTATGAAGGGTTATTGAAGATCATCCGTGAAGTAAATCCGGATATCATTTTAACCCTTGAAACAAATCAATGGTGGGAACAAAAATTGGCATCACTTGAAAAGGACTATCCTTATAATCTGAAATGCCCACAGGATAACCTATATGGGATGCATTTATATTCCAGGCTCCCCATCAACAATCCACAAATTCGCTATCTTGTTGAAGACGATATCCCATCAATGTTTGCAGAGGTCAAAATGCGAACAGGTCACAAGGTGGACTTGTATTGCTTACATCCGCCACCACCCAGCCCTACGGAAAATGAGTTTTCCGGTGAACGGGATGCAGAACTTCTGGTAGTTGGAAAAGCGTCGAAAAAGAATAAAAATTCGGTAATCGTTACAGGAGATTTAAATGATGTAGCATGGTCATCTACCACTAGATTATTTAAGAAAATAAGCGGCCTTTTAGATCCTCGAGTGGGTCGTGGAATGTTTAGTACCTTTCACGCCAAATATTGGTTTCTTCGTTGGCCCCTTGATCATTTATTCCATTCTAATGATTTTACAGTGGCTTCAATGGGCACTCTTCCTTTTTTTGGGTCCGATCATTTTCCCATCCATATCACTTTGTGTCATGAGCCTAAAATGGAAACCGTTCAAGAACCCGAGAAACCAAACGAAGAGGATAAGAAAAGAGCAGAAAACATCATTCAGGAAGAAAACGCGCAACCTATTTGAATTGAAAAATAAAAACAACAAACAGAATACAACGGTCAACCAAGATTATTAAAACTACACCTTTTCGTAGGTTTCCAGTTTTAATTTGGCCGAAAACTTATTAGGAAAACTTTTAAGTCTTCAAAAACTGGCTGTGTGGGAGTAAGGTGCTTCCCATGAGATATTCGTCGACACTGCGAGCGGCTTCCCGGCCTTCCGCGATGGCCCATACCACTAAGGATTGACCTCGGGTCATATCACCGGCAGTGAAGATGCCTTCAATGTCGGTGCTTTTGCATTCGTCACTCCAGACGTTGCCCCGTCCATCCAATTTGATACCTAATTGCTCAAGCATACCTTCGTGAATTGGGTGAACGAATCCCATTGCTAGCAAAACCAAGTCGACATCAAGTTCGAAATCTGAACTGGGAACGGGTTCCATTTTAGGTCTGCCTGTTTTGGGATCTTTTTCACCAAACTGGATTTTTTGGGCGTGAACCTTTTTGACGTGGCCATTTTCACCGGAAAACTTTTTAGTGGAAACACAAAAGTCGCGCACCTCTTTTTCAGCTTCTTCGTGTGAGGAAGAAACACGGTAAATCATGGGCCATTGCGGCCAGGGATTACTACTGGCCCGTCCTTTCGGAGGCTCTGGAAGTAATTCGAATTGATATACGTTTTTGGCGCCCTGGCGCAGAGACGTGCCCAGACAGTCCGATCCAGTGTCTCCTCCCCCGATGATCAACACGTTTTTGCCTTTGGCTGAAATCGCGACATCCTCCGGGATGGTATCTCCTTCATTGCGTTTGTTTTGTTGAGGGAGAAATTCCATGGCGAAATGGATTCCTTCCAAATCCCGACCCTCTACCGTTAGGTCCCTTGGCTTTTGGGATCCGCCACACAAAATCAAGGCATCGTATTCTTTACGCAAATCATCGATAGATACGTTTTGTCCCACATGGGCATTGGTCTTGAATTCTACGCCATCTCCTTCCATCACTTTCAAACGGCGTTTGACGACTTCCTTTTCCAGCTTGAAATGAGGAATGCCGTACATCAAGAGTCCGCCAATCCGGTCGTCTTTTTCGAACACGGTTACGGAATGCCCTACGCTGTTGAGTTGATCCGCCGCAGCCAATCCTGCCGGCCCCGATCCCACCACGGCAACTTTCTTTCCCGTACGCTTTTTGGGGGGATTGGGTTGAATCCAACCCATTTCAAAGCCTTTTTCTGACACCGCTTGCTCAATGTTCATGATTGTAACTGGGGGTTCGGTGATGCCGAGAACACAGGCCCCTTCACATGGAGCGGGACAAATACGCCCGGTGAATTCAGGAAAATTATTCGTTTTCAATAAAAGATCAAGAGCGTCTTTCCAGCGGTCGCGAAAAACCATATCATTCCATTCGGGAATGAGGTTTCCTAAAGGACAGCCCGATTCACTTTGGCAAAAGGGAACGCCGCAATCCATACACCGAGCGCCCTGCTGACGAAATTGCTCGTCAGTAAACGGTTGATACACTTCTTTCTGATCGTTCAATCGATCAGCAACCGGCCGCGGGCTAGGGGTTTCCCGGGGAAATTCCATAAAACCTTTTATCGCACCCATACTTATGCCACCTCTTCTAATTGAGCTTTATTATTTTCCAATTTAACCTGAGTTTCCTGACGTTTCTTTTCTTCCTGAACACGTCGATAATCTTTGGGGTAAACTTTCACAAATTGAGGAAGTGTGATTTCCCACTCATCAAGAACTCGACGAGCTACGGTACTGTGAGTATGAATAAAATGCTCCTCAATGAGGGATTTGAGATGCTTAATGTCTTCCTCCTCCTCAACCGGAACCAGGTCCACCAACTGCTTATTGCAATGAACCGGGAATTTGTTTTTCGGGTCAAAAATATAAGCAATGCCTCCACTCATGCCTGCCGCAAAATTTCTGCCGGTACTTCCCAATACAATGACGGTTCCACCGGTCATATATTCACACCCATGGTCCCCTATCCCTTCGACCACGGCTTCGACTCCACTGTTGCGGATACCGAACCGCTCGCCGACCTGGCCGCGTAAAAATACTTTTCCCGAGATGGCTCCGTACAACAGAACGTTTCCTGCGATCATGTTTTTCTCTGGGATAAAATCCGCGTCCTTGTGCGGAAAGGCCACAATTTTCCCACCGGACAAACCTTTGCCCAAATAGTCATTGGCGTCCCCTTCCAACTTGAAGGTAATACCAGGCGCCAAAAAGCCACCAAAGGTTTGACCCGCTGAACCTCTAAAATTGACGACAATAGTATCTGGCGGCAAACCGGTTTCACCGTGTTTCTTTGACACCTCATAACTCAACATGGCACCGGTCGCTCGATCCGTATTTTGAATTGGCAAATCCAGGCGAACTTGAACCTTCTGATCCAGGGCCTTTCTGCATTTTCGAATCAGAGTGCGGTCGAGAACATTGATAATATCGTTTCTTAAATCCTGGCTGGTCACGTGATGTCGAGCTACATGAACAGGAACTCCAGGGTTGTAAAATATTGAAGAAAAATTGAGTCCCAGTGACTTCCAATGTTCGATGGCATCGTCGGTTTCCAGCAAGTCGGTCCTGCCAATCAGGTCATCAAATTTCCGGAAACCCAGTTCAGCCATCCACTCCCGCACCTCCTCCGCCACAAAACGGAAAAAGTTGACCACACTATCAGCAGATCCCTTGAACTTTTTGCGAAGTTCCGGATCCTGGGTCGCTATTCCCACTGAGCAGGTGTTGAGATGACATTTACGCATCATGATACAACCCAAAGTAACCAGAGGGATGGTGGAAAATCCAAACTCATCCGCACCCAGCAAAGCGCCAATTACTACATCCCGTCCGGTTTTCAATTGTCCATCCACTTGAACACGAATCCTGCCGCGCAGATCGTTGAGCACCAGTACCTGCTGAGTCTCGGCAAGGCCCAGTTCCCAAGGCAATCCTGCATGTTTAATTGAAGTTTGCGGAGAAGCGCCGGTGCCCCCATCGTGTCCGCTGATCAACACACCATCCGCATGTGCTTTTGAAACACCGGCGGCGACCGTGCCTACACCGATCTCAGACACCAGTTTCACACTCACACCAGCGGTCGGATTGGCATTATGCAAATCGAATATCAGTTGTTGCAAATCTTCAATGGAATAAATGTCGTGGTGTGGAGGTGGAGAAATCAAGCCCACACCTGGGGTCGAATGGCGCAGTTTGGCAATGTACTCAGACACCTTGTGCCCCGGCAGTTGACCGCCCTCACCCGGCTTCGCCCCTTGTGCTACCTTGATCTGCATTTCCCGCGCCTGGCTCAGGTAATAACTGTTCACTCCAAACCGGCCCGATGCCACCTGTTTGATAAAACTGTTACGGGAATCACCATTGGGATCGGGAATATACCGCACCTTATCTTCACCGCCTTCTCCTGTATTACTTTTACCGCCAAGCCGATTCATGGCTATCGCCAAGGTCTCATGCGCTTCCCGGGAAATGGAACCGATGGACATCGCTCCTGTGCAAAACCGCTTAGTAATCTCTTCCACCGGCTCAACTTCTTCCAAAGGAATAGGGTCTCCAGATTTTTTGATCTTGAACAACCCCCGAAACGTACACTGGCGTGTGGCCTGTTCATCACAAATTGAAGAAAACTTTTTAAAAAGTGAATAGTCGTTACTGTGCACCGCATGCTGAATCATAGCGATAGCATTTGGATTGATCATATGCTTTTCTTCACCGCGCCGCCAAAAGTATTGTCCGCCAGGGTCCAGATCGGGACCGACCAAGCGTTCATCTACAAATGCTCTTCGGTGTCTGGCCATTACCTCTTTAGCCACTTCGTCCAGCCCGATTCCACTCACACGGGAGGGGGTACCGGTGAAATATTTTTCAATCAAATCTGAATTCAATCCGACCGCCTCAAAAATCTGAGCGCCACGGTAACTTTGAAGCGTCGAGATGCCCATTTTGGCGATAATTTTCAATAAACCTTTGCGGGTGGATTTTATATAATTCTCCTGACCTTTCGCATAATCAGTTTCCTTGACAAAAACCCCTTTGCTCACCATGTCCTCAATGGTTTGGTAGGCAAGGTAAGGATAAATTGCAGTGGCACCGTATCCTATCAGCAAGGCAAAATGCATCATTTCGCGAGCTTCCGCAGTTTCGATCACAATTCCCACTTTGGTCCGGCTCAACTCACGCAGAAGGTGGTGATGCACCCCTGCAACACCCAGTAAGCTGGGAATTGGAGCCATATCCTTATTCGTTCCTTGGTCCGAAAGAACCAAAATCGTTGCGCCCTCCTTAATGGCTTTCGAAGCATCCAGACACAACTGGGAAAGAGCAGAAGACAACCCGGCCTCACCTTCGTCCACAGGAAACAATAAAGGTAAAGTCACTGTTTTTAATCCGGGCAGATCCAGGTTGCGGATTTTATCCATTTCCTCAGCATTCAGTACCGGATGCTTGATTTTAAGCTTTCGGCAATGTTCCGGAGTCTCACCCAGCAAGTTCAGTTCCTTACCCAGGGTCATCTCAGTTGACATCACCAGTTCTTCTCGAATGGAATCAATGGCCGGATTGGTCACCTGGGCAAACAGTTGTTTGAAGTAATTGAATAACAACTGCGGTTTTTCAGACCGGACGGCTAATGGAGCATCATTGCCCATCGAGCCTGTGGCCTCCATCCCGGTATCCACCATAGGAGCCATAATGATTTTGATGTCTTCCGTGGAGTACCCAAAAGCCTTTTGGTGTTGAACCAGGTCCTCCACATGCATTTGAGTGGAATCTTTGCTGAGGGGCAGGTCCTCCAGATTGACCTGATTTTCCTGCACCCATTTGCCATAAGGTTTTTGAGTTGAAATTTGAGCCTTCAACTCACGATCCGAAATGATTCGACCTTCTCTCATATCGATCAAAAACATTTTTCCAGGTTGCAAACGGCCTTTGGAGGAAATGTTCGATTCCGGAATGGGAAGCACACCCACTTCCGAAGCCATAACGACCAGATTATCTTTCGTAACAATATATCGGGACGGACGGAGTCCATTGCGATCCAGAACCGCGCCAATGACATCTCCATCCGTAAAAGCAATCGATGCGGGTCCATCCCAGGGTTCCATCATTGAGGCATGGTATTCATAAAACCCTCTTTTATCATCATCCATCGTCTCGTGACCCGTCCAGGGCTCCGGAATCATCATCATCATAGCGTGCGGAAGGGACCGGCCCGAAAGCACCAGCATTTCCAGAGCCTGATCGAAATCCGCAGAATCACTTCCCCCCGGAGCAATTACGGGCAGGACCTTTTTGATATCCGGAAACAGATCCGATTCGAACAAGGCCTGTCGAGCCCGCATCCAGTTCTGGTTTCCACGAATAGTATTGATTTCGCCATTATGGGCAATGAAGCGAAAGGGTTGCGCCCGATGCCAGGAAGGGAAAGTATTGGTGCTGTACCGTGAATGACTGAGAGCAATGGCAGAGACCATATCCGAATCCTGGATATCGAGAAAATAAGTCTCTACCTGCGGGGCCATTAACTGGCCTTTATAAATAAAGGTTTTTGCGGATAAGCTGACGATATAAAACTCTTCATTAGTTTCATTCAGGCCTTCACCGCGGACCGCCCACGCGATTTGTTTTCTAAGGGAATATAAAATCCTCTCGAACTCAGCAAGGCCCTTAACTTCATGATTTGCCCCAATAAACACCTGCATAATCAAAGGTTCAACCCTTTTGGCGGTAACACCAATAGTGGAATTATCCACAGGGACCTCACGCCAACCCAGGATACTCATTCCCGAATTTTTCACAACCTCCTCTACGATTTTCTTACAAATCTGAGCGCGCTTTTCGTTTCGAGGAAGAAAGACCAAACCCGTACCATATCTGCCTGGTGGTGGAAGCTGAATATCTATTTTCTTACACTGATTCTTGAAAAATTCGTGAGGAATCTGAATCAAAATCCCTGCGCCATCACCTGTCATGGGATCACTGCCACAGGCACCCCGGTGTTCCAACTTTTTTAATATTTCCAGTCCTTGGGTAATGATATCGTAGGACTTTTCGCCTTTGATATGGGCAACGAAACCGACACCACAACTATCCTTTTCAAATTGTGGATCGTAAAGACCTTGTTTAGAGGGAAAACCAGATTTTCGCATATAATAATTTTCTCGCATTGAGTTTATATTCAACTAAGATCGACCTTTCTATCCGGGAAAGCAATCCTTGTCAATCAAAGATATTTGGACAAAATGATCCATTAAGATATAAGCAAATTATATGCCTTAAAATAAATAATTGATTTTAAAGGAGTTAAACCAAATAATCTTATTTTAAGTAAATAAAGTACATATCTATATATATATTAAATACATAAATTCGATAATTTTCAAGACAAAATTGTGTTCATCATTACAAATCAACAAAAGCGGCTGGACGCTAATTTGACGTTTTTAGATAAAAAAATTCTGATATAATATATGAGGGCTTACAAGCCCTATTAGCGAGAACCATTTCTTAAGGGTCCTTATGCACATTTTAAGTCAGGTACAATTGTTTGAAGGTATAGACGACGATGCACTTTCTTCTTTATACGCCCTGGCCATACCGCTAAAAGTTGAGCAAGGCCAATATGTTTTTAAAGAAGGCAGTTTGGGGCATCAGTTTTACGTCATTCTAACCGGAAACATCCAGATTTCCATAATGAACAGGAGAACGAATCAATCTCCTGAGGAAATTATACTCACGACCCTGGGTTCCAATGAAATTTTTGGAGAATTTTCTATCTTTGACGAATCTCCAAGGTCTGCCTCGGCCATTGCCATTGAATCCACAAGCCTTCTGGAATTTCATAAAGCCGATTTGATGGATGCCTTTGAATCCAATATGCAACTTGAAATATTGATTATGAGGAATTTAGGAAAAATTCTATGTAGCCGATTGAGATCAACCGATGCCATGTTAAAAGACTCATGATGGCCAAATAATTTTAAGTAAATTAGCTTTAAAACGCACTCTTTTTCGTAGCCAAAGCTTTTAGCGTTTCAATCATGTTATTCAAAATATTGACGCCACCCCCCATGCAAAGTTTTTTGTTCGGACAACTAAACATACCCTCCATTGTTTTATAAAAAGAGTTTTTCGCGTTTCAAGTTATCTTCTAAAGCAAATAGCGCCATCCTAAGGGTCAAAAAGTAGAAATTTGTCCTAATTTACCAAATCTATTGGAAGCCCAGGTGGATACTTCGGAACTCTGAAGTTAAACCTTTAATTTTTAAGGGATTTTGGTGTCTTCTAATTATTTTTTTGATACAATATAATAATTAAATAAAAATTATATTATTCCTGGATTTTGCGGTGTTCCAAGTAACATTCAATAATTAGCAACAGGAAAACATTTCTAATGTTTTAATATATTCCAAACGGTAAAGCCCGGTTCAGAATTAATTGCTCTATTAGATCAAAAAAAATATAATAGTTAACAGAGAGGACCAAAAAGCGACAAATTTTGTCAGCCCCCATGATTAAATAATTAATACTTGAATCGGGGTTTAGTTCATTTTTCTGAAATAAATGGTAATAAATGCTTTAAGGTCAATGATTTAAGAGAGCGCTCCCGTTTTGGCATTATATTTGCTGTAAATCTAAATATAGTTATTTTATTTCTGGTTAAAGCCAGGAAATTTAAAAACACTTTAGTTTTACTTCTATTTTAGAGAGCTATCCAGAAAGGTTATTGAAAAGCACCTGAACAAAATAACTAACCCATCTAATTTATTAAAGTTAAATTAATTAAAGGAAGGCGCTATGAAAATCAAACAATTCTTTATTTTACTTTTGTTTGCATGCTTACTGTATTCTCCAACAGATTCCTTTGCTTATACATGGACAGATAGTGACGGTGTCGTTCATGAGGGTTCACTTTCCGAGTATCGTGATTGGCGAAGGGCTGAAAGGTTACGGTTGAGGAAACTTAGAGAAGAAGAAAAAACTTCAACTACGCAAGAAACCACTACCCCCGAGGAAACCACTACCACGGAAGAATCGACAACTACAGAAGAAACGACTACCACCGAGGAAACTACAACAACGGAAGAAACCACTACTACAGAAGAATCTACAACCACAGAAGAAACCACGACTACCGAAGAATCGACAACCACGGAAGAAACCACGACTACCGAAGAATCGACAACTACAGAAGAAACCACTACTACAGAAGAATCGACAACCACGGAAGAAACCACTTCCACTGAAGAAGCTTCAACTTCGGAAGAGACAACTGAAGAAGCCGCTGAAGAGACTACTGAAGAGTCTGATGATGGGTTGGAACATGCCAACAGTATCTGGAAGCGACCTATTCCTGATAACGCAACCTACGTGGATGTGCCTGAGTTGAAGGAACTGTTCGTTGGTCTGACTAATTGGGGTTCTGGTGGAGCCAATGTGGGTGTATACTATGCTACTGAAGCAAGTCCACGCAGAAAAATTTATTACAACGTTGATGCCTGGAGAGGTGTGGCCTATTGGGGCTGGAAACGTCATGGTAACAGCCTCTCCACGGAAGCGGAAATCATGGAAAAAGCAAGTTTGATTTTCCCCCAGGAAAGCAATGTTTATTCCACAACCGTTCCCGAAGGCTGGGACCTTCCAAATGAATTCCATGGCCGAAGCGATGGTTTCCATGATCCCAATCCATATGTTCCGAATGGTGTCATCCCTTCCGGAGATACCGATGGTCATATGGCCGTCCATCAGCCTAATGGTTGGGTTCTTGAAACCTATGCAACCATAGTTTTGTCAACTGGCGATATCGTTTGCCTGCAATACAGTTACACCGATCCTACTGCTGATGGCACTGGATGGTGGAATGGCCGAACAGCTTCCTTGCTACCTAATTACCAGGGAGCTATCCTTGCAAGTGAATTTAAAAATGCCAAAGTTGACCATGCCCTGGCGGTTTTGATTGGGGCAGACTATTTAAAGAAAACCTACATTTGGCCCGCATTTGCTTATGATCGAAACCCCCACGATTACACGGGGAATTTACCGATGGGAACCTTGCTGGCAATTCCAAAGGATTTCGATTTAAATTCGCTTAATTGGACTCCTGAAGGCAGGGCGATCGCTGAAGCCGCTCAAAAATATGGAATCTATATCAATGACCGGGGTGGTCAGGGCGGAATGTCATTTCGGGTCCAGGAAACCCCGGCAGTACCGTCTTATTCCTGGCCATTAAATTCGGATCTTATTAAAATCGTGTCCAGGCTAAAATGGGTCACAAGCAACAAACCTCTTCCAGAGGATCATGACATTGACCCCAATGACCCGAGATAATCTATAAAAACTCAGCCCTGGTTCCTACTGTATGGAGCCAGGGCTTTTTTATTTTTCAAACACAAATATTTTCTCACCGCGGATTAGACCAAAATCAATTACATCCTGGCCTTCCGATATAATCTCATGCTTTAACTTAAACCCGGCCTTCATTACCCGATCTTTAAAGTCCCGACCATAATACCGAAGATGATCCCTCTGGCCAAAATGGACTTCCCGATCTTTTTCGGTAACGATGTCCTTGTTTTCGTAAGTTTGCTCCCAGGCTTCAATAATTATGGTTGAAGTGATTAGCAGTCCCCCCGGTTTAAGAATTCTGTACACTTCGCCCAATGCCATCTCGTCATTAACATGTTCCAGCACATGATTAGCGATTACAGTTCCAATGGTGGAGTTTTCAAGATTAATTTTTTCCAGGTTCAATTTCAAGTCAGCTGACGCAAAAAAATCCGCTGTTTTATAGTCATTGAATTTTTTCCTGAATAACTTTGAAAGAACTATTTCCGGAGCAAAATGGATAATGGGTTCCTGGAGTTGACCTCCATCTCCCACCAAACCTTTTTTGGTTTCCAGGTAAAATAACCGGTGTCTTTCAAGGGATTCACATTCGGGGCATTGAGCGTCTAAACGGGGAGGTTTACCAAAGAACCGAAACCAACCCTGGAAACCACAAACAGGACATTTACGTTGGGCGATTGGCCGGGTATTGCTATATAAACTACGTAGCTCAATTATTTTTTTTGGAAGGATCTTCTTGAGTATTTGTTTAGCCGACATGTGAATTTTATTTATATTTGTCTTATTATGAGAACCAAAATCCGGAAAATAACCTGAACCCAGGATTATCAAAGGAATGGATACCTAAGGACCATAAAAATAAAATTTTACTCCAGCAATTTTTCCCCTCAAAAAACTCTCTTCAAAATTTACCCCGTTCAAAAAATAAATCAAAAAATAAATTTTTTCCAGCACCTTTAATTCAAACGGTCATTCACGCAGTAACCTTTACAGGTACCTTTAACAATAAAGGGTTCGCTTTATAATAATAAATTGTAACCGAAATTAAAGATAAAACAACCAAGCCTAAAATAGCACCCCAGATTTTCAAGTTAATTATCATGAATGGGAAAAGAAAAACCGATACCATTAATTTTGTAAATGCCAACGCTGTACATGTCCTGATACCGCCGGAAGCCCGGATCACCTGATCATAAAAATTATTTCTGTATCTCACTGGAAGAATAATAGCCAACAAAAGACACAAATACCAAAACTCCTCAATCTTGTAAATTAAAAATCCCAGGACAGCGCTTCCACAAATCATTACGCCCATAATTACAAAAGACAGTTTTTGAATTTTATTGACCAATTCGCGGGCATGGGCCAACTTATTTTCCACTAACCTGGGATAATTCCCCTGCATCACTGACCAGCCCGGAGTATCGCAGGCGGTCAACACCTGGCGACATAATCCAAATACACCCAATTCGGACCGGGTCAGCAAATTTGCAGAAATTATTGTTGCAGTTTGGTCGGACAACAAAGCAAAAAAGTCCATAGGGATGTATTTCAATCCATGAGTTGCCTTATCACGCAAAGTTTTAAAAGAAACCTTTGCATACTCTAACCTGGTAAAGACAAATCCGTTGCCAATAAACCTGCCTGAAATCATAAAAACAGCAAACATGAAAACGCTATCGGAAAAAATAATTCCCGACACGATACCAACTGTAGTCAGTAGTGGGGGTCCAACAGCATATTTTATCTTTTTTTCAAGCAATAACAGGGTATTCAAAACGTTGGCCTGGGCGAAGAAAAACCCGGACAAACCAAACAAAACGATTTCAAATACTTCACCGGATCGGTGCGCCATTATTAGTGCATACAGGTAAAGAACCAAAACCGTGAGCGGAAAAGCCATGAAGGTTAGTATCAGGGCAATTGTATTTCTTTCGGCATGCTTCAAGTCTTCATGAGGTAAAGAATAATTTAATCCCAGCGCACACAGTAAGGATAAAAACATGATCGCAATACTGGACACGGTAAAAGTCCCCATAGCATGAAGACCAAATTTCTTTACCAAAAAAATCGAGACGAGAAACGCGTTTCCCATCTGAATTATACGACTGAAAAGAATGGTGCCTCCGTCTTTACCCAAGGATGAGGCAAAATCCTTCAAAAGCTTTATAATTGAATCCATTCTCTAATCTGAAGTTTCGTGGGAAATCGCATAATTCTTGAAATAGGAGCGCGGTTTGGATAGGAAGATATAATAGAGGAGCATAAACCCTCTAGCCATTTTGTAGGGATAGGGTCGTAAAAATTCAGGAAGAACTGATTGAACATTAATCAAAATAAAAGTGCCCATAGCACGAAAATCCCTTAAAAGCAGGGAGGGACTGTTTTTCAAGGCCTCGTCCATTAAACCTTTGGCCAAATCCAGTTGTCCATTGGATAGGGCCTTTCGGCTACTGACCCGGTAGATATCACCCAGAGCAAGGCCTTTATCTCTTCTCGATAAATTCGGGAGATAGTCATCAAAACATTCCATCACCATTTCAGCATTCTTCAAAAATATACTATAGTCCATCGATAAACTGCCACTTCTGACCCTATAACCTGTCAATGGCCGAGTGATCAACTGGCATGTGAATTGAGTCTTTTTCAATATTCGAACCCACATTTCATAGTCTTCGCAGGATCTCAGTTTTTCATTGAACAAACCCGCCTGATCAAAACAGGCTTTTCGAACAAAAGGAGTGCTACCATTCCCAACATGGTTTCTTAATATCATATCCTTCAATTTGGGTTGCTTTTTCTTGGAAACCAGTAATTGTCCGGAAAACTTTCCATCTTCTTGCATATATGCGGAGTATGAATAGGTGATACCTATTTGGGGGTCATCCTGCATAATCTTCATATGCTCTTTGGCCTTATCAGGAAACCAGATATCATCGCCATCTAAAAATCCGATAATTTCACCGCGGGCATTTTTAACTCCCGTATTGCGGGCGGCAGAAAGCCCTCCATTGGTTTGGGTTATTATTCGTAAGCGGGGATCATCAATTTTTTCCAGAAGTTCCAGGGTATCATCGGTCGATCCGTCATTCACGACAATCACCTCAAAATCATCAAATTTTTGGGCGAGCGCCGATTTCACCGCATCTTCAATAAAATCACGAACGTTATACGCTGGAATTACAACAGATAATATTGGATCCTTTTCTTCAGTTGCCTCCTGGGTATTTGTCATCCCAATCCATCCTTTTTGTTCGAGTTACTGTTCCAGATACCCTGAATAAAAATATTCTGCCTAATTCCAACAGGGTAGTCATTAGATATCGCACGATATGCTTTAACAGACCCCTTTAGCAAAAAAGAGTCTGGATAATTAAAATCAGCGAAAATTATAATAAGGTGAGAACTAAGAAGTGGATCATCGACCCTATAATTCCTTTACCCAACCCTTTTAACTGCAGAGATTCACAGCAGGAAAAAAGGAGTAACCTTTTACTTAACTCAAACAACTATATTAGCATCGTTGTTTTGATTCAAGAAATCCTATTTAATAATAAATAGTTGGTTTCAGGCGAGTAAATTCGAAGCACCATAATGCCAGGGCTAAAATTTTCAGACAAACCCACAGCTTTTAAGCCCAAAAACAAATTAGCCGGAAAAGAAGACTACTTTTCCGGCCAATTTTTACCTTTTAAACCAACCCTAAAATTTAAGGAGCTGGTTCAAATTGTATTGGAGATATTATTGCCGTGTCACTGGTGGCTCCATCCGAATCTTCAATGACTGCCACAATAGTATTTGACCCGGCATCAGGGTCCGTGTTGGTCAAAGTGATTGGAATGTCCACAAAGCCACTGCCTCCGATGACCGCGGTATGCTGAGTCAGGGTCACGACACTGTTGGTTTCATTGGGATCGATATCAAACCCGCCGTCAGGTACCCCGGCAAGGAACAAGCCGGTTTCGGCTACAAAAAGTTTCACGGAAGCCCCGATCTCCCCACTAATCCGTGCCGTCTGGCTGGCGTCGCTAACCGTTGTAGGTACGGA
Source organism: Nitrospina sp. (assembly GCA_024648695.1). Taxonomy (GTDB): domain Bacteria; phylum Nitrospinota; class Nitrospinia; order Nitrospinales; family JACRGP01; genus JACAVV01. The sequence continues at coordinate 66,608 of JACAVV010000019.1, forward strand.
TCCAATTCCGAGTATTTCCAGTGTTGGAGCCTCTGAAATCAGCGGACGGACAATATTCAGTCCGCCCCCTTCACTGGTCGCCTCGGCAAAGGGCTCGGAGGTGTAAGCGGTGCCATTATCAAAAACCACAGTCACTTTACTTCCGGTCAACTCCAGGCCGGAAACGCTACCCGATTCATTGGGTCCAGGAGCGGCCACAGCTTTGATACTGGTTGGATCGATATCGATGGAGAAACCAAACAGTTCACCCGGTTCAAAATCGTTGAAGTTAATTTCTACCTGTTGATATCCGCCTCCATTGGGTTTGGAAAGCGCATGGGTCGTGTAACCCGTATCCACTTCACCAGTATTCGGAGTGAAGGGTTTTCCCACGGGATCACCTGCAGTCCCATCAGGATCGAACACCATGTCGCCCATAAACCCGGTACTGATATCAAATATCACCTTTTCGATATTTTGCGTTCCGGTGGAATCGTTGTTGATCAAGAATGAGTTACTACCAAAAGTACTCACATCAATGCCGCCTCCTGGTGTGATTTCGAATGAGGCTTCGGATGTCGTGTCATCCGGAATAACCTCAATGAAGTCCCAGGTCGCAGGAAACGGAGTGGCATCGATGGAAGTGGATATCACACCCACGGCCATACCCTGACCTGATGTAAACCAAGTGGAGGGAATAGATTCTAATCCGCCAACATTGGTCCGGGAACCTGTCACGCCGCCAGTGGTGACTTCATAACTGGCCTGAACCGTGTTGGCGGCAGGATTCACTTCCAGGTAAAGGTCGACATAATCAGGACCCGGCATAGTTTCGGCCACGGTGGTGATTTGCGTGAATGTGCCTGATTCCTCCTTGGCAAGCTCTAAACCGCCGGTTCCACCCTGGGCTTCGACCACTATTTTAATGTAGTCATCCTGATCACCCGTTCCGAAGAAGAGGCCCATAGACTGGTAGTTTGCCGGTGAAATTCCTGCAAACGGAGCCAATACACGGGAATGGACGGTGAATACAGGACTGGTGTCGTTGATATTTACGCCCACCTGAAACCCGTATTCCTGATTATTGAAGTTCGCTGATCCTGCTGAAACTTCATCCACCGTCATGGCCCCAGCGGCACCCCCTGCGGTCATTTTAGTCGGATCATACAGGTCTCTGTAGTTTGTGCTATGATTGGTCATCAACCCAGTCCAACCAAGGTCCAAAATTCCACCCAGGGAACCTTCATCATTATCCCAGGTATGCCGCAATGGCATATAGGTCGTGGTTCCGTTATCGGGATCCAGAGCGAAGTGATCTGTATTATCCAGAATACCATCGTTGTCGTCATCCGGATCATTCAGGTCAGACGTTCCATCACCATCGTGATCCGACGGAACATCGGCAGGAGAACAAGGATTTGTGCCATTGTCAATTTCATCGGCGTTATCGAATCCATCTTCATCTTCATCGATGGTGTTGTCGTCAGCGCCGGTACAGATAGGTATGGTTGCGCCGCCGAAATCTCCTGGTTCAAGAATGATGACATCATTGGTTGCTATATCCACCATCCAGATGGTTCCCGGAAAGAGATCGTCATCTCCATGAGCTACTACATCAAGAGGAATGAAGCCAACATTGGAAGCCAACGGTTCATTGGTCACCAAAGTGGTTCCCGTGGCATCCAGTTCGATTCGGTAAAGAATATTATCGAATCCGGCGGCCAACAAGTTACCCGTCAGCTTTCCCTGAAAATTAGACGCTGTGTATTCATCCATACCGTTCGTAGAGGTCGGAAAGTCGGTAATTGCTCCGTCCTCGCTTACGGGCGCCAGGTAGTCACATTCAACCGCATTGGAAGAACTCACCGGCGACTGCGGATTGGTCGGATTAAAAGTATTCGCCATATTTCCGCGAGTCGGGTTTGGATGTCCCGCATAGTAGCCCGGACCTGTGATCAAGTGAAGCTGATCCAGATCGGTAACCCCAGGTTCGCTGATGTCATTGGTACAATTACCGGCAGGCCCTTCGCTCACCGGAATTTCACCCCATCCGGCGTTTCCACCATTATCGATGGAGTACATTCTTCCAGCTTCGGTGACAACAAGGTCATATGGATTCCTCCAACCTGGAGAATAAACCTGCACGGGTCCTGTTGGATCCAGAATGGCCTGATTTTTTCCGTTATTTCCACCAAAAGGATCGTTCAGGTCATTTACACCCGCACGGTCCTCATCATCCAGAGTCGGAAGATCGTATGTAGACTCTCCAATAGCATTCAGGTCAATCTCCAGAATGGCGGCGGACAAGGCCGTCTCTGGCAAGAAAGCGAAGTTATTGGATGGACCTCCATGATTGGTATTACCCCCCATCGTCAGGTACATGATATTATTCAATTCATCAAGAACAATTCCATTAGCGGAATGATTTTCCTCGGAACGCGGCAATCCACGCACCAGATCCAATTTATCCCAGGAAGCCCCGTTCCAGGTCAAACGAGACAACATACTGGAGTTGGTATCCAGATCCAGATCGCCTTTTTCGGTACCCGCTCCAATTCTCGGATCACTTGAAGTTACATAGATCACCGGATTTGTAGCAGTTCCCGTTACGTAGATACCTGTAACCTGGCGAGTGTTGACAGAAGGATTCAGAGTACCATCATCATCGTGATTCGGAATGTTTTGAATTTCACTGATGGTTTCCGTCAAAATCGCCGAGTAACTATTGGCGCCATTACGGGCAATCGAGTAAGCATAAATCAAACCATTTTGCTGGGTCACATACAATCTGTCATCAGGACCAAACTGCAAGGTGGTTGGGCTATCGAGTGTGATCCCCAACAGACTGCTCTTACCAAAGCTGATCGGAATATCATCCACACCGGTTCCCGTTAATGGAATGGCCATGGGTGAATTACTTCCTGAATGAAATACATTCAAAGTCGCCGTCTTGGCTCCCAAACTCAAAGCCTGGAAAGTCACGGTGATCTGATGCGATTCACCGGGCGCCAGGGTCACCCCGGACACATCATCAAAGTCATCTGAAAAATCCCCTGCATCGGTACCCGCCATACTTGTGGAAGATACGGTAATAGAAGGATCTCCCGGATCACCCATATTCACAATACTGACGATCTGGTCCAGTGGACTTCCGACCAGACCCAATCCATAATTCAAGCGGGTCGGAAAAGCTCCCAACTCGTTCTCGCCGGGTTCCGCATCGTATAATGTTACATCATCCATGTAGGCAAGAAATTTATCTGCATTGAAACCTTCATAGCCGATAAGAGTATCCGCAATATTTGTCAAATCATGGCTTCCGGTACTGACCTGAGTTCCATTGACGATAAACTTCCAGGTTCCGGAAACGGTATCCACATCAATACAAATATCGTAGATGATATCGGGTAAAATTGTAATTTGCTGGACCGAAGTCGCCGCCTCAGTATTCACACCCAACTTAAAATTGGAGCCTGCTTTACTAAGCCACAAATGAACAAAGTCCGGAAAGGTTTTAGCAATATCCCAACGCACCTTTTCAAGGTCCTCGGCTGTGGATGCACTATCGATCATAAACTTGAACTTCACTTTCAAAAAGTCCGTATTCAGACCGTTCTTGATCACGCGGTGCCCGCTGGCATTCAACTGAAGGGAATGAGCTCCATTAATTTTTGAGTTTGTATCTACGGTTCCCCCGAAACTGCTCCAGAACAAGTCTGCCGTTCCAGTCTCAAAGGTATCCACCACCAAAGGCGGTACTGCTGGAGGAACGTTATTGGTGACTTCCAGGGAAATGGTCCTGACTTGGTTACTCGCTCCACCCACTTGATCAAAGGTAACCATTCCGATATGGGTCCCTTCACCAAGTGCATTCGCATTGGCATTTATGGTAGCGGTAACCGGGCTTTCCTGATTGGCCGCCAGGTTCAAGGAAGGTGTCGACAGATCCAGCCAGTTCACGTCCACGGAAACATCCACGTCGTTTGAAACTGTTGCCAGGTTACGAACATCGAAAACGAAAGCGTCCGGTCCAAAGGGTCCACCGACAGGTCCCGTAGAATCCTGCTGGGTCTCAGGGTCTACCTGAATGAAGCCGGATATCGGATCCTGATCGTAAATCAGAATGTCATCCATATAGCCAATAAAACTGCCTGCATTGAATCCTTCAAAACCGATCAGCATTTGGCTGATCTGGGTCACTGAATGGACTCCTGAAGATACCTCACTGCCATCGACTTTGAACACCCAGCCACCGGTGGTATCCACTTCCAACTCAATATCATAAACGGTGTCCGGTTGAATGGTGATGTCTTCAAAGCTGGTCAACAAACTGGTGCCAACACCCAAATGGAACTGTCCGCCGCTTCGGGTCAACCACATGACCACATGGTTCGGCCATTGCTTCACCAGATCCCAGCGGGTTTTTTGACCATCAGTTGCTGTGGAAGCGCTATCCACCAGAAATTTGAATTGCAGGTTTACAAAATTCGAATTTATACCATTCTTGACAACTCGTTCCCCGGAGGAATCAATTCTGAATGAATTGTTGCCGGATACTCTGGAATTGGTATCCACATCACCATTGGTGCTATTCCAGAATGGTAGTGGGCTTCCAGTTTCAAAAGTCTCCGTAACCAGAGGCAAGCCCTGCCCTGCGCCATTTACCGTCAGGGTAACAGTCCGGGTGGTATCACCGGTGCCTGTGGTATTATCGAATGTAATGATTCCCTCATGGACTCCCGGTGCCAGGCCATTGGCATTAGCATTGATCACGATATCCTGCACCACCTGGCTACTGGAGGGAACGTTCACCGGTGCACCCGGAACATCCAGCCAATTCACGTTGGAGGTGATTTCAATATCATGAGGAACAATGTCGATATTTTCCAAAGTGTAAAATTTATTGCCAGGAGTGAAAGGCCCGCCCTCATTACCTGAGGAATCGAGTCCGGTTAAAGGAGTCACACTCAAGGCAGACGGCGATGGATCCTGGTCAAAGATCAGGATATCGTCAATATAGGCATTAAAGCTTGCCGCGTTAAAGCCTTCAAACCCAATCAACAGTTCATTCACTGCGGAAACACTATGAGTTCCTGAACTCACATCACTACCATCTACCTTGAAGGCCCAGTTTCCGGAGCCATCAACTTCAAGCTCAATATCGTAATTTGTATCAGGTAAAATGGTGATATCCTGAACTGTTGTAACCAAACTGGTACCAACACCCAGTTTAAAATCGGCTCCATCTTTACTCAGCCACAAAACCACATGGTTTGGCCACTGTTTGATCAAATCCCACCGAGTGCGATCACCACTAGTCGCTGTTGAAGAACTGTCCACACGAAGCTTGAACTGAAGATTGACGAAATTGTAGGCGACTCCTGATTTAACAACCCGGTCACCACTGGCGTTCAGGAGAAAAGAATTGACTCCCGAAACCAGTGAGTTTGTATCGAAATCCCCGCTGGAACTGCTCCAGAAAGGTTGCACACTTCCCGTTTCAAAAGTTTCAGTAACCAGAGGTGCGACAATACTACTAACCGTCAATTCCACATCACGAGTGGTATCGCTATCACCGGATAAATCATCAAAAGTAACCGTACCCACATGAACTCCGGGGATCAGGCTGTTTGCGTTTGCATTGATACTGACAATGGCATCTTCCGATAACCCGGCACCCACTGAAATAGGGGATGCCGGAACATCCAGCCAGGCCACATTTGATGTAACCTCAACGTCATTTGAAGAACCGCCATTATTGGTAATGGTATAGGTTTCCGAATTCGGCGAGAACGGGCCTCCCTGTAATCCAGATGCGATTAAATCCGTTGTTGGCGTGATGTCCAGATTAGCCGGAGTCGGATCCTGATCGAAAATCTTGATCTCATCCATGTAAACCAGGAAACTGCTGGCGTTGAATCCTTCCAAACCAATCAACATTTGAGAGACTTGTGCAAGCGAGTGATTGCCCGTTGACACAACAGCCCCATCAACGCGAAATTTCCATTCTCCCGTGGTGGTATCCGCTTCAAGTTCGATGTCGTGAACCGTATCCGCAGAAATGGTGGTTTGCTGAACGTTGGCAACCAGATCCGTTCCCACGCCCAAATGGAACTGTCCTCCACTTCGGCTCAGCCACATCACTACGTGATTGGGCCATTGCTTCAGCAGGTCCCAGCGGGTTCTTTGTCCATTCGTCGCGGTGGAAGCACTATCCACCCGCATCTTGAATTGCAGGTTTATAAAATTCGAATTAACTCCATTTTTGATAACACGTTCACCACTGGCATCCAAAGTAAAAGAGTTCACCCCGTCAATTTTCGATGTGCCATCAACCGTCCCGTTTGTCGAAGACCAAAAGGGGTCCGGAGATCCACTCTCAAAAGTTTCATGAATGAGAGGAGTCGGACCTGTCCCGGTAACCGTTAGGGTCACATTCCGGGTGGTATCATTACTATCCCCATCAAATGTGATAATGCCATTATGGATTCCGGCCGGCAGTGAATTCGCATTGGCGTTTACGGCAACCTGCACGACGCTTTGTGCCCCAACACCCAGGTTGGTTACTCCTCCCGGTACGGTCAGCCAGTTAACATCGGAGGTCACTTCAAATGAATTGGAGCCTCCCCCGGTATTTTCAACCGTATAATCCTTGGTGGCCGGAGAGAATGCCCCACCTTCCGGACCGCTTAAAATAAAATCGTCTCCAGGTGTATACGTCAAGGCCGCCGGAACCGTTTGCACCGTAACACTGGTGGTTCGAGTCATGCTGAATCCTTCTACACCATCATCTACAGTTACTTCCAGATCACAAGCCACATCGGCACCTGTTTGATTTGAACTCGCAGTCCAGGTAGGATTGGCCAGGGTGTTATCGTTAAAACTTCCGTCTCCAATGGATCCACCACAATCTGCGGTCCAGTTATAATTCAGGGAATGCGCTAGAGCATCTGTCACCGAAAACGACATCAATACTGCCGCGGCGGAAGCAATAGGGTCGGACGCAGGGGACGGCCCCGAATTTATCGTCAAATGAGTTTGCAAAGCGGTGACAGCCGTATCCACCTGGATTCTTGGAAAGGTAATCCCGTTTGCGGGGTCGGTCACCCCCACCCCTGAAAGTTGTAACGTGTTCAGAATTGCATCTACATTGACATCGACATCGGCAATATCAGCGGCTTCCCGCATTAAAGCCCAGGCACCTGCCACATGCGGTGCGGCCATGGAGGTTCCGTCCAGGGAGGTAAACCCTCCTCCTGGAATAGAAGACGTGATGTCTTCGCCGGGAGCAAAAAGTTCTAATGTGGTATCCGTATTCGAAAAAATGGAAACTGCATCCGCTTTGGTTGTTGATGAAACACTGACGGCCGTTGAAATACACGCAGGCGCATTCATGGAATCTGACCATCCATCATTTCCTGAGGCAATAACGGTAGCGATTCCTGCGGCCCGCAGATTGTCAATGGCCGCTTTGCGCGCGGCTTGCGTGACGTCACAATGTGAAAAATTTCGCCCACCCCCCAAACTCATATTGACTGAGGCAATATCCATCGAAGCACTTAAAGTAAGCACCCGTTCCAAAGCTAAAATTTGATCCGAAGGAAAGGAAGAAACACAGGGTGCCGATGCTGGCGCACAATCAGATGCGTCGCTGAATTTTGTAAACACCTGAATGGAAATTATATCCGCCCCCTGCCCTACACCTGTGGAGGACAAATCAGCCCCTGCGGCAATTCCGGCCACATGAGTACCATGATCACATTCTCCAGCCAGGGTTGCATCGCTGGCACTACAATGAACGCCAGAGCCCACGGCGGTACTTTGGGTAACTCCACCTGGGCACACACTGGTAATATCTGAACCGCTATTGGTTGAGTAGCACGCTTCCGAAACCACCCGGGAACCGAAAAAACTGTGTGCTGTATCTACCCCTGTATCTAAAATTGCCACCGCCCAATTCTGCCCTGTAATTCCATTGGTAAAAACGTTGTCAGCACCGATAACTGGAATACTTCCGGTCAATGTTGCACGAGAAGGAATATCTTCCTCCACAGCTTCAACATTGGGATCGTTCCTTAAAACTTCCAAAGTCTGGGCATCCACATCCATAGCCAGGTATGGAATGTATTCGAACCGTTTCGCCCCACGGGCATTGATTCCGCTATGAGTCAAGTTTTCGAGAACCTGATCCTGCTTTCGATCAATGGCCGAAGAACGAACCGTATCCAGGACTGGATTCGGACTGGATTGAGTTGTGGAAGAAGCATCTTCTTTTAATTTAACGATAACCTTTACTTTTCCCTTCGTGTCAGCAACCTGGCTCAAACGGTCCCATTCGCCAGAAGCGTCTTCAGCCATTGCAGGGAAAACAGCAATCAGGTTAATAAAAAATGCCAGAATGAAAGCTTTAACAATAAATTTTTTAAATTCAACTTTATTAGTCATAAATATTCCAGATATAGGGAGATGCAAATTGGTAATCCTCACGCTTAACGTCCCAATTAAATTAACTTCTATTTAAGTATATTGTGGGCAAATAAACTTACATTGGGGTTAAAAACAATTTGTAACCCCGTTAGTCTAATTAGTCTAAATCACATTTCATTCAAGGGAGTGTCACAGAATGGTCACAATTCCTTCAAAGTGATAAACCCTTTAAATTATTAAAAATAAACAGTCTTACTACTAATTTAAGACAAAACAAATCATTTGAAAAGAGGCAAGTTTCTAACTTGGGGAAATACAATGGTTTTCGAAGTGTATCAGAGTTGCAATTTTTAAAAGGATTTTCAAAATTCAAAAAAATTCACTCTTTTGGGGTATTTTATGTTTTAATTCCCATTTAGGGATTTAGAGAATTTGGGCCAAAATAACTTTACAAAAGCATAAATCGGCTGGTAACACAGGCGGGAGATTTTCTGAATTTAAGAGGTTTATTAATTATATATTTATCTAAAAATATTTTTTTTGAGCAAGCTTTATTTGAATTTAATTCAGCAATCTATTTATTAAAAAGTGATTATTTTTGGAATATTTTTAGGCAAAAATGGCAAAGTTTATTAATGATAAGTGCGGGCCTGACACTAACTCCACATTCAGGAACATAAGGGGATTGAAATAGATTTAGGAAAATAGTATGAAGTAGTATTTAAATCCCAAATCCCGGTCTGGAAATGAAGGTTTTAAGCTAAAATGAGCGACGAGAAATACTACAGTTTTATGATTGTTATATCAAATGAGAGGGTCACAAATTTTTCCTTATAGCCAAATAAAAAAGTCGCACAAATTTTGAGATTGCGGTTAATATTTTAACCGAGAAACTATATACTTATGTTTTTTAAGGATTTAAAGGCTTATGCTATTGGTAAAAACTTATTTGGCTCCCAGCCCCATTCACGGAATCGGATTATTTGCCGGAGAAGAAATTAAGAAGGGAACCGTCACTTGGCGACATGACCCAATTTTTGATATTGGCATCAGCCAGGAACAATTGGACGCGCTTCCTGATATACAAGCTTCCCTAATGAGGACTTATTTGTTTTTTAGTGAACCTCACAAAATGTACATTTTATTAGGGGATAATGCCCGATTTATTAATCATAGTGAGAATCCAAATATTTGCTATGAGGCTTTTGCAAAAGGAACGGTTGCCAGCTGTGATATAGCCAAAGGCGAGGAATTGACTGAAGATTATGAAACTTTTGAAGGTCGGCCAGATTTTGACCTGACACTTTCCAAAGATGTGTTTGAATTAAATACTCCAAAATGGAAAAAGGCAATAAGGCCGTTTTTTGGAATATTAAAGGCTCCTTTAAAAATTTTAAAACGTATAGTTGACTAACAAAGTATGGTTAATTCAATTTTATTTTAAGGACCTAAAATAACATGCTATTGGTAAAAACTTATTTAGCCCCCAGTTCCATTCACGGGATGGGATTATATGCCGCAGAAGATATTGAGGAAGGTGCAGTAATCTGGCGTCATGACCCGGTTTTTGATATTGGTTTCAAAAAAGAGCAATTGGACGCGCTTTCCGAACTTCAAAAGAAATCCATAAAAAATTATTTATTCTATGTAAAGCCTCAAGACTTGTATGTGCTTTGTGCCGATGATGCTCGATTTATTAATCATAGTGAAAACCCATGTATGACCAATGGGGAGAATAAAGACGAATCTGTTGCCACCCGCCATATAGTTAAGGGCGAGGAATTAACTGATGATTATCGCAACTATGATTCCCGTTCGCCTCTTGACCTGATAATTTCCGATGGATTGTACGCACCGTATATTCGAAAACGAAAATTACCAGCACGGTTAGTGGTCGGTTTTTTAAGGATGACAATGAATCTATTTAAAGGGTCGTCAAACAAGTAACGCCATAATCAAGTCACGGTTTATTAAAAAATCATTTATACATGTTCTAAAAACCTACTCAATAAATGAAACAAGGATTATTTAAAACTTACTGGCAGGCTCTGGAAGGTTTCCGTAAACATGCCTTGCTGGTGATACTGCTTACAGGATTCTCCGGCATGTTGGAAGGAACTGCCTTATTGACATTAATTCCAGTTTTAAATACAGACAGTTCTTCAGAAACCGTTAGTGAAATACTTTTTCAGATTTTCCAGTTTCTCGGTTTTAGCCCAGAGGATTATCAAATTGCGGCGATAGTATCTTTTTTGATTATTGGGCTAATTTCGACCACCATATACCTTTTATCAGAAATCAGCATTATTAGGTTGGGAACTCATTTAGAAAAACATTTCCGTCTAAACCTGTCGCACGGACTTTTCAAGATGCAGTGGTCGAGATTCCTGTCCATCAGTCTTGGAGACCTTAATAAAGCCACTTTTACTGAAGTTGAGTATATCAGTGATGGAATCTATTACTTTCTTGTGGGAATTGGCGCTTCGTTGGTGTGTTTGTGTTTTATCTTCCTTGCCTTTTCCATTTCAATTGAAATAACTCTTTATGCTTTAATTTTTGCCATATTCGCAGGAACGGGCTACAAGTTTGCGGGAGATAAAGGGTTCGAACATGGACAAAAGTTGTCCGAAACATCCACTTTAATTGGAGAACATGTCGGAGAAATCTATAACAATCTTAAATTGTTAAAAGCCACAGGCTATATTCCTCAAGCTAAAAAACAGGCTCATAAGTTATTTACTCAATTTGCGCATGATTGTTTTTGGAGTAAAAGTTATGGGATTTATATGCAAGGTATTTTTGATGGGCTCAGTTTTTTGTTTTTGACTGGAGTGCTCGCGTTTTCTATTATTTCGTCCAATCTTCCCGTTGAAAAAATTGTGGTGTTTCTCGCCATTTTTTATCGATTGGTTCCACGAACCCGATTGGTTCACAATTACTTTTATGAGGCCCGTAACCACCAACCCTGGTATTTGAGCTGGAAAAAACGATATGACCAGATTTCAAAGTATCCTGAAAAAAAATCAGGCAAAACAAAATTATTATTTCAAAATTCGCTTGAATTAGAAGAGGTTTATTTCAAATACCTGAATTCTCCAGTTGACGTATTGAGGGGAATCAATTTAAAGATTGGAAAAGGACAATTTATTGGTTTGGTGGGTGGATCCGGAAGTGGAAAAAGTACTTTAATCGATTTAATCACAGGTATATTTATACCCTCAAATGGACGATTGTCTTTGGATAATATACCGTTCGAGGATTTAGACCTTGAGGAATGGCGATCCAAAATTGGCCTGGTGCTACAGGACAGTCCGATTTTTAATACCACGATACTCAATAACATCGCCTGGGGTTTTTCTGAACCTGACCTGGAACAAGTTCGACACAAAGCAAAATTAGCTCATGCCTGGGAATTCATAGAAGCCCTTCCTGAAGGTTTGAACACCCACCTCGGAGACAAAGGGGCCCGTTTATCGGGTGGCCAAAAACAGCGCATTGCCCTGGCCAGGGCTCTTTACCGTGATCCGGATCTTTTAATTCTGGACGAGGCCACCAGCGCTTTGGACAGTGAATCTGAAATTGAAATCCAAAAAGCGCTGGAAAGTCTCAGGGGAAAAATATCCATTTTAATGGTCGCGCACCGATTGAATACCATTCAGAAAGCGGATGAGATACTCGTTCTGGAAGGTGGAAAGATAGTCGAAAAGGGAAATTGGTTAAGCTTGACTTCTAAGCCTAATGGAATTTTTCAGAAAATGGCGGATATGCAAAGCCTGGTAAATAAATCAAATTAATAATAAAAGGAGAAAGACGATTTTCATTATTTATGGTGATTTCAGGTGACTTGACTGCAAAGGAACAGGTTTTTATGAAAAAAGCGCAAACAATTGTAATCATCCATAAAAAGACACCCCCATTACATGACACTTATCTCTTGAGTTATTTACGAAAAAGCTGGGAAGAATCTGGATTTATTGTTAAAGACGTTTATGGAGTAGATGAATACATACCTGCAGATGTGGCATTCATGCATGTCGATATGTCTCTGGTTCCTAATAATTTTCAAAACCTAGCTTCTCGGTACAACAAAGTCATCAATGGAAAAGTCCATGATATTCGAAAAACCTCTATCAGTAAAAATCTGGTGTCCAGAGGCGACCCCTATGATGAACAAGTCATTGTAAAAACCAACCTCAATTCAGCGGGTTTCAATGAACGGGGTCTGATTCATCGAGTATATAACCGCTATAAAAACTTTATTCCCGATTGGGCACAGCCTTTTTTTATAAACTCCCAAAAGGATTATACCATCTTCGAAAACCCCTCAGCGGTTCCCAAAAGAGTGTACTTTGACCCAAGATATGTTGTGGAAAAATTTCTTCCCGAAAAATGGGGGAAGTTATACTGTCACCGACGGTATTACTTTTTTGGAGAAAGGGAAGTCAATCAATTATGGCTTACCAAAGACCCGCTTTGTTTGTCGGATGATGAAATTGTTCTCGATAAACCTGTGGAACCGGAATTACAATCTCTCAGACATAAACTCGGGTTTGATTATGGTTGTTTCGATTACGTAATCAAGGAAGGTGAAATAGTTCTGTTTGATACCAATACCACACCCACTGTAGGTTTGGAACTTGATTTCCTGTCCGAAATGTGGGTGAAAGAATTAGCAAGTAATTTACAGGATGGAATTTTTTCTTTTGTTAATGCCCTAAAACCAACAAGGAAATAAAGAAAGAATCCAGGTCGGGTTTTTCTATTATTGCCGAAATTTCTAAAGGGGCACTACTGACCATTTTTTCCAAAAACTTTTGCTCTGGCCTGTTCGGCCCGGTTGGCCAAAGCAAGATGCAGTTTCTTCGGTAAAAATGTTAGCAAAATTGCAATGGTGGTGAGGACCGTTCTTCGATCAAATAAAAACGAAAGGAAGGGACTGCTATAAAATTTCCTTAAACATTTTCGAGCCCCCTCAAAATCACCCGAATTGTAAGCCAGATAAGAATAGTATCTATATTGGCCAGTTCGGGCAATATTTTCAACCGTGGCCACGCGACCCGATTCGATTTTTTTGATTTTTGCAATCACTTTTTCCCAGTTTTCTGCCATTTTTTTCCAATTGCCTGTAATCTGGCCTTGTCGAATGCGGTAATCGGTAAGAATTTGTGGGATGCAATATATGTTTTCTTTTCTTACGGCGGCTATTCTCAAGATAAAATCTAAATCAACCGCGGCTTTAAGGTCTTCATCAAAAAAACCGGACTTATCCAAAACATCCTTTCGACACACCAGAGTACTGGCAGTACCCGTAAGATTTTGAATGATTAAATCTTCCAGGTTGATGATTCTTTTACTGGGTTTGCCCTCGCGGCCCAGATCGTTTCCATTTTCGTCAACCATCCTCCACCAGGAAAATGTCAGATCGATGCTCGGGTCGCTTAACAAGGTCTCTAAATGAATTTTGGCTTTATTGGGATCCCACCGGTCGTCTGAATCCAAAAATCCGATAAACCATCCCCGCGCCTCCTTCAAGGCGGTATTCCTGGATCCGGATGCTCCCTTATTATTGTGGCAGAACATTCGGATCCGTTCATCCCCTTTTGCCATGTCTTCGACAATCGATCGGGTTTTATCAGTGGACCCATCGTCCACTACCAGAATTTCCAGATCGGAAAAAGTCTGATTTTGAATGGACTCAATGGCTTCCCGAATGAACTCCTCAACATTATAAGCAGGGATAATTATGCTTAAAACCGGACGGTCCAAATCCTCTTCTCTTTCCTTCTTAAAAGTATTCAAGAGGTGTTGGAAATTGGATTCACTGTCCTCTTTTGAAATGACAGATAGTGTGTTCAAGATAAATCAGTTTCTAAAGTATTAAGGGTTATTAATTATTAGTTTAAAAAGATTTGGCTCAATTCACAATAGTTTCCTATATAAAAAAATTAAATTGGCAATTCTTCATTTCCTCCCCTGGAAATTCCACGTTATAAGTCTTCTTCGGGATTCAAATAGTCACCCCTTCTGTAAGTCCCTCCTATCCAAAACATCAAATAAAACAGGGGAAGAGCCATAATATAAACCCCTTCAGCGTAACTGAAAATACCGAGGCAGGCTACAATGAGGAAAGAGGTGATACTAACAACATTTCCTTTTAAAGCCTTTAGATAGGTATAAATGATTGTGATTACAATTGCCAGGGCATAACTGCCAAAAGTTAAAATGCCCCCCGTGTAGAGAACGCCATAAAAAGTGGAGTGGGTTCCAATGGGCATCGGAATATTTTCATGAACATAACCACCAGGCCACCCTTTCCCCAATATAGGTGATTCCAGAAATCCCTCCCAACTGAGTTCATAACCCATTTCCCGGGCACTGGAAGATCCGGCCCTCATATCACGTATAGAATTATAAGCTTCTTCTATAGGAGCCAGTATGGGAATATCAAAAACAAGGATTGGCACTGCAATCACTGCCGCCAAAGGCAAAACCACCCATCTGAAAAAACGATTCATTCTGACCCAGAAATACAAACAACACGCTATAAAAAACAAGGCTATACAAGCCCGGCTGAAACTGGCTATCAAACCAATAAATGCGCCTGTCATTCCAATAAACTTCCACTTGGGATTTTTTTCCAAGGGAATCAAAAACAAAAAACACAGGCATGTGAAACCCAGTACCGTCGCCCAGGGAAAAAATAAGATTACCCGTGGATAGGTAGGATCTACATAATACAGCTTCACCATAAAATAACTTTTGACCAATTGGCTTCTTGAATTCAATAAATAGGAAATTGGCGAGTCGTACAACATTCGCTCACCCCTGAAAACAAAAAACAAACCAACCGCCACAAAGGAAAAAATACCAATATAAAGAGATAAAATGCAAAAGCCCCTGATCATTTTATCCGTGGCCAACCTATACGTTTTTCCCAGCCATAATGTAAAACTGTAAATAAACCAACCGGTGACATGAGCCGAAAGAAGGCGGCCAATTAAAAATCCTATCCCCTCTCCTGAAGACGTCCAATTAATGAAAACAGAAAGGGCCTGGGCGATACCCACTAAAAGCCAGCATAAAATCAGTGGATCCAGAAATTCTTCAAACTTCTGATTTTTATAAATTAACCAGAAGAGAATACCCAGGGTTGCAGGCAGGATCAATCCAAGCAACCAAAGTACAGGCATAAACAAACAATAGTTATAGATCAGTTTATTCCCGATAACTTCGGTTGGTTCTTCAATATGAATAGTTGTTTCCTGGCTTGCCATTAAAAAAACAGTGTGTTATTTGGATTATTAAAACTAAAATCCAAACCATCCAATTATCGAAAACTCACATAATCCTGCATGATTTCAAGATGCAAGAAAATATTAAAGAACTGAAACCTGAAAAAAAATTAAATGGTTTGGTTTTTTCTTTAAGCACTCAAGGATTCAAATAATTGCTCATAACTGTCTACCACCTGATCCCAATCATATTTGTTTTTCACAAAATCGGGTAAACGATTTTCCATGGTTAGTATTTTTTGTTCGTCATTGAGCAGTTCTTGAATTTTTTCTCTAAGGCTATCAACATTGCCCACTTCAAAAGTGTAACCGCAGTCTTCAACGACCTCCTTATTTTCAGGAATATTACTTATGAGGGTACATTTATAATAGCCCAGAGCTTCGAGGAGCGAATTTGAAAGCCCTTCAATGTAGGAAGGTAAAACAAACAGGTAGGAGTGCTTAAAAAGCTGATCCAGTAAATCACCGCTGGCATGACCCGTAAACACCACTTTGTCGGGATTCGCCATGGATTTTAATTCTTCATAATAGGTATCTTGATACCGCGCACCGCCAGCAATCACCAACTTCATATGCGTATCAATTTCATTGAAGGCTTTTATGAGGTCATGCCCGCCTTTTTCAGGAACAATACGATTTGCAAAAAGCAAAAATTCTCTGGGTTTCAACCCCAGAGGTTCCAGTTGGTCGATTGCCGAAGACCCGTTTTTCACATTGATTCCATTGGGAATGAACACCGTCTCTTTATCGTATGTTTCCTGGAAGTAATTCTGCAGACTTTGGGATACAACCGTGGTTTTGTGTGAAAAAAACAGACCGATTTTCTCAGCAGATTTAATGGAAAATTTGGCGAAAGGGCTCCATTTAGCCCGTTGCCAATCCAGTCCGTGAATGGTAAACACACATTTAACACCAAAAAACCTGGGAATGAAGCTAAAAATACCTGAGCCTTCAGCCTGGATATTTATAATGTCAAAGTCTTTATATACGCTTTTAAGAATGGAGCGAGCGCTACGCGAAAGGGTTTCGGTATGCTTGCCTTGAAGGGAGGAAACAGGAACAATATTTACGCCCTGATAGGGTTTTCTGTCCTCAGTTTTTTGAGAAAACACGTAAACCTGATGCCCCCTTTCAACCAAACGGGGGCATATTTCTCTCAGGTTTTTTTCTATCCCGGAATACTCCGTCCTGATGCCACGCGCACCTATAACAGCGATCTTCATATTCGTATGCGGATTCCTTAAACATGATTTGATAATGGAGTGTCGGGATAAGTCTACACATTTATTAATAAAATGGAACCCCTTTTATGCGGCATTGGATCCTCTAATAACCACAGGGATTGTTTTTACAAGAATCAATAAATCAAGGGTTAAGGACCATTTATCGATGTATTGCATGTCCAGTTCCATCCATTGTTCGAAAGGAATGGAGTTTCGCCCTTGAATCTGCCACAGACAAGTGATTCCCGGCTTTACACTGAACCTTCTGCGATGCCAATCCTTTTCAAATCCTTCACAATCGCGTAAGGGCAAAGGACGAGGACCCACCAAACTCATATCACCTTTAAAAACATTAATGAGTTGAGGCAATTCATCCAGGCTGGTCTTTCTGATAAACCTGCCGAGAGGGGTGATCCTTGGGTCTTTCTTGATTTTGAAAACAGGACCACTGACTTCATTTAATTTCTCAAGGTCAGCCATTCTCTTTTCAGCATCCTGCACCATGGACCGGAATTTATAAATGTGAAACACCCTTTTATTCAATCCCAAGCGCTTTTGCTTGAAGAGGACCGGACCCTTAGAATCTAATTTAATTGCCAGAGCAACCAACCCAAGTATAGGCGACAATAAAACCAGCATAAATGAAGATACACAAATATCCAACACTCGTTTCAGGACCGGTTCCCATCCACGCATCGCACCGGTGTAAACGGTTACCAAAGAATTATGGCCAACTCCGGGCTCCACGCTATCCATTTGAGTATTTCCAACCTTAAGGTCAAATAAGGCCGGGGGAATTCGAACAATCACGCCTTGCTCTTCACAACAGGCGACAATTTTGGATATTTCGTCGTAATAGGTTTTTACCGGGATAAAGACAAAAACTTCGTCCACCACATTATTCCGTAAAAAGTTAATGAACTCATTAATATCTGAAACCACAGAATACGCTTTATCCTGAATATTTCGCATTCCTTCCCAAGGGTCATCAACAAAACCGACCAAATGATAGCCCAACTCATGTTGCGCACTGATTTTGTCCGCAAAATCAAGCGCCCTCTGATTGGTTCCTATAATTACAACATGACTCATGTTTTTTCCGCGAACACGAATCAATTTCAGGATATGCCGTAGCGCCAGACGACTCAAAATCAAAAATGTGTTGCTTAAAGCCCAGAAACCCGAAAGAAACTGGAAGGTTATCAGACCCATATTAAAAATCACAGAGACGGCCCACAAAATCACTGTAAAACAAGTGGTCGCTTTAATAACGTCCCCAACTTCATTAATCTGGGAAGAAAGTCTGCGCGACTGATATAAATCAAAAAAACAAAATGTCCAATACCATAAGCACAATAACCCCAAAAAGATCGTAAGGTTCTGCAGAGTGATTCTCATTCCGAGAAACTCCTGAAAGGTAATGGATTGAATTGGAAAATGAAGCAATACCGTAACGATAAAAAACGACAATGCCATTATCCACAAATCATATAATTTGAATGCGTTTAATAATAACTGCCGAGGCCTAACATTCATAACGTCCCTCTATTTAAAAACAAATCAATTGTTGATGATTAAGTAAACTACCTAGCTGCAAATATAAAAAACTATAAAAACCGATAAATAAAATCAGGAATATAATATTTTCTTTTATTCAGAACGACCCCGATGATGTTAGCTCCTGCATCGATCAACTGTTTCTTGGCACGCAGGGCAACATGTTTTCGGGTTTTGCCGGATTCAATCACTAAAACCACGCCATCCACCTTGGAACATAATATCCTGGAATCCGAAAACCGGTTCACAGGCGGTGCATCCAAAATGACAAAATCAAAGTTTTCCTTTTGCTGTTTGAGAAAATTCTCAAAACAATCCGTTTTTAAAAAGGAAAGCGGTTCAAAGGGGCTTCCGTTGAATGTAAGAATATGCAAATTACCGGGACCGATTTTCTTGATCCGGAACCCGCCATCGTCTTCAGAGTCCTCTTCAGACGTTTTTAATGAAAGCTCATTACCCAACTCATCCTCCAAATCTGGAGTCCTTAAACTGGCATCGATCAACAAAACTCTGCAATGAGAGCTTTGAGCCAGGGTATTGGCAAAATTGATCGCCGTTGTCGATGTACCTTCACCAGGGGATGTAGCCGTGAATAACAAGACCCGGGTTGTGTTTTCAGTATCGCGAATAATGAGATTAGCCTTCAGGTTTTCATAACTTTCAGACGCTGTAGGTGTGAAAACCATTGGAGACTTCACTCCAATTACAGGCGACCTCTGCAAGCTTTTCTCTTCGTCCAACTGAGAATCCATCGTGGTATTCATACCTTCAATATGATCCGCAGGATCACTCATAAAATGTTTCCTTTACATTATGAAAAGAAATAAATTTTTATTTCTTTCAATTTTGAAATTGGGATTTAGAATCCACCAGGATTCCATGCTTTTTCAATTCTTGGTTCGTGAAAATCCAATTACCGTAACAACTGTAAACAGTATAGATTTTGAAGTTTACAATCATTTCAAGCCCTTGTTACGGTACCGTCACAAACTTCATAAAAGCGAATATTCGATTCCCAAATTTCAAAAATTAAGTCTATTAAAAGCTTTACCTTTATGCCTCATTGCCCTTTTATATCTTCCAAATGGGAAACAGAGGCCAAAACCGGCATCTCCAATAATGATTCAACATCCTGATCCGTTTCGATGCAGTCATCCAGAAACTCAGAACAAAATGCCAGGCCCAAAGATCCAAAACCACCCAGAATAAAGCCAAGCGCCAGGTTCAGAAGGACCTTGGGACTGACTGGGTCAAAGGGCGCTGTAGCCGGTTCAATGACCTTTACATTAGTCAATCGGTCAGTATCCATCGCATTGGAAATACGGGATTCTTCAAACTTGATCAAATACTCTTTATAATTTTCCCGATTGATGTCAACTTCCTGCTTTAAGCGCTTGAATTCCAATTCCAGCTGATTAAACCGGTTCAATTTAATCCTGTAATCGGCCAATTGGGCCATTTGGGTTTCTTTCTTAGTTTTTAAAGCATGCAACTCCACCTGGTTTCTTAACAGGTTGCTTTGCAAATCTTCATGCAGTTGGTTTTTTCCCGATCGAACCACTCCATCCAGTTTAGTTTCCTGCTCTTTTAACTTTCGAGTTACCATATCGATTTCATCCCGAACCTGCTGGACCAACCGGGCTTTAAAAGGAACCTCGTCAGTAAACCTGTTTTGAATTTCCTGTTCTTTCAATTCCAGTTCCACCAAACGAGTTTCAAACCTGCTTATTGTTTCATTATTTTTCTTTACTTCCTGGCCAATCTCGACGGTCTCTTCAGTATTTCCTAACTGAACCCTTAACTGTCGGATCCGTTTATCTGTTTCAGATTCCTGGATCAGGGTGCCATTAAGATCTGACCGTAAAGCGGCCACTTGATGGAGCAACAGCCTTCTTTCTTCATCCGGGTCTATGATTCCATGCTCCCTTTTAAAAGCCTCCAGCTTGTTTTCAGCATCCTGGGACTGCTTGCCAAGGAGTTCAGATTGCTTTTTAAAAAAATCATAAGTTTTATTACGTTTATGAATATCCAGATGCAATTCCATATACTGGCTCACCAGGCTATTCACCACTTTGGCGGCCAACTCCGGATCCTTATGCTTAAAAGTTACCTTAATCATGCTGGAATCTTTAATGCTCCCCACCCACAACTTCTTTTCAAATTTTTTGACCGCAATATCCAAATCCGACTGAAACCGTTCATTAGTGGTCTTGGGTAAAAATGAGAATACAGTGGATAAAATGCCTGGCTTATCTTCCTTTAAACTGGGGAAAATCACCGTAGGCCCTAATAGTTCCACGACCTTTTCAATCAATACCCGGCTTGTTAATATCTGGACTTCAGAATTTTTCTGCCTGTCTTCATTAAACTGATATACCACTTTAGGCGCATCTCTCATCACCGATGTTGAGGTAACCTGATCCTCTCTTCCAGGTTTTACCAGAATTTTGGCACTTGCCTGATATTTAGGACTGATCAAAAAGGTTCCAACGGCAATTAGAGTGAAAACGCTAATGCCAAAATATAGGATTGTTTTTTTACGTTTGAAAAATATATGTAAAACATTTCTAAGTGAAAGTGAGTTCATATCCTTTATTTACCATTCATTTATGGTTTTAAGATTAGTTTTATGAGATGAATCCTTTAATAAAAAAATTCAAGAAAATTTACCTGGTTAGTTAACAGTTTTTATCAAAGTATCCCCAAAAAAAACCGGCGAAACCTCAAATGAGGTATCTCAAAATTTAAAAAAAGGTTCATGACTAGTTAACGTCCTCCAAAGAGGGCTAAAATGTAGTTATGAAGCGGCGAAACCCGATTTTAAAACGCGCCCGAATTTCGACCAAGAAATTTAGGGAACTTTTGAGGTACTTTTCAC